>JBKHIY010000099.1:0-15423 GCA_046538415.1 Candidatus Brocadiia bacterium | reverse complement strand
TCGAGGAGCGGGTGATGGACGTGGCCCTCATCCTCCACGCCGACCACGGCATGAACGCCAGCACCTTCGCCAGCCTGGTCGTGGCCTCCACCCTCTCCGACATCTACTTCTCCGTGGGAGCGGGCATCGCCGCCCTCAACGGCCCCCTCCACGGAGGAGCCAACGAGCAGGTGCTGCGCACCCTGCGGGCCATCGGGGGACCGGAAAACGTCCCGTCCTGGTTCGAACAGCAGCTGGCCAGCAACCAGAAGATATTCGGCTTCGGCCATCGGGTCTACAAGGCCTACGACCCCCGGGCGCGTATTCTCGGCCCCCTGGCCAGCCTGCTGGCCAAGAACAACCAGGAGAGCCGCACCTTGGTGCAGACTGCCCGCGCCCTGGAGAAGGAGGTGGTCGCCGCACTGGGCGAGAAGAAGAAGGTGTTCCCCAACGTCGACTTCTATTCCGGCCTGGTCTACGCCGCCATGGGCATCCCCTCGGAGCTGTTCACCCCCATCTTCGCCGTCAGCCGCGTGGCGGGATGGTCCGCCCGACTGCTCGAGTACCTCCAGAACAACCGCATCTTCCGTCCCCGCGCCGTCTACGTAGGAGACTTCGACCGCTCCTACGTGCCCATCGAGCAGCGCCGCCGCCGCAGGAAGCGCGCTCCGCGTTCCAAGCGGTAGCCTGGCCCCGCCCAGGCCGCCGGCCTAGGGGCCTCGCTCGGGGGCCCGGGGCTGCCGCGGCTCGCCCCGACGCTGGCAGAGCAGCCACTCGTAGAGCTCCTCGCTGGCGTAGGCCTTGCTCCAGGAGTCGTGCCCGGCCTCGGGGTAGACGGTCAAGCGCACCCGCCCCCCTGCCCGCCGCAATGCCGCCACCATCTGCTCGCTCCGCTCCACGGGCACTACGCCGTCCTGGGCCCCGTGGAAGACCCAGATGGGCACCTCGGCGATGCGCTGGGCGTCCCGCGGGTCCCCGCCGCCGCAGATAGGCGCCACGGCGGCGAAGCGGTCGGGGAACTCGCAGGCCAGCGCCCAGCTCCCGAAGCCGCCCATGCTCAGCCCCGTGAGGTAGACCCGCTCCGGGTCGACGGGATACTTGGCCATCACCTCGCGGTAGAGGTCGTCGAGCAGCGGAGGGCTCCACCACTGGCCCCGGGGACACTGGGGGGCAACGACGATGAAGGGGAAGTCCTCGCGGGTCTTCACGATCTTGGGCGGTCCGTGGGTCTCCACCAGGCTCAGATCGTCGCCCCGCTCGCCGGCCCCGTGGAGGAAGAGGATGGCCGGCCACGTCCTCCCCTCGCCCTCCTCGGCTCCGGGCGGCAGGTGCACCAGGTAGCGGAGGGGCTTCAAGTGGCCGGTCTTCTTCTTCAGCCCGTGCCACCACCAGACGTCGCGCGTCCAGGGGCTGGTGCGGTCGGTGACAGGGGTGTCGGGCTCCAGCTCGTAGAGGCCCGCGAAGAGGACCGCGCTCTCGGGGTTGCGGTCGAAGCTGGAGCGAACCTCCCACTTCAGGTACTCCCCCACCGACTCCGACCACCGGTCCACCACCCGCGGCTCGATGCCCATCTCCTCGGGGAGCCGCACGGTGGCACGGAGCTGCGTCCGCCGCCAGTCGACTCTCCGGGGAAGACCGAACAGGGTGAGGAACCGGAAGGTGGTCGGCCCCCGGTCGGGGCGGACCTCCACGATGGCGCCGTAGCGGCCCGGCGCCTGGGCCGCGGCCACCTCCTGGTAGGCGGCGTCGTAAAACGTCGCGGCCAGCGTATAGGGGCCGATGAGATCCTCCACCCGCGAAGGGTGCTCAAAGACCACCTCGGGGAACTCCTCGCCCGCGAACACGCTGGGTCGGAAGCCCAGCGCCTCCTCCTCGAAGGCACGCTGGCGCGCCGCATCGGGGTCCGGCAGGCGCACGGCGGCCACCACCCGGTCGCCGACGACCACGTCCAGGGGGCCGTAAGGCTCGCCCCGCGGAGGCATGGGCAGCGCCACCCTGGCCGTGGCCAGCCGCCCATCGGCGACCAGGCGGGCCCGCCCCAGCTCCCGCCCCCCGGCCAGCACGCGGGCCATCCGGCCCGCCCGGTCCGCCGTCGTCGCCACGCGCACCCGCGTGCGGCGGAAGCGCTCGTAGGCCCCCCAGGCCGCAGCGGCCACAGGAGGACCCGGCGCAGCCGCCAGGCGCACGCAATGCAGTTTCGTCGAGTCGGCGTGCGCCCCGCCCTCGGGGAACCAGCGTAGCTGGCGGCGCTCGCCCGCCCGGTCCGCGTCGTTCACATAGAGCTGGAAGGCCACCTGGCGCCCCTCCGCCGGCTCGACACCCAGGCCCTCCCAGGGCAGGAGGGCTTCGAGCACGTAGCCGCCGGGCCTGGGGCGACAGGCCGCGGTGACGCCCACTTCGACCTCCCGCAACGCGTCGTCCTTGCGATGGTCGTAGAGCCGGCTGCGCGGCGCCCCCTGCCGCGGGTCGGCGCCGGGGGCCACGACGACCTGCACGTGGTCGCTGGCCCCCCGATGGGGCGCAAGGAACAGCTCGACGGAGTCGCCCCTCCATAGCTGGTCCGCGTTGGTGTGCTCGAAAGGCACGTCGTCGGTCACGGCGACGAGCACGAGCAGGCCGCGCGGGTCCCACCCCAGGCGGGCCGTGGCATCGAGGTCGGGGGCCGACGCCCGGCGGGGCGAGGGGTCGTGGAGGACGTCGATGCGGAAGCCGCCCTCGCTCCAGTCCGAGCCGTCGCCGTCGATGGCCACCTCCGCCAGCCGAGGAACGTCGAACGGCCCTCCCGCGCCCCCTTCGGGCCGAGGGGCACACGAGGCCACGGCCAGCGCCAGGGCACAGGGGACACGGCGCGGGATGCTCATGCCAGATCTCCAGGGATGACGGGAGTGCCGCCGCCCCGCTACTCGGCCAGCAGGGCGGCCAGCCGCAGCTCCCAGAGGAAGTCGCGATAGGCGGGCAGCATCTCCAGCAGGCGGCTCTCGCGGGCGATGGACAGCTTCGCCAGGTCGAGCCCCGCCAGATCGCGGAACCGCTCGGCGAAGGCCCCCGCCCGCGCCCCGAGCCGCCGACGCACAGCGGGGGCCTGGGTGAGCCGCTCGAGCCGGGCCAGCTCGGCTCCGGGGTCGAGGCGGCGGAGGGTCGAGGGCGTGAAGTCGAAGTCCCGCAGGGCCTCCGCCCACCGGTCCGCCTCGCTGCGGAATGCGGCCAGCACCCGGGCGTTCGCCACGCCCGGGAACTCCCACAGCGCCAGGCGCACGCCGCCCGCCCCCGCGGGGCACACCAGCTCGGTGTCCACCCCGTAGCTGCCCACCCGGAAGCGCACGGAGCGCACCGCCCGGGCATCGAAGAGCAGGGCGCAGGGGCCCTCGCCCTCGCCGCGGGCCACGTCGAACACCGTGTCGTAGTAGACCGCGTACCAGCTCTGATGGGCGGGACGCTCGACGTTCTGCCCCTGCTCCAGGGTGCCGCCGGGGGTGAGGATGCGGCGGTCGCCGGCGCGGTCGTGCCAGGCGGTGAAAAAGCTAGGGTAGCAGCGAAGCAGGAGGCGAACGTCCTTCCCTTGCCCCTTCAGCTCCCAGGCCACGTGGCACAGCAGCCTGTCGTCGCCGGGGCGGCCGGCAAAGCGGAAGCGCACGCGGGCCGGCTCGGCGTCCCACACGATGTCGGCCATGGCCCGCTCGCCCTTCTCCACCACCAGGCTGCGGTAGGCGATGGGTCCGTCGACCTGGCGGCCGTCGAGCCGGAAGAACAGGAATCCGCTGTGATACCAGTTGCAGCTACAGGGGCGGGGCATGCCCACCAGGGGGTCGACCAGCGGGGCCTGGGCGTCGGCGCCCTGCTCCTGGAAGGCCAGATGGCGGATGGTGTAGCGGCGCTGGCCGAGATGGAAGCGGAAGGCGTGCTCGCGGCGGACCATGCCCTCGTGGTCGCCGCGGCCCAGGATGCGGGGCCGGCCCTCCGTCCTGTCCACCCAGGCCTCGGCCCCGGCGGCCCCTCGGAGAAGGGAGCCGACGACGAGGAGGCCGGCCAGCCATTCGCCGCGGGAGGTCATCGTGCCCAGGCCCCCGGCCTCGTGTCGCGTGGGGGCTCGCTCAGGCGGAGCGTGCCCGTGCCCTGGCCACGCCGTGCTGGACGATGTGGTCGGCGAACCACTCGCGGTCGCGCTCGCGCAGCCAC
The DNA here is from genome assembly GCA_046538415.1 of Candidatus Brocadiia bacterium. GTDB lineage: Bacteria > Planctomycetota > PUPC01 > DSUN01 > DSUN01 > JBKHIY01. The sequence continues at coordinate 11,268 of JBKHIY010000099.1, read as the reverse complement.
TTGAAGCGCTGGCGCTGGCAGGAGAAGATGATCACCTGGTGGCGGCCCTGGCTCATCTCGGCGAGCACGCGGAAGGCCCGCTCGAAGCGCTCGTCGTCGAAGTGGGCGAAGGGGTCGTCCAGCAGCACCAGCCCGCCGCCCCGGCGCTGGGCCACGAAGTCGGCCAGCCCCAGGCGCACCGCCAGGTAGAGCTGGTCCCAGGTGCCGGCGCTGAGGATGGGGCTGTCTTCCGCGCTCCGAACCGGCGTCTCCCCGTCGCGGTGCCATACGCCGAACTGGAGGCGGCTGTCGAACTTCAGGTCGCTGAGCGTGGGCACCACCCGCTCCAGGAGCTGGCTGGTGCGGTGGTTGAGTTCCTCGGCCCACCGTCCGTGGACTTCGCGGCCGATCTCCTCGAGCACGGAGAGGGCCAGCTCGATGGCCTCCTTGTGCTGGCGGGCACGCTGGAGCTGCGCCTCCCGCTCGGCCAGCCTCTCCTCCAGCTCCGGGCGCTGCTCGTGGTAGCGGGTGAGCACGTCGACCACGCGGCGTCCCACCCCGTCGGCCTGGGCTTTCAGCTCTTCGAGCTGGGCCCGGACTTCGCCGAGCTGCCGGCGGTATTCGGCGGAGCGCTCGCCGGCCTCCAGGGAGACGAGGCTGGGCCTCTCCTCGCGCAGGTTGGCGATGGCGCGGTGGAGGCGCTGGAGGTCGGCCTTCCAGCCCTCGATCGCCTGGGCGTCCGCCACGTTGGCGGCCATCTGGGGGATCAGGTGGTCGCTGAGCTGGCGGAAGCGGCGGTAGTCCTCCAGGCGCTGGTTGAAGGCCTGGATGCCCTCCTCGATGGAGCCGGCCTGGCTCACCCCGGCTTCTTCGAGCACGCTACGGATCTCGTCGGCCAGCTCCTCGGCTCGCCGGCGGAGCGTGTCGCCGCGCCCGCTCTCCTCGGCGCGGCGCTCCTGGGCGTCGTCGATGCCCTGGCGGAGGCGGCGGGCCTCGGCCATCTGGGCCTGGAGCTTCCCGAGGGCGGCGGAGAGCGACTCGCCGGCGGGCATCTCCCTGCCATAGGCGGCGCAGCGCTGGGCGACCTCCGTCTCCAGGGCCTCCCGGGCGCGGGCCATCTCCTGGTGCTGGTCGCGGAGGTGCTTGAGGGTGCCACACAGGCGCCGCAGGTCGTCCAGGGCACAGTAGTCCTCGACCAGGACCTCCGCCTGCTCGTATCCGAACTCGCTGGCCAGGCGCTTGAGCCGGCTCTGCCGCTCGCGCTGGGCCTCGGCCAGCTCCTCCTGGCGCTTCTCGAGCTGGCCGAGCTCGGCGGTGACGTGGACCAGCTCGTCCTCCTGGAGGGCGTGGGCGGACGCCGCGGCGGCGCGGCCGGTGGCCAGGAGCCATCCGCCGGCGCCCAGGCCCGCCAGCGCCGTGGCCACGCCGACGAACAGGAGGGCGCCCACCAGGGTGCCCAGGGCGGCGAGGATGCCCCCGAGCACGACGGAGCCGCCGGCCACCAGGCCCCCGATCACCATCGAGCGGTGGGCCGCCTCGCGCTGGCGACGTCGGGAGTCCTTGATCTCGTCGGCCCGCATGCGGGTCTCCAGGGCTTTGCGCTTGGCCTCTTCGAGGTCGGAGCTGGCCTGGGCGGCGGCCCGCTCCTGGTCGATGAGGAACTCGCCGTCGCCGGGATCGAGGTCGCGGAAGCGGTCCTCCAGGCGGTCCAGCTCGTCGATGGAGGCGCCGGCCTGGCGGAGCTGGCGCTCCTCCCTCTGGATGGCGTCCTGGAGGCGCTGCTCGCGGGCCTCGAAGTCGCGGGTCTTGCCCAGCAGCTCGATCACGGCGTCCACGTCCTCCTGGGTCACGTCGGCCAGCCTTCCCAGGGCCTCCAGGCGGCGCTGGGCGGGCGCGAGGGTCTCCTCGTGGAGCTTGGCGATGGCCTTCTCGGCCTCGTCGGCCTCGCGGAGGAGGCCCTGGCGCTCGGTCTGGCGCTGGGTGAGCCATTCGGCCCGGTCGGCGGGGAAGCTCTGGAGGTGTGCGAGGGTGTCGCGCTCCTGCTCCCTCTCGGCCAGTTCGGCGCGTCGCTTCTCGGCCTCGGCGATGCGTTCCGTCAGCTCGTCATGCTCGGCCACGTGCTGGAGGTAGTCGAGCTGGGCGGCCCGCCGGTGCAGCTCGTCGCGCTGCTGGGCGAGGCGGCGGAACTCGCGATCGTCCTCGGCGATGGCCTCGCGCTCGGCGTCCAGCTCGGCGATGCGGCGGCGGAGGCCGCCCGCGTCCTCCTCGAGGCGGCCGATCTCGGTCTCCACCAGGCCGCCGTCCTTGAGCATCATCCCGGGGTAGTTCCGTAGGAGGCCCCGCAGCTTCTCCAGGGCCCGGGCCACGGTCACGTCGCCGGCCTGGGAGTCGGCGGCGCGTTCCACGAGGGCGACCAGCCCCTGGGGGCCGCGCACCTCGCTGAGGTCGTCGTGGCGGACCAGGCAGGTTTTGGTGAACTCGGGGAAGCTGAGGCCCAGGAGGGCGCGGCCGAGCTCCAACGCCTCGCCGCCGGGGCACACCTCGGCCGTGACGTCCTGGTTGGTGTCCAGGGCTACCACGTGGAGGTCCTCGTCCTCGAAGTCCCATCGCACCTCGAGCATGCGCTGGCCATCGTGGAGACGCATGCGGGTGGCGAAGGGGGGGCCTTCGAGGGGGAACCAGTGGTCGTGGTGGGGCCTCAGTCGGCGGTTGGCGAGCCGGCCGCGATGGGTCTCGAGGCCGTAGAGGGAGGCCACGATGGCGGCCTGGAGGGTGCTCTTGCCCGCCTCGTTGTCGTCGACGAAGAGGTTGATACGCTGGCGCTCGAAGCGGAACGGCTGGTCCTGGGCGCGGAGGCAGCCGAAGCCGTCGATCCAGAGCTGGCGGATGTCGGTCATCGCAGGTGGATCTCGTCGAGCGTGAGGGCGTCGAGGCCGTAGAAAAGAGCTTCCTTGACCCGCTCGCGTTCCTCGGCGGAGGTGGCCTCCTTGTAGAGCTTGAGCATCTTCCAGCGGAGCATCTCCTCGCTGGTGGCGGCCAGGCCCGGCTGCTCGGGCAGCTCCGCCTCGAAGTCCACCTCGTAGTCGGGCTCCACCCCCGAGGCGTCGACCACCACGTGGAAGAAGCGCTCCTCGAGGGCCTGCTCGGGATGGAAGTCGATGCCCCGGGCCAGCCGGCCGCGGAGGGTCACGTGCACCAGGTCGCGCTCGCCGGCCTGGGCCGCGGCGAGCTGCTCGTCCAGGCGCTTCTGGAGGGCCGTGGTGTCCGACAGGCCGGTCACGTCCATGGCCACTTTGCGCACGGCCCGTTCGTCGCAGCGGTGCCAGGTCAGGGCGTTGGCCGAGAGCGGCTCCTCGGGCGCCAGCTCGACGCCGAGCCAGCGCCCCACGTGCTCGTCGGCCAGGGAGGCGGCGAAGGGCGAGCCGGCGTAGGCCCCCAGCACGTTGCCCTCGGCGTCGGCGATGGGGCCGCCGCGGTGGTAGTGGCCCACCGCGGCGTAGGCGTAGCCGGCACCCGCCAGCTCCTCGATGTCGAAGGGCAGCACCAGCTTGTCCTGGCCGCCGGGGGGAAAGCTGGACAGCGAGCCGTGGAAGATCAAGAGGTGGAGGCCGGTGTCGGGCGCCGGCTCCAGCTCGCAGAGCACGCGTCGGCTCTCGGGGGTGTGGCGGTGGAAGGCCACGCCGCTCACCGTCACCTCGCCGTGGTGGCCGAGGGGCAGGCGCTGGAAGCTGTCGGCGGTGAATATCCGCACGTGCCCCCCCCACTTCGGCCCCCCGCCGCGGCTCTGGTAGAGGGCGCTGTGGACGTTGTAGGCGCTGGAGGGAGCATAGCCATCGTGGTTGCCGGGGGCGACGAATACCGGGGTGGGCCCCATGCTGTTGACCCTGCTGACCACGAAGTTCAGGTCGTCCACGCTGGGCTCGCCGGTGTGGAAGAGGTCGCCCGGCATGAGCACCACGTCGGGACGGGTCTCGCGGACGTGGGCGGCGAACTTCTCCAGGCAGGCCCGCTGCTCGGCGCGGCGGGTCTGGACCTTCTTGGGCGGCAAGGCGAGCTTGCCCCCCGAGAGGCCGGCGCCCAGGTGGAGGTCGGAGAATTGTGCGATGATCAGCCGTCGCATGAGGCGCTCTCTGGGGTCCCGGCTACCACCGCCTGATGGGCCTCGTGGAGCACCTCGTCGGTGACCCGCAGGACCCACTCGGGCTCCTCGGCGGCCAGGAAGCATAATATCACTTCCTTCACCGGCTTGCAAAGAGCCCTGCGGGCGGCCAGGACGTAAGCGAGCACCTGGGAGCGATAGGCGGCGGCCAGGCGGTCCTTGTCCCCCGGGCCCGCCACGGCATCCGTCTTGAAGTCCACGACCACCGCCGCATCTCCTTCCATGAAAAGGAGATCCATCACGCCGGTGAGCACCGTGCCGTCGATCTCGACGGCGAAGGGCACCTCGTGCCAGGCGCTCTCGGCCTGGCGGGCCCGCCGCATCGTCTCGCTGCCCATGGCGGCGGCCAGCAGGCCGCGGGCCCGCTCCATCGCCTGGGGCGAGAGGCCCTCCTGGCGAGCCGTCGCGGCCACCAGGGCGCCCACCTCCCCCTCCTGTGCCCGCTCCAGGCAGCGATGTACCACGGAACCCACGGCGCGTCCCTCCACCATCGGCCCCTCGTCCTCCTCCGAGGCGTGGGCCGCGACCAGGCCGTGGCCCAGCCGCGAGGGGGTGCGCCAGGCGATGCCCTCGCCCGCCTGGGCGGCCAGGCGGTCGCGCTCGTCTTCCCAGCGCTGGCGGGCCTCCAGGCGTTTCTTGGCAGCCGGGGGCAGGTCGGGCCGGTCGGGCACGGAGAGGCGGAAGGGCCGCGAGGCCTTCAGCTCGAGGTCCAGGACGCGCGTGTCGAACACCGTGCCCAGGGGGGTCTGCTCGCCCCAGGGGGGATTCTCGGGGTCTGGGCCGCCGGGGAGGAGGCAGGCGAAGCCGCCCTTCAGCTTCCCCCAATGAGGAAGGAGAAAGAGCAGGTCGCGCGCCCGGGTGGTGGCGACGTAGAACAGGCGGGTGGCCTCCGCCTCGGCTCGCAGCTTGTCGTACTCCGTCCCCGGCCAGTTCGCCGTGCGGATGCCCAGGTCCTTCGCGCCCAGGTAGAAGGCGAACTGCCCCTCCGACGGGGCCTTCTCGCGCAGGACCGTGAAGTTCGAGCCCCGCGCCCCGCCGTAGGTCATGTCTGCCACGAACACCACGGGGAACTCCAGGCCCTTGGCCCGGTGGATGGTGAGGAACTGCACCTCGCCCTCCCCCTCGAGCAGCGCCGACTCCGTTTCGTCGGCTTGCGTCTCGTGCAGGCGGGCCAGCCAGCGCACGAAGGCCCTCAGGCTCACCCGCTCGGCCGCGGCCAGCTCCCGGGCACGGCCCACGATCTTGAGCAGGTTGGCCACCCGCTGGTCGCCGCGGGGACGCAGGTAGAAGAGCTCGAGGGCCTTAGTGCGCTGGAACAGGCGGTCGAGCAGCAGGGGGATGGGCATCTCGTTGCGCCGCTCGTGGAGCTCGCGGAGCACGGCCAGGGCCTCTGCCAGCGGCCCCTCGTGCTCGCCCTCCAGGTAGCTCAGCAGCCCCGCCGCCTCGGTGGCCACGAGCAGGGCATCGTCCGAGATGCCGAAGAAGGGGCTGCGCAGCGCCGCCACCAGGGCCACGCGGTCGTGCGGGTTGTCGACGGCCTTGAGCACGCTCACCAGGGCGTGGACCTCCTGGGCCACGTAGAAGCGCTTTCCGCCCACGATGCGCAGGGGGATGTCGGCGGCGGCCAGCGCGTCGGCGTAGTGGTCGGCGGCGGCGTACTGGCGGGCGAGGATGGCGATGTCGCCGTAGCCCACGGCCCGCCGATGGCCGGTGCGGGGGTCGGCGACGGTCCAGCCCCCGGCCACCATGTGCTCGACCATGGCGGCCACGCACCGGGCCTCGGCCCGGCGGCCCGCCTCCTCGTTCTCCAGCTCGGCCCGCAGCTCCTCCGGGGGCAGCAGCAGCGCCGTGGCGGGGCCCCGGGGATGCCCCTCCCGGCGGGGCTCGAGGGGCACGTAGTCGGGCTGGTAGGCGCCGTGCGCGGGGCGGCGCATGTGCCCGGCGAAGATGCGATTGACCACCTCGGCCAGGCGGGGCACGGGGCGGAAGCTCTGGGAGAGGATGAGCCCCTCGCCGTGGCGGCACAGGGCGCCCTTGGCCCGCTCGTAGACCTCGATGTCGGCCCGGCGGAAGCGGTAGATCGACTGCTTGGGGTCGCCCACCACGAACAGCTTCCCCGGCTCCAGCTCCACCTCCTCCCAGCTCTCCGCGTGGCGGTCGGGGCGCTCCGCCAGGAAGAAGACGATCTCCACCTGGAGCGGGTCGGTATCCTGGAACTCGTCGACGAGCAGGTAGCGGCAGCGGTCCTTGAAGTGGGCGCGAGCCGCCCGGTTGCGGGCCAGCATGTCGCGGCTCAGCAGCAGCAGGTCGTCGAAGTCCACCAGCCCCTCGTCGGCCAGCGCCTGGCGGTAGGCCGCGACGAAGCCGGCCAGGGTCTCCGCCAGCTCGGCGGCCAGGTCGGCCCCGATGTACGCCCGCGTCGCCTCGTGGTCGGCCTTGAGTCGGTCGTGGAGCTCCTTGGCCAGGTCGCGGTTCTCGGCGCGGGTCCAGTGGCTCTTCCCTGGGAATCGCCCCCGCAGGTCGAGGCGCATCACCGCGGCCTCGGCCTGCACGTCGCTCATTCCCTCGGCGAGGACGAGGCTCCTGCGGGCGCTTTCCATCTTTTCGCGGAAGTCCCTGGCTCGCCCCGGGTCGCAGTAGGTATCGAGCTGGTCCACGAGGTCGGCCAGCCTGGGGCGGGCGGCGGCGACGAACGCCCGGGCGTCCTCGCCCGCTTGCGGCCCCGGGGGTCGGGCCTCCAGGAGGTCGCGGCAGCGCAGGAGGTCGCCGGCCAGGGCGTCGAGGCTGCCCCGCTGGCCCTCCAGGCGCAGGCCGTTGGCCAGGGCGCGGAGCAGCGGGCGGCCCCCCGCGGCCAGTCGGCTCTCCAGCCACGGGTCCCAGGTGCGTTCGCGGAGCAGGGAGGCGGCGAGGGGGTCGGCCACGGCGAAGCGGGGGTCCACGCCGGCCTCCACGGGCCGCTCTCGAAGGAGCGAGGCGCAGAAGGCGTGGATGGTGCCGATGGGGGCGTGGCCCAGGTCGTCGAGGGCCTGGCGGCACCGCTGGCGGGTGGCCTCGTCGAGTTCGCCTCCCAGGACTTTCTCCAGCTCGGCCCGCACCCGCACCTTGAGCTCGCCGGCCGCCTTCTCGGTGAAGGTGATGGCCACGGTCTCGTCCAGGCGGGCGGCGCCGGTGCGGATGATGGCCAGGAGGCGGCTCACGAGCACGGTGGTCTTGCCCGCTCCCGCGGCGGCCTCCACGGCGAAGCAGGCGCCCAGCTCGTCCGTGGCCCGCTGCCGGTCGCGGGCGTCGGCGAGGGGAGGGGGCTGGTCCTGGGCGGGGCTCATTCGATCTCCTGCATCGCCAGGTAGTCCCTGGCGGCTTCGTCGTCCGCCTTCAGGCTGGCCGCGGTGCGGGCCGCGGCTCCGCACAGCAGGCGATAGTCGCACGTGCGGCAGGGGCGGCCGGCGATGGCGGCGAAGAAGCGGCCCCGGGCGATGCCCTCGACGATGGTGGCCAGGACGGCTCGCAGGTCGTCCCGTCGCCCCTCGTAGGCCCCGCGGCTGAAGCCCACCGTGCGGTAGCCGCCCCGGGCGGTCACGTAGCGGTAGGCAGCTTCGGCCACCTGGGCGCTCTCGCCCAGGATCGCCTGCGCGGCGCACAGGTAGATGGGAAGCTGGAGCGCCGTGCCGCCGGCCAGGGAATCGCGCTTGGGGGCGCTCCCCCGCGAGCCCGCCTTGTAGTCGAGCACCCGGGCCTGGCCGGTGGCGGGATGCACGTCGACGCGGTCGATGCGCCCCACCAGGCACAGGGCGCGGCCGGCGCCCAGGTCGAAGGGCAGGCCCTCCGGGAGGCCCGGCTCGCCGCCGCCATGGCGCGGCCTGCGGCCGAAGGTCACCTCCAGGTGCGCGGGCACGTAGCCCCCCGCGTCCGTCGCCTCGTCGAGCACGAACCGCCGCAGGTCCTGCTCCAGGCTCTCCCGCTCCAGCTCCCACAGCCCCGGCATGCCCACCAGGCCCTCCCGCTCGAACGCTTGGAAGTGCTCTCTGGCCACGGCCAGGGTCGCCGTCTCGTCCTCCTGGCTCAGCGGCCGGCCCTCCGAGCGGGCCCGGGCAACGGCCTGGTAGAGGACGTCGTGGAGGAGCCTGCCCCGGTCGACGCCGGCGAGTCGCCGCACCCGCTCCGGCTCCTCCAGGGGCTCGAGCTTCAGCACCCGCTGGAGAAAGAACCGGAAGGGGCACTCGGCGTAGCGCTCGAGGGCCGTGGGCGGCAGCTTCCAGGGCGGCTCGCCCAGGCGGCGGGCCAGTGCGGCGCGGGCCGCCTCCGAGCGCAGCACCCCGTCGTACTCCGTGAAGGTCCGCCTGCCCCACCGCTCCCGCTCGGCCCGCAGGGCGTTGGCGAACGTGGGCGCCAGGCGGGCCAGGTAGCACGCCTCGTCGCCGCGCCCGGCCCCCGCCGCGGCCCGGGCCGCCGCCAGGTCGTAGTCCGCCGTCCGCCAGGCTCGCTCCCCCTCCGTCTGTGCCGCGGCGCCGCTGGCCAGGCGGCGGCAGCACTCCAGGGACTCCATCCCCGCGTAGTCGGCCCGCCGGCCGGTGAGCGCCTCGGCCACGCGCAGGAGGAAGTGCGAGGCCACCCGCTCCCGGCCCGTCGAGGGGTCGAGCCGGGGCGTGGTGAGCACCACCGCCCGCGAGCCGGCCCCCACGGCGAGGCGGAAGAGCAGCCGCTCCTCGAGTCCCCGCCGGCTCTGGAGCGAGAGCTCGAGGCCGGCCCGGCGCAGCCGTCGCCGGTCCCCGTCCGAGAGCAGGGGGTCGGGGGCCGGCGGCGCGGGGAAGGCCTTCTCCACCAGCCCGGGCACGCACACCACGTCGAAGGGCAGGCCGCGCCCCTCCATGAGCCCCACGATGGTCGGGCCGCAGGAGCCGAAGGAGCGGGGCCGCGGCCGCCGGCTGTCCAGCGCCTCGCGGGCCAGCGAGGCCAGGGCGTCCAGCTCGCACTGCTCGCCCGTGGCATCCAGTGCCCCCAGCGCGCCCATCGCCTCCACCGTGGCTTGCCGGCCTTCGCCGGGCCGCACCAGGCGGCGGTAGGCCTCCAGCACGGCGTCCACCATCTCGCCCCACGTCCCCTGCTGGGGCACCTCGGCGAGCGCCTCGAAGAGCCCCTCGAGGAAGGCCAGGAAGGCCTCCACGGCCTCCAGGCGGCGGGCGCGGCGCTCCCCCCCCGCATCCTCGGCGGACAGGCGCCGGCGGTAGGCCCCCAGGCGCTCCAGCCACGTCTCCCGGCCGGCCACCACGCCGGCTTCGATGGACGCCAGGTCCCAGTCCGCGGGCGCCGCCTCGGCCCCCGCGGGCAGGAAGTCCTCGAACGGAACGTCCGCGTAGGTCACGAACTCCATGAGGTCGGCGCGAGGGAAGTCGCTGCCCAGCAGGCGCAGGAGCAGGAGCATGCTGCGCCCCGCCCGGCTCGCGGAGAGCGGGGGCGGGCGGTCGTGGTAGGCCGCCAGGCCGCCCGCCTCGCACTCCTCGGCGAACAGCGGGGCATAGGTGGCCGGCTGGCGGAGCACCACCCCCACGCGATAGAGGCGGTGCCCCTCGCGGGCCGCGTCGAGCGCCGTGCGGAGGATGGTCTTGACCTCTCGCAGCTCGTCGGGCGCCGAGACCACGCGCACCCGGCCCCCCGCCCCGCGGGGCTCGTCCGGCGGCGGGCCGAAGAGGCTCGCCCCGAGCGTCGCCAGCTCGGCAGGCAGCTCCGGCCGCGGCTCCTCCCGGGGGACAAAGCCCTCGTCGAGGAACCACTGGAAGGTGGGCTCGGCGTAGGCGAAGGCCGGGGCCTCGGGCTCGTAGGGGAAGAAAACGGCCGCCGGCTGCCCCCCGGTCGCCGCCGCCACCAGCCGGCGCTGGAGCGGATTGAGGTCGTAGAAGCCGTAGAGCCCCACCCACGCCACGCGGCTCAGCCAGCGGTCGCGGGGCGCGGCGTCCGCCGCAGCGGCCAGGAGGTCCGCCGAATCGTAGAGCCTCCCGCGGGCCAGGCGCCGCTCGTAGGCGGCCCACAGGCCCTCCAGGTCGCGGAGCTTGGCTTCTAGCCCCGGCGGCGACTCCGCCAGCGCCTCGACGGCCCGCCCCAGGTCGGCGGGCCGGCAGCACGCCTCCTTGAGGTCCTCGATGGTGTCGAGCAAGGCGCGGTGGAAGCCCGGCCGCCGGGCCAGGGCGGCGAAGTAATCGGCCCCCGCCTCCTGGCACACGGCGCGGGCCACCACCTGGTCGCCGAACCGGGGCAGCGGGGCGCGGCCGGCCTTCGCCAGGGCCGGCCCGCCCACCTTCCCCGCCAGGTCGAGCAGGGTGAGGAAGTGGACGTTGATCAGTCCCCCCCGCCGGGCTCCCTCGGCCGCCAGGTGACGGCGCAACAGGTTCGTGGGCACCAGCACCACCAGGGGCGCCAGCGGCTCCTCCGCTCGCGCGGCGCGCATCTCCCGCCAGAGGGCCTCTTCCAGCGAGAAGAAGGAGCCGGCTCGGAACAGCACGCGCGCCGGCCCCCCGCGGCTTTTCATGGCACGCCGTCCTGGCGGAGGGAGCGGGTCAGTTCGTGTCCCCGGCGGGCATCATAGCGGCGCCGTGGCGTGGCGTCAAGCCCGTGCTGTGAGGCGGACGGCGGGTGCCCAGGGCCTCCACCATGGCCTCGAGGGTGGCCGCCAGCCGGGCCGCGGGGTCGCTGTGCCCGGAGGCACGCTCGAGCCGCCGGCGCGCGTCGTCGAGGAACTCCGGGAGGGCCACCCCGCGTTCCGTGCGCCGCAGGGCACGGACGACCAGCTCCCCGGCGCGGTGCAGCCGGTCGGCCACGCGAGCCATCCCCGGCGAGCCAACCATGGGGGCGAGGGCCCCGCCCAGCAGCAGGAGCCGGGCCGGCAGCTCCACCTCCCGCCCGCTGCCCGTGGCCGCCACCACGGCGAGGTCGTAGAGGAACCCGGCCCCCGCGTCGAGGCGTTGGGCGGGGTCCTGGGCCGCCCGGCGGGCCTGGGCGTAGCGCCGCTCGGCCTCCCGCACGCGAGGGGCCAGGGGCTCGCGGCGGCGCAGGTCGGCGGCCAGGGTGCGGGCCAGGGCCTCGACGGCGGCCAGGAGGCGGGCCTCCAGCGGCTGGCCGTCCCCCCGCGGCTCTTGCCC
>JBKHIY010000020.1:0-52487 GCA_046538415.1 Candidatus Brocadiia bacterium | reverse complement strand
CTTAGTGAGCAGCAGCTTGCCCCGTCGCCACACCAGCCCCACGGCCACGTCGTAGTGCGGCACGGGCTTCCTCCTCGCCCGCGCCGGCAGCTCGTCCTGGCGTCCCCGCCGCCTCGCCTCGCACAGCTCGGCGGCGCAGCACGCGTCGCACGCGGGCCTCCGGGGCGTGCACAAGGTCGCACCCAGCTCCATCATGGCCTCATTGAAGTCCCCGGGCCGCGAGCGAGGCAGGAGCTGCTCGGCCAGGGCCCGCAGCCGCTTCCCGGGCGCGCTGGCCCGCGGGTCGCCGTCCAGGCCGAACAGGCGGCACAGCACCCGCGCCACATTCCCATCTACCGCGGCCACGGGCACGCCGTAGGCGATACTGAGAACCGCGGCAGCGGTATACGGCCCCACGCCGGGCAAGGCCCGCAGCGCCCCCGGGTCGCGAGGCACCTGCCCTCCATGGGCGCGGACGACCTGGCGGGCCGCGGCGTGGAAGGAGCGGGCCCGCGCGTAGTAGCCCAGCCCCGCCCACAGCTCGAGCACTTCGTCGCACGACGCCTCGGCCACCGAGGCCAGGGTGGGAAACCGGGCAAGGAAGCGGCCGTAGTAGGGGATCACGGTGTCCACGCGCGTCTGCTGGAGCATCACTTCGGCCAGCCACACACGGTACGGGTCGCGAGTGTCGCGCCAGGGGAGCTGGCGCTTGGCCTTCCCGTACCAGGCCAGCAGCCGTCGGGGCAGGCGCCGTAGCAGCACGCAATGCTCGGCCATCGCTCCAGGGCTCCGCACACTGTAGCCAGCGGTCAGGGACCTCGCCGCCACCCGCCATTGTAGCACAGGCCCCGCGCCGCCGCGGCCCCGAAAGCCTTGGAACTCACGGCGTCCCGCGCTAGAATAGATACCACGACGCGAAGCAGATGAGGAAACTGCCCAATGCCCGAGGATGCTCCCCGTTGCCGCTCCTGCGGCGAAGCTCTGGAAGGACGTGACGTCTACGAGGGCATCTGCACCTCCTGCCGCGAAGAGCTCGTCCTCGGCGGCAAGAAACCCACAGAGCCCAAGGAGCGCAAGAAGACCCCCCAGCCCCAACAGGCTCCCTCGAAGTCCCCTCCCATCGCCGCAGACGTCGACCTGGACGCTGACACCAAGGAGCTGGAGACCGTCGAGCCGGCGCCCCAGGCGCAGAAAGCGCTCTCGCACAGCGAGGAGCAGGGCCGCGACTCCATCCTCCCCTTCACGGAGGCCGAGCAGGAAGACCAAGGGCCCGCCGCCCCCCAGCAGAGCCCGCCCGACCTCGGCGACGAACTCGTCATCTCCATCGACGATGGGGCCGCGCAACCCCCTCCCTCCGCCAAGGGTACGGAGCGGCCCGCTTCGCAAGGCCCTCCCTCCGACGGCGACGACGAGCTGATCCTCACCCTCGACGAGCAACCCCCGGACGAGCAGGAGGCCCCCACGGACGAGCAGGAGGAACCCGAGGAGCCGTCGCCGCACGAACAGAAGCCCGAGAGCGAGGAGAACCGGCGAGAGCCTTCCCCCCAGTCGGCGGCCCCCCTTGCCGGCACGGGCGCACAGCAAACGGAAGGCCAGGCGGCCCAGCACGCCGACGACGAGGGCCGCAGCCCAGCCGCCCGGGCCGCGCTACGCCTGGCTATCGAGGAGGCCCAGTCGGCCCGAGGCGAGGCCCCCGCCGAAACCGAGAAGGCCCAGGAGCAACGGGCTAAGCCGCAGAAGCCGCCGCCCCGGCAAGCGCCCGAAGCCCGACCGGCCGCCTCGCCCCAGGAGCCGCAGGCCGCCCCCTCCATGCCCCAGCGGCAGCCCCTCGGCCTGGCGCGGGAGGAACCCCCCGACCCGCGGTCGCTCATCGAGAACCTCTCGCAGCAGGTCCAGGAGCTCCGCCAGCAGCTAGAGAGCCGCCAGGCGCAGCCCATCAGCGGCCTGCGGCAGGTGGGTCTCGGACTGCGGATGGCGATGGGATTCGTGCTCGGACTGGGGGCCGTGGTCGCGGCTTTCGCCGCGGTCATGGGGCTGGTGGGCATCTTCTACCGGCCGGCCCTCGACGTGCTGCGCCGGGTCTTCGGCACCTTGTCGGGCGGGCCGTAGCAGGCTCACGACCTGCGGCGGAGGAGCTGGCGAAGAATGGGGGAGGCGGACCACACGTAGTCGATCCCCGACCACACGGTAACCAGCACCACCAGGCCCATCAGCCAGTGGGCCGTGCGACGCGTGGCTTCCACGCGCTCCGGATCCCCGGCAGGGGTGGCGACGATGAGAATGAGGATGGCGATGATCGCGACCGCCTGGGTGACGGCCTTGAGCTTGCCGCTCAGGCGCGCCGCCATCACCATCCCCGCGTGGGCAGCCGCGATCCGCATGTAGGCCACCACAAAATCGCGATAGAAGAGCAGCGCCACCATCCACAGGTGAGCGTACCCTCCCCACAGGAAGCACAAGAAGACCGAGAAGCGGGCCAGACTGTCCGCCATCGGGTCCACCAGCTTGCCGAAATCGCTGATCTCCCGCTTGGCACGAGCCAGGTAGCCGTCCAGGAAGTCCGTGGCCTCCACCAGCACGGCCACGATGAGGGCCAGGACGTAGCCCGTGGTGCCGCCGAGGATGAACACGGCCACGAACAGCGGACCCAGGGCGAGCCGGAACAGCGTGATCTGGTTGGCGAGCCCCACGGGCCTCTCTCCACGCACCGTCGGCACAGCCGAGCGTGAGGCGATTATAGAAGGCCGTCGCACCGCACGCAAGAGCCTTTTCCACGAGACGTGGCCGGGCGCCCCGCTCTCGGACGAGCGAATTGGACTGGCGGGCGATGCAGCGCATGCGTATAATTATGTGTCGTCGCGCTCCGAGGCGCGGCGCACACCGACATCGCAGCCAGCGGAGGCACCAGCTCATGGCCACCGGCGAGGAATACCCGGAGTGGACCACCGAAGAGTGGATCTCCGCGTGGACCATCCACGTGGGCACCGCCTACCGCTGCGAGGATTGCGACACGCTCATCATGGTCACCAAGGGAGGCGTGGGCACCCTGGAGCCCATCTGCTGCAGGAAGCCCATGACCAGGGTCTCCCAGCCCGATTCTATCGCCGACCAATAGGACCCCCCGGCCATGGCCCCTCCCGGCCAGAACACCATTGGACAGGTCTACCGCTGCCTCGTATGCGGAGCCGAGGTGAGCGTGGTCAACAGCGCCCAGGGCGCCCTCGCGCCCCGGTGCTGCAACGAACCCATGACCCTGCTGCCCCAGGTCCACCGGACCTGCTACTGCGAGGTGTGCGGAGCCGAGATCATGGTGCTCAACGAGGGCGCCGGCCACCTCGCCCCCAGGTGCTGCAACCGGCCCATGACGTGGCGTCGGCTCGCCGCCTGAGCGGGCCGCGCTCGCCGCAGGTGCCACCCGATGGTGGCCCTGCCAGCACGGCGGACCATTCGAGACGGGAAGGCAATGAGCCAGGATTTCGATTGCGACGTGCTGATCGTGGGCGGCGGATGCGCCGGCCTGACCGCCGGCATCTACGCCGCCCGGGCCCGGCTCAAGACCCTTCTCCTGGACAAGCTGGAACCCGGCGGCCAACTGGCCACCACCCACGAGGTAGAGAACTATCCCGGATTCCCCCAGGTCGTCGATGGCCCGGAGCTCATGGACCGCTTCGCCAAGCAGGCCCAGAGCTTCGGCTGCGAGGTCAAAAGCGCCGAAGTCAAGTCCATCTCCGCCGACGACGCCACGGCCTGCGTGGTGCACACCTCGAACGGCGATTTCCGCGCCAAGGCCGTCATCGTGGCAAGTGGCGCCGACCCCAAGACCCTCGGCGTCCCCGGCGAGGACCGCTTGCGGGGCCGCGGGGTGTCCTACTGTGCCACCTGCGACGCTCCCTTCTTCCGCGACAAGCGGGTGGCCGTCGTCGGCGGCGGCAACACCGCGGTGGACGAGGGCATCTACCTCACCAAGTTCGCAAAGAGCGTCACCCTCATCCATCGCCGCGACGAGCTGCGGGCCGAGCGCATCTACCAGCAACGCGCCTTCGAGAACGAAAAGATGAGCTTCCGCTGGGACACGGTGGCCACTGAATTCGTCGGCGACCAGGTGCTCGAGAAGGTCAAGCTCAAGAACGTCAAGACCGGGGAGACCTCGGAGCTGAACGTGGACGGCTGCTTTGTGCTCATCGGCAGCAAGCCCAACACGGAGTTCCTCCAGGGCCTCTGCGACCTCGACGAGAACGGCTTCGTGACAGTCAACGCCCGCAAGGAGACCAACGTCCCCGGGGTCTTCGCTGCCGGGGACTGCGAGGACCCCGTGTGGCGCCAGGCGGTCACCGCCGCGGGCTTCGGCTGCTCGGCCGCGCTCTCCGCCAAGCGCTACATCGAAGACCTTGAGCACAAGCCCCGAACCTCCGCCGCTTACTGAGGAGGCCCGGTCGCACACAGCTCTGCCCCGCACCCGCCGTCCCTTGGCACAGGATGGTCCCATGCCCGAGCTCGAGATCCACTTCACCCGCAAGCCAGGCACCGAGGACGTGCCCCCGCCCCGCTACATGAGCGAGCACGCCAGCGGCATGGACGTGTGTGCCGCGGTGGACGAGCCGCTGACCATCGCCCCCGGCGAGGTGCGCCTGGTGCCCACGGGGCTCACCCTCGCCATCCCCCGCGGCTACGAGGTCCAGGTGCGGCCCCGCTCCGGCCTGGCCCTCAAGCACGGGCTCACCGTAGTCAACGCTCCGGGGACCATCGACAGCGACTACCGCGGCGAGGTGGGCATCATCCTGGGCAACGTGGCCCGGGAGCCGTTTGCCATCGAGCGAGGAATGCGCATCGCCCAGCTCGTGGTCAGCGCCGTGGCCCGGGCACGAATGGTGGAGCGCGACCGCCTGGACGAGACGGCCCGCTCCAGCGGCGGCTTCGGCCACACCGGGGTGAGGTAGCCGCACCGCACCACTGGCATCGAGAGGAGTCCCATCGTGACGCCGCATTCCACTCGCGTGACTCGGAGAGCGTTCGTGCGCAGCGCCGTGGCCGCCGGGGGCCTCACCGTGCTCGGGGCCGCGGCCCGGGGCCAGGCCCGCAAGACCTTCAAGGCGGGCCTCATCGGCTGCGGAGGCCGGGGTACGGGCGCGGCGGCCAACATCATCGACGCGGGCAAGGCGGTGGGCGTGGAGGTGCGCTTCACGGCCCTCGCCGACGCCTTCGCCGACCGGATGCGCGGCACCCGGGGGGCCCTCAAGCGCCGCGGCCAGGAGGTGCCTCAGGAGCGATGCTTCGCGGGCTTCGACGCCTACAAGAAGCTCATCGACAGCGACGTGGACATGGTGCTCATGGCCACGCCGCCGAACTTCCGCCCCGTCCACTTCCAGGCCGCCGTCCAGGCGGGCAAGCACACCTTCATCGAGAAGCCAGTGGCCGTCGACCCCGCGGGGTGCCGCACCATGTACCAGACCGGCGAGCTGGCCGCCAAGAAGGGCCTCGCCGTCCTCTCCGGCCTGTGCCTCCGCCACCACGTGGGCTATGCGGGCATGCGGGCGCGGATAGCCGACGGCTCCATCGGCCGCGTGCTGGGCGGCATCGTCTACTACTGCGTGGGCCGCCTGTGGCATCGCGACCGCAAGGAAGGCTGGAGCGACGCGGAATACCTGGCCCGCAACTGGGTCAATTTCACGCAGCTGTCCGGCGACCACATCGTCGAGCAGCACGTCCACACCATCGACATGCTCAACTGGTGCGTGGGCGAGCATCCCCTGGCCGCGGTGGCCATCGGCGCCCGGCACCGCCGCATCACGGGCAACCAGTACGACTGCTTCGGCGTCGACTTCGAGTTCCCCCGCCAGCTCCACGTCCACAGCCTCTCCCGCCAGATCAACGGCTGCTGGAACCGGGGCAACGGCGTTCACCTGCTGGGCCAGAAGGGCTGGGCGGACAACGGCGGCGGGGTGCGGCTGTGGGAGGACGACCGGCGGCTCGAGCCGCCCAAGCTCGACTTCCACCGAAGCATGTACGTCCAGGAGCACATCGTCCTCCTCAAGAGCCTGCTGAAGGGCGAGCCGGTGAACGACGCGAAAGCGGTCACCGACGCCACCCTGTCGGCCATCATGGGCCGCATCGCCGCCTATACCGGCCAGCGGGTCACGTGGGAGCAGCTCACCGACCCCCAGGCCAAGGGCTCCCTGGCCAACCTGGAGGTGCAGCCCACGGCGAAGGACTTCGAGACGGGGGAAGTGATGGTGCCCGAGGAGAAGCCGCCGGTGCCGGGCAAGGGCTGAGGCCGCAGGCCCCAGGTCGGCTGCCGCACATCCACGGCGAGCGGCCCGTCGGGGTCGCTCGCCATCGTCTTTGTGGTGCAGGCGCGTATGCAATCGTGGAAGCGCACGCTCAACGCGGCCTTCTTCGCCCAAATCTGCTCCATCACGGGCTTCACGTTCGTCCTCCCCTTCCTGCCGCTTTACGTTCGCGAGCTCGGCGTGGCGGACGAGGCGCAGTCGCGGGTGTGGGCGGGGATAGCCTTCGCGGCGGGGGCACTGACCATGGCCGTCTTCTCACCCATCTGGGGGGCCCTGGCCGACCGCTATGGACGCAAGCCCATGGTGCTGCGGGCCATGCTCGGCGGCGCCCTGGTGCTCACGTTGATGTCCTTTTGCCAGAACGCGAGCCAGTTGGTGGCCTGCCGCCTGCTCCAGGGGGCTCTGACGGGCACGGTGACCGCTAGCGTGGCCCTTGTGGCGGGGGTGGTGCCGCGCCACCGTGCGGGGCAGGCCATGGGGATGATGCAGGCCGCGGTGTTCGTAGGTGCGGCCTTCGGCCCCTTCATGGGCGGGCTGCTGGCCGACGCCCTGGGCTACCGGGCGACGTTTCGCGCCGCGGCCCTGGTGCTGCTGGCGGGCGTCGTGGTGACCAAGGTATTCGTTCGCGAGCGCTTCGTGCCCTCAGGGACGGCGGACGGCGCGCCGCACGGGACGTTCGGCCAGGTGTTTGCGGCGGTGGGCTTCCTGACCGCGGTGTTCATCGTCTTCGCCCTGCGCTTCGCCAACGCGGCGGCCGGCCCGGTGTTCCCCGACCTGGTCAAGGAGGTGTCGGGCGACACGGAGCGCATCAACACCACCATCGGGCTGCTGATCTCGGCGGGCAACCTGATGGCCGCGGGGTCGGCGTGGCTGTTCGGCCGGTTCAGCGATCTGTGGGGTCACAAGCGTCTGCTCATCGCCCTCAGCCTGTTCGCCAGCCTCACCGCCTCGCTCTACCTGGTGGCTGGGCGGGTGGCCCACCTGTTCGGCCTGCGGCTGCTTTTCGGCGTGGGCGTAGGGGGAATGCGGCCCCTGGCCAACGCCATCATCCGGGGCGTGACGCACGACAGCAATATCGGAAAGGCCTATGGGGTGACCAGCTCGGCGAGCGCCATCGGGATGTTCGCCGGCCCCCTGATGGGCGGCTACCTGAGCGCCAGCGTGAGCCTGCGAGCCCCTTTCGTGGTCATGGCGGTGAGCCTCGCGCTGGGCGCGGCGCTGGTGGCCTGGCGAGTGAAGCCCATCGAGCCCGCGGAGGAGCCAGCGAGCGACTGATTGGCCCGCCGCGAGGCCCCGGCCACTACCTCCATCGCCGACGCCAGCGGCGTCCGCCCACCTGCCGTTGCACGGGGCCCCTGGGTCTGGTAGCCTTGGGGGCGATAGGGAAACGCCGCATACGCCTTGTCGGAGGACCGCCATCGTGGCCCTGCTCGAGGTCCAGGACCTGAGGGTGGCCGTCGACGGCCGAGACATCCTGAACGGGGTGTCGCTGGGGGTCGAAGCCGCCCAGGTCCACTGCCTGGTGGGCCCCAACGGGGCGGGGAAGAGCACCCTCGCCTACGCGCTCATGGGGATGCCCGGCTACGAACCCCGGTCCGGGAGGGTCGTCTTCGACGGCCGGGACATCGGCCACCTGGCTATCGACGAGCGGGCGCGGGCGGGTCTCACGCTGGCCTGGCAGGAGCCGGCCCGCTTCGAGGGGCTCAGCGTGCGCAAGTTCCTGTCCGCAGGAGCCAGGAACGGCTCCGAGGAACAACTGCGCGATGCCCTCCAGCAGGTGGCCCTGAATCCCGACGACTACCTCGACCGCCCCGTGGACCGCTCGCTCAGCGGCGGCGAGCGCAAGCGCATCGAGCTCGCCTCCATCCTGGTCATGGAGCCCAAGCTCATCATCCTCGACGAGCCCGACAGCGGGATCGACGTGGCCGCCCTGCGCAAGATCTTCGAGCTCCTCGCCAGCCTCAAGGAACGGGGCATGGCCAGCCTCCTGGTCACCCATAGCGCCGAGGTGCTGCGGCACGCCGACATGGCCTCGCTCATCTGCTGCGGCTACATCGCGGTGGCCGGCAGCCCCAACGAGGTGGACGACTACTTCTCCACCGGCTGCATCCCATGCCCCTACCACGACTAGCGGGACTCCCATGCCCAGGACCGACTATGAGCAGATGCTCCAGGTCTACCAGCAAGCGGGCGGCCAGCCCCAGGCCTTCGCGGATTCCGATGTCGCCCATCTCGTGATCCACGGCAACGAGGTCGTCGGCGCCCACACCGTGCCCGGGCTCCGCGTCGAGCCCCACCCCACCGACACCGGCGTGCGCATCCACATGGCCCTGGAGCAGGGCACGCGCCTGGAGCGCCAGGTCCACCTGTGCTTCGGCGTACTTCCCGAGAAGGGGCTCCAGGAGATCGAACTGGAGGTGGACATCGAAGAGAGGGCCGCGGCGAGCATCCTCGCCCACTGCGTATTCCCCAACGCCACCGACGTCACGCACAATATGCAGGCGAACATTCGCGTGGGCGCCGAGGCCAGCTATGAGTACGTCGAGCGCCACGTCCACAGCGAGGGCGGCGGCGTGCACGTGGTGCCCAAGGCCCAGGTGGCCATCGAGGAAGGGGCGAGGATGCGCACCGACTTCGACCTCCTCCAGGGCCGGGTGGGCAAGATCGAGCTCGACTACGCGATCCGTTGCGCGGCCCACAGCTCCCTCGAGATGGTGGCCCGCATCAACGGCTACGGCGACGACGCGATCCGCATTCGCGAGGCCGCAAGCCTGGAGGGCGAGGAGGCCCGCGCGGTGCTCAAGTCGCGCGTCGCAGTCCGCCAGCGAGCCTCCGCCGAGATCATCAACGAGCTTACCGCCTCGGCCCCCGGGGCACGCGGTCACGTGGACTGCAAGGAGATCGTCCAGGGCCAGGCCAGGGCCAACGCCGTGCCCATCGTCACGGTCAGCCATCCCTTGGCCCACGTCACCCACGAGGCGGCCATCGGCCGGGTGGACGACCGCCAGCTGCTCACCCTCATGGCCCGCGGCCTGAGCGAGGACGAGGCGGTGGAGACTATCATCCAGGGCCTCCTGAGCTAAGCTCGTCCCTGCCCTTGACTTTCGCCCGCGCTTCTGGGAGAATCCCGGCCCGGTTTCCCTCGGAGAGGCCCATGAGCTTTCCCGACTCCAGCGGGCACTTCGGCCCCTACGGGGGCCGGTTCGTGCCCGAGACGCTGATGCCCGCCCTCCAGGAGGTGGCCGAGGCTTATCGCCAGGCCAAGGGCGACCCCGCCTTCCAGGCGGAGCTCGAGGCCTACCTGGCCGACTACGCGGGCCGCCCCACCCCCCTCTACCTGGCCGAGCGCCTCACCCGCCACCTGGGCGGCGCCAAGGTCTATCTCAAGCGGGAGGACCTGCTGCACACCGGGGCGCACAAGATCAACAACACCCTCGGCCAGGCCCTCCTGGCCAAGAGGATGGGCAAGCACCGCGTCATTGCGGAGACGGGGGCCGGCCAGCACGGCGTGGCCACCGCCACCGCCGCCGCCATCCTCGGCCTGGAGTGCGTC
Organism: Candidatus Brocadiia bacterium; assembly: GCA_046538415.1. Taxonomy (GTDB): domain Bacteria; phylum Planctomycetota; class PUPC01; order DSUN01; family DSUN01; genus JBKHIY01. The sequence continues at coordinate 42,668 of JBKHIY010000020.1, read as the reverse complement.
ATCTACATGGGCACCGTGGACATGGAGCGCCAGGCGCTCAATGTCTTCCGCATGCGCCAGATGGGCGCCGAGGTCCGGGAGGTCACCAGCGGCGCCCGCACCCTCAAGGACGCCATCAACGAGTCGATGCGCGACTGGGTGACGAACGTCCGAACCACCCACTTCGTGCTCGGCTCCGTGGCCGGGGCGCATCCCTATCCCATGGTGGTGCGCGACTTCCAGAGCGTCATCGGCCGCGAGACGCGCCAGCAGATGCTGGAGAAGGAAGGCCGGGCGCCCGACGTGCTCGTGGCCTGCGTGGGCGGGGGCAGCAACGCCATCGGCCTGTGGCACGAATTCATCGAGAACCGCTCGGTCGAGCTGGTGGGGGTAGAGGCCGGGGGCGAGGGGATTGAAGCCGGCCGCCACGCCGCACGCTTCGCCGAGCGCACCGTGGGGGTGCTGCACGGCTCCCGAAGCTACGTGCTGGAGGCCAACGAGGGGCAGATCCGCGAGACACACTCCGTCTCTGCCGGCCTCGACTATCCCGGCGTGGGTCCCGAGCACGCCCACCTGCACGACACCGGGCGGGCCCGCTATACGTGGGCCACGGACGAGGAGGCCCTGGACGCCTTCCAAACCCTCAGCCGCATGGAGGGCATCATTCCCGCCCTGGAGAGCGCCCACGCCGTGGCCGAGGCCATCAAGCTGGCTCCCACCCTCGCCCCTGACAAGCTGATGGTGATCAACCTCTCGGGCCGAGGCGACAAGGACGTCCAGACCGTGGCCCAGCTCCTGGAAGGCCGATGAACCGAATCGACGCCCTCTACCAACGCCTTCGAGGCTCCGGCCGCATCGCCTTCAACGTCTACCTCTGCGCCGGCAGCCCCTCCCTGGAGGCCACCTCGGCCCTGGTCCACGAGCTGGAGCGGCGCGGCGTGGACGCCATCGAGCTGGGCATGCCCTTCTCCGACCCCGTGGCCGACGGCCCCGACCTCCAGCCCGCCCACGCCCGCGGCGTGGCCGCCGGGATCACCCTCGACCACCTCCTCCGCCTGGTGCGCGACATCCGCCGGGCCAGCGAGATCCCCATCGTCCTCATGTCCTACTACAACCCCATCCACCACCGCGGCCCCGCCCGCGCGGTCGCCGACGCCGCGGCGGCGGGCATCGACGGCCTCATCGTGCCCGACCTGCCGCCCGAGGAGGCCCGCCAGCTGGTGGCCGCGGGGCGCCAGCACGACGTGAAGACCGTGTTCTTCGTAGCCCCCACCAGCACGCCGGAGCGCGTGGCCCTGGTGGACGAGCAGGCCACCGGCTTCATCTACTGCATCTCCGTCACCGGGGTCACGGGGGCCAGGACCGCCCTGCCGGCGGAGCTGGCCGACCAGCTCCGCCGCCTCCGCGACGCCACCGACAAGCCCCTTGTCGTGGGCTTCGGCGTATCCACCCCCGAGCAGGTGCGCGCCATGGCCCAGGTCGCCGATGGCTGCATCGTAGGCAGCGCCGTGGCCCGGGGAATAGAGTCCGCCATCGAGCAGCCCCTCGACGTCCTTCTGCAAAGCGTCGGCGACTTCGTCGAGCCCCTCGCCCGCGCCGCACATGCCGCGGACTGACGGCGTCCCCGGCCCGCCCCGCCTCCTGCTGCCACTCGCAGGCGAGGGCCTGGCACCCCGCCATGAACCACGAGCCGACCCCACCTCGCGACGATCTGGCGCCCGGCGAGCCCCCCTGCCCGGCCCGGCCAACCGCCGACTCCGAGCCCCACCCGTCGACGGCCTATCGGGAGGGGTTCGACCGCTGGCTGCGCGGCGAAGACCGTCGCGTCCTCCGCCGGAGGCTAGCCCTCATCGCCGCCGCGACGCTGGTGGCGCTGGGGGCCCTGGCGGGCATCTACCTCCTTATCCGCCCCCCGCCGCCCCCCGAAGGCCTGCGCCACATGGCGGCGCGGGAGGCCCTGGAGACCGACCTCGATCCGGCCCTGGTGTGGGCCGTGATCCAGGTGGAGAGCGGGGGCCGGCCCGACGCCGTGTCGCGGGCCGGCGCCATCGGCCTGATGCAGCTCATGCCCCGCACGGCCGAGGAAGTGGCCGCCAAGCACGGCATCTCCCTGGCCGTGCCCGATGACCTCTACGAGCCGGAACTCAACGTGTTCCTGGGCACCCGCTACCTGGCCTACCTCAAGCGCTACTTCGACGACGACCCCTGGCTCTACCTCGCCGCTTACAATGGGGGGATTACGCGCATCGACCGCCTGCGCCTCCAGCACCCCCACCTCCCCTCCCGTGAGCTTGTGGAGCGTTACGCCCCCACCGAGACGCAGGCCTACGTACCCAAGGTGCTCGCCAAATGGCGTGCGGCCAGGCACGCGGAGCCGGAGGGCTGAGCGCTCCCCCAGCCGTCAGTCGCGAAACAGCCGCGGATAGAGACGAGCCGCGATGAGAACCAGGAGCACCGTGCGGCCCAGCACGGCGAGGGCGAGCACCAAGCTGGCATAGCTGCTGGGGCCGTAGCGTGGCAGCGCGAAGTGGGTCCACACCGGCGTCTCCAGGAACGCCGTGGCGGTGAGCAGCAGCGCCCAGAGGCCCCCCTCCGCCGTGGGGAATACCACCAGGAGCAGCGGAATGATATACGCCACGAACTGCGGGCTCCAGCCCTTCGAGTAGAGGAACAGCACCAGGAGGCTGAACGCCGCAAACGTCACCCGCCGACGAGGCGGCAGCGGGGCCGGCAGCACCGCGAACGTGGCCACGTAGAAGAGCCCCAGCACGAGCCCCGCCCCCCCGTAGACCCACCAGTAGATAGCCCCCGTGCGCGGCGAGGAGTCCATAAACCCCAGCTCGCGAGCGAAGCGGCTCGCCAGGCGGTATCGGCCGGTCCGCACCTGGGCCTCGTGGACCCCGAACAGCTCCGGCGGCAACGCCGCCACCAGCTCCCGCGTGCCCTCCGCCACCGCGAACCGCTCCGGCTCGAAGAAGTCCTCCGTCATGTGCTCCGGGCCAGGCCCCACGTAGCCGAACTCGTAGCGACGGTCGAGCAGCGCCCACACCGTCTGCCAGGGGGGCCGGCGCAGTGAGCTCGCCGCCCAGCACCGCACCCACCCGGACCCCAGGAAGGGCAGGACACATACAAACACCACGGCCAGGAAAGCCAGCACGCACGCCGCGCGCACACGTCGCCGGTCGTCGCTTTTCAGCGCCACGGGAAGCAGCGCGATGGGAAAGACCTTGGCCATGAACCCCAGACCCACCACCAGCGAGCCCCACACCGCCCGGCTGTGCACCGCCAGGGCCAGAGCGCAGAGCATCAAGGCCACGGGAAAGGTATCCACGTAGCTGAGGGCCACGAACCCCGTGGCGAAAAGCGCCACGTAGACCCACGCCGCGCGGGCCGCCGCCCGCTGCCCGCGCACCATCCGGGCCAGAGAGTAGACCAGGGCCAAGACCACCGTCTCCCACAAGATCGAGCCCACCTGGACCGTGTGTACGAAGCAGGCACGCTGCCACCCGATCTCGCCCCCGCCCCCCACGGCACGTGCCAGCCCCCCCAGGACCACCAGCAGATAGGCCAGCAGCGGAGGATACTCCAGCCAGAAGTCCACGAAGGGATAGTAGCCCAGCCGCTGGAGGTAAGCGAAGGGGAAGAAGAAGCTGCCCGCCTCCGTGTAGCGCGGGAAGAACCACCCGGCGCTCATCAGGCGCAGGGCCAGGAACACCGCGAAGAGCAGCACCAGCTCGGCCCGGCTCTGGCGAGGCACGGGCACGCGCACCACCCGGGTCGTCTCGTGGGGGCTGGGGGAGGGGCCGCGCTGAGGGGCCTCAGATGCACACACGGTCGCCGCCCGCCTTCTTGGCCCGGTACATCGCCTCGTCGGCGGCTCGCAGGAGATCCTCCCGGCTCTCCGCGTCGGCCGGGTAGCTGGCGACGCCCATGGAGAAGGTGATGAAGTCGATGCGCTCGCCGTTGCTGGCCACCAGCTCCAGGCTGTCCAGCTTCTTCTTGATGCGCTCGGCGGTGATGAGGGCCCCCGCGGCGTCGGTCTGGGGAAGGACGACGAGGAATTCGTCGCCGCCCAGACGGCCCACGAAATCCTCGCCCCGAGCCGACGCGCGGGCCACCTGGGAGACGCGCTGGAGCACCGTGTTGCCCGTCTCGTGGCCGAACGTGTCGTTGACCAGCTTGAAGTTGTCGAAGTCCATGTAAATCACGGCGAGGGGGCAGCCGTGGCGCTTGGCCCGTTGGAGTTCCTCCGTGAGGCGCTGCTCCAGGTAGCGGTAGTTGTAGACCCCCGTGAGCTCGTCCACGAAGGTCATCATCTCGATCTTCTCGCGGGTGTCGTGGCGCATGCGGCGGAGGCACTGGAGCTGGCCCACGCACAGCACCAGGCAGGCGACGGCGAAGAAGCACAAGCTGAAGAAGTCGAGGAGCTTGACATCGCGGAGGAGGAAGACCCTCACCGCCATGTAGGTCAGAAGGGAGAGCGTGAGCAGCAGCATGAGGACGAGCACGAAGCGCAGGTTAGCGTGCAGCGAGTGCAACTCCCGGAGCCGAAAGGCGTATTTCTTACTCACCGGCAACCGTCCCTGGACTGGTGACGCTCACGGGCGGCGGGCCTTTCTCGGAGGGGGTGAGTGCTCTCGCCGGCGCGGCTCGCGGGGGGCCGCAGGCCGAGAGGGCGCGAGGAGCGCACCGCCCGGCGCGGACGACGGTCGGGGCGGGTGCCTAGGGGCGCACGTGGTGGTCGCGCACCGCCTTCGCGCTCTCCAGCCAGGCCAGCAGCTCGGCCTCGGCTCGGCGTCCCAGGATGTCGCGCAGGGTGTGCACCTCGCTGGCGAAGAGCTGTAGGGCCTCCAGGATGCGGTCGCGGTTCTGGAGACAGACGTCGGCCCACAGCCTGGGGTCGCCGGAGGCCACCCGCGTGGTGTCGCGGAATCCCGCACCCGTGCAGGCCATGGCGTCGGGGGCCATCACGTTGACCAAGGCGGCGGCCACCAGATGGGGGAGATGGCTGGACATGGCCACCAGGCGGTCGTGCTCGGCGGGGTCGCTCACCCGCACCTTGCCGCCCAGGGCCTGCCACACGTCGGCCAGGAGGTCGAGCGCCCGGTGGTCGGTGCGCGAGGTGGCGACGAGGAAGCACAGAGCTCCCTCGAAAAGCTCCGCACTGGCCTCCCCCACCCCCCGCTTTTCCGAGCCGGCCATGGGGTGGGAGCCCACGTAGCGGAAGTGGCCGTCGGCCAACTGCTCCAGCTGGCGCACCAGCCAGGCCTTGGTGCTCCCCACGTCGGTGACCACGCTGCCCGAGGGAATGTGGTCCCTGGCCTGGCGGGCCACGTCGACCATCACGCCCACGGGAGTGGCGAGGACGGTGAGCTCCGCCTCCGCCACGCCGGCCGCAATGTCCAGCGTCCCCTCGTCCACGGCCCCCAGCTCGACCGCCTGGTCGACGGACGACTGACGATGGCCGATGCCCACCACCCGGCGGGCCAGGCCCCGCTGCCGCAGGGCGAGCCCCAGTGAGCCGCCCACCAAGCCGACGCCCACGATGGCCACCTTGCGTAGGGGCGGAAGTGTGCTGGCCGGCAACGACGCCTCTCCTTCTCGCTTACCCCCCGACACCCCCTGCATGGGTCGCGGGGAGTCTAGCAGATGCCCCCATGGCTGTCAATGCCTTTGTCCTCGTCGGCGCCTGTGGCTTGATTGCCCGGGGGGCTTCTGGTAGGATTACGTAGTCCTGTGGACGCATGGCGGCCCGCCAGGCAGGGACGCGACCGTGGTGCCAGACGCAGCGCCCCCGACCACGGGGGAAGGGAGTATCCGGAGAGGACGATGCCCCCGGTCGACGCGGGCCAGTACATTATTGAGGCACGCATCTATGCCGGCGAGTTCGCCGAGATTCTCCGGGCTCGCGACTCGGACGGCAAACGCGTGGCGCTCAAGCGCATCCTGCGCGACCGCCGCACGCGGACGGCCCTCCGGTCGCTGGAGCACGAGGCGAGGGTGGGGCTCACTTTCGATCATCCGAACATCATCGAGGTCTACCACTTCATTCCCGGCCCGCCCGAGCCGGTGATGGTCATGGAGTTTTTCCCCAGCCGCAACCTCAAGGTCAGGGCCCACGCCCCCCGTGGGGACCGCCTGCTCGTCGAGCGGATGCCCAACATCCTGGAGCAGATGGCCTTCGCCCTGTTGCACGTTCACGACAAGGGCTACATCCACATGGACCTCAAGCCGGAGAACTTCCTGCTCAACGACGAGGGGCACGTCAAGCTCACCGACTTCGCCATCACCACCACCTCTGGCGGTGCCCTCCGGGCCATCAAGCGCCTGCTCCCCGGCCGCCGCCGCATCGCCGGCACCCGCCCCTACATCGCTCCCGAGACGCTGCTCCGCAGGGATCCCGATTACCGCACGGACATCTATTCCTTCGGGGCCACCGTCTTCGAGGTCCTCACGGGCAGGCCCCCCTTCATCGCCGACGACCGGGACGAGCTTCTGGCCATGCACCTCCGCGACGCCCCGCCATGGCCCTGGACCTATAACAAGAATCTCACCCGCGAGATCAACGACCTGGTGCTCGCCATGCTGGCCAAGTCGCCGGAGCGAAGGCCGCAGTCCATGGCCGATGTCTACGCCCGCATCAAGCGCGTCGCCATCTACAAGGAGCCGCCCCAGGAGGCCCGCCGGAGCGGAGGACGCAAGCGATGAGCACGCCGCGCGGCCTCGAATTCGAGCAGCCCATCCACGACCTAGCCAAGAAGATTCAGGAACTCGAGGAGTTCCAGGCCTCCCGGGGGGTGGACCTCAGCGAGACCATCGAGCAGCTCCGCGCCGAGCAACTCCGCGTGGCTCGCACCATCTACCGCAATCTAACCCCCTGGCAACAGGTGCTAGTCGCTCGCCACCGCGACCGGCCCTCCACCGTGGACTACGTGGGGATGATCTTCGAGGATTTCATCGAGCTGCACGGCGATCGGTGCTTCCGCAACGACCGGGCGGTTCTGTGCGGCTTCGCCAAGCTGGATGGCCAGCCCCTGTTGATCATCGGCCATCGCAAGGGCAAGAGCACCCGGGAGAGCGTGGCGTGCAACTGGGGGCTCGCCCATCCCGAGGGCTACCGCAAGGCCATGCACAAGGCTCGGCTGGCCGAGCGCCTGGGCCTGCCCATCGTGATGTTCGTGGATACCGCGGGCGCCTACCCGGGGGTGGGGGCCGAGGAGCGCGGCGTCGCACAGTCCATCGCGGAGAACATCGCCGAGCTTTCCGCCCTTCGCGTGCCCATCCTGTGCGTGATCCTGGGCGAGGGGGCCAGCGGCGGAGCCCTGGGCATCGGCGTGGGCGACCGCCTGCTGATGCTCGAGCACGCCTACTTCTCGGTGATCACGCCCGAGGGCTGTGCCGCCATCCTCTTCCGCAACAGCGAGATGAAGGAGCGGGCCGCCGACGCCCTCCGCCTGACCTCCAGCGACATGGTCGAGCTGGGCATCGCCGACGAGGTGATCGAGGAGCCCGAGCTGGCCGCCCATCGCCAGCCCCGCGAGGCCGCCGAGCGCCTCAAGGACGCCCTCCAGCGCCACCTCGCCAAGCTGCGCGAACTGTCCCCCGACCAGCTCCTCGAGCTCCGACACCGCAAGTATCGCCACCTCGGCGTCTTTCTCGAAGGCGAACCCAGCTCCGAGCGCCCCCAGGAGGAAGCCGCTGAGCCCAGAGCCGAAGAGCAGGAGTGACCACTACCACGGGCTTCTGGCGACGCCCCCCGGAGCCGAAGCCCCCGGAGCCGAACGCCCATGCGCGTGGGACTGGGCTACGACATCCATCGCCTCGTGCCCGAGCGGCCCCTCCGGCTGGGCGGCGTGGACGTGCCCTCGCCGCTCGGCCTTCTCGGCCACTCCGACGGCGACGTGCTCCTCCACGCCCTCTGCGATGCCCTCCTGGGCGCCGCGGCGCTCGGCGAGATCGGGGAGCTCTTCCCCGACGACGACCCCGCCTGGCAGGGCGCCGATAGCGCCCGCCTCGTGGGGATCGCGCTCGAGAAGGTCCGCCGGGCCGGCCTCGGCCCGGTGAACGTGGATGCCAACGTGCTGGCTCAGAAACCGCGCCTGGGAGCCCATCGCGAGGCCATGGGGGCCCGGATCGCCCAGCTCCTGGGCCTCAGCCCTTCGCAGGTGAGCGTCAAGGTGCGGAGCCACGAAGGACTGGATGCCGTGGGGACGGGACAGGCCATCGCCGCACAGGCCGTCGTCCTCCTGGAGGAGACGGCCGAGCCCCCCGGCGGCTCGGAGGCCGAATGAGCATACGCTACTACAATACGCTTACCCGCCGGGAGGAGGACTTCGAGCCCCTGGAGCCGGGCGTCGTGCGCCTCTACAGCTGCGGCCCCACGGTGCACGATTTCGCCCACATCGGCAACTTCCGCTGCTTCCTCTTCGTCGACCTGCTCAGGCGTCACCTGGAGCTTCGCGACTACACGGTGCGCCACGTGATGAACATCACCGACGTGGGGCACATGACCACCGACGCGGACGAAGGGGAGGACAAGATCGGCAAGAGCGCCCGGGAGCGGGGCATGAGTCCCTGGGAGGTGGTGGAGAGGTTTTCCCAGGCCTTCTTCGAGGACATCGCGGCGCTGCGCATCCTGCACGCCGACGTCTATCCCCGGGCCACCGAGCACGTTCCCGACATGGTGCGGCTCGTGGAGCGCATCCTGGAGAAGGGCTACGCCTACGAGGCGGGCGGCTCCGTCTACTTCGACCTCCACGCCTTCGCCGCCTACGGCCGCCTCTCGGGCAATACGGTGGACAGCCTGCGCCAGGGCCACCGGTTGGAAGCGAACCCGGAGAAGCGCTCACCCCTGGACTTCGCCCTGTGGAAGGCCGCGCCCGACAGCTTCATGCGCTGGGAAAGCCCCTGGAGCGTGGGCGTGCCCGGCTGGCATATCGAGTGCACGGCCATGGCCATGCGCTACCTGGGCGAGCAACTCGACATTCACACCGGCGGGGAGGACAACATCTTCCCCCACCACGAGTGTGAGATCGCCCAGGCCGAGGCCGCCACCGGACGTAGCCCCTACGTCCGCTTCTGGATGCATAACCGCCATCTGCTCGTCGACGGCACGAAGATGTCCAAGAGCCTGGGCAACTTCTACACCCTCCGTGACCTCCTGGAGCAGGGCCACTCGCCGCTCGCCATCCGCCACCTCCTGCTCAGCGGCCACTATCGCGCCCCCCTGAACTTCACGTTCGAGGGCCTCGACGCCGCCTCCAAGGCGGTGCGCCGCCTCAACGACTTCGTGGCCCGCCTGGACGAGGCGCCCCCTCGGGACAACGGCCCTGACGTGGCCGAGCTGTGCCAGCGGGCCCGCGCCGACTTCGCCCAGGCCCTCGACCAGGACCTCAACATCTCCAACGCCCTGGCCGTCGTCTTCGAGTTCATGCACCAGGCCAACCGCCTGGACCTCGACGCCGCGGCGGCAGCCCGGGTGGGCGATGCCATGCGCTACTTCGACCGCGTCCTGGGGGTCCTGGAGGAGCAGGAGGAGAGCCTCGACCAGGAGGTCGAGCGGCTCATCCAGCAGCGGCAGGCGGCCAGGGAGGCCAGGGACTTCGCCACGGCCGATGCCCTCCGCGACCAGCTTCGCCAGCGGGGCGTGATCCTCGAGGACACCCCGCAGGGCGTGCGGTGGCGACGAGCCAAGCCGGGAGAGGCCTAGGCTCCCGCACACCGCGGCCCGGCCGTTCCCGCGTTCGAAAGCACAAGGAGAGACCCTTGCGACGCCTCCTCCCTCTCGTGGTCCTCATCGCGTGTGCCGGCTCCCTCGCCTCGGCGGGCGAGGCCCCGGAGCCCGAGAAGCGGCTCCGCCTGCGCCTGTGGCGAGCGCCCTTCTACGTCGTTCTCGGCCTGCCTCGCGACGTGCTCGACGCCCCGGTGAAGGGGGCCAGCGCCATCCCCATCTTCAACCGCGTATTCATCGCCCCCCTCTACCTGACCAACATCTTCAGCAGCTACACCTGCTGGTCGTTCACCGAGGAAGGCATCGCAGGGGGCTTCAACGCCTGGTTCCACGTGATGCGGATTCCCCGCAAGCGGGGGGCGCACACCCCGGAGGCCATGGTGGACCGGCCGTGGTCGAAAGACTTTTTCCCCAACTGGCGGACCTTCCGGGTCATCTCGTGGGAGCCGGTGGCGAAGCCCAAGGAGAAGGAGGAAGAAAGCGAGGGGGGGGCTCAGTAGTGCACGCGCCGGCCCACCACGCGAATCTGGACCAGCGTCACGACCAGGATGATAGCGAAGAGCAGCAGGGCAATGGCCGAGCCATAGCCCGTCTCGCCGCTCTCGTAGAAGGTGCGGAAGATGAACATGGTCACGTTGTGCGTCGTGCGCTCGGGGTCCTTCGAGGCCAGGATATAGATGTGGCCGAAGACGCGGAAGGCTCGAATAGTGGACACCAGCAGCAGGAAGAAGAGAGTGGGCGAGATCAGCGGCACGGTCACGTGGCGCAGCCGCTGCCATCCCCTCGCCCCATCGAGCTCCGCGGCCTCGTAGACCTCCTTGGGAACCGCCGTCAGCGCCGCCAGAAGCACCACCGTATCGAACCCTACGGAGTGCCACACGGAGAACAGAATGATCACCACCAGGGCCAGGCTGGGGCCCCCGGCCCAGGAGGGTACGGAAAGGCCCACGGCCCCGCCCAGGAGCTGGAGGACGCCCCGTGGGTCCTCGATCCACGCCTGCTCGGCCAGGCCCAGCCCGCGCATCAGGGCGTTGGCCAGGCCCCAGTTTGCGGGGTAGAAGATCCACACCCACACCGAGGCGGCAGCGACCACCGACGTGACGTAGGGCAGGAAGTAAATGGTGCGATAGACGGCCCGGCCGCGCAGCGGGCGGCTCAGCAGGTTCGCCGCCAGAAGGGCCAGCCCCAGGCTCACCGGCACCGTGCCCAGCACGTAGTAGGCGGTGACCAGCAGCGAGCGGCCGAACTCCTCGTCCCCGAGCGCATACAGGTAGTTGTCGAACCCGATGAACGCCTGCTTGGTCAGATACCACCGGTGCAGGCTCACATAGAAAGCGTAGCCCACGGGATAGAGAAAGAACAGGCCCAGCACCACGGCCGCAGGGCCCACATAGAGGTAGCCGGTCAGATGCTCCCGGCGCCGCGGGCGGGCTGATGCGGACGGCTTGGCGGCCATGGCAGCGGGTTCTCCGAGGCGGATTCTAGTCCATGGCCAGGCAAAAAGCAAAGCCCTGGCCACCCGCTCCCAAAGGCGAGGCGACGGCCCCACATGCCTGTGCTTCTCCTCAAGCTGCATAGCGGCAAGACCCGCGAGTTCCCCGTGGGCGACCGCGTGCAGCTCGGCCGTGGCTCGGACTGCGACGTGCGCATCCACGACGACCGGGCCTCCCGCCGCCACGCCGAAATCTGGCACGAGGCCGACGGCTACTTCATCCGCGACCTGGGCAGCCGCAACGGCACCCGCGTGAACCGCCGCTTGGTGGAGCGGGCGCGCTTGGCCTTCGGCGACGAGATCCGCCTGGGTCGCACCCGCCTCATCTTCAGCGAGCATGCCCCCAGCCAGCTCATCGGGGCCTCCGTGGGCGGCTACCGGGTGCTCGAGGAGCTCGGCTCGGGGGGGATGGGCATCGTCTACCTCGCCGCCCAGGACGCGGTGGACCGCGTGGTGGCCCTCAAGGTCCTCCACCCCCGGCTGGCCGACGACCGCAAGTTCGTCGAGCGCTTTCTCCGCGAGGCCCGCGCCGCGGCGGCCCTCAACCACGTCAACATCGTCCACGTCTACGAGGCCGGCCGCACCGACCAGACCTACTTCTACGCCATGGAATACATCGAGGGCCCCACCGTTGCCGAGGAGCTCCATCGGGGCCGCCCCATCCACGTGGACCGGGCGATCAAGATCGCCATGGACATCGCCGCGGCGCTCGGCTACGCCCACAAGCAGGGAGTGGTCCACCGCGACGTGAAGCCCGAGAACATCATGCTCGCTCCCGACGGTACCGCCAAGCTCGCCGACCTGGGCCTGGCCAAGGCCATCGAGTCCAAGCCCCGCGACGTCCCCAGCCCCCCGGGCAGCCGCGCCCGCGTATGGGGCACCCCCGCCTACATCGCCCCCGAGGTGGCCATCGGCCACGACGCCGACCCCCGTTCCGACCTCTATTCCCTGGGCGCGGCCCTGTTCCACATGCTCACCGGCCGGGTCCCCTTCGTCGGCGCCACCCCCACCGAGATGCTCACCGACCACGTCCACGCCCCCTTGCCCGACCTCCAGACCCTGGCACCCCAGGTCCCCCGGATGGTCAGCCCCGTGGTCGAGAAGCTGATGGCCAAGAACCCCGAGCGGCGCTACCAGTCGGCCGAGGAACTGATCGCCGACCTCTCCGTCCTCCGCGAGAGCGTACGCCAGGTGGCCGCCGCCGAGGAGACGCGCTACGCCACCCCCCTGTTCCCCCAGGAGCCGGCCCCGCCCAGCGCCCGGGGCACCCTGCTCGAGCGCCTCCGCAAGTGGCTGGGACGCCCCCCCGAGTAGCGGCGGCCGTGGCGTTGCCCTCCTGTGCCGTTTCTGGTATAAGGGCGCCAGCCGCCGATTCCCCGAAGGGGACAGTTGCCGATGAAATGCCTGGTGACCGGCGCCGCTGGCTTCGTGGGCGCCCATCTGTCCCGCCGCCTGCTCGACGAGGGCCACGAGGTCGCCGGCATCGACGCCTTTACGGACTACTACCCCCGCGCCGTCAAGGAGGCGCGGGTGGCCCCGCTGCGGGGCCGCGGCGGCTTCTCGCTCGTCGAGGCGGACATCCTGAGCGCCGACCTCGACGCCCTGGCGGCGGGGACCGAGGTGATCTTCCACCAGGCGGCCCAGGCCGGCGTGCGGGCCAGTTGGGGCGAGACCTTCCAGCTCTACACCGACAATAACGTGCTGGCCACCCAGCGGATGCTCGAGGTGGCCCGCCGCGTCCGGCCCCGCAAGTTCGTCTACGCCTCCTCCTCCTCGGTCTATGGGGAGGGACGGGACCGGCCCACGCGGGAGAGCGACGCCAAGCGCCCCCTCTCTCCCTACGGGGTGACCAAGCTGGCCGGCGAGCACCTCTGCCACCTCTATCACCACAACTTCGCGGTGCCGGTGATCAGCCTCCGCTACTTCACCGTCTACGGCCCGCTGGGCCGCCCCGACATGAGCGTGTGGAAGTTCACCGAGGCGATGCTTCGCGGCCAGGAGATCGTGGTCTACGGCGACGGCTCCCAGAGCCGGGGCTTCACCTACGTCGACGACGTGGTCGAGGCCAACCTCCTGGCCGCCGGCACCCGCTATGCCGACCGCGCGTTCAACGTCGGGGCCGCGGCCTCCGCCACGGTGAACGAGCTGATCGCCCGCATCGAGAGCCTGCTGGGCACGCGGGCACGCATCCGCCACGAGCCTTTCGCCAAGGGCGACGCCCGCCACACCCTGGCCGACATGGCTCGCACCCGGCGCATGCTGGGCTTCGCCGCCCAGACGTCGCTGGACGAGGGGCTCCCTCCCGCCGTGGCCTCCATCCGCCAGTTCCTGGGCCTCTAGCCGCTGCCCGCGGGCTTTGACTCCGCGCCGGGCTCGGGGTACACTGAGCCGGGCCGCAGCCCCTGCGGCCATGTCGTATGCCCTTGTGGTTGCGACGCTTACGAGCTTCGGCGCCCTGGCCGACCGTTCCGGGAGCCAGCCCGTGCCCGCCCTCGCCTCCCTGCCCATCCTCGACGCATGGCACGCCGCGGCCTGGGCTGCCGCAGGCGCTCTGGGTGGAGCCTGCGCCCTCGCCGCCTGGGCCTGGCGGGCGCGACGGCGCGCGCGGGCGGGCCGCCTGCGGGCGCAGGCGGAGGTGCGTCGCTACCGCTCGCTCTTCGACCAGGTGCCCGTGGGGCTCTATCGCAACGTCGTGGACGGCCCGGTGAAGATGACCATGGTGAACCCCGCCCTCGTCGCGATGTTCGGCTACACCAGCGCGGAGGAGTATCAGGAGGTGGAGGGCGACGAGCTGTTCGTCCGCGCCGCCGACCGCCAGGCGTGGGCTCGCAAGCTGCTCGACGCGGGCCAGGCCGAGGAGCAGGAGCTGCTCCTCAAGCGCAAGGACGGCAGCCCCTTCTGGGGCGCCGTCACCTGCCGGGTCTACCGCGACGGAGACGGGCAGGTGGCATGTATCGACGGGGTGATCCAGGACGTGACCCGCCGCAAGGAGGCCGAAGACGCCCTCGAAGAGGCCCGGCGCCGCCTCGAGCGCCTGGCCACTACCGACGGCCTCACCGGCCTGCTCAACCGCCGCACCGTGCTCGAGCGGCTGGAGACCGAGCTGACGCGCTGCCGCCGCCTCGCCCTCCCCCTGGCCCTCGTCCTGCTCGACGTCGACCATTTCAAGGCCGTGAACGACCGCCACGGCCACCAGGCCGGCGACCGCGTGCTCGCCCACGTAGGCCGCCTGCTGCGGGCCGCCTGCCGCTCCTACGACCTGGCCGGCCGCTACGGCGGCGAGGAATTCATCCTCGCCCTCCCCCACGCCGACGCGTCCCAGGGCCGAGCCGCCGCGGAACGGCTCCGCCAGCGCCTGGCCGCCGCTCCCGTGCCTCTGGGCGATGGCGAGGCCCTGGCCGTGACCGCCAGCCTGGGCGTGGCCGTCGCCGCCGAGGGCGTCGATACCGCGGACGCGCTGGTGGCCGCGGCCGACCAGGCCCTCTACAAGGCGAAGGCCGCGGGCCGCAACCGCGTCTGGCCCGCCCCATCGGCGGCCTTGCCCGGGTAGGCGATGGCCGAGCCGGCTGGACCCCCTCAGGCCACGATTTCCCGGATGCACTGGGCCACGTAGCGGGCCATCTCGTCGGTGAGCTCGGGATAGACGGGGATGGAGAGCACCTCGCGGGCCGCCTGCTCCGCGACTGGCAGATCGCCCTCGCGGTGAGCCAGATGGGCGTAGCACTCCTGGAGATGGAGGGGCACGGGGTAGTAGATGGCGCAGCCGATATCGCGCTCCTTGAGGGCGGCGACCAGGCCGTCGCGGTCGGCGGCGCGCAGGGTGTACTGGTTGTAGACGTGGCGGACGTAGGGCTTGGCCACGGGGGTGCGGACGGGCAGGTCGGCGAGGAGCTGGTCGTAGCGGGCCGCATTGGCGGCGCGGGCGTCGCTCCAGGCGTCCAGATGCGGGAGCTTGACGCGGAGGACGGCGGCCTGTATGGCGTCGAGCCGGCTGTTGATCCCGATGGTGTTGTGGTAGTACTTCTGCTCGGCGCCGTGGACGCGGAGGAGGCGAATCTTCTCGGCGAGCGTGGGGTCGTTGGTGGTCAGCATCCCCCCGTCGCCGCATCCCCCGAGGTTCTTGCTGGGGAAGAAGCTGAAGCAGGCGATGGTGCCCAGGACGCCGGCCTTGCGGCCCTTGTAGTCGGCGCTGAGGGCCTGGGCGGCGTCCTCGACGATGGGGACGTCGCCCGCGGCCTCCCGGAGGGGGTCCATGTCGGCGCACTGGCCGAAGAGGTGGACGGGCATGATGGCCTTGGTCTTCTCGGTGATCGCGCCGCCCACCTGGGCGGGGTCGATGTTGAAGGTGTCCTCCTCGATGTCCACGAACACCGGCTTGGCGCCCAGGCGGGAGATGCTGCCGCCGGTGGCGAAGAAGGTGAAGGGGCTGGTGACCACCTCGTCGCCGGGGCCCACGTCCAGGGCCATGAGGGCCAGGAGCAGGGCGTCGCTGCCCGAGGCGCAGCCCACGGCGTGGTCGGCGCCCACGTAGCGGGCCACCTCGTCCTCGAAGGCGGCCACCTCGGGGCCGAGGATGAAGTACTGGGATTCCAGCACGGCGTCCATCGCGGAGCGCACCTCGTCGCGAATGGTCTGGTACTGGGCCTTGAGGTCGAGCAGGGGCACTTTCATCGATCGCTCTCCCTTGTTCGCTGCATGAGCGGGCGGTCCGCCCCGCCCGGCGAGGCTCACGTCTGGGGCCGCACCCCGCCGTCCTGGAGCACATAGCGGTGGCCCGACGTCTGGCAGCGGGCCGTGCCGTCGGCGAAGTGGAGCTTCTCCCCGCACTCGCACATCCAGCCGATGCGGCGCGCGGGCACGCCCACCACCAGGGCGTAGGGGGGCACATCCCTGTTCACCACCGCTCCGGCGCCCACGAAGCAGTGCTCGCCGAGCACGATGCCGCACACGATGGTGGCGTTGGCCCCGATGGTGGCGCCACGCTTGACCAGGGTGGGCAGGAAGCCCGTCTCGCGGTCGCGGGGGTAGGCGCTGCGGGGGTTCATGACGTTGGTGAACACCATGGACGGACCGCAGAAGACGTCGTCCTCGAGGGTCACCTTCTCGTAGACGGCCACGTTGTTCTGAATCTTGCAGTTCTCGCCGATGCGCACGTTGCGGCCCACGAATACGTTCTGGCCGAGGACGCATCGCTGGCCGATCTGGGCGCCCTGGCTTACGTGGACGAAATGCCACACCTTGGTGCCCCGTCCGATAGAGCAGGGCTGGTCGACCACCGCGGTGGGGTGGATGAAGGTCTCGTCGGCCATGGGCTCGGCTCCACGCCAGGTCACTGGGAGGGAAGGCTCACCGGGACGCCGCCCTGCTGTAGAGACTTCTGCGCCGCCTCCAGCACCTGGACGACGGCCAGGCCGTTGCGCCCGTCGGTCAGCGGCTCCCGTCCCTGGTCCACGCAGCGGACGAAGTGCTCGCACTCGATGCGCAGCGGCTCGGTCATGGGCACGTGGGGGATGTGGATATCGCCGTAGCGGAGGGTCAGCAGGTCGCCATAGCTCTCGTAGCTCACGCCGCCCTGGACCCCCTTGTCGTAGACGCGCAGCTTCTCCGTGCTCTCCACGTCGTCGAAGACCGCCATCTTGCGCGAGCCCACGACGGTGATGCGGCGGATCTTGTGGGGATCGAGCCAGGAGACGTGGAGGTGGACCATCCGCCCGCCGGGGAAGCTGACGTTGGCGAACACGCAGTCCTCCACCCCCGCGTCGCGCTGGAGGTAGCACGAGCCTCTGGCGGACACGTCGGCGGGCTGGTCCCCCAGGAGGTAGAGGGCCACGGAGATGTCGTGGGGGGCGAGGCTCCACAGGGCGTTCTCGTCGCGGCGGATCACCCCCAGGTTCACCCGCTGGCAGTAGATATAGAGGATATCGCCCAGCTCGCCGCTGTCGACCACCTCCTTGAGCCTGGTCACGGCGGGGTGGTAGAGGAGCAGATGGCCGACCATGAGACGCAGGTCGCGTTGTTCGGCCTCCGCCACCAGCTCTCCGGCCTGGCGGGTGCTCAGGGCCAGCGGCTTCTCGATATAGGTGTGCTTGCCCGCCTGGAGAGCGCGGAGGCCGAGGGGGTGATGCTGGGGCGCAGGGGCCGCGATCACCACGGCCTCCACCTGCGGGTCGCCCAGCAGGGCATCCACGTCCGTGGTGAACCGGGTCTCGGGGTACTGCTCCCGAAACGCCTGGAGGCGTGCTTCGTCCAGGTCGCAGCAGTACTTGAGGCGCGCGCCGGGCAGTTGGGCGTAGTTGCGCAGCAGGTTCTTGCCCCAGTTTCCCGTGCCGATGAGGGCCAGCTCAACCATGCGATGACTCCTCCCAGGACCAGGCGGTGCGAATGATGTCCTCCAGCTCCGTATGCCGGGGGCTCCAGCCGAGTGTCTCTCTGGCCTGCGCCGGGTCGGCCACGAGCACGGGGCAGTCGCCGGAACGCCGCCCGTCCTCGACCACCGCGGCCCGCCGCCCGGTGACCCGCTGGGCGGCGTCGAGCACCTCGCGGACCGAGTGGCCTCGGCCCAGGCCGAGGTTCAGGGCCATGGTCTGGGCTCCGTCGGCGAGTGCCTGGAGGGCCAGGACGTGAGCCTCGGCGAGGTCGCTCACGTGGATGTAGTCGCGCACGCAGGTGCCGTCGGGAGTGGGGTAGTCGGTGCCATAGATGCGGATCTCGGGCCTCCGTCCCAGCAGGTGATGGAGGACGATCGGCACCAGGTGGGTCTCCGGGTCGTGGCGTTCGCCGGCCCTCCCCCGGGGGTCGGCCCCCGCGGCGTTGAAGTAGCGCAGGGAGACGGAGCGGAAGCCGTAGGCCTCATCGAAGTCCCGCAGCACCCGTTCGAAGGCCGACTTGGAGAAGCCGTAGGGGCTGATGGGCCGCTGGGGATGATCCTCAGGGATGGGCGTGGTCCGCGGCGGGCCGTAGACGGCGGCCGAGGAGGAGAAAACCATGCGCCCCGCCTCGTGGCGTCGGGCGGCGGCCAGCAGCTCCAGGCCCCCGCACAGGTTCACCGCATAGCACTTCTGGGGGTCGGCGAAGGAATCGGGCACGTTGGCCAGAGCGGCGAAGTGGAGGACGGCGTCGAACGGCCCGGCGGCGAAGGCCCGCTCGATGTCCGCCCGGTGGCGGAGATCGCCCTCGACCACGTGCGCCCCGCTCACCGCGTCGCGGTGGCCGGCCTCGAAGCTGTCGAAGACGACGGCCTCGATCCCCGCGTCCTGGAGGGCGAGGACCACGTGGCTTCCCACGTATCCGCCTCCCCCCGTCACCAGCACCCGCTGGAGGGCCACGGGCGTTTCTCCTTTCTCCTCGCCTCGCTTCAGCCTGCGGCCAGTTTTTCCCGCTCGTCCTTCAGTCCTGATAGCGCCTCGGCGGGCACCCGCAGGGCGCCCAGGCCGCGGCCCATCTGGATCTTCGGCTTCGCCGCCCCGTGGAAGTCCGAGCCGCCGGTGACCACCAGCCCGTAGGTCCTCGCCAAGCGGCTGTAGAGCGCCACGTCGGCCTGGGTGTGGCCCGTGTAGTGGGCCTCGATGCCGCGCAGGCCGAGGCCCACGAAGGCCCTCACCAGTGCGTCCGCCTGGCGCGGGTCGCGGAAGCCCGACGCGGCGGGATGCGCCAGCACGGGCACGGCCCCCGCGCCCCGGAGGGTGGCGATGGCCTCGGCGGGCGTCGCCTTCCGCCGCTCGACGTGGGCCGGGGCGCCGCGCGCCAGGTAGCGGTCGAAGGCCTCCTGGAGACTGCTCACATAGCCTCTTCGGATCATGACGGCGGCGATGTGGGGGCGCCCCACCACGTCGCCCCCGGCCTCCTCGGCCACCTCCTCGGCCTCGACGGGACAGCCCAGCTCGGCCAGCTTCCCCAGGATACGGGGATTGCGCTCCCGTCGCCCTTCCCGCACCTCGGCCAGGAGCGCGTCCAGGGCCGGAGCTTCGGCCGCGGGATAGTAGCCCAGCAGGTGAATGGCCACCCCCTGGTAGCTGGTGCTGATCTCCACCCCGGGTACGACTTCGAAGCCCAGCTCCGCCCCGCGAGCCAGTGCCGGGGCGTTGCCGGCGACGGTATCGTGGTCCGTGATGGCGATGGCGGCGAGGCCCAGGCGAGCCGCCAGGGCGACGCACTCGCCGGGGGCCAGGCTTCCGTCGCTGGCGGTCGTGTGGACGTGCAGGTCGATGAGGCGCTCGTCCAGCGCCGGCAAGGCACCGCTCCCTTTCGTCCTCCCGCCGCCGGCCGCAGCTCGCGCCGGCCGGGCGCCGGCAAAGCCCGTGTCCGGGGTCGCGACGGGCGGCGAGTCTACTGGCCGAGCCCGCCGGTGTCAAAGGCGCCCAGGCCCGGCCGGCCTAGGGCAGATGGTCGACCCACGGGTTTTCGATGCGGGCCACGGCCTGGTAGCCGCGGTTGAGCATCAGGAGGTCGAGGATGGCCAGGCGCACCATGGCCTCGACGACGGGGACGGCCCGCCCGCAGATGGTGGGGTCGCGGCGGGTGATGGGCGAGAGGATGGTCTCCTTCATCTCCTTCATGTTCACGGTCTTCTGGGGGATGGAGATGGTGGAGGTGGGCTTGACGGCCACTCGCAGCACGATGTCGTCGCCGTTGGAGATGCCGCCCAGGATGCCGCCCGCGTGGTTGGTCTGGAAGGTGATGTTGCCCTGCTCGTCGAGGCCGATGAGGTCGTTGTCCTCGGAGCCCAGGCGGCGCGCGGAGGCGAGGCCGCCGCCGATCTCGCAGCCCTTGACGCTGGGGATACCCATCACCGCGTAGGCGATGCGGGCGCTGAGCTTGTCGAACACCGGCTCGCCCACCCCCGGGGGCACGCCGCGGGCGATGCAGCCGATCACGCCGCCGCAAGTGTCGCCCTGCTCCTTGATCTCGAGGGTGTGGGCGATCATCTTCTCCGCGGCCTCCAGGTCGGGGCAGCGCAGCGGCGTCTTCTCCACGTTGGCCTTGATGTCCTCCAGGCTCATCTCGCTGGCCCGGCTGGCCATCCCGTGGAGCTCGTCCACGTAGCCCACCACCTCGATGCCCTCCCGGGCCAGGATCTTCTTGGCCAGGGCTCCGGCGGCCACCCGCGCCGCGGTCTCGCGCCCACTGGCCCGGCCGGCGCCGCGCCAGTCGGTGCAGGGCCCGAACTTCATGAAGTAGGTGACCTCGGCATGGCCGGGACGCACGATGTCCTTGTAGTCCCGGTACTCGTCCACGTGTTTCTGCTGGCGGTCCACGTTGTAGATGGTCATGCCCACCGGGGCGCCGGTGGTGATGCCGTCCTGGACGCCGGCCACGATTTCCACCTGGTCCTTCTCCTGGCGAGGGGAGTCGATCTCGCTCTGGCCGGGGCGACGGCGGTCACACTCCGGCTGGATGTCCTCCTTGCTCAGCTCCATGCCCGCGGGCACTCCCTCGCAGATGATGAGCAGGGCGCCGCCGTAGGACTCCCCGCACGTGGTCACGCGGAACGCGCGGCCGAAAACGTTACCGATCATCGTGGCTCTCTCCTATGACACGCGTGCGTCGCGGCCCCGCCGGGCGCGGGAATCACTCCTCGCGGATGCGGGCCCCCAGCGAGGCCATCAAGGGAACGAAGTCCGGACAGGTGACCGCTGCCGCCTCGGCGCCCTGCACCTCCGTGCGTCCTGAGGCGACCAGGCCGGCCACGGCCAGGGCCATGGCCACGCGGTGGTCGCCCCGGCCGTCCACCGTGGCGCCCTCGAGGGCCCCGCCCTGGATGGCCAGGCCGTCGGGCAGTTCCTCCACCTGGGCGCCCATCTTGCCCAGCTCCTCGGCCATCACGCGGATGCGGTCGGTCTCCTTGATGCGGGCCTGGGGCACGTTGGCCAGGCGGCTGGCGTCCTCGGCCAGGCACGCGGCGACGGCCATGGCAGGCAGGGCGTCGGGGGTGGCGTTGAGATCGAACTCGCCGCCGCGAAGGCCGGCCCCCCGCAGCCGCAGGCCCCCCTCCTGCCACTCGACCTGGGCGCCCATGGCCGCCAGCATGTCCACTACCGCCTTGTCGCCCTGGGCATCGTCCTTCTCCAGGCCCATGAGGGTGACCTCCGAGCCCGTGATGGCCGCCGCCACGAGGAAGAAGGTGGCCGTGGAGAAGTCGCCGGGGATCTGGCGGCGAAACGCCCGGTAGCTCTGGCCTCCGGGGATGCGGAGCCGCTCCCAGCCCTCCCGCTCGGGCCGCACGCCCTGGCTCTCGAGCCACCCCAGGGTCATTTCCACGTAGGGGCGCTCGTGGAGCTTCAACACCTCGATCTCCGTATCCCCTTCGGCCAGGGGACAGGCGAGCAGGAGGCTCGAGAGGTACTGCGACGTGGGGCACTCGATGGCCACCCGGCCGCCCCGCAGCGGCCCGCGCACGACCAGCGGGGCGCAGCCGTTGCCTCGCGTGGAGAAGGCCTCCGCCCCCAGGCCGCGCAGCGCCTCCAGCAGGGGCTCGGCCGAGCGGGCGCGGATCTGCTGGTCGCCGGTGAATACCGTCCAGCCCTGGCCCAGCGCCGCGGCGCCCAGGGCGAGATAGAGGGTGGTGCCGGAGTTGCCCACGTCCACCACGTCGTCGGGGCAGGCGAGCTGTGCCCCCGTGCCTTCGATCAGCCAGTCGTGTCCCAGGCGCACGGTGGCGCCCATGGCGCGGCAGGCGGCCACGCAGGCCTGGGTGTCGAGGGAGTCGAGGGGCTCGTAGACCTCGGAGTGCCCCTCGGCCAGGGAGCCCACGAGCAGGGCACGGATGGTGTGGGACTTCGAGCCGGGCACGCGCACCGTGCCGCCCAGAGCCGAGTGTTCGGCGATCAGCTTCACGGCCTTCTCCCAGCCGGCCCGGGGTAGAGCCTGTATTCTATCCCCCGGCGCGGGCGCTGTCCACCGCGCTCCTCTCGTTCCCGAGCGCAGGCGTTCACTGGTAGATGCGGGGGATGGCCCCGCTGACTTCCTTGAACGTGGCTTCGAAGCCGAGGGGCTTGCGCCCGAAGCAGAAGCCGAGCTGCTCGTAGACCGCGAGCTCCGCCAGGTCCACGAAGCGCTGCTGGATGGCCTCCTCGGTCTTCATGTAGCTCACTTCGCCGCGCTCCATCCCCGCCACCGTCACTCCCGTGATGCCCTTCAGGAGCAGAAGCACGGCGCCGGCGCCGGCCTCGAGGCCGAACTTCACGTCGTAGGCCGAGGTGAAGCCGCAGCGCACCAGGTGCTGGGGCACCACGGCTCGGATCTCGGGGTGCTCGTAGACCCCGGGCACGTACATCCCCTGCTCCTTCATGAAGCGGGCCACGTCGGGGTCGGCGGTCATCCGCTTCTCCAGCTCCTGGCACACGTACTTGCCGGCGCCGGCCAGCTTGCGGTGTCCCATGGCGTCGGGGGGCACGCTTTCGTCGATCAGCTCGCGGCCGGAAGCGTCCTTGAGCCCCTCGGAAACCACGATGGTGTAGGTGCCGGCGTTGATGTCGCTGTCGATGATGCGGCGGAAGTAGACTTCCTTGATGTGCGCCCACAGGATATCGAAGTCGGCGGGAATCTCGGGGATGAGGATGGCGTCGGCCCCCGCCGCCACCCCGCCGCGGAAGGCCGTGTGCCCGGCGTAGCGGCCGAAGACCTCCACCACGATGATGCGGTTGTGGCTGCGCCCCGTGGTGGCCAGGTCGCGCACGAACTCGCGGATGCGGTCGATCGTCGAGTCCCCGCCCACGCTGTAGGGCATCAGGTCGAGGTCCATGGTCTTGGGGGCGTGCACACACTGGATACCGTGCTCGGTGAGGTCCACCATCACCGTCCCCGTGTCGTCGCCCCCGCTGATCACCAGACCGTCGATCTGGAACTTCGCCAGGCCCTGGGTGATCCGGTCGTACTTCGCCTCGTCCTGGATCTTCTTCACGCTCACCCGCGAGTGGCCCGCCTCCGAGCCCGCCAGCACCAGGCTCACGTTGTCCACCCGCGAGGGGTCGAGCTCCACCACGGAGTCCATGTCCACCAGGTTGTAGAGGCCGGCGTATCCGTTGGGGATGGCGACGGCCTGGACGCCGCGCGCGTGGGCCATGCGGGCGGCCCCCCGGATCACCGCGTTCAGGCCCCCGCAGTCGCCGCCGCCGGTGATGATTCCTATCCGCTTCACGCTCACGTGCCGTCTCCTAGCCAGGCATGTGCAGGGGATTGCCGCGAGTTGGGCCGCATAGGATAGCGGAAACCGCCCCGCCCCGCAAGTCCATCTGACTTCCTCGCCCGCGCTTGACGCGCCCGCCAGGCCCCGGCATGCTGGCCCGCTGCCGCGCACCGTCGCAGGAAGGCTCAGGAGCCCCAGATGATCGATGTCCACACCCACATCGGCAGGATCTGGCGCGGGCGACCGCATCTGACCGCGGGGAAGCTGGTGCGCTGGATGGACCGCCAGGGCATCGAGCTCGCCGTGGTCCACTCCATCGAGAATCCCGAGGAGCTCCATTACTACGTGCCCACGCCTTATGTCCTCAAGTCGTGCCGCCGCTACCCCGATCGGCTGATCCCCTTCGCCAACGTGGACCCGCGCATCGGCAACTCGTCGCCGGACACGGACTTCGAGGCCATCCTCGCCGACCACGTGGAGGCGGGTGCCCGGGGCTTCGGCGAATCGCTGTCCGGCCTGCCCGTCGACGACCCGCGCCTCGTCGCCATCTACACCGCCTGTGGCAGGCTGGGCCTCCCCGTGACCCTCCACCTCGACCACCTTCGCGGCATCGACGCCGTGGGCCTCCCCGGCCTGCGCCGAGCCGTGGAGCTGTGCCCCGACACCGTGTTCCTCGCCCACGGCCCCCACTGGTGGGCGGAGATCAGCGGCGACTGCTGCGCCGAGGACCGCGGCACTTACCCCAAGCGCCCCGTGACCCCCGGCGGAATGGTCGAGCAGATCTTCGAGGAATACGAGAACATCTACGGCGACCTCTCCGCCTTCTCCGCTTACAACGCCCTGGTGCGGGACCCTGACTTCGGGCCCCGCTTCCTCGAACAGTGGCAGGACCGCCTGCTGTTCGGCACCGACTACCTGGCCCCGGGCCAGAAGTGCCCGATCATCGAGTACATAGGCGAGGTGGATATCCGCCGCCCGGCTCGCCGCAAGATCACCGAGGGCAACGCCCGGCGGATCCTCAAGCTCGGGCGGTGAGCAGAAAGGAGAGCGAGGCACATGGGGCGGATAGGTCGTATAGGGCCTGTAGGTCTGATGGTGCTCGGGGCCGCGGTGGCCTCGGGCGGCGAGCCGCCGCTCGAGGAGCGGGCCCTGGCCGCGATGAAGAAGGCCACCCGCTTCTTCACCGAAGAGGTAGCGACCCACGGCGGCTACCTGTGGCGATACTCGGAGGACCTGGAGCTGCGCTGGGGGGAGGGCAAGGCCACCGACACCCAGGTGTGGGTCCAGCCCCCGGGCACGCCGGCGGTGGCTCTGGCCTACGTGCGAGCCTACCAGGCTACGGGCGACCCGCAGTTCCTCGACGCCGCGCTGGCCGCGGCCCACGCCCTGTGCTTCGGGCAGCTCATCTCCGGCGGGTGGCAGTACTATATCGACTTCGGGCCGGGCGGCCAACGCCGGCTGGCCTACCGCCACCTGGGGCAACCGAAGTCCAAGAAGGCCCGCCGCTACTCGGTCCTGGACGACAACACGACCCAGGCCGCGCTGCGGTGCCTGATGGCGGTCGACCAGCTCACCGACGACGCCAAGGTCCGCGACGCCGTGAGCACTGGCCTGGACGCCCTTCTGGCGGCCCAGCTCCCCAAGGGCGGCTGGCCCCAGGTCTTCGGCCAGCCGCCTCCGACGCAGAAGTTCACCACCTACGTCAAGATCGAGCTCGACGGCTCGCGCACCACCCACCGCCGCCCCACCCGCTACTGGCACTACCACACGTTCAACGACGGCGTGATCAACGACTGCATCGACGTATGCCTCGAAGCCTACGAGCGCTACGACGATGAGCGCTACCTGGAGGCGGCCCGCCGCGGGGGCGACTTCATCCTCCTCAGCCAGCTCGACCCGCCCCAGGCCGGCTGGGCACAGCAGTATACCCGCGAGGTGGAGCCCGCGTGGGCCAGGCGGTTCGAGCCCAAGAGCGTGTGCTCCGCCGTCACCGTGCGCAACATCCGCACCCTGATCGACCTTTACCTCGCGGTCGGCGAAGCGAAGTACCTGGAGGCCATTCCCCCCGCCCTCGCCTGGCTGGAGCGCTCGAAGCTCCCCGGGGAGGCCTCCCGCTGGGCACGCTTCTACGAGCTGAGCACCAATCGCCCGCTCTACTTCACCCGCGAGTACGAGCTCACCTACGAGGACGACGACCTGCCCACCCACTACAGCTTCCAGGGCGATTACGGCGGGGAGGGGGCTGCCTCCCTCTACGCCAGGCTGCTGCGGCTGGGTCGCCAGGCGGTTCTCGCCCGGCGGGAGCGCGAGCCCACGCCCAACGCGCTGCGCCACAGGGCAAAGAGCCTCGCGCCTGGGGTGCGCGAGGTCCTCGCGGCACTCGACGTGCGCGGCCGATGGGTCGAGGACGGCATGATCGAGTGCCGCACCTTCATTCGAAACCTCGACAAACTCTCCGCTTACGTCGCAGCCGTGAAGGGAGCACGGCGATGACACCGAAGCCGCTCCGGTCTCCCCGCATGGCGAAGCCCATGCGCGGCCCTGGCGGAGGAGGGTGTGACGGGGGTGCCCGCCGGCCCCACAGAGGCGCCCGTTTCTCGCCCCTCGGGCTCTAGGGCGCGCCGCCTTCCCATCCCTGGAGGCAAGGATGAGCTTTCTCGCAGGGCGCCAGGACGCGCGGTCGGTGGATGAGCGCCTGGGGCGCTACGTGGCGCGCGAGCTGCCGCAGCGTCTGGGGCTCGAGCCCCCGCCTTCCGCGGGCGTCCGCATCGGCTCCTTCGCCCGCGGACGTTCCGCCTGCGTCCGCCACGCCACTCTCCCCGGCTACGGGCCCGTCGTGGTCCGCGCCTACGTCACCTCGAGCAAGCGGCGGCGGCTGAAGGGCTACCGCGAACTCCACGAGCGACTCACGGCCTGCGGTGTCCCGGCTCCGCGCCTGCTCTTCGTGGACGACACGTCGGCGACGCGCCGCGCCTACGGCTTCGGAGTACTGGCCGAGGAGTTTATCGACGGGCGCATCTTCGCCGAGCTGCCGCCGGGGACGCAGGATCGCCTGCTCGAGCCCGTGGCCGACGTCCTGGCCGCTCTGCACGGGGTCCGCAGCCCGGAAGCGGGCCGACCCTGGGAGGGCCAGCGATGGCGCCCGCGCGTCCACGCCCGGCGCAGGGTGGCCCTGTGGCTCGGCCGCATCCGCCTCGTGGTGGCCGGCCTGAGGCACCGTCGTCGGCGACGCCTGGCCGCCTGGTTCGCCGACCGCGTTCACGCCCTCGGTCGCGAGGCTTACCCCCTCATCCACGAGGATGTGGACAAGACGAACGTGCTGCTGGACGCGGCGGGGCAGGTCCGCCTGGTGGATTTCGCCCGGTGCACGCACTGGTTTCCGCAGTACGACCTGATCGTGAGCGAGTACTCGATCTGCCGCGACGATCCGGCCCGCATCCGGGTCCTCCGTGACCGCTACTTCGCCGTGACCGCAGAGGATCCAGCCCTCTGCCGAGCCGTCTACGAGGCCACGCGGCCGCTGTGGGACGCCTGGTACCACCTTCGCGCCGCCGCCAGCCGCGCCCGCCGTTCCGCGCGCGCCGAAGGCCCCAAGGCCGAGCACTGGGCGCACGCGGCTCGCGACCATTGGAGCCGTGCGCTCGACGCCCTCCGCCAGGCCGGCGCCACCTAGGAAGCGCCCGGCCCCCCGCACGCTCCGACACGAGCGCTCAGTGGAGGAGCTTGATGACGAAGAAGCCGCCCACCAGCAAGGCCACGAAGACGAGGGTCAGAAGGTTGAAGTACCGCTCGATAAACCGCCGAATGGGCCGCCCGAAGGCGTAGATCAGCCCCCCCACCAGGAAGAAGCGGGCCGAGCGCCCCACTACCGAGGCCGCCGCGAACGCCAGCAGGTTCAGCGACGCCAGCCCGCTGAGGATGGTGAACACCTTGTAGGGGATGGGCGTGAACGCGGCGAGGAACACAATCCACACCCCGTACTCCTCGTACCACGCCCTGGCCACGTGGTAGTTGTCGGTCATCAGGTAGGCCTTCTGGCCTGGACGGAGCGGCGGCTCGGTCTGGGCCTGCTCGTAGTCGCGGGCGCCCACCGTCTGTCGAGCCGTCGCGGGCTCGCAGTGCAAGCGTAGGCGATGCACGGTCTCCACCTCGCCCTCGTCGGTCCGGACCGTGACCTCGCTATCGCCGACGCTCTGGACCACGACGGCCTGGTGGTCGGGCGTGAGCTGGCGGAGATGGCGGAGGATGGGCGCCCCCACGGGCGCCCAGAGGGCGAAGCCGATGAGGTAGCCAAGCAGCCCGCCCACCACCGACGCCGCCGAGCACACCAGGCTGAAGGTGAAGGCGCGCCGCGGCTTGCCCAGCGCCAGGGCCATCAGCAGGGGGTCCGGCGGGATGGGAAAGAAGGAGGATTCGGCGAACGCCAGGGCGGCCAGCGCAGGCGTGCCGTAGCGGGTCTCCGCCCAGTGGATCACCCAGTCGTAGAGCCGGCGGTGGACGTGCCAGCGAGGCACGCCGGGGATGCGCTGGGGAATGTCGGGCACGGGCGTCTTCTCGCCAGGGTCCACGGCGGCGGCATCCTCCGATGCGGAGAGGACGACGGGCACTGCGTCGGGGCGGCGCGCGTCCCCCGCCCCCCGGCTACATCCTCTCGGGGGCCTCGATGCCCAGCAGGTTGAGGCCCCGCTGGAGCACGGCGCGCACGGCGCGGCACAGCTCGAGCCGGGCCGCCACCAGTCCCGGCGTCCCCGCCTGGAGCACGGGATTCTGGTGGTAGAACTGGGCGAAGGTCCTGGCCAGCTCGAGCACGTGGCCGGCCAGCCGCGCCGGGTTGGTGGTCCGGGCCGCATCGCGCACGGCGGCGGGGAAACGCAGGAGGCCGAGGCCCAGGGCCATCTCGTCGTCGTTGCCCAGCTGGGCGAACTCCGGGGGGCCGGTCTCTCGCTGGCTGGCCTTGCGCAGGATGCCGCAGATGCGGGTGTGGGCGTACTGGATGTAGGGTCCGGTATCGCCCTCGAAGGACACGGAGGCGGCGGGGTCGAAGCTGATGTCCTTCTCCAGGTTCACGTTCAGCAGGTAGAAGGCGATGGCTCCGAGGGCGATCTGTCGCTGGCGCCGCTCCAGCTCGGGGCCGCTGATGTCGGGGTGCTTCTCGGCCACCGCCTGGGCGCTCAGCCTCTCCACTTCGTCGAGCAGGTCGTCGGCGTCGACCACCTTGCCCTCGCGCGACTTCATCTTGCCCTCGGGCAGGTAGACCATTCCGTAGGAGATGTGGCGACAGCGGTCGGCCCAGGCGTAGCCGAGGCGGCGAAGGAGGGCGAAGAGCACGCGGAAGTGGTAGATCTGCTCGGAGCCCACGACGTAGTAGAGGGCGTCGGGGGCCAGCTCCTCGACCCGCCGCACCGCGGTGCCCAGGTCCTGGGTCATGTAGACGCTGGTGCCGTCGCGGCGCAGCAGGATCTTCCTGTCCAGCCCCTCGTCGCTGAGGTCCACCTCCACGGCGCCGTCGGGCAGGCGGCGGCACAGGCCGGCATCGAGGGCGCGGAGGACGATTTCGCGGCCGTGGCGGTAGGTCTCGCTCTCGTAGTAGACGTGGTCGAAGCTCACGCCCAGGCGGCGATAGGTCTCCTGGAATCCCTCGTAGACCCATCGGTTCATGGTCTTCCACAGCTCGACGGTCTGGGGCTCGCCGTCCTCCCAGCGCTGGAGGAGCCGCTGTGCCTGGGCGTTGAGGGAGGGGTCGCGGTCGGCCGCCTGGGCGAACCGCACGTAGTAGTCGCCCACCAGGTGGTCGCCCTTCCTGCCCGCGCTCTGAGGGGTCTCGCCCTGCCCCCAGCGCTGGTAGGCGAGCATGGACTTGCAGATGTGCACGCCGCGGTCGTTCACCAGGTTCACCTTGACCACGTCGTGGCCCGCGGCCTCCAGGAGCCGGGCGAGGCACATCCCCACCAGGTTGTTGCGTATGTGGCCCAGGTGCTGGGGCTTATTGGTGTTGGGCGAGGAGAATTCGAGGGCGACCCGCAGCCCCTGCCCCTCCCGGGTCGAGCCGTAGGCCTGGCCCGCCTCGGCGATCTCCGAGCACAGGCGGCGGAGGAACGCTGAGCGGTCGACGAACAGGTTTAAGTAGGGCCCCACGGCCCGGGCTCCGCGCAATGGCGGGGGCAGCTCGATCCGCTCGGCCAGCCGCGCCGCGATATCGTTCGGCGAGCGGCGGAGGACCTTGGCCAGGGGGAAGCAGCCGAACCCCAGCTCGCCCACCTCGAAGCTGGGGGTGGGGGCGAACTGGACGTCGAGCCCGCCCACGTCGGCCTCGCCCACGGCATCGGCCAGGGCCGCTCGGAAGCCCTTCAGGAGCTCGTCCTCGAGCACGGCGCAGATCCCCAAGAGGGCACTGCGGACAGCCCCGTACGGCGTTCTTTCATGCCTCCCGGCCCCTGTTCCGCAAGGGCCGGGACCCGCCCCGGCGGGTTTCCGGGCGCAACGGGGCTCAGGCTCCCTGCTCGGCCTCCTCGGGGGGAGCCTGCCAGTCGACCTCGGGGGCATCGCCCCAGAGCATTTCGAGCTGGTAGAAGCCCCGGGCCCCGGGGCTGAAGATGTGGACCACCGCGTCCACGTAGTCGAGCAGGATCCAACCGCCCTCGGCCTCGCCCTCCACGCCGAACTTGCGCACCCCGTGGTCCTTGAGGTGGCGCTGGATGCGCTCGGAGATGGCGCGGAGCTGGCGGGCGCTGGCGCCGGTGCACAGGACGAAGTAGTCGGCGAACTGGGTGAGCTTGCGGATGTCGAGGACCAGGACGTCCTGGGCCTTCAGCTCGTCGCAGATGCGGGCGCAGGCGATGGCGGTCTGGGTGGAGTTCAGCAACCCTCCTCCTTGGCCCCGGCGCGGGGACGGACCTACATGCCCAGCCAGGCCTCGATGACGGGGGCGAACTTGACGACGAGGCCGGCGAAGACCACGCTGACCATGGCCATCAGCTTGATCAGGATGTTCAGCGAGGGGCCGGAGGTGTCCTTGAAGGGGTCGCCCACGGTATCGCCCACCACCGTGGCCTTGTGGTTGTCGGAGCCCTTGCCTCCCAAGGCACCGCCCTCGATGTACTTCTTGGCATTGTCCCACGCGCCCCCGGCGTTGGCCATCATCACGGCCAGGACGAAGCCCGTGGCCAGCCCGCTGGCCAGGAGCCCCATGACGCCGCCCACCCCCAGCACCAGGCCCACCCCCACGGGCACGGCAAGGGCCAGCATCGAGGGGAGGATCATCTCGCGCTGGGCCCCGCGGGTGGAGATATGCACGCAGCTCGCGTAGTCCGCCTTGGCCGTGCCCTCGAGCAGGCCGGGGATCTCCTTGAACTGCCGGCGCACCTCCTCCACCATGGCGCCCGCGGCCCGGCCCACGGCCTTCATGGTCAGGGCGCAGAAGGCGAAGGCCAGCATGGAGCCCACCAGCATGCCCCCGATCACACGGGGGCTCATCAGAGTGATGTTGTAGAACTCCATGAAGTTAGCGAGGGTGAGGTCATTCGCGCTCTTGAGGTCGCCCTCGGCGATCTGGCTCCGGATGGCCTTCGACACCTGGGGCGACTCCGGGGGAGCCTCCTGCGCCAGCCGGGCGAGGGGCACCATGGCCCCGCTGGCGGGATCCTCGACCTCCAGGTGGCGGGAGACGTCGACGTAGGCGTGCACTCCCTCGTAGGCCTCCTTGCCCGCCACTTTCTCGTAGTAGACGTGGTCGCCGGCGTAGCCGTAGTCCTGGACCTCGACGGCGGCGGGAGCCGCGTCGCGGGCCATGAAGCGCATGCCGTTGCGCACCTCCTCCACGTAGGAGGCGAGCAGGGCCAGGGCGGTGAGGGCCGCGGAGCCGATGGCGAAGCCCTTGCCCGTGGCCGCGGTGGTGTTGCCCAGGGCGTCGAGGGCGTCGGTGCGCTCCCGCACGTAGGGCTCCTGGCCGCTCATCTCGGCGTTGCCCCCGGCGTTGTCGGCGATGGGGCCGTAGGCGTCGGTGGCCAGGGTGATGCCCAGGGTGGCCAGCATGCCCACCGCGGCCACCCCGATGCCGTAGAGGCCCAGCGGGGCGCTGGCGAAGCCCCCGGCCACCCCGAAACTGATGAGGATGGCCAGCACCACGATGCTCACCGGAGCCCAGGTGGAGAGCATGCCCTGCGACATCCCGGCGATGATCACCGTGGCCGGCCCGGTCTTGCTTTGCTCGGCGATGCCCCTCGTGGGCTTGAACTCCGCGGAGGTCGAATACTCGGTCCATTTCCCGATCAGCCAGCCGGCCACCAGCCCCGCCACGATGGAGCCCCACACCCCCATGTTCTCGGGCGGCAGGAGCAGGTAGATCACCAGGCCGGAGAAGAGGGCGATGAGCACCGCACTGGCGTTGACCCCCCGCGCCAGGGCTCGCAGGAGGACCTTCTGGGTGGCCTTCTCGCCGCTGCGCACCAGGTAGATGCCCAGGATAGACAGGAGGATGCCGATGCCGGCGATGGCCATGGGACAGAAGACGAAGCGCACCTGGAGGCCCACGTCGCCGGGAGCCTGGCGTGCCGCGGCGGCCACTCCGAGGGCGGCGCTGGCGAGGATGGAGCCGCAGTAGGATTCGTAGAGGTCGGCCCCCATGCCCGCCACGTCGCCCACGTTGTCGCCCACGTTGTCGGCGATGGTCGCCGGGTTGCGGGGGTCGTCCTCGGGGATGCCCGCCTCCACCTTGCCCACCAGGTCGGCCCCCACGTCGGCGGCCTTGGTAAAGATGCCTCCGCCCACGCGGGCGAACAAGGCCTGCGTGCTGGCCCCCACGCCGAAGCACAGCATGGTCACCGTGATCTCCACCAGGGTCAGGGGCCGGAAGAGCGCCACCTGGGGAAACCACTCGTGGAGCACGGGCACCAGCTTGTAGAGCACCAGGAACCACAGCGTGATGTCCAGCAGGCCGAAGCCCACCACCACCAGGCCCATCACCGCGCCGCTGCGAAACGCCACCTGGAGCCCGCTGTTCAGGCTCTCCTTCGCCGCGTTGGTGGTCCGCCCGCTGGCGTAGGTGGCCGTCTTCATTCCCAAGTAGCCGCACAGGCCGCTGAAGAAGCCCCCCGTGAGGAACGCGAACGGCACCCACAGGGCCTGGACCCGCAGCCCGAAGGCCAGGCCCGCCAGGACGAGGAAGATGAATACGAAGAAGAGGGCCACCACGCGGTACTGCCGCCGCAGGTAGGCATTGGCCCCCTCGCGCACGTTGCGGGCGATCTCCCGCATCTTCTCCTCCCCCTCCGAGGCGCGCATCATCCACCGGTAGAAGCGGAGGGCGAAGACCAGCGCCACCACGGCCCCCACCAGCCCGATGCCCCAGAAGACCCACAAGCCGCCCGGCTCGGCGCGCGGCACGTCCCCTTCGGCTTCCGCCGCGAAGCCTGCCACCGGGGCCAGCGCGAACACGGCGGTGCCCAGGACACGGTTCAGCACGGGCGGTCTCCTTCGCCAGGAGGTGGGCCAGGGCGGGCCGCCGCGGCGGCCCCAAACGAAACACACCGGCGGGCGGCCGCCAGGGGGCTAGGCCCCTTGCGACCCGTCGCCGGTGCCACGGAAATGAAGCCAGGAGTGTGGGCTTGGGTCACGAGCGATTCGGCTGCGTTACTGGGCAGGCGATGGGGCCGCGGGGCCAGGCGCTGCCGGGAATCTGGGACTAGGAAAGGCCCGCCGGCCGGCCGCGGCACACAGCCGCACCGCGGCTCGGCTCGCGGCACCCGGGGGACACTCGAGCGATGGCCCGCAGACGGGCGCGGCGCCGCCTACTTCTTGTAGGCTCGGGCCGCCTCCGCCTTCTGAGCCCGCTTGATCATCTTGCGAAGCTTCCGGCGTCGGCGTTCGCTCGGCTTCTCGTAGTAGGAAGACCGCTTGATGTCCTTGATCAGACCCTCTTTCTCGCACTTCTTCTTGAAGCGCTTCAGGATCTTCTCGAGCGGCTCCCTGCCGCCAGCCTTCACCTTGATCATAGGAAAGTCAACACCCCTTCCGTCGCATCGGGAGACTCAGGTTGACCGGGACGCCGGGCCAGGGGCCACGCCGGCTCACGTCCCGCTCCCGCCGGCGTCGCAGCGTCCCAAACGGTAAGACATCATTATACTTATCCGGCCAGCTATTGCAAGCCGTAAAACGCCCAACTCACCCGCCGCCGTGCTCGCGTTGGAAGCTCTCGGTCGCCGCGAAGTCCCGCACCCCGGCCGTGCACCCGAAGGCCTGGATACAGTGGGCGGCGACGGCGTGGCCGAACCGGGCGCTCCGCACCAGGGACCAGCCCCGCAGACGGCCGGCCAGGAAGCCGGCCACCCAGCAGTCGCCGGCCCCCGAGGTGTCGACCGCATCGACCTGGTAGGCGGGCACCACCTCCTCCTCGCCATCCCCCGAGACGTACGCGCCTTCCTCGGCGAGCTTTATGACCACGGTGCCGAGCCCTTCGCGGCGCAGCCGGCGGGCGATCGACGGGGGGTCGGAGGTCCCCGCCACCCGCTCCGCCTCCTCGATCGAAGGCAGGAACATGTCCAGGTGCGGCAGGCACGGCCCGACCACGGGCATATAGTCCTCGATGCGGTCGTTGAACACCAGGTCCATGCACGTGGTCACGCCCGCGGCCTGAGCCTGCTCGAGCACGTGGGCCGTCTGCTCCCCGTCGAAGGTGGGCATCACCATGGTGCCCGCCACGTGCAGCACCTTCGCCCGGCACACGAGGTCCATGTCCACGTCGTCCTCGCACAAGGTGGCGTTGGCGCCCATGGTATGGAGGAAGCGGCGCTGGCCGTCGGAGCCGACGATCACGAAGGTGAATGCCGTCGAGGCCTCGGCCTCGACGACCACGCCAGCGGGGTCGATGCCGGCGTCGCGAAGGGTCTGGACCACGAAGCGGCCGAAGACGTCGTCGCCCACCTTGCCCACGGCGCAGGTGCGCAGGCCCAGCTTGGCCATGGCGATGGCGGTGTTGGCGGCGCAGCCGCCGATGTGCAACTCCATGTGGTCGAAGAGCTTGAGCCGCCCCTTGGCGGGCACGTCGTCGATGGGCGAGCCGAACGTGTCGGCCACCAGGATGCCCAGACAGCACACGTCCATCGTCGGCTCCTGCGAGGTGCCTTCGCCCCCAGCGCTCCCTTGGGGCGGACATCCTAGCGCCGCCCGCGCCGCCTGTCAAGCCAGCGCCGGCGGCCCCGGGCGCGGCGCCACCGGCGGCGGGCCGGGCCGCCGCGCCTTCACTTACGTCGATCCGGGGGCTCGACGGCCCCGGGAGGCCCGTCGCAAGGTGCTGGCACCTCGAGCCTTACGAGTCCGACAAATCCGACACGCGAGGATGTCTCCTAAGCCGCGGCGCGGGCCGGGCGCGACCCAGGAGACCTGGGGCGCGGATTTGGCCGAGAAGGCCCCCAGGAGGCTCGTAGAGCGGCGTAGTGTCGCGGGCCACTCGCCGCGGCCTCCCCGAAACTCGGCAGACGCCGCGGGTCGCTGTTGACTCCTCTCTGGGCATGGCGTAGTATCGGCGGCCCGCAACCCCGCGGTCCCTCACCCAGGAGACCCTGTCATGCTGCGCGTGTTGCCTCTAGTCGTCCTGCTCGCCGTGCCCCTGCTGCTGGCCGCCGTGGGCGGGTGCGCCGGCGCGCTCAAGCCCCGTGCGCAGGCGGACTTCTATGTCTCCACGAAGGGCGACGACGCCTGGTCGGGCACGCTGGCTGAGCCCAACGCCGACGGGACGGACGGCCCGTTCGCCACGCTGGCCCGGGCGCGCGACGCGGTCCGGGCGGCGCGAGGGGCGGCCCAGGCTCCCCGGCCCTTCCGCGTGCTGGTTCGCGGCGGCGTCTACCGCCTCTCCGAGCCGCTGGTATTCGGTCCCGAGGACTCGGGCACGCCCGAGGACGAGGAAGGGGCCCAGGCCGCGCATCCCGTCGTCTATGCCGCCTATCCGGGGGAGAGGCCGGTGTTCAGCGGCGGCCGCCGCATCGGGGGCTGGAAGCGGGCCGAGGGCGAGGTGTGGACCGTCGAGGTCCCGGAGGTGAAGGCCGGCGAATGGTACTTCCACCAGCTGTGGGTGAACGGCCGCCGCGCCATCCGCGCCCGAACGCCCAACGAGGGCCATCTCCGCACCGACGGGCCGCTGCCAGGCTTCGAGAACCCCCACAAGTTCCGGGGCCGGAAGGAGGCCTGCATGGGCTTCCGCTACAAGCCCGGCGACCTGGAGCAGTGGGACCGCCTGGAGGACGCCAACCTGTTCGTCTACCACTCCTGGACCGCCTCGCTCCACTGGATCGACGCCCTGGACACGGAGAAGCACGAGGTGCGCTTCACCAACCGCAGCGGATGGCCCATCGGCTGGTGGGAGCGCAAGCAGCGCTACGTCGTGGAAAACGTGCCCCAGGCGCTCGACAGCCCCGGCGAGTGGTACCTGGACCGCCGCACCGGCGTCCTCTCCTATTGGCCGCGCGAGGGCGAGGATATGTCCCAGGCCCGGGCGGTGGCCCCCGTGCTCGAGGAGCTGGTGCGGGTGGCCGGCGAGCCGGCGGCGGGCCTGCCCGCCGAGGCCATCACGTTCGATGGCCTCTCCTTCCAGCACGCCGACTGGCAGCTGCCCCGCGACCGCGCGGCCGACGGCCAGGCCGCGGCGTTTCTCGATACCGCGGCGGTCCACGTCCGCGGCGGGCGCGGCATCCGCCTGGTGGGCTGCGAGATCGCCCACGTAGGCGGCTACGGCCTGTGGTTCGCCCAGGGCAGCCAGCACTGTGAGGCCGAGCGGTGCCACGTCCACGACCTGGGCGCCGGCGGCGTGCGCATCGGCGAGACCGCCAGCCCGCGCGACGAACACCAGGCCGCCGACCACAACCGCGTGGAAAACTGCTTCGTCCACGACGGGGGCCACGTGTTCCCCGCCGGCGTGGGCGTGTGGATCGGCAGGGCCTCCCACAACCGCATCTCCCACTGCGAGATCAGCAATTTCTACTACACCGGGGTGAGCATCGGCTGGAGCTGGGGCTACCAGCCCTCCAGCGCCCATCACAACCTCCTCCAGAACTGCCACATCCACCACATCGGCCTCGGCGTGCTCTCCGACATGGGCGGCATCTACACCCTCGGCCGAAGCCCCGGCACCGCCGTCCGGGGCAACGTCTTCCACGACATCCACTCCTACTCCTACGGGGGCTGGGGCCTCTACACCGACGAGGGCAGCTCCCAGATCGTGATGGCGAACAACCTGGTCTACAACACCAAGACCGGCGGCTTCCACCAGCACTACGGCAGGGAAAACGTGGTCCGCAACAACATCCTGGCCTTTTCCCGCCAGCACCAGGTCCAGCGCAGCCGCGAGGAAGACCACCTGTCCTTCACCTTCGAGCGCAACATCTGCCTGTGCTCGAACGACCAGGTGCTCGGGGGCCGCTGGACCAACGGGAACTACGCCCTCGACCACAATCTCTACTGGGTGGTGGGCGGCGAGGAGCCGGACTTCGCCGGCCGGACCTTCCAGGAGTGGCAGGCCACGGGCCAGGACGAGCATTCCCTGGTGGCCAAGCCGCAGTTCGTGGACGCGGAGCACTTCGATTTCCGCCTCCGGCCCGATTCCCCGGCGCTGGCCCTGGGCTTCGAGCCCCTCGACACCTCCGCCGCCGGGCTCTACGGCGACGACGCGTGGACCGCCCTCCCCCAGCAGTATTCTGACCGCCCCGTGCCCCCGCCCGAGCCGCCGGCCCCCCAGACGTTCGCCGACGGCTTCGAGGATACGAGCGTGGGCGCACTGCCCGACCTGGCCCGCGTGATGGGCGAGGAGAAGGGCGCGTCCATCCGCGTCAGCAACGAGACCGCGGCGAGCGGGAAGCACAGCCTGAAGTTCACCGACGCCCCGGGCCTCGAGCACAACTGGCAGCCCCACATGGTGTACCGCCCGAACATCCGGTCGGGAGCCATACGGCTGAGCTTCGCCCTCCGCCTCGAGCCCGGCGCCGTGGCCTGGCACGAGTGGCGCGACGCCTCCAGCCCCTACAAGACCGGCCCCTCGCTGCGGGTGGATGCCGAGGGGAAGCTGGTGGTCGGCGGCGAGACCCTGGCCACCCTCCCCCACGGCCAGTGGGTGGGCTTCCAGATCGACACGGAGCTGGGGTCGGCCAGCGACGGCACGTGGACCCTGACCGTCGCTCTGCCACAGGAGGAGGCCCGGCAATTCGAGGGCCTGGCCTACGGGAAGGCCGACTTCCGGCGGCTGCGCTGGCTCGGCTTTGTGAGCCTGGCCACCGAGAAGACCGTCTTCTACCTCGACGACGTGAAGCTGGAGCGGCCCGGGGAGTGAAGGGGCCCCGCCACGGGCTCGCTCACTGCGTCCCGGTGAGGTGGAAGGAGATGGTCTGGCCCATCGCGCTGTCCTTCTCCACGTAGCCGAGCAGTCGCCCGCTAGTCGCGTGGTAGGTGTACTCGATGCGGTGCACGGGGCCGACCTCGGCGATCCGCACCACGCGGTCGCCGCTCGGCCCGGCGCCCAGGCCGGTGACGGACACGGTGACCTTGGTCAGGGGGTCGCGGTCGAGCACCTGGCCTTCTCGCAGCCCGCCGAGGCCCTGCGGGGGCAGCCACGGCCCTCCCCACTGGGCGTTGCCGGCGGCGCGGCGGAACTCCGCCCGCGAGGCCCTGGGGGGCACGCCGAACTGCGCCCTCTGGCGATACTGGAGCCAGCCCTTCCCCCGGCGCAGGACCCGCAGCTCCAGGGAGGCGGGGATGGAGACGGGCATCACGCCCGAGCCCGCGCCCACGTAGGTGCCCTTGTAGCGCAGGACGCCGACCTGACGGGTCCAGGCCGGCGCCGGGGCGTCGGCCCAGGGCACCTGGACGGGCCGCACGGCCTCCAGGTAGCAGTGGCTCAGCACCGTGCGCGTGCCCGCAGCCGGGTCGGTGGCGAAATGGGAGTGGAGCAGGATGCCCGTGGCCAGGTCGTAGACGAACTCGACGTCTTTTCCCTTGCCGATGCCGCGGATGGCCAGGGCCTGGTAGGTCTTGCCCTTCCGCTTGAAGGGCATCCGCAGGACGGTGATCTCGGGCGTGTCGCGCTCGCCGAGGCGGGCGAGCAGGCGGGGGTGGACCCAGAAGTCGCCGCCCACCGCGGGCAGCCCTATGATGGCGTTGAGGCTCAGGATCTTGGGAGGCCCGTCGTAGTTGAGGAAGGTGTACATGCGGGCCTCGATGGCCACGGCCTTCTCGCTGAGGGCCACGACGTTGAGCTGGTTGTATCCGTGGCCCGACGCCCCGATGGCCTCCTCCCTGATATAGCGCCGGCCCTGCGCGTCCTGCCACTGGCCTCTCCCATCTTCGCTGCGCCTGTAGACGTAGCGCCCGTGGGGCACGGAGGCGGTGGCCGCGTAGTAGGTGAGACGTACGCCGGGCTTGACCCACGCGGGCGGTCCCATCGCGCCGGCGTCGGGGAAGAGCGCCATCACGCGGCTCCGCGCGTCCCCATCCGCGGCACCGGCGATGCCCGAAGACAGGGCGAGGAGCGCGCACACCGCCGTGAGACCGCGGCGCGTCCATCGAGCGAGCACCTTGTCCATGGCGTTCCTCCGCGCTGGGGCACGAGCGGGGCTTGCGACTCTCCTGGGGGCGCCCTGGCCGGGTCTCCTCACGGACCCCCTGCGTCGCGGTTCTGGCGGACGAAGCGCGTGGGGCCGATGCCGGGGAGGGTCATGATCAGGACGTCGTCCCCGCCCTCCTGCTGAAGAGCGCAGGGGTATTCGAATTCCTGGCCCATGGTGGACCGTCCCTTGAGGGTCTTGCCGTCGAATTCGTATTGGCCCTCGATGCGCTGCTGCTCGACTCCCGCCGCGAGCATGATGCTGACGAAGCGGCCGTCGGGCTGGAGGACCACGATGTTCTCCATGGCCATGCCCATCTGGGGGTTCTGGATGGTGGCCACCCACACGCCCACGATGCCTCGCGGCCGGCGACCGCGGTAGGGGGCCTGGAGAATGGCCGCGATGAGGGGCGGGGGCAGGCGGTGCTTGTCCCGCAGTTCCGCGATGACGCGCGGCGCGGTCTCCTCGGTGATCTCGATAGTACGCCCTGTATCCCGAACCAGCCTGACGGCGAGCGGGAGAGGATACTCCAGCCCGACCATCAGCTTGATCTCTTCGATGGCGAGGCCCAACTGGAAGACGTTGGCGTCCAGCTTCTTGATCTCGGGGTGGTCGGGGTTCAGGGCTCGGGCCTGGCGCAGGTGGGCGCAGGCCAGGCCGTGCCGGTTGTTCTGAGCCCAGCAACTGGCCAGCCCGACGTGCACGTTGGGGGCCAGCTCGTGGTGCTCGTGGTAGTGGACGAACTGGGCGTAGGCGTTGATGGCCCTGTCCGCCCGGTCCTTCTTCTCGTGGATCTGGGCGAGGCCGAGCAGGACATCAGCAATGGGCGGCTCCCAAAGCTCCTCGCTGCGCTTGCGGGAGCGCCACAGGGGCTCCAGGGCCTCGTCGTAGCGCTGGGCCTCGAAGTAACAGGAGCCGATGCGGGCGTAGATGGCGGGGTGGTGGGCGAATTCGGAGAGCATGGCCCGGTAGGTCCGGACCGCGGCCTCGATGTCCTTCTTCAGCTCGAAGTAGCGGCCCACGCCGAGACGGGCCTCGAGGCTGAGCGGATGGATGGCCGCGGCCTGCTCGAAGTGGCGCTTGCCCGCCTCGTAGCCCCCTTTCGCATAGCAGATGGTGCCTGCCAGGATGGCCGGCTGGGGGAAGAAGCCGCTGGCCACGTCCTTCGACTTTTGGGCGTGGGCCAGGGCTTCGTCGTGCTTGCCTTGGACGAGGGCAATCTGGCCCGCCAGGTAGTGGGTGTCCCAGAAGTCCGGCTTCGCCTGGATGGCCTGGCGGGCGGCTGCGGCGGCCTGGTCGAGCTGGCCCACGTGGAGGTAGAGCCCGGCCATTCCCAGCAGGCTCTCCTTGTGCCCGGGGTCGATGGCCAGGGCCCTCTGGAAGTCCTGCTGTATCGCGGCCACGAGCCTGCGTCGGTCCTCGCTCTCCATTCGCGGCAGCCGTTCGATGGCCCACATCACCCCGCAGGTTCCCCGCAGGCAGTGGGCATCGGCGAGGTCGGGCTGGAGCTCGACGGCCCGCCGGGCCAGACGGCCGGCCGCGGCGTGGCTTCCTTGCCTGGTGAACAAGGAGGCCAGGCCGTAGCAATCCGCGAAGTCCAGCTCCTGCGCGTCGTAGCTGACGCCCAGGCGGGCGACCAGGGGGAAGGCCCGCAGGCACTTGTCGATGGGCACCAGGCCGTAGTAGTCGTCCGCGTGCTCGGAGGCCACGCGCGGGTCGAAGGTGTTCAGCCCGATCACCCCGCCGGTCACCAGGCTGACGCATGGGCCGCCGCTGTTCCCATGCGTGATCGTCGCGGTGGTGAAGATGGACATCACCTCCCCGTCCGCCCCGCGGTTGAAGCGGGACACCTCGCCGGTGGAGACGGTGAGGGAGATGCCGGGAAACGCCCCCCTCAGGGGAAAGCCCAGGGTGACCACCCGGTCGCCCACCTCGACGTCGAACAGGGGGGTGAGGGGTATCGGCTCGTAGTCGCCCGGCGGCAACTTCAGCAACGCGATGTCCAGCCCGCGCATGTGGGCGAACGAGCGGCGGGCGGAGACCAGCTTGGCCTCCACCTTCGGCTTACGCAGGCTCTCGTCCCACTCCACCGCGAAGTTCTCGAACGGCTCCGGAGTCGCCGCACGGTCGTTCCAGATCACGTGATGGTTGGTCAGGACGTAGCCGTCCTTGCTGATGACGAAGCCGGTGCCCGTGACGCCCAGCGGCCCCGTGGACGACCGACTCCTTGTATTTCCCCGTGACGTGGCGTGCCTCCAGGGAACGCTCCAGGCGCTTGGGGCGAGGCCAGCCAAACCGGGAGTCCAGGGCGATTTTCTGGAACGTGGCCTCCAGCTGCGGGTAGGCCTCCCGGGGCGCCGTCGCCGCCAGCATGAACACCACGCGGTCCTTCTCGGCAATCCAGCCCCGGCAGGTGAAGTGGCCGGCCTGGTCCTTCAGCGTGCCGTGGAAGAGCAGGGTGGCTGCGTCCAGGGTCCCCAGCTTGCTCTGCGCGATCTCCCCTGCGGGCTCCAGGCCCGGCTCCTGGCGGCGCAACAGGGGCAGGGTGTGTTTCATGATGCTCACCGGGTCCTTGCCCGCCAGCACGGTGGCGACATCCTCGAGGGGGATCAGGCCCAGCTCCACCTTGACCTTCATCCGGTCCGGATTGGTCTCCCGGGGCTCGGGCGTGAGGACGTAGGAGAGGAAGCCCTCCTGGAGGACCCGAAGGAGCCGCCACGAGGGCGGGAAGCGGACCTCGAAGAGCTTGCCCGCATGTCGGTACAGCCCGGGCTCCGCTGGTTGGGTGACCACGGAGAAGAGGCCGTCGGCGGGAGGGGGCGGAGGCGGTGGAGGAGCCGGGCCACGGGTGAAGGCGGCCACCACCTCGGGCGGGACCCCCAGTTGCATGAGCTGGAGGCCCTTGGCCCCGGGCAGATCGACGTTCTCCACGCCCAGGATGGCCACCAGCCTCTTCCAGGCCGCCGGGGAGAGGCGCCCCGGGGCGAGCTGCTCCACATTGCCCACCGTCAGCGGCTGGCCCCTCAAGGCCAGGATCACCGCCAGGGGCACCCGCTTACGGCTCAGCTCCAGGGCCTGCGCGGCGGTGAGGCCAAAGCGCTGGTCGGAGGCATGGATGGCGGCGAGGATATCCTCGACGGACTTGCCGTCGGCGGCCATCTTGGCGATGGCCTCGAGGGTAAGCTCTCGGGCTGGTAGCTGGGGCCGCCGGGCGGCCCTCAGGAGGGCGATCGTCTGGTCGCTGATGCCCGCGGCCTTCAGCTTCTCCACGTCGGCCGGCGCCAGGTCGATCTTCGTGCCCGTGCGCCGGATCTCGCCGCGGAGGTCCTCCTCCGAGTAGCCCATCTGCTTGAGCGCGATCAGCTCGTCGACGGACAGGGCTTGCGCCGCCACCGCCAGCCCCACCAGCCCTATTGCCACGATCCAGACGCAGCGCCGCAAGGTCCGACCCATGTCGCATCCTCCGCTGAGCCAGAGCTACGGATGCCAAGGAGCCCGAGTGTCCACATAGAAACGTTAGGCCCGACGCCCATCTCCCCTTCCCCGTCGGGCTCGCGGATTCTAACCCGTCCTTGTGCCAGTGTCAACGATCTTTCCCCGGTCTTGAAACGCCGGAGCGAC
Source organism: Candidatus Brocadiia bacterium (assembly GCA_046538415.1). Classification (GTDB taxonomy): domain Bacteria; phylum Planctomycetota; class PUPC01; order DSUN01; family DSUN01; genus JBKHIY01. Next base: position 141 of record JBKHIY010000020.1, on the reverse strand, counting down.
TCGCCCCTCCTGGTGGCCGAGGGCCCCTGTGCCTTCGGCGGGCATGTTGGTGGTCCCGCGCGGGTGGAGCATCGGCGGCTCCGGGGTTGGCCTGGTGGCTTCGCGGGGGGCTGCCGGGCCCCTCGAGACTGCCCGGTGCGA
>JBKHIY010000098.1:0-15444 GCA_046538415.1 Candidatus Brocadiia bacterium | reverse complement strand
CGCTTGTCGAACCAGCCGTGGTCGCCGAGGTAGAAGCCCTGGTCGGAGGTGTAGACGACCACGGTGTCCTCGGCCAGGCCGCTTTCGTCCAGGTAGTCGAGGAGGCGGCCCACGTTCTCGTCCACGGAGGCGATGCAGCGCAGGTAGTCCTTGATGTAGCGCTGGTATTTCCAGCGGACGAGGTCTTTGCCCTGGAGGTTGGCCTTTCGGAAGGCCTGGTTCTTGGGCTCGTAGGCGGCGTCCCAGGCCTTTCGTTGCTCGGGGGTGAGGTTGCCGGGGGCCTTGAGCTTGAGGTCTCGGGCGTTGAGGTGGTGTTCGATGGTCATCTTCTGCTGCCTGGCCGCGGGGCCGCGGTCGGAGTAGTCGTCCCACAGGGTGGGGGGCTCTGGGATGGTGACGTCGTCGTAGAGGGTGAGGTGCTTGGGCCCTGGCTGCCAGTTGCGGTGGGGGGCCTTGTGCTGGCACATGAGGAGGAAGGGCTTCGAGTCGTCGCGTCCGCTCTTGAGCCACTGGAGGGCCAGGTCGGTCACGATGTCGGTGGTGTAGCCGGTGTGCTTGACGCGGGCGCCGTTTCGGTTCATGGGCGGGTTGTAGTACGGGCCTTGTCCGTAGAGGACTTCGAAGTGGTCGAAGCCGGTGGGCTCGGAGCGGAGGTGCCACTTGCCGATCATGGCGGTCTGGTAGCCGGCCTTCCGCAGGAGCTTGGGGAAGGTCTGCTGGGAGCCGTCGAAGCGGATGCCGTTGCGGATCACGCCGTTGACGTGGCTGTGCTTGCCCGTGAGCACCACCGCGCGGCAGGGGGCGCAGATGGAGTTGGTGACGAAGCAGCGGGTGAACTTCATCCCCTCGCGGGCGATGCGGTCGATGCTCGGCGTGCGGTTGATCTTCGAGCCGTAGGCGCTGATGGCGTGCAGCGCGTGGTCGTCGGTCATCACGTAGAGGATGTTCGGCCTCCGGCCCGCGGGGGCCGCCGCGCCCCGCCGGCCCAGCACCGCGGCCGCCGCCCCGCCGGCCACCAGGCCGAGGAACTGGCGGCGGCCCATCCGCCGCTTCGCGCCCTGCTGCTCGCTCATCGTGCTGTCCCTTCGTTCTCCTGGGGGAAGGCTCGGAACGCGATGCGAGCATACTGCCCCCCGCCGCCGCCTGTCAAGCGCCGCGGCGCGGTTGCACCTCCCGGGGCATCGGCTAGAATAGTCTCGAGGCACCGCCCGCTGTGAAGAAAGGAATCGTCGCATGGACGCATCTCGGAAGCTCTTGGCTGTTTCGCTCGCCGCAGGCATGCTCGCGGCCTCGGCGGCGTTCGCCCGCGCGGCGGAGCCCCGGCCGGAGGCCCTCGCCCGGCGCCTGGCGGGCCTGAGCCGCGCCTCCGGCGGCGTGTGCGTGGTGCTGGGGCGCGAGGATGCCGACCTCGCCGTGGCCTTCGCCCAGCAGGGCCCCTTCGTGGTCCACGCGCTCTATCCCCGGGAGTCCCTGGCCGAGGCGGCGCGGGAGCGCATCCGCGCCCGCGAGGCCCAGGGCCGCGTATCCGCCCACGTCGCCGACGGGGGGCGGCTGCCCTACGCCGAGAAGCTGGTGAACGTGGTGGTGGCCGACGGCTTCCCCGCGCTCGAGGAGCGCGGGCTGAGCCTGGCGGAGGTGCGGCGAGTGCTGCGGCCCCTGGGCAGAGCCTTCTTCGGCGTGGCCCAGGCCGCCGACGCCCGCCGGCTGCGGGCCGCCCTCGCCGAGGCCGGCTTCCAGGGCGTGGCCCCCGTGCCCGAGGCCGAGGGCTGGCTCGTCGCCGTCGAGCCCTGGCCGCCCGAGATCGACGAATGGACCCACAACTGCCACGGCGCCGACGGCAACCCCGTGGCGGAGGATACCGCCGTGGGGCCGCCGGCCCACATGCAGTGGGTGTGCGGCCCCCGATGGCTGCGAGCCCACGACACGCACTCCAGCGTCAACGGCCTGGTGACGGCTCGGGGGCGGCTGTTCTACTTCGTGGACGAGGCGCCCATCAGCCTGCCCGGCCAGCACCCCCTGCCCGACAAGTGGTTCCTGGTCGGCCGCGACGCCTTCAACGGCCTGCTCCTGTGGAAAGTGCGGGTCGAGGAATGGGGCTGGCGGGCGTGGAAGGACTACTGGTTCAAGCGCCGCCCCGGCGACTTCCCGCTGAACCTCGATTGGCGCCTGGTGGCCGTCGGCGACCGCGTCTACGCCACCCTCGGCTACCGCGCCCCCGTGAGCCAACTCGATGCCGCCACCGGCGAGGTGCTCCGCACCTACCAGGGCACCGACGGCACGCGCGAGATTCTGCACCACGACGGCCGCCTCATCCTCTCCGTCCCCCAGGGCGACCGCCTGCGGCTCGTGGCCCTCGAGCCCCAGACGGGCAGCGTGGCCTGGCAGACCCCGCCGCGCTACGCCGGCACCACCTCCGAATACGTCTACTGGGACAAGCGGATGCCCCGGGTGGACATCGACCCCGTGCTCAACCCCGCGGCCGGCGACGGCACCCTGTGCCTCATCGACGGCAAGGAGATCGTGGCCCTCGACCTGGCCACCGGCCAGGAGCGCTGGCGCACCGCCCTGGAGTGCGAGCGCCCCGCTCTGTGGGTCGGCTCCCTCATCGTTCGCGACAGCGTGGTCCTCCACGCCGAGCCCGAGCGCCTGGTAGCCCTCGATGCCCGCAGCGGCGAGCAGCTCTGGACCCAGCCCAAGAAGCCCATCGGGTGGCTGTGGTTCCAGTGGAAGGACGTGTTCGTCATCCGAGGCCAGGCCTGGACCTGGAGCGGGGAGCTGGACCAGAAGGTCTACGAGCGGAGGGGCAAGAAGCGCCGCTCGCGATGGCCCGCTACCTTCAACGCCTACGACCTGCGCACCGGCGAGGTGCGACGCCGCGTGGACCTCGACCACATCTTCACCGCGCAGCACCACCACCGCTGCTACCGCAACAAGGCCACCGTCCGATACCTCCTGGCCAGCCGACGGGGCACCGAGTTCGTCGACCTCCAGGGCGGGCCCCACACGGTCCACAACTGGGTGCGCGGCACCTGCCACCTGGGCATGCTGCCCGCCAACGGCTTCCACTACGCCCCCCCGCACCCCTGCGCCTGCTACATTCACGAGAAGCTCGCCGGCTTCAACGCCCTCGCCGCCGCCAGGCCCGAGCCACAGGCCGAGGCCGAGCCCGGCCCCAGGCTCCGCCGCGGCCCCGCTCACGGCCAGGCCGACGGGCCGCCGGCCACGGACCGCGACTGGCCCACCTACCGGGCCGACATGATGCGCTCCGGCTCCACCAGGAGCGAGCTGCCCCAGCGGCTGCGCTCCCTGTGGGCCGCGGAGCTGGGCGCCGCCCTGGCTCCGCCGGTGGTCGTGGGCGACCGGGTGTTCGTGCCCGCCGTGGACCGGCATCACGTCGTGGCGCTCGACGCCGCCGACGGCTCGAAGCTCTGGGAAGCCCCCGCGGGAGGCCGCATCGACTCCCCGCCCACCTACTGGCGGGGCAAGCTGCTCTTCGGCTCCGCCGACGGCCACGTGTACTGCCTGCGGGCCTCCGACGGGGCGTTGGCCTGGCGCTTCCGCGCGGCGCCCCGTGAGCGCCTGGTGGGCGCCTTCGGCCAGCTCGAGTCCGCCTGGCCGGTGCACGGCAGCGTGGTGGTCCGCGAGGGGCTGGCGACGTTCGCCGCGGGGCGCTCCTCCTACCTCGACGGCGGCATCCACCTGTGGAGCCTCGACGCGGCGACCGGCGAGGCCCGCCACCACGCCCGCATCGAGGGCCCGGAGACGGACTTCTCGACGGGCGAGGCCCACTTCGGCTACGGCGGCGGCCCGGGAGCCCTGCCCGACATCCTACAGGCCGACGAGCAGGGCATCTACATGCGAAACCGGGCGCTGGACGAGAAGCTCGAGCGCCGGCGCGACGCCGCGCCTCGCATCCAAGCCCGCGGCGGATTCCTCGACGACACCTACTTCCGCCGCGCCTTCTGGTTCTACGCCACCCCCCGCAACTGGGCGCGGCTGATCGTCCACGACACCGACCGATTCTACGCCGTGAGGATGTTCGACTCCCTCCACTGCCTCGACCCCAAAAACTACTTCGTGCCCGGCAAGAAGGGCTACCGGCTCCTGGCCCAGCCCCTCGAGGGCCGCGAGCCGGCGTGGGCCAAGCGGGTGCCCATCCGGGTGAAGGCCATGGCCGTGAGCGGGGAGCGGCTGGCCATCGCCGGGCCGCCCGACGTGGTGGACCCCGACGACCCGCTGGGCGCCTTCGAGGGGCGCAAGGGCGGCCCCCTGTGGCTCCTCGCGGCCGACTCCGGCGAGGTGCTGGCCCGGGCTGAGCTGGGCGCCCCGCCGGTCTTCAACGGCGTGGCCGCGGCCGGGGGGCGCCTCTACCTTGCCCTCGCCGACGGCCGGCTGGTCTGCCTCGGCGAATAGCCCCGCCGACGTCGCACGCCGATCGAGCCTGGAGGTCCGACGATGGAGACCACGCGCAGCCGCTCATCGAGAGGGCCCGGCGCGCCTGTGGCCCGGCTACGCGCGGCCCTGGCCTGCGGCGCCCTCCTGCTGGCCGCCGCCGCGGGAGCGGGCACCATCGAGGTGCCCGTCGTGGCGGGGGAATGGTGGCGCATCGCGCCCAACGCGCCCGACGTGGGCAAGTGGGGCACGGGCAAGGAGAACGCCTGCGACTTCACCATCTTCCAATCTGCCGACGGGCGGTGGCAGTGCATCGCGTGCATCCGGGGCACCCGCCACCACGGCCAGCGCCTGTTCTATCGCTGGGAGGCGGGCCGCCTGACGGACACCGACTGGGCGCCGCAGGGCATTCTCGAGGTGCCCCGGGGCATGCGGGGGCGCCCGCCCAGGCCCGCCTCCGTGCAGGCGCCCCACGCCTTCCGCCACGCAGGGCGCTACTACCTCTTCTACAATAGCGGCCCCGCCTACTGCCTGGTGAGCCCCGACGGTCGCCGCTGGCGGCCTCACCGCAACGTCGAGGGCCACGCCGTCTTCTTCCCCATGGGCCGCGACGTGTGCGTCTTCCACGACGCGGCGCGGCGACGCTGGATCGCCTACTACTGCGGCACCGTGCGGCGGGACGGCGAACGCCGCGCCGCCATGGTGGCCCGCACCGCACCCGAGCCCGAAGGCCCGTGGAGCGAGGACGAGATCGCGGTGCGCGCCGAGGGCAACCCGGAGAGCCCCTTCGTGCTCCGGCGCGGCGAGGCCACCTACCTGTGGCAGCAGATGAGCGTGTTCCGCTCCCAGGACCCGCTCGACTTCCCCGGCGCCCCGGTGGCCCATATGACGGGGCTGTGGTACAACGGGAAGTTCGCCCCCGAGGTGGTGAGGCACGAGGGCCGCTTCTACATCGCGGGCTACAGCCGGGGCATCCACGTCGCCGAGTTTCGGTGGGAGAAGCGCACGCCCCAGCAGATCGCCCGCTGGCGGGCCACCGAGCTGGCCCGCATCCAGGCCGAGCGGCGGGCCGCCCGCGAGCGGCGCAAGAAGCGGGAGCGCGAGGAGAGGCAGTGAGCCGGCCCCCACGGCGGGCGGGCACGGCTGAGCGATGGCCGGAGGACGACGACCGCCATGACCTCTCGCGAGCGGATGCTGGTGGCCCTGGAAAACGGCCGCCCGGACCGCCTGCCCTGCCAGGTGCACGGCTGGATGGACTTCTACCTGCGCCACTACCTCGGCGGGGCCGACTGGTGGGAGGCCTACCAGCGGTTCGCCATGGACTTCGCCATCTACGTCTCGCCCGCCTACCGCTACGACGAGCGCGACCTGGCCGACTGGGACCGCCGCCGCGTCGACCTGGGCACGGACCCCGAGGGCACCCGCCGCTGGGAGGAGACCATCGTGACCCCCGGCGGGACCCTCCACCACGCGGGCGCGGCCAACGCGATCACCGGCTGGCAGACCGAGCCGCTGATCCAGGGCGAAGCCGACTTCGAGCTGTGGAGCCGCTACTGCCCCATGCCCGTGGCCGCCGACCTGGCGCCCGTCCGCCAGGCCCGCGACCGCCTGGGCGAGCGGGGCATCGTGCGCAGCCACCCCTACAGCCCCGGCCAGGGCAGCCCCTGGCAGAGCTTCTGCATCCTGGCGGGCACCGAGCAGGCGATCCTGTGGACTTTCGACCGCCCGGACTTCGTCCACCACGCCCTCGCCACCATCCTCGAGCGCACCCTGGGGGTCACCGAGATGTGGGCGGGCACGCCCGCCGACCTGGTGGAGACCGGCGGCGGGGCAGGCTCGAACACCGTGATCAGCCCCGCGCTCCACCGCGAGTTCTGCCTCCCCTACGACCGGCGGGAGCACGAGGCCCTCCACGCCGTGGGGGTCAAGGTCGTCTACCACTTGTGCGGGGGGCTGATGCAGCTGCTCGACCTGGCGGCCGAGAACGGCGCCGACGGGCTGGAGACCATGACCCCGCCGTCGATGGGCGGCGACTGCGACCTCGCCGAGGCCTCCCGCCGCGTCGGCGACCGCCTGTTCTTCATCGGCGGCTTCGACCAGCGTGCCGGCCTCGAGCACGGGACGCCCGAGACGGCCCGCCGCCTGGTCGTCGAATGCTTCGAGGCCACCCGCGACCACGCGGGCTATATCTTGGCGCCCAGCGACCACTTCTTCCACGGCGACCCGGCCTGCCTCCAGGCCTTCGCCGACGCCGCCCGGGAGTGCGTCTACTGAGGGGCTCAGGTCGCCAGGTCGACCTCGGCGCGGCCCGCCTGGCGCGCCAGCTCCACCTCGGCGGCCCTCCCGTCGGCCTCCACGCGGTGGCGGCCGTAGAAGGCCCGGGCGGCGCACCGCCCGTGGGCGTCGGCCCGGCCCTGGAAGCGGGTCCACCATTCCTGGAAGACGAGCCGGCGGTAGCGTTTGGCCGCGAGGGTGGGCTCCCACTTGCGGGTCCACAGAGCGGCGTCGGGCCGCCAGTGGCGCCCCTCCCAGAAGCCCCACATGAGGATGCCGTCGACGGCGGGATGGGCGAAGCAGGTGCGGTAGAGGGCCTCCAGCCCCCGGGCCTTGGCCGCCTGGTCGCGGGTGTTGAGGTCGAACTCCGTGATCACGATGGGCAGGCGGAAGCGGGCCAGGGTATCGAGCGTGGCCCGCACGCGGGCGGGGTCGACGCCCCCGCCGCCGAGGTGGCCCTGGATGCCGATGCCGCCCACCGGGGCGCCGCGGTCGAGCAGGCCCTGGATGTGGCGGGCGTAAGCTTCGCCGCCGGAGTGGAGCACCCCGTAGTCGTTCACATAGAGGACGGCCTCGGGGTCGGCGGCCTGTGCCCAGCGGAACATGTCGACGGCGATGCCCTCGCCCAGGCGCTCGCGGAAGTAGCGGCCGTGCATCATCTCGTTGTTCACGTCGTACTCGGCGATGCGGCCCCGGAAGTGGGCCACAACGCCCTCGGCGCGGCGGCGCACGGCCTCGCGGAGCTCGGCGTCGCTGAGGGCCTTCACCCAGTCCTGCACGTAGCGCTCGACGGCCCAGAAGAGGCAGTGGCCGCGCACGCGGATGCCGTGGGCCAGGCACCAGTCGGTCATGCGGTCGGGGTCGGAGTAGTCGGCGGCGTGGGGCTTTCGCCCCGTGTGGTACCACTTCAGCGCATTCTCGTGGACCGCGGCGTTGAAGTTGCTCTCGAGCACTTCCAGGTAGGCTTTGCTGTCGGGCTGCTCGGGGCTCTGGAACATCCGCCACGAGATGGCGGTGCCGAAGCGGAACTGGTGGGCGAGCTGGGTGATGCGCACCTCGGCCCCGGGCCGCGCCCGCACGGCCAGGGTGCCCATCCTGTGCTCGCGGATCGCGGCCAGGGTCGTCTCCTCGGGAGCCGCCGCCCCGTGCCCGGCGGCCACCAGGCCCGCCGCGGCGGCGGCCAGGAACTCGCGCCGCGACGGCGCGGAGCCATGGGCCACGTCAGGTCCCTCCGCTCTCCAGCTTCTCGAGCAGGCCTGCGGCCGTGCGCTCGGCGGCTTCGTCCTCGACGGGCAGCACCCACACGTTGCGGAAGGCCACCGGCCAGCCGTGGTGCTGGAGGTGCAGCGGCCCCGGCTCGGGGCCTTCGGGGCGGCCGTGGCCCGTCTTGCGGGACACCTCGACACGGTCGTGGATCTTGACCCCGTTGTGGAACACGGTGAACCGGGCGTCGGCGGTTTTCTCGGGCTTCCCCTCGCGCTCCGCCCAGTCGGGCTCCCGGAAGAAGATGGTGTAGCTCTGCCACGTGCCGGGCTCGAGGGCGGCGTTGGTGTCGGCGGCCTTGTAGCGGTAGATGGCGCCGCAGCCGCCGCTTCGGGGCTTGCCCCCGTGGGAGTTGAGGATCTGGATCTCGTAGCGGCGCTGGATGTAGACCCCGCTGTTGCCGTGGGCTCGTCGGCCCTCAGGCGCGGGAGGGATGATGAACTCCAGGTGGATCACGGCGTCGGCGAACTTCGCCTTGCTGGTCACCCCCGCCAGGAGGCGGCCCTCGTCGTCCAGCCGCGCCCGCTGCCACTGCGAGAGGTCCTTGCTGCCCACCCCGTCGAAGAGCACCACGGCGCCCTCCGGCGGCTCCAGGGGCACGCACTCCGCGCCGGGGGCCAGACCCGCGGCGAGGGCCAGGGCGAATACGCAGATGGCCAGTCGTTGCATGGCGGCGAGTTCCTTGCTTGGGGCTTCCGCGTTCCTGCGTCGCTGCCTTCCATTCTAGGCGGAGGCCCCGCCGGGCGCAAGCTCCCCCTGCCCTACAGGCTCTCGGCGATGGCGGGCAGGAGCATGCGGAACTGCTCGGGCAGGTAGGCGTAGTAGACCGCGGTCACCAGGTTGCCGTCCCGCACGCACTTCTCCTCGACGTAGGTGCCGCCGGCGTTGCGCACGTCGTCGCTCATGTCGGGCGGACAGGTGAGCCGCCGCCCCGCCACCACGCCGGCCGACACCAGCACCCACTGGGCGTGGCAGATGGCCCCCACCACCCGTCCCCGCTCCATCGCCCGGCGCACCAGGCGCAGCGTCGGCTCGTGGGCCCGCAGCCGCAGGGGACTGTAGATGCCGCCCGGGAGGTAGACCACGTGGGGGTCGGTGGCGGCGGCCTCTTCGACGGTGCACTGGACCTCGGCCCGCAGGCCGTCGCGCCCGTGGCGCCCCTCGCCCAGCACGGTGCCCACCTGGGGCCCGGCCACGGTTACCTCGGCGCCCTCCTCGCGGAAGCGGTAGTAGGGGAACCAGAATTCGTGCTCGTGGTAGCCCTCGGCGATGACCAGGGCCACGCGGCAGCCTTCCAGTCTCATGGCTCGGGGGGTCTCCTGGTATCCTATGAGCGGCGCGGGCCGGCCTGGGCGCTATTCTAGACGCCCCGCCCCCGGCCCGCCAGCGGAAACCCCCGCAGGGGGTGGCGGAGTAAAGCCCACGGTGCAGCGAAGCGAAACCGTGGGACCACCGCACGGCCCATCAACCCCAGCCCCCGAAGGGGGCGGCGGAGGGCCGCGAGCACGTTCCCCCCGCACTCCGCCCCTGCTTGCAAACGCCGCCGCGAGTCGGTACAGTGCCGCTCGCGCCCCACCTCAGGAGCCCGTCGTGAGCCAGGCGCCCACCGCATTGGGCAAGATACTCGGTGCCCTCGGCCCGGCCTTCGAGGTCGCGTTCCGCGCCCGCGGGCTGGCCGCGGGGCTGGTGCCTGGGCGGGCGCGGCGCGAGGCCGCGGCCCTCGAGGCGTTGTGCGCGCGGCCCCGCTTCGCGCCCCTGCGGCGCTACCGCGAGCTGGCCCCGCCGGCCCGCGAGGCCCTCGAGGCGGCCTACGCCCGCTACGTCGCCGGGGTATCGCCCGCGTGGATGGCCGTCTCCCTGGAGCTGGCCGTCTTCCTCCTGGTGCTGGCCCGGGCCCTGCGGCCCGGCCGGGTGGTCGACCTGGGCTCGGGCTTCAGCTCCCTGGTCTTCCGCCGCTATCGCCAGGAGGCCGGGCCCGCACCCGAGGTATGGTCGGTGGACGATTCGCCGGGGTGGCTGGAGCGCACCGGCGAGTTCCTGGCCGCCGAGGGCCTGCCCGCCGACGGGCTGGCCACGTGGGAGACCTTCGCCGCCGACCCGCCGGGCGGCCTCGACCTGGTGCTCCACGACCTGGGCTCGCTCGCCTGCCGCCGCCGCACCCTGCCCCAGGCCCTCGACCTTTTGGGTCCCGACGGCGTGCTGGTGCTCGACGACGCGAACTACGCCAGCGTGCGCCGCCGTGCGGTTCGCGTCCTTCGCGCCCGCGGCCTCCGCGTCCACCGCCTCGGGGCACTCACCCGCGACCGCTACGGCCGCTACGCCCTGCTGGCCGCGAGGGCGAGGAAAAGCGGAAAGTGTGGACCTGACCCCAGCGGGTGCCCCGCTTGAGGAGACGAACCGTGAGAAAGCTCGTCGCGGTGCTAAGCGTGCTGTTCGTGGCCGCCACCCTCTGCGGCTGCGGCGCCGACGACGAAGGCGAGGCCACCGTCCGCGACCGGCTGCTGGCCACCTTCGACCAGTGGCCCTTCGATGCCGAGGAGGCCAGGCGCCGCCAGCGGGAGACCGCCCGCGCCCTGGGCGTGGAGGTCGAGCGGGAGGTCGAGCTGGCCCCCGGCGTCGAGATGACCCTCGTCCTCATCCCCCCCGGCGAGTTCATGATGGGCAGTCCGGAGGACGAGGAGCTCCGGCGGGACGAAGAGCATCAACACCGCGTGCGGATCACGAAGCCCTTCTGGATGGGCAAGTACGAGGTGACCCAGGAGCAGTGGGAGACCGTGATGGGGGCCAATCCCAGCCGCTTCAACGGGGACAGGAACCCGGTGGAGAGCGTTTGTTGGATTCACGTGCAGGACTTCCTAGCGAAGGCGAACGCGCGCCTTCGCAGCGCCCCGCTGGCCCTGCCCACCGAAGCGCAGTGGGAGTATGCCTGCCGGGCCGGCACGGCCACGCCGTTCCACTTCGGCGACACCCTCTCGACCGACCAGGCGAACTACGACGGGGAGTACCCGTACGGGGACGGGCGCAAAGGCGTGTATCGGGAGAGAACCATGCCCGTGGGCAGCTTCCCGCCGAACGCCTGGGGCCTGCACAACATGCACGGCAACGTCTGCGAATGGTGCGCCGACTGGTACGAGGAGCACTACTACGAACGGTCGCCAACTGAGGACCCACCGGGCCCGTCCGATGGCCTCGGCCGGCTCTTGCGGGGCGGCTCTTGGTACTCCGATCCCTGGCTCTGCCGCTCATCCGACCGCGCCAGTAATGTTTCGGCGTACGCGGCCGACGGCTACGGCTTTCGTGTCGTCGCCTCGTGCGGTTCCGCGAGGACTTCTCGGTGATGACCCGTTGCTTTTTTACTCTTTTCATCCTCTTTCTTTTCCGGCCCGGCGAAGGCGGGCGAGAGGTTTTCATCGGGATATGGGATGAGGCGGAGACGGCCCCGGCACCTGTCATGAGCACAGATGGACGTATTCGGGGCCAGGTCTACACATTTCATTCGTTGACACCGGCGCGGGACCGGGCTATAGCCAGGGGGCCGTGGCACGCCCGCTTGGGATGGCGTTCCCTGGCGGCATCTAGCGCGTGACGAGCCGCGGGCCCGAACGCCGGGCCGTCGGTGATTCGGCGAAAGGAGGCTTCGTGAGGCTCGCTCGCATCTGTCCGCACGCCCTCCTGGTGGCGGCCATGGGGGCCTGGCTGGCCGGCTGCGGCCCGCCGAGGAGCCGACGGCCGAGGAGCTGCGCCACACGCGACTGGTGGACCTCTTCGAGCAGGCTCGTCCCTCCGTCGTCGTCTTCTTCGCCAAGCGGACGGAGACGGTGGCCCCGGAGGGCGAGGCGGAGGGCAAGCCGCGACAGGTCACCCACACCCAGTCGGGCACCGGCATCGTCCTCCACCCCGACGGCTACGTGCTCAGTAACAGCCACATGCTCCGCTTCGAGGGCCAGCGCCGGGCGCTGCTGGCCGACGGCACGGAGTGCGCGGTGCGGGTGGTCGCCCGCGACGACCCCCGCGACCTGGCCGTGCTCAAGCTCGACGCCCCTCGCCCCCTGGCGCCCATGCCCCTGGGGCGCAGCAGCGACCTGATGGTGGGCGAGCCCGTGGTCTCGCTGGGCAATCCCTTCGGATTCGGACTCTCGATGTCCGAGGGCATCATCAGCGGGCTCGGCCGCTCGACCACCACCGAGCACGCCCGGCTCACGGGCATGGTCCAGACCACCGCGGGGATCAACCCGGGGATGTCGGGCGGGCCGCTGCTGAACATCGCGGGCCGGATGGTGGGCCTGTGCACCAGCCGCAAGACGGAGGGCGAGGGCCTGGGCTTCGCCATCCCCATCGACGCCATCCGCGGCGCCCTGCCCGAGGTGCTCGCGGTCGAGCGGCGGTACGGCTTCACCCTGGGCCTCGGCGTCGCGGAGGGCGGCCCCGCCGTCGTCACCGAGGTCAGTCAGGGCTCCCCGGCCGAGGCCGCGGGGATACGGCCCGGCGACGTCGTGGCCCGCATCGGCGACGAGGAGGTGAGCACCGGCCTCGACTTCCATCTCGCCCTGATCGAGCGGCGGGGCGGCGAGAGCCTGCCCTTCGTCCTCCGCCGCGAAGGCCGCAGCATCCGCGTGCCCGTGACCCTGGGCACCGTGCCGCTGCGGCCCGCCGACGAGCCCCAGGGCCTCGTGCCCGGCGTCCTCTTCGCCCACTACCACGGCCGGTGGAAGGCCCTGCCCGACTTCGGCCAGCTCGAGCCCGTGGCCTGGGGCACCATGGAGACCTTCGGGCTGGGCAAGTACAAGGGACGCGATGCCTTCGCCAACCTCTATACCGCCTACCTCCGCGTGCCCCGCGACGGCGTATGGGTTTTCTATACCCGCTCCGACGACGGCAGCCGCCTGCGCATCGGCGAGCGGACGGTGGTGGACAACGACGGTCTCCACCCCGCGGCCGAGGCCCGCGGCTTCATCCCCCTGCGGGCCGGCCACCACCGCATCGAGGTCGCCTTCTTCGAGGCCGGCGGCGACGAGGAGCTCGAGGTCTTTTACGAGGGCCCCGGAGTGCCCAGGCAGCCCATTCCCGCCTCCGCGCTCCATCGCACCGACCGGCCCGAATGAGCCCCGCGCCGGGCTGGCCAAAAATGAAGGCCCGTGGCCAAAAATGACGTACCGCGGTGCCCGCCTCCCCTCCCTATAGGACCTATACGGCCTATAGGCCCTATCGGATCGCCCTAAGGAATAGCTATCTCGATACTTCGGGCATTCGCCGGCCGAGGGGAAGAGCCGCCGGGGGCGCTCACGGGGCCGCGGGCAGGACTTTGCACGCGATGTCGCGGCGGAAGGCCGGCACATCGAGGGCCAGCGGCTCGCCGGCCACGCGTGCCCGGGCCTGGGAGGCGACCGCGCCGGCCCGCGTGTCCCACCACTCGACGCGGTAGGCCCCGGGCCGCAGGCCCTCGATGGTCAGGCGGGCGTTGCGGATTTCCCCGGGCTCGCGCTCCTCGACGGCCACGGCCCACCAGGTGGCCCGCGGGTCCTGGAGCCACAGGTAGGCGGCCTGGGGCCGCTGGAGGCCGACGACCCGCAGCTCGGGCTTCGCGGCGGCGCGGGCGGGCTCGAGGGGGCCGTCGGCGAAGGGGATGTCGGCCACGAAGGCGGCGACGGGGCGGTAGTGGCCGTAGAGGTCCCGCTTGTGGATATCGTCCCAATACCAGTGCATTACAGTACTTGCGAGGCCGGAGAGGGCGGACGCCCAGAGGGCGTTGTGGAGGTGGACGAAGCCCGTATCCTTGTCCAGCTCCGGGGCTCGGCGCCACTTGTCGGTGGTGATGCCGAACTCGCTGAAGAGCCCCGGCTTGGGGGGCACGCGGTCGAGGAAGGCTCCGGCGTGGTGGAGGACGCTGGCGGCGGCGTCGTGGAATAGCTCGCCGGTCACGGGCCGCAGGTAGTAGTGGGTGTCGGCCACGTCGAGCTGGGGGTGACGGTAGTCCTTGGGCGCGGGCATGGCCCAGGCGCTGGTGGCCCGCAGGTGTCGCGCGGGATCGAGGCGGCGCAGCTCGGTGCCCGCCTCGGCGTAGAAGCGGTTGGTGGGCAGGCCGGGGTTCATTTCGTTGAAAAACTCCCAGGTGGCGACGGCGGTCGAGTAGCTCCATCGTGCGGCGGCGTAGCGGACCAGGCGCTTGGCGGCGGCGACGGCGCGGGCGTAGTCGCGGGTGCCCTCGTGGCGGAGGAGCCCCATGTAGTGGTCGCGGGTGAGGAGGACGAGCTGGAGGCGCACGCCGCAGTCCTCGGCGGTGGCGACCAGGTGGTCGACCATGAAAGCGTCCTGCTGGTTGATCGCGCCTCGCAGGGGGCGATTGGTGTCCGCCTCCCAGAGCAGCTCCGGCCCGCCGCCGGCCTCCTGGAGCGAGAGGTCGCGGAGCCACGCGCTGCCCGCGGCGGATAGCTCGAAGCGCAGGCGCCCCAGCCACATCTGGCCCGCCGCGGTGGTGAACTCGCAGGCGAAGTCGCGCCAGCCCCGCGAGGGCGGCAGCTCCTCGGTGAGCCGGGGCTGGGAGAGCTGGACCCTCAGGCCCACGCCCTCGTCGGTGCGGGCCTTGCCCGCGAGACGGTAGCGGGTCTCGGGCCGGAGCGCCACGGGCCGCGTGGGCGATGGGCTCACCGCGGCACCCTCCTGGCCCGTGATGCGCACGCAGGTGGCGTCGCTGTGGTAGCCCTCGCGGCCGGGGAGGTGGGCGATGGGCGGCTTCCAGGCCCACGAGCGTCCCCAGGCGCTCTTGCGGGCCTCGATGGCCATGGCCCAGTCCTCGCAGCAAGCCCAGATGCGGACGTAGTTGGCGCCGCTGGCGCCGAGCTTTCGGATTTTCTCGGCGGTCGCCGCGCTGTCGGTCACGAACGCGGCGTTCTGGCCGACGGCGAAGAAGCTCGTGCCGTCGTCGAGCGCCAGGTAGCGGGGGTTCCTGGCGGATACGCGGACGTAGCCCTGGCTTTCGGAGGGCACGCACTCGAAGCGGAGGGGCTCGGAGGCGACCTGGCCGGCGAGGTCGTCGAGCCGGGCCACGACGCTGTAGGTGCCCGCGGCGGTGGGTGCGAAGCGGGCCTTCCACACCGGCTCGCCCACGGGGTAGAGCCACTCGGCCTTCCGCCCGCCGCGGGCCACCTCGCGGCGCTCGAAGGGTTGATACAGGAAAGCGGGCAGGAGCAGCTTCTCGCCGTCGGGCGCGGTAAGCTCGAGGCGGAAGTCCACCTCCCCCGGGTCGTAGGGATCGCCCCGCACCGGGGTCACCTGGAGCGCGAAGTCTACCCGCTCGTAGCGGGGCACGCGGGTGGCGCTGGGCTCGACGGCGATGCGCCGTTCGCCGCCCACCGCGGGCAGCCAGGCGCCCAGGGCGATGGCCAGCAGGGGGGCGCCAGGGGAGAGCTTGGCGGGCCTCATGGCAACGGTCCTCCGGTCAGGCGCCAGGGGTCAGAAGCTCCCATCCAGCATCCAGCATCCAGCATCCAGCATCGAGCATCCAGCATCCAGCATCGA
>JBKHIY010000097.1:0-15478 GCA_046538415.1 Candidatus Brocadiia bacterium | reverse complement strand
ACGGTTCGGAGGGAGGGGAGGCCAGGCAACTGGCCTTCCCTACCCCTATCAAGGGCCGCTCTCTCGAGGAGGAACGAGATGAACCGACGCGCGTTCATGGGATGTGCGGGATGCGGCTGCGCGGCGGCGCTCGCCGGCTGCGCCGCGGTCCGGGCCAGCAAGGAGGCCAACGTGACGCCGACGGCCCCGCCGTCCGCAGCCGACCGCGAGGGCTGGGATATCTCGGTCTGCGGCCTCAACTGCGCGAAGTGCAAGGTGCTCGAGCAGGGCAAGTGCGCCGGCTGCCGCGGGCCGCTCGACAGGCACTGGAGCCCCGACTGCAAGTTCCTCCCCTGCGCCAGGGCCAGGGGGCACCGCTACTGCTTCCAGTGCGACGACTTCCCGTGCCAGAAGCTCCAGGCCTTCGCCGCCGACGGCCACGAGCACCATCGCCTGACCGTCGAGAACCTGAAGGCGATGAAGGCCATGGGGCTGGAGACGTGGCTGGCCCAGCAACCGAAGCCGATGTTCTGCCCGGGCTGGAAGTTCTGAGCCGCTCGGCGGACCTACCAGAGCTTCGCCGCCACGGGGCTGCTGGCGCGGTCCTTCAGGCGGATGGCGTTCTCGGAGCAGGCGGCGCGGCAGACGCCGCAGCCGGTGCACCACCGCTGGTCCACCACCGCCTTCCCCCTCGCCGCACTGTAGGTGATGGCTCCGAACTGGCAGAGCCGCATGCACTCCCGGCAGCCGATGCACGCATCAGGGTCTACCTCGGCCACGAACTCGGCACGGAACATCAGGGGCAGGTCGTGGCTCACCGTGCTGCGCATGGCCAGGCAGTCCGAGCGGTCGCAGTTGCACACGCCGCCGATGAACGGCGTGCGGAAGGTCCATATCGTGTGGCACAGGCCCTCCTCCTCGTGGCTTCGGAAGGCGGCGAGCGCCTCCTCGCGCGTCAGGGTCTCCAGGCCCGAAGTATCGGGCCCGCTGAAGAAGCTCTCGGGGAGTTCCCGCAGGATCTCCGCGAACGCGCCTCCGTCGGGGCCCAGGCTCACGCCGTAGCAGGTGCGCTTGTCCTCGCCCAGGGTGGCGTAGCGACAGATGCACGAGACGCGGACGATGGAGTTGACGAGCCCGAAGATCTTCTCCACCTCTTCGAGGGGCACCACCTGGCCGAAGTGGTCCCGCTTCATCTTCCGCGTCACCAGTCGGCGGACGATGCTCTGCACGAAGCGGGGCGCCTGGGCGAGCTTGTCGAGCCGCGCCGCGCTGCGGGCCAGCGCCTCGGGCTGCGAGAAGAAGTCCTCGACCAGCCTGCGCCGACGCGCGTCGCTGAGCAGGTCGTCCGAGTAGTTCCTGGCCTGGAGGTACCACCGCTTGCCCTCGCCGTGCTTTGTGCAGAATTCGCACATCTGTCGAACCCTCCGCGCGAAAGCCATCGAAGGAGCCACCCGCCCCGAGGCGCCATTATAGCGCCTGGCTCGGGGCCGTCGCCGGAAATTGGGCTTGCCAGGGACGAGCGGATGTCGTATCCTCAGCGAGCGCCCCCCGAATCCGCGCTGGCGCCCTCAGCCGCCGCCGGCGCGTCCCTGACTATCGACCCTGCCATGGACGCTCACCAGAAGCTCGTCGCGTTGGCCGACGCCGCCCGCTTCGACCTCTCGTGCGCCTGCGGGACGAAGGACAACGCCGACCACCGCCGGCGCGGGCCCGACGGCCTGTGGCTCTATCCCGTGGCGCTGCCCAGCGGCGGGGCGTCGGTGATGCTCAAGACGCTGCTCTCGAACGCCTGCGCCAACGACTGCCGCTACTGCCCCTTCCGCTCCCAGGCCGACGTCCGCCGCTGCACCCTGTCGGCCGAGGAGGTGGCGGGGCTGTTCCTGGAGACCGTTCGCCGGCTGGGGGTCCACGGCCTGTTCCTCAGCTCGGCGGTGGTGAGCGACGCGGACCGCACGATGGAGCGAATGACGGCGGTGGCCCGCCTCCTGCGGCGGCGACACGGCTACGGCGGCTTCCTCCACCTCAAGGTGCTGCCCGGCGCGTCCGACGCGGCCATCGAGGACGCGGTGTCGCTGGCCAACGCGGTGTCGCTGAACGTCGAGGTGCCCACCGGCTCGGCCTTTGCACGGTTGTCGGCGAGCAAGGACTACGTCCGCGACATCGTCCGCCCCATCAAGCTCATCAGCCGGCTCACCGCCCCGGGCAGCCCCCGCTCCCGGGTCAAGCAGACCACCCAGTTCCTCGTCGGGGCCTCGACGGAGACGGACGGCGAGATCGTGCGGGCCATGGGCCGGCTGTACGGCCGGTGGGGCCTGAGCCGCGTGTACTTCAGCGCCTACCAGCGCGGCCTCGGCGACCCCGGCCTGCCCGGCGAGCGGGCGGGCCTGCCGCCCCACGCCCTGCTCACCCGCGAGCATCGGCTCTACCAGGCGGACTGGCTGCTGCGCAAGTACGGCTTCCAGCCCCACGAAATCCCCCTGGGGCCGGACGGCAACCTGGCTCTCGACACCGACCCCAAGGAGGTGTGGGCGGGCCGCCACCCGGACTTCTTCCCCGTGGACGTGAACCGGGCGAGTCGGGGGGAATTGCTCCGCGTGCCGGGCCTCGGGCCGGTCACCGTGCGGCGCATCCTCGAGCGGCGTCGGGAGGGGCGGCTGCGCGGCATCGAGGCCCTGGGCAAGCCGGGCAAGCGCCTGCGGCGGGCCGCGGCATATCTGGACTTCGGACGGCACACCCGGGGGACGGCTCCGGTCGCGAGCCGGTCCTAGCGCCTGCCTCCTCGGGGCCCCAGGCGGGCCGGCTCCGTCCTACTGCTGGCCGGCGAGGCAGAGCACCCTGCCGTCGGTGGTGGCGAGGTAGAGCCGCCCGTTGGCGGCGGCCATGGCGTCCCAGGCGGGGGGCGCGGCGAGCTTGCGCTCGGCCCGCACGGCGCCGTCGGCGGTGGAGACCGCGAGCAGGAGAGCGCCCTTCTGGCCCCTGAGGGCGGCGTCCTGCTCGGCCAGCTTCTCCTGGACCTTGGGGTCGCCGAGCTGGCGGACGATGGCGTCCTCGTCGGTGAAGTCGGGCGGGCCGGCCACGAACAAGGTGTCGGCGGCGAGCACCATGGCGCGGGCGAACAGCGGGGGATGGTCCTTCGACCAGTGGTATTCGACGAAGTGGCTCCTTCGCCGCCTGCCGCCGCCGGCCCGGCCGGTGAACCTCATGGCGTCGCCCACCTTGCCCTCCGCCTGCTCGACCCTGCCCACCCTGCCGTGGTGGCTGGGCTTGGCCAGGTCGCGTGCCTTGCCCTTCTCGAAGTCGAAGCGGAGCACGAGCTTGGCCTCTTTCGCCGACGTGTCGCCCGCCGTCTGGGCGTGGCGGCGGACCTCGGCGGCGGCCACCGGGCCGAAGTAGACCCGCACCTCGTCGATCAGCCCGGTGAAGGCGAAGGGGCCCTCGTAGTCGGCCACCCCCGTGCCCCGGTCGGCGTCGGCGCCGATCTGCATGTCCTGGGCGGGGTCCTCGGCGATGAAGCCCGCTGCCTTGCCCGTGCCCGCCAGCTCGCCGTCGATGTAGACCTGGAGCTCCTTGTCCGGCCCGAGCACGCCGGCCAGGTGGGCCCAGCGTCCGACCACCTTGCCCTCCGCCGCCACCTGGTGGACCTCGGACTCCACGCGCACGGCGAAGTGGGGGCGGCCCTCGCGGAGGAACAGGGCGTAGCCGTGGGCGGGGCCGCCCCGGGCGACCACGATGCCGTTCGGCTTCCGGGCCTTCACCCACGCCTCCACGGCCAGCGGCTTGCCCGCGGGGTTCAGCTCCGGCGCGTTCTCCACGTGGACCCAGGAGCCCATCCGCCGCTGCTGGCGCCAGCCGGCCATGTCGGGAAGCTCCGGCGGCTGGCGGTCGGTGGCGTAGAGGTGATACTCCAGCGCCGTGGTCCATCGCAGGTACCGGGGCTGGCGGGCGTAGCCGTAGACCTGTCCCTCGCCCACCGCCAGGAGCCGGCCCGCGGGCGCGAACTTGCCGGCCTGGTAGTAGCCCCCGTGCCCGCCCGAGAAGCTGCGGCCATATACCCAGTAGGAACGGTGGAACCACGTGCCGTCGAGGAACCCGTAGGGGGCGAACAGGTGCGCCGTCTCGCCCCGCTGGACCGTGGCCTGGAGCACCAGGTCGCCGCTGTGCGGCCCCAGCTCCGTGCGCCGGCCCTCCAGGTCCAGCACCTGGGAGCGCATGTAGACCCGCGGCCCGTCGGTGGACAGGATGTCGGGCAGGGCCACGGGCATCTGGAGCACCTGGTGGCGTGCCTGGAGGCTCTCCCCCGTCTGGGGGTCCGTCGCGTCCATGGTCCTCACCGACAGCACCTGGCCGGTCCTGGGGTCCAGGCGGTAGAGGCGGATGCCGCCGTCGAGGAACATGCTGCGGCCCGCGGCGAACCACGCTTCCGGCCCGCCCGAGGCCGTCTGGGCCTCCTTGACCAGGATGGTGCCGTGCACCGGCCACACGGACTCGACCTGCTCGAAGGCCATGTGGCGCTGGTCGACGGGCGCGGCCAGGAAGCGCCAGGCCAGTGCCCCGTCGGAGGCCCGCAGGCAGGTCACCCGCCCGTCGGCGGAGCCGAACAGGCAGCGGCCTCGCCACACGGTGGGCGGGCTGTCGATGCGCCCCCCGGCGGTGTGGCTCCAGGCCGGCTCGCCCGTCGCGGCGTCCAGGGCGTGGAGGGTATGGGCGTCGGTCTGGGCGACGAAGAGCTTCCCCACGGCCACCACCACGCTGCTGAGCGGCCCGTCGAGCTTCCGCTCCCAGGCGGGAGCCAGGTCGGCGGGCACGGCGCCGCTCGCGCGCCCCGTGCGGGCCGCGTCGTGGCGGTAGGTGGGCCAGTCGCCGGGGCCCGCGGCGGGGCCGTCGGCGTCGCCGAAGGCGGGCCCCTTCTCCAGGCGCTCGTCGGGCTCGCGGCTGCGCCAGGCGGCGACGGCCGGCGAGGCCGCGGCCATGGCGTTGAAGCCGTAGGTCTTGGCCTCGGGGTAGCACGCGCAGTCGTGGGGCGGGGCGTAGACCAGGCCGTTGCAGGGCATCACCCCGGTGAGGCAGGCGCCGCGGGTCCAGTGGTGGAGGATCCACTTCTCCCGCTGGACGTCGATGAACTCGATGCCCGTGCGGGACATCAGCAGGTAGTCCTCGGTGGCCTTGCCGCGGTGGCAGCGGTGGTGGAACCAGTAGGCCTCGACGCCGGGCGGGAACTCCTTTTTCTTCTCGCCCGTCCGGGGGTCGTAGCCCCGGAAGATGCCGTCGTAGCCCCCGCTGGTCGTGGCCCCCGTCCACACCAGGCCGCCGGCCACCAGCAGGTCCTCGGCCGACTGGTAGCCCGACGGGGCGTGGGGCGCCGACCACAGGGTCCGCCCCGTCCTGGCGTCCAGGGCGTACATGGTGTCGCGTCCGCCGCGATGGGGGATGCTCTCCTCCCCGCCGGCCCACAGCACGACGCCGTCGTAGAGGACCAGGCAGGGCACGAAGTAGGAGCGGACGGCCTTCGCGGCCCACACGGGCATGGGCTCGGAGGCCCACGATTCCTCGCCCGTCTTGCGGTCCAGGGCGACCACCTTGTCCACGTCGTGGTAGTAGACCCGCTGGGCGTCGGCGGCGAGGGTGGAGGGCGAGAGGGGGGTCTCGCGCCGCCACAGGACCTGCCCGCTGTCCGCCCGAACGGCGAGGATGCGGCTGGGCGAGCCGTCCCAGCGGGGGTCGTGGACCTGGCGCCGGATGGTGCCCACGTCGTCGCGGGGGAAGCCCCAGCGGCGGTCCGAGGCCTGGTTGACGGCGAGGAAGAGCACGCCGTCGGAGCAGATGATCTCGTCGGTCTGCGCCGTGCCCTCGTAGGTGCGGAGGGTCTCGCCCGTGGCCGCATCGAGCGCGGTGACCGGGGCCTGGAGGCCGAGGGTCGCGTAGACCTCGTCGCCGGCGGCCACCAGCCGGCGGGTGAGCAGCGCCGGGCCGCTCTTGAGGGGCCAGAGCTGGGTGAACCACTCGGCGATGGGCCGCTTCCACAGCACCGTGCCGTTGAAGGCGTCGCGGGCGATGAGGAACCAGTGCGAGGGGAGCACCACGGAGGCCGTCGAGCCCTCGTCGAAAATGTAGAAGAGCCTGCCGTTGGCCGACACCAGCGAGCTCAGCGACGACATGTGGTCGTGGTGGCGAGCCCAGCGGGGGCTGCCCCGCCACTGGAGGCGCCGCGGCGGCCCCACCGCGCGGTCCTTCGACACCGCGTTGTTCGTCGAGTCGTAGAGGTAGTGGGTCCACTCGTCGATCTCGTCGGGCACCGGCCTGGCCGTCTTGACCCACGCGCCGTCGCGCCGGACGTAGGCCACGCCGCGGGGACAGAGCACCCGCCCCACCTCGGCCATGGTGATGCCGTATTCCGCGATGTCCTCGGCCACCACGAGGTTCGCCAGGCCGTCCACGTAGGGCAGGCGGTTGCCCTCGATGCGGGTGGCGCTCGCGGGGCCGTAGAGGCCCCGCGAGCGGATGTGCTCGCGGGCCGCCTGGACGTTGGCGGGGTCGCCGTCCAGGCCTTGCACGACGAAGCTGTCGGTGGCTCGCAGGGCGGCGGTGAGGGTGCCGTCGCCGCAGCCCAGGTGGACCACCAGCCCGCCCCGGACGCCGGTCTCGGCGAGGATCTGGCGCGCCTGGGCCTGGGCATCCTCGCCAGCCGCCGCTGGCGGCGCCGCCAGGAGGGCAAAGGCGGCGACGACGAGAGGGCCGAGCCCCAATCCCCGTGGACGGTCTGCGGGCCGCTGTGGCAGCATCGCTGCTCTCCTCGAAAAGGGGTATGCGGGCGAGCCTGGGGCCGGCGCGCGGGGCGCCGCCCGGTCTCCGCCAGTGTAGCGGACCGGGCGGCGGGGAGCAATGGCCAGTGCCCCCGCCAGGCGCCTGGGCCGCCGCGGGCGGGAGCGGAGGCGGTTACTTCCTCTTCCCCTTCTTCAGTTGCTCCTCGGTGGTCTTCTGGTCGTAGGGGCAGAGGTCCTCGATGGGGCATTCGGGGCAGCGGGGCTTGCGCGCGGTGCAGCAGAAGCGCCCGTGGAAGGTCAGGAGGTGGGAGAAGCGGGTGCGCTGTCGCTCGGGGACGATCGGGAGGAGCTCCTGCTCGATCTTGTCGGCGTACTTCTGCTTGACGTTGTGGGGGCTGGCGAGGCCCAGGCGGCCGGCCAGCCGCAGCACGTGGGTGTCGACGATGATGCTGGGCACGCCGAAGGCGTTGCCCAGGACCACGTTGGCGGTCTTCCGACCCACGCCGGGCAGGGCGGAGAGCTGCTCGATGTCCCGCGGCACCTCCCCGCCGTGCTGCTCGGCGATGGCCTGGCAGGCCTTCTTGACCGACCGGGCCTTCTGGCGGTAGGTGCCGCAGGGCCGGAACAGGCTGTAGAGGGTGTTCAGATGCGCGTTGGCGTAGTCCTCGGGGCTCTGGAACCTCTTGAAGACCTCGGGGGTGGTCTTGTTGACCCGCTCGTCGGTACACTGGGCGGCGAGGATGGTGGCCACCAGGAGGTCGAGGGGGGTGGAGAAGTCGAGCAGGCAGCGAGCGTCGGGATACGCGCTTTCCAGGCGGTCGATGAGGGTGCGGACGCGCCGCTTGCGGTCCTCGAGCGAATCCATGGGAGCCTCCTCGCAGAGGGATTCGGATGTCCAGTGGCTCGGAGCCTGCGCCTTCGCCGGGCACGTACCTCCATGATGGGATTGCGGCCCGGGAGCGCAAGCGCCGCTTCTCGCCCGTCCCTCTTCCCTCGGGCCCACGCTCCTGGCCCTCCTCGTCCCCGTGCTCCTGTGCGGGGACGGGGTCCTGGACGCTCCTGCGCCCGCCGTCATCGGCCCGCGGGGCGGGGGCGACAGGGCGTGGCGGGAGCGTGGGGACGAGAGAGTCGCGAGGCGAGGCGCTTGCCCCGCGGGGGCGTGGGCGCTATGATCGGAGGCAGCGGCCCTGCCGCTGCTGTGGCTCCCCGGCAGGCTGGTGCCAGGACCCCGCGCGTGATCTGCGGCAACTGCGGCCACGACAGCCCCCGGCGGCTGATTCGCCTGGTGGTCTTCCTTCGCAGGAAGCGCCCCTTCGTCGAATTCGCCAGCCTCTGCCCCCTGTGTCGCCGGGAGCTGGGCATAGGAGCGGGCAACCGTCTGGCCATCGCCGCCGTGGCGGTGCTCGTGCTGGGGCTGGTCGCCGCCGCGGGCTTCGCCATCGTGACCCTCGTCCAATGGCTTCTCCTCCACGCCTCCACGTCGTGACCTTCGGCTGCCAGATGAACAAGCTGGACAGCGAGGCCGTCGCTGGCCAGCTCCTCGAGCGGGGCTACGTCCCGGTCGAGGAGGCCGGGGAGGCCGACGTGGTGCTCATCCACACGTGCAGCGTGCGCCGCCACGCCGAGGACAAGGTGTGGTCGCTGCTGGGCACGCTGCGCCGGCACAAGGAGCGGCGGCCCGGCCTGGTCGTCGCCGTCGCCGGGTGCATGGCCCAGCGGGAGCGGGAGGCCATCCTCGAGCGGATGCCCCACGTGGACGTGGTGTGCGGGACCATGGAGCTGCCTCGGCTGCCGGGGCTCATCGCGGCGGCGCGGGAAGGCCGCGGGCCGGCCCTCGCCGTGGCCCAGCGGCCCGACGTGCGCGTGCCCCGCATCGTGCCCCGCCGGCCCAGCCGTTTCCAGGCCTACGTGGCCGTGATGCGGGGCTGCGACAACTTCTGCTCCTACTGTGTCGTGCCCTACGTGCGAGGCCGGGAGCACAGCCGCCCGCCCGACGAGATCGAGGACGAGGTGCGCCGCCTGGCCGACGACGGCTGCAAGGAGGTGACCCTCCTGGGGCAGAACGTCAACTCCTACGGCCGCTCCCTGGGCGACGGGCTCACCCTGGCCGGTCTGCTCCGCCGCCTGGCCCCCATCGGCGGGCTCGAGCGCCTGCGCTTCGTCACCTCCCATCCCAAGGACGCCACCGACGAGCTCTTCCAGGCCATGGCCGACCTGCCGCCCGTGTGCCCCTACCTCCACATGCCCGCCCAGGCCGGCTCCAACCGCGTGCTCCGCGACATGCACCGCCGCTACACGCGGGAGTACTACCTGGAGCGGGTGGCCGCGCTCCGCCAGCGGGTGCCGGGGGCCGAGGTCGCGGGCGACTTCATCGTCGGCTTCCCCGGCGAGACGGAGGACGAGTTCGAGCAGACCCTCGACCTGGTGGGCCGGGTCGAGTACCTCAACTGCTTCGTCTTCAAGTACTCCCCCCGCCCCGGCACCCGCGCCGCCGAGATGGCCGACGACGTGCCCTGGGAGACCAAGCGGGAGCGCAACCGCCGCCTGCTCGCCGTCCAGGAGGCCATCATGGCCCGCCACCAGGCCGCCTTCGTGGGCCGAACCGTCCGCGTGCTCGTCGAGGGGCCCAGCAAGCGCGACCCCGACAACCTCACGGGCCGCACGCCAGGCAACCGCATCGTCGCATTTCCAGGGGAGGCGAAGCTGGCCGGCGAGATGGTGGACGTGGAGGTCGTGGACTCCACGCCGCTCACCCTCCTGGGGCGCCGCCGGGAGGGCTGAGCGGGGGACGGGGCTCAGGGCTCGTCGCCCATCGCCTCCCGGATTTCGTCCAGGGTCTCCCGGGCTTTCATCCGCAGGAGGGCGTCGTCGGAGCCGGCGACGACCAGGCGCGCCCCTTCGGCCATCCATCGCCTGGCCGGGCCGGCGCCGGAGGTGATGACCCCGAAGGCGATGCCCGCCTCCTGCGCCGCGTCGCGCACCTGGGCCACGGCGTCGGCGAAGGCCGGGGCATCGAGGTCGAAGGGCACGCCGAGGGCGATGCTCAGGTCGGCGGGGCCGATCATCAGGGCGTCCACGCCCTCCACCGCGGCGATGGCGTGCAGGTCGTCCAGCGCCTCCCGGGTCTCGATCTGGCAGAGCACGAGGATGCTCTCCGCCGCGTGGCGGTAGTAGTCGAGGGCGTCGTCGGCGTAGCGGATGGCCCGCCGAGGCCCCCACCCGCGCAGGCCCTGCGGGGGGTAGCGGGTGGCCGCCACGGCCTGGCGGGCGTGCTCCGGGGTGCTCACCCAGGGGAACACGATGCCCTGGGCGCCCAGGTCGAGGAGCTGCTTGACCCGCACGAAGTCGTTCCACAGCACGCGGGCCATGGGCGTCGCCTGGGAGCCCTCGAGGGCCATGAAGTGGGCCTGGACGCTGAGGGGGCTCTGGGGCGCGTGCTCGGTGTCCACGACCAGGAAATCGAAGCCCACGTCGGCCAGCAGCTCGGTGGTCGTGGGCTCGGAGCCCACGACCCAGGCGCCCACCGCGGTCTGGCCCTCACGAAGGAGTCGCTGGGTGCGGTTTTCACGCATGGGGGTCTCCTTGGGGTGCAGGGGGCTGGCGGCGGGCCACCAGCTCGCGGTAGAGGGCCTCGACGCGGGCCACCAGCTTGTCGGTGGCGAAGCGCTGCTGGACCGTCTTGCGTCCCTCGGCGGCCAGCCGGGCGCGGAGCCGAGGGTCGTCGAGCAGGCGGGCGATGGCCTGGGCCAGGGCGTGGGGGGCCTCGGGCTCCACCAGCAGGCCGTCGCGCTCGGGCGTCACGATCTCCGGCACCCCGCCCACGCGGGTGGCCACCACGGGGCAGCCGCTGGCCATGGCCTCGAGTAGCGAGAAGCCCAGCCCCTCGGCCCGGGAGGGGAGCACGTAGACGTCGGTGGCCGCCAGCACGTCGGGAACGTCGTCGCGGAAGCCGCAGCGGCACACCCGGTCCTCGATGCCCAGCCGGGCGGATAGCTCGATGAGCTGGAGCTCGACCTTGCGCCCGGAGCCGCAGATCACCAGGCGGGCCCGGAGGTAGCGGGGCGCCAGCTCGGCGAAGGCCTCCACCAGGAGGTCCACCCCCTTCTCGGGGGCGAGGCGTGCGACGGTCGTGATCACCGTCGCGTCGGCGGGGATACCCACGTCGGCCCGGAACGCCGCGCCGTCGCCGCCCGCCAGGAAGGGCGCCAGGTCGGGCGGCGAGGGGATGGCGGTCACCCGCCCGGGCCCCACCAGGCCGTCCTCGACCACCCGCGAGCGGATGCTCTCCGAGACGGCCACCAGGTGGGCGATGCGGGAGCCGAAGTACCAGCGGTTCAGCAGATGCGGCTTGATGGGCTCGAGGTCGTAGCGGGTGCGTACCATCAGGGGACGGCGCCGCATGCCCAGGAGGGCGAGGCAGGCGATCCAGCCGTCCATCGAGCCGTGGGCGTGGACGATATCGAAGCCGTCGCGGCGCACCAGGCGGCGCACGGCACGCACGTCCTGGAAGTTGTGGCGTCCGAAGCCCCGGCGGTAGCTGAGGCCGCCGAAGGCATCGAGCCCCGCCCGCACGGCGCGGCGGTAGAGCTCGCTATCCGCGGGCGCGGCCACGGTGACCTCGTGGCCCAGCCGCTCGAGGCCGCGGGCGAGGGTGAGCACCGAGGCCGCCTGGCCCCCCCAGCCGCGATGGAAGTCCGTCTGGAGTATCTTCACCCCTGCTGCTGCCTCATGACCAGTGAGCCGTGGGGCTCAGCCGCCTACCACGCGGCGCCGCAGCTCGGTCGCGTAGTAGCGGTAGTTCTCCCAGGGCACGTCGTCGGGCACGCCGTGGTCGAGCGCGGGGATGTATCGGCCCTTCTCCACGGCGGGCCACACGCGGTCGAGTTCGGCGTCGATGGCCGCCCGGTCGCGTGCCAGGGCTCGCTTGTCGATGCCGCCCATCAGGGCCAGGGCGGGGAATCGGTCGCGGAAGACGTTCACGTCGCACCCCGCGGCCACCTCCAGGGGCCACAGGTAGTTCACCCCCGCTTCCATCATGGGCTCCACGATCCGCGTGGGATCCCCGTCGGTGTCCACCGACAGGATGGGGATGCCGTGGCCCTCGGCGAACGCCTTGATCCGCCGATAGCAGGGGCCCATGAACTCCCGCCAGTGGGCCGGCGAGATCAGCGGCCCCTGGCGCCCGCACATGTCCTCCCACACGTGGATCACGTCGACCCGCACGCCGGCGTCGGCCACCGCCTGGAAGACGGCCAGGTAGAGCTCGGTCATGTGCGCCATGATGTCCCGGACCAGCTCCGGGTCGGTGTAGAAGGCCAGGAGGCACTCCTCGTCGCCGAGCAGCCAGCGCACGCTGCCGAAGATTCCCACGTCGGGGAAGTTGCCCAGTTGGATGGGCACCTCGGCGTCCATCCACTGGCGGCACTGCTCTCGCCACGGGCCGGCCAGCCGGTCCGGGTGACGGGGGTCGAGGCGTTCGGCCTTGTAGCGCTCCCACTGCGAGCGGTCGGCGACGGGGAAGCGGAGGAACTGGCACATCGACTCCCCGCGCTTGTAGTCCCGCCGCACGATGCCCCAGTGGTCGGTGTGCACCACGTAGTCGTCGTCCTCCTCGAGCACCTGCTCGGGGAATCGGGGGCAGGGGCCGTAGTTGACGGCCACCACGTGGGGCTTGGCGTCGGGGTCGAGGAAGCTGCGGTGGTCGCCCACCTCCGGGGGCTTGCCCTCCCGCTCCCAGCGTGCCCAGGTGCGCCCCCAGGGACCCCAGAAGAGCCAGTAGGGCGGGCGGTCCGTGGGCTCGCCCAGGATGCAGCGCACGAATCGCTCGCGGTCGGTCATCCCCTGCCCCCAAAGCCATCGCGGCGGGTCATTCTACGCGCCCCCGTGGCCCGCCGCAAGCCGTCCGGGGCCGCTCCCTGGCCGCTCTCCTGCTCAGGCCTCGAGGTTGCGCAGCGGCCTGACGGCCAGGTAGCCGCGCTCCCGTTCCTCCTCGTCGTTGAGGTCGACGAGGGCGAACCCGCACTTCCTCAGGAGCGCCGTTTCGGCCGGGTTGTCCCAGTCGTTGCTACAGCGGATGTACTCGCAGCCCGCTTCGGTAGCGACTCGGATGGCTCGCTTCAGGACCGCCGTGGCCACGCCCTGGCGCCGGTACGCCGGCCGCACGAGGACCCGCTCCAGGTAGGCCAGCTTCCTCTCCGCGATGGGGCCCGCTCCGTTCACCGGGCCGATGTCCAGGTGGGCGCCTCCCAGCACGTGCCCCTTGGCCCCGACGGCGCAGGCGAGCGCGAAGCGCCACTGCTCCCGGTCGGGCCGGTCCGCGGGGAGGGGCCGCCGGGAATCCGCGAGCTGGGCGGCGAACAGCTCCTCCGCTTCCCGCGGCACCTCGTCGTCGTTCCCATACACCCCGACGACGTAGTCGGGTAGCTGGCTCATGTGCTCGCTCTCCCGTGCCCGACGCTCGCCCCTCTCCGCGCGGGGGGCAGGCCCTTGCGTTCCAGCGTGTCGACGCGAGGGGTCGACTATAGCCGATCCGCACGCCCTTGCAAGGCCCGGCCGCCGCTTGCCCCGGTGCCCACCTTCGGGTACCATCGGCTAGCCCCCACGGGCACTCGCCACCCCACAGGAAAGGAGCCGAGATGGGCGCACCCTTCGTCACCGAGGACTTCCTGCTCGAGAGCGACGCGGCCCGCCAGCTCTACCACCGCTACGCCGAGCCTATGCCCATCATCGACTACCACTGCCACATTCCACCCGCCCAGGTCGCCAACGACCACCAGTTCGCCGACCTCACCGAAATCTGGCTCGGCGGCGACCACTACAAGTGGCGACTGCTGCGCACCGCCGGCGTGCCCGAGCGCTTCATCACCGGCGACGCCTCCCCCTGGGAGAAGTTCCTCAAGTGGGCCGAGACCGTGCCCCGCATCCTCCGCAACCCCATCTACCACTGGACCCATCTCGAGCTGCGAAAGCCCTTCGGCATCGCCGACCGCCTGCTCGGCCCCGAGACCGCCAGGGGCATCTGGGACCAGTGCAACGCCCTCCTCGCCAAGCCCCACTTCTCCGCTCGCGGCATCATGGCACAGTGGAACGTGGTGCTCATCTGCACCACCGACGACCCCGCCGATACCCTTGAGCACCACCAGGCCGTCGCCGACGACCCCGACCTCGATATCCAAATGCTCCCCTGCTTCCGGCCCGACAAGGCCATGGCCGTCGAAAGCCCCGAGGACTACAACGCCTACCTCGAACGCCTCGCCGCGGCCAGCGACACCGATATCCGCGACTACCCGGCCCTCCTCGAGGCCCTCCGCCGACGCCACGACGCCTTCCACGCCGCCGGCTGCCGACTCTCCGACCACGGCATCGAGACCTTCTACGCCGAAGAGACCACCGAGAGCGAGGCCGCCGACCTCTTCGCCAGGGCCCGCCGCGGCACGCCGCTCGACCCCGCACAGGTCCGGCGGCTGAAGGCCGCCATCCTCTACGAGCTGGCCCTCATGGACCACGCTCGGGGCTGGACCCAGCAGTTCCACCTCGCGGCACTGCGGAACAACAACCGCCGGCTGTTCCGCCAGCTGGGCCGCGACGTGGGCGGCGACTCCATCGGCGAGCCCGACGTCGCCCGGCCCGCCTCCCGCTTCCTCGGCCGCCTCGACGCCGAAGGCCGCCTGGCCAAGACCATCGTCTACAGCCTCAACCCCTGCCACAACGAGGTGCTCGCCGCCATGGTGGGCAACTTCCAGGACGGCTCGGTCCCCGGCAAGCTCCAGCTCGGCAGCGCCTGGTGGTTCAACGACCACATCGACGGGATGCTCCGACACCTCGAGGCCATCTCCAACATCAGCCTCCTCAGCCCCTTCGTGGGCATGCTCACCGACTCCCGCTCCTTCCTCTCCTACGCGCGCCACGAATACTTCCGACGCCTCCTGTGCAACCTCCTGGGCTCCGAGATCGAGCGCGGCCTCCTGCCCCGCGACCTCGACCTCGTGGGCGGCATGGTCCGCGACATCGCTTACCGCAACGCCGCCCGATACTTCGGATTCCAGGGCCTCCCCCAGGTGAGCCCTTGAGCCCTCGCGGCTTTTCCCCTTGCTGCACACGCCGATTTGCGGTAGGGTAGGGGACGAGCCACGGGGTGGAAGCCCCAGCCCCACGCCACGCCATTGCCGAAAGGAAGCTCGATGAGCAGTCCCGAGCCCAAGCGCCTCAGCGACATCAAAGTCGATGCCGGAAACCTCTACCGCGAGGAAACCTACACCGACCTCAAGGTCGCCACCATCCAACGCCTCGTGCCCGTCAACGCCGACGGAAGCCCCGACGAAAGCCGCGAGCCCATGTTCATGGGCCAGACCCACGTCATGACCTCCGCAGGTCCCGTCCCCGTCCAGGCCCCCCTCGAGGCCAAGAGCCTCGAAGAAGCCGTCCAGAAATTCCCCGAGGCCGTCCGGCAGGCCGTCGAGAAAATGGTCGACGAGGTGCGGGAGCTCCAGCGCCAGGCCGCCTCCCGCATCGTCGTGCCCCAGGCGGGCACCATGCCCCCCGGAACGGGAGGCCCCGGCGGCGGAGGCGGCGGCCAGGGCGGCCCGGGCGGCAACATCATCAAGGGCTGAAGCCGCCCCGCACCACCAGGCCACCGCCCCCGCGGCGAGCCCCGGGAGCCGCTTCCCCGCCGAGGGGGCGAAATCCCAACTTGTCAAAGAACCCGTGCGGCGGCTGCTACTGGGCTTTAAGGCCTGCTA
>JBKHIY010000096.1:0-15511 GCA_046538415.1 Candidatus Brocadiia bacterium | reverse complement strand
AGCATCCAGCATCCAGCATCGAGCATCCAGCATCCAGCATCGAGCATCCACCCTACCAGCGTTCGGCCACCACTTCCACGCCGCAGAGCACTGGCGGGGCCTCGCCGGCGGCCACCAGGCCCACGATCAGGGCCTCCTCGGCGGCGATGCCATGGAAGGTTCGCACCAGGGGACGCCGGGCGCCGCCCGTGGCCGCCGCCACGTCCAGCGCCTCGACCACTCGCTTGCCCTGGAGCGTCACGTGGAAGGCCCGCTCGCCGGGGCCGAGTCCCTGGGGCTCGACGAAGTGGAGGCGCACAGTGTAGGGCCGCGGCCCGCCGTCGGGCGACTCGCCCAGCTCGATGCGCAGCGATTCGAGGCCCACCACGCCGGAGGCCGCGACCCACGGCAGTCCCTCGCCCCGGGCCCACGACGAATGGTGGCGGAACGCGGCCGGATGCTCGGGCTGCATCTGCACGCGGAGGCGGGGCGATGGCCCTCCCACGCGGGGCACCTCGAGCCACAGGGTGCCGCCGGGGGCCATGCGGTCGCCGGGAGCGGCGAGGTTGAGGCCCACGCGCCGCACCGGCCCGTCGCCGAGCTTCAGGGGGTTGAAGGTCCACAGCTCGGCCTGGGGGTCGTGGATGAGGGCCAGCGAGGTTCGGATGGGGTAGCTGCACGTGCAGGTGCGCGTGTAGTCGGGGGCATTGAGCACGCCGTTGGCCGCGAGGAGGTTCGAGGTGCACCCCGAGCGGAAGCCGCCGAGGTTGGCCGTGCCCCCGTCGGCGGCCAGGTCGTAGAAGCCCGCGGCGGCGGAGCGGAAGGTGAGCAGGTGGCGGCTGCCCACCGCGGTGTTGCACCCGTAGTTGCGGGTGAACCGCCAGGGCACGGGGGCGCCGGTGATGGGGCAGCGCCGCATCCCGGGCTCGCCGGTCAGGAGGTCGAAGGCCCGGCCCTGGGTGATGATGGTGTCGCCGTGGAGCATGGGCGGGCCCGTGTAGCGGTGGGGCCGGTCCCACACGATGGAGCCGTCGCTGCCCCGGTGCACGGCCATCCGCCGGCCCGGCTCGGGCAGCATGTCGCGGGAGGGCCGGGCGGCCTGGAGCACCAGGCGGTGCTCCCGCGACCAGGCGAGCCAGGTGCCGAACACCCGCTCCTCGACGCTCCAGCGGCGGAGCCCGCTTTGGAGGTCGAAGGCCAGGAGCCTGGCCCCCAGCGTCGGCTCCTCGCCCCGCCGCTCCATGGCCCGCAGCACCCCCAGGGGCAGGCGGTCGATGCACAGCACCATGCCCCCACCGAGGGCGATCGCGTTGTGGTGGAAGCCGTATGCCGCGAACCGCGACCACAGCACCCGCCCGCTGCGCCGGTCCATGGCCACCAGCCAGCGGCTCGAGGTCCCGCTCCACACGTGGGGCGCGCCGAAGCGGAAGCGCCGGCGGGGCAGCGAGGGGCGGTAGGCCTCGAGGAGCCTGCGGTTCAGCTCCCGCAGGCCGCGCCGCTCGCCCTCGGGCGCGGTGCGGAGGTAGAGGGCGACGGCTGCCGCGGCGTCGCGGGCCCGGCGGCGGGCCTCGGCGTCGGGCGGCAGCATGGCCAGGAGCCGGGGCTCGTCGAGCAGGCGGTTGAGGTTGTGGACGGCGAAGGCCACGAGCCGCTTCTTTCCCTCCTCGTCCTCCTCGGGTTCCTGAGGGCTGAATCGGCGCACCCGGCCGAGCCAGCGGGCCAGCTCCTCCAGCCGCTCGGTCCTCCAGCCGGCGAACCCCTCGGGCACGAACTCCGCGTCGAGCGGGAAGGACCGCGGCGCCCCGCCCACCACCAGCACCTCGTCGGCCACGGCCAGGGCGCTCACCCGCGGGGGCTCGGCGCCCAGCATGGTCGGCAGGCGCCAGGCGGCCAGGGTGGCGCCCGTCGCGGGGTCCAGCCGCAGGCACTCCCGCCCGTAGGCCACGTAGACGCTGTCGGCCGTGGCCACGTAGTTGGTGCCGATGGCGTTCGCCCCCGGCTGGTGGGAGGTGTTGTCGTAGGCCCGGCCCAGGCCGGGCAGCTCGCGCTCCCACAGAAGGCGGCCGGTGTAGACGTCGAGGGCCCGCAGGCGGTCGGGCCCCTCGATGATCAGCCGGCCCCCCACCACCTGCTCCGGGGGACCGTGGCCGTGGCGGGGCAGGATGCCCTGGCTGGAGGGCCCGCCGAACCACAAGAGCCCCAGGGGGGCCCGCACCCGCTCGTCGCGCGAGACGCAGGTGTTGGCCGCGTCGGCGTACTGGTGAGTCCAGTCCCCCGCTCCGGGCAGTGCCCCCGCGCGGCGGAGGACCACCAGGTCGCGTCCCGGCCGCAGCTCGACGTTGGCCAGCCGGGCCTCGTGCACGGCCTCGAGGAACGCCGGCCGTTGCTCGGGGGACAGGGCCAGGCAGGCGGTGCCGCCGTAGGGCCGGAGCACGCGGAAGAGGCGCTCGACGAAGCGCCGCCCGGCCCCCAGCCCCGCCGCATCGAGGTCCTCCGAGGCCACCAGGCTGGCCAGGTAGGGCGGGAGGGCGAGGGCCAGCGGGTCGCCCTCGATGGCCGCGGCCCGGCGCCCGTAGAGCCCCGCGGCATCGAGCCGGCGGCGAAGCTCCCCCACCCGCTCCGCCGAGGGGTCCACGGCCACCACGTGGAGCTTCGACTGGCGGGCCAGCTCCTCGGCCAGCCGCCCCGTGCCCGCGCCCAGCACCAGGGCGTAGCCCTCGCGGACGCCGCTGGCGGCCAGCACCTCGCTCGCGGCCTCCCGCCACCGGTCCTGGGGCGGGGCCTGCGGCTCGGGGGGGCGGAGCCGGCGGGGGCTCGTGGCCTGGCCCCCGAAGCAGTACAGCCCGCCCTCGCGGGTGACCACGAAGAGCCGCCCGTCGGCGGCCAGCGCGGTGGCCGGGGTGCCCTCGACGTCGGCCCGCCAGGAGACCTCGGGCCGCCCGCCGGGCTCCGGCAGGGCGATGGCCTCGACGGCGCCCGGGCGGGTGGCGTAGAGCCGGGAGCCGGCCCTGATGCGGACCGTCGCGCGGGATTCGAGCCGCCACAGCGTCTCGAGCCGAGGCCCGTCGTCGTCCTCATCCGCGCTCTCGCCCGCCTCGCGGAGGGCCAGGGCGCGAATCCGCCGGCCGTCGGAGACGTAGAGGGTCGAGCCGTGGATCACCGGCCGCCGGCCCACCTCGCACAGGGCCTCCCCGTCGGAGAGGGCGAAGAGCAGGCCATCGTTCACGAAGTGGCCGGGCAGGGCCACGGCGTGCACGCTGCCCCGGTGGCCGGGATCGGCCGGGTGGTAGTAGAGCAGCTCGCCCGTGTCCCGCTCGAGGCAGGCGGGCACGGCGCGGCCGTTGGGCACCAGCAGGCGCTCGCCCGCGACGGCCAGGTAGCCCTGCGGCGCGGGGCCTGCGAAGGCCGGGCTGTTGTGGGGCTGGAGGACGTAGAGGGCGCCCGTGCCGTCGTTGCGCCACGCCGCCTCGCCGGTCGCCGGCTCGAGGGCCTCGAGGAACACGCCCATGAAGGGCCAGATGCCCGAGGCCACGTAGAGCCTGCCGTCGGCCAGCGCGGGGCCGCCGCGCACCGGCCAGGTGGAGACCAGGCGCTCGTTGCCCAGCACCAGCCGCCTCGAGGGCCCGCCGCGGTGGCGCCACAGGCGCCGGCCGCTCGCCGCGTCCAGGCAGTAGAGCAGCCCGTCGTCGCTGGCCACGTAGAGCCGCTCGCCGTCGGCCAGGGGGGCGAAGCGCACCGGGCCGCCGGTCCACGTCCGCCACAGCCGCTCCCCCGTGCGGGTGTCGAAGGCGGCCACCCCGTCGGCCCGCGGCGAGCCGAGGAACAGGCGGCGGCCCTGCACCACCGGCTGGTAGACCCCGTCGAAGGCCATCCTGGGCTCGTCGGGCCAGCAGGGCTCCAGCGGCGGCAGGCGGAGCACCCACTGGAGGTGCAGCGTGGGGGCCAGCTCCTCGGGCGACGAGGCCGAGCGCTGGGGGTCGTGGCGCCACGTCGGCCAGTCGGCGGCCGGGGCCGGGCCCCAGGCGGCGAGCAGGAGGCCCGTGGCGAGCGCGAACGCCTGCCGCTTGGTGGTCATCCCGTGGGCTCCGCGGGTGGATTGGAGGGGACGTGCCTAGACGCCTGCGGGCCTCATCCCTCCCGGAGGACGAGGGCCGGGTCCTGCTGGGCGGCCATCATGGCGGGCAGCCAGCTCGCCAGGCCGGCCAGCACGGGCGCCGCGACGAGCACGCCGACGAAAAGCTGGGGGTCGAACCGCGCGGCGTCCGCCGCCCCCTCCCCCGCGGCGAGGGCCGCGGCGAGGAGCCCCGCCCCGTAGCCCAGGACGGCGCCCGCCAGGCCGATGGCCACGGCCTTGCCCAGGAAGAGGGCGAAGACGGCGGCGGCGCGCACGCCCAGGGCGCGGAGGATGCCCACCTCGTCGCTTCGCTCGCGGGCGTTGCCGAAGGCCAGGAAGCCGACCCACACGATGGCGCCCAGGACCACCAGGGGCACGAGGACGGCGGCGAAGGCCTGCTTCTTCTGGCGCAGCTCGCCGCGGGCCGCCACCTCGGCCTGGATGGCCTCGCGGGCCGCCTGCTTGGCCGCCGTCAGCTCCTTGCGGGCCGCCTCGGCGGCGGCGTCGCGGGCCTCGGCGCGGACCAGGAGGCGGGACTCGAAGGGCTCCACGTCGGTGCCCGGGAGAATCTCGCGGATCTGCCGCCGCACGGTGCCCACGGTGGCCTCCACGCAGCGGCACTTGAGGGCCAGGATTTCGTTGATCTGGTCTTCCTTGCCCAGCAGCTTCTGGGCCTTCTCGAGGTCGATCCACACGGTGTCGGCGTCCTCGGCGGTGGTCCTGGGCCGGCACTTGACCACCTCGAAGGTCTCGCCCAGCAGGCTCACCTCGTCGCCCGGCTCGAGGTCC
The DNA here is from genome assembly GCA_046538415.1 of Candidatus Brocadiia bacterium. Classification (GTDB taxonomy): domain Bacteria; phylum Planctomycetota; class PUPC01; order DSUN01; family DSUN01; genus JBKHIY01. The sequence continues at coordinate 10,629 of JBKHIY010000096.1, read as the reverse complement.
AGGTCCTTGGCCACCCGGTAGCCCACCACCATGCCGCCGGGGGGCACGGGATGCATGATGGGCTCCTTGCGGGTGCGGTGCATGAGGGGCACCTCGCCGCGGATGCCGATGAGGATCACGACGCGGTCGTCGTGCTCCGGCCACTCGATGGCCTGTCGGAGGGAGGGCAGGAGGTGGCGGACGGTCATGATGCGGGAGTTGGCCAGCTGCTGGGCGTAGTCCTCGGGCATGTAGCGGGTGGCATAGTCGGGGGCGTAGGGGTCGTCGAGCTTCTGGCCCTCGGGGGTGATGAGGAGGTTGAAGCCGAACTTTTTCATGATGCGGCGGATGTCGTCCTTGAGCTTGGCCACCCGCTGGGCCGTTTCCTTCTCCTTGCGGGCCATGCGGTCGCGGGTCTCCCGCTCCTTGGCCTCCACGATCCGCTCGGTCTCCGCGTCGTGGGCGCGGAGGATGGTCAGGGCGCCCACCAGCACGCCGGTGGCCACGAGCACGGAGAGGACGCCGAGGACGAAGCTCAGCTTGCGATAGGCGATTTCCTTGAGGATCAGGCGCCAGACGCTCATGTCAGCCTCTCAGGTGATTCCGCCGGCCCCACACCACGGCGCCGGCCAGGGCCAGGACGCCCACCCCGGCGCCGGCGGCGATGAGGACGTTGCGCCACAGGGCGCCACTGTCGGCCTCGGGCAGGTCGACCTCCAGCGATTCCTCGGCGGCGGCCTCGGGGCTCTCGGTCTTGCCCCCGGCGCTCGGGCGGGGCGCGCTCGCGGCGGCGACCATGGTCAGCACGTCGTCCAGGGGCGGGAGGTCCACCCCCACCATCTCCTGCTCCATCAGCGAGGCGTCCCAGGCCACGGCCATGGGGAGGTCGAAGCCCGGCGCGGCGCCCTTGATGGTGCAGCTGCACGGCCCGCACAGGAAGGCGGCGCGAGGGATGATGTTGTCCTCGTTGATCCCCTCGCCCACCAGGGGGTAGAGCGCCCTGCCGCGCCCGAAGACGCAGAAGGCCATGGGCTGGTCGAGGTCCTTGAGGTCCGGCTCGACGCTGAGCAGGAGGTTCACGAACATCTTTTCCTTGGGCTCGTCGCGGGAGAGGCGGACGATGGGGAAGGAGACGCTGAGGTCGGGCTTGGGCGCGTCGGGGTCCTCCTCGCCGGCCTCCTGCTGGTAGTAGTATTCGGGGGGCATGGGGAGGCGGAGCTCTTTCTCCATCTCCTTGAGGGTCTTGCCGAGGGTCTTGGCGGCCTTGGCGTCCTGGTCCTTCTTGCCGCTTTCCAGGAAGAGCCACACCGCGGTGTCGCCGCCCACCAGCTTCTCGGCCATCTCGCGTCGCGCGGGCGAGCCGACCAGGCCCTGCACGGCCTCCAGGCTCAGCGGCCCCGACCAGGCGTCCTGGGGGATGCGGCTGGTCCAGGGGTAGCGCACCAGCATCCAGGGCAGGTCGGGCTTCCCCCGGGCCTCCCACAGGGCCTGGGCCCGCTCCTCGTCGGGCACGCCTTTCTCCTCCTGGTCGAGGTCGACCACGCGGAGGGCGATGTTGCACGCCGTCTCCTTGCCCTCGGCGCACTTCCCGAGCCAGTCGACCACCGCCTGGTCCTCGGTGCTCAGCGGCCCGCGGTGGGCCACCACCACCTCGTAGTAGTCGGCGGGCCAGCGCTCGAGGGCGTAGCGGTAGACGGGCACCGAGCAGGCCCACACCAGCGAGGCCGCCAGGGCGAGGCCACCGGCCAGGAGCCCCAGGGTGTAGAGCGTTCGTTTGTGCATCTTCGGCATCCACCTCATTGGCTTGCAGGTGCCGCCCAAAGTCTTATTATACCCCATGGCCCGCGTGGGAGAAACCCCTCTTTCCGCCCTCCGGCTCAGCCCTCGAGGGCCTCGAGCAGGCGTCGGAGGAAGGCGGCGGAGCGCCGCAGCCGCCGGGCCCCGGGCATGTGGGGCGCGAAGTCCTCGATGATCAGCGGCGCCTCGACGCCCGCCTCGGCCAGGCACCGCAGCCAGGTGGGCAGATGGAGGTCGGAGTCCTCCATGGCGCACATCTGGCCCCCCAGGAGCTTGGCGCCGAGGGCATCGACGTCGCGGATCACCCGGCGGTTGCCGCCGACGTGGCAGCAGTCGATGTGGTCGCGGAGCACGGCCACGGCCAGGCGGGGGGCCACCTCGCCCTCGCGGGCGAAGTTGGCCATGTCGAAAATGGCCCCCACCTGGTGTGGCGGGAAGTGGCGCAGCAGGCTCCACGCCAGCCCCGGGCCGGCGGCCAGGCTCCCGCTGTGGGTCTCCACCACCAGCTTGACGCCCATCGGGTCGGCCAGGCGGTCGACCACGTGGGCGTAGCGCTCGACCGTGCGCTGGAGCAGGCCGGCATAGCCGAAAGGCTCGTCGGGATAGCGCGGCGGGGCGCAGCGCATGGACCGCGCCTCGGCCGCCGCGGCGCCCTCGAGGTGGAGCCGCAGCTCGTCGTCGGGCGCGTCCACGGACACCGAGGGCAGCGTGCCCCAGGGCTCGAGGCCCGCGTCGCGGAGCCTGGCGGCGAGGGCCTGGCCCTCTCGGCGGAGGCGCTCGGGGGTGAGGTCGAAGCGGTGGTTGCCCCAGTTGCTGTAGGGCTCGCCCCGCCGGTGCTCGGGAATCACCCGGGGGCGGTACTGGTAGTAGCGGATGCCCAGCTCCTGGCACAGGGCGACCTGCTGGGGGAAGTCCAGCTCGGGCAGCATCACCGCGGTCACGCCCAGCTCCATCGGCGTTTCTCCTCAGGGAGCGAAATCGGCGTCTACCTCGGCCAGCGCGGCGCCGTGGCCGGCCGCGCCGGGCGCGGGCCACACTCTAGCGCCGCCCCGCCCGGGGCGCAACCGGGGCAGGGGGGCGTTTTCTCCCTCCGTCCCGCGTGGTAGAATAGCCGCCCGGGCGCGAAGACGATCCAATACAGGAGGGTAGCGACGATGGACACGGCACGGAGCTCGCGGGCGATAGTCCTTGCGGCTCTCCTCGCCGCCTCGGTGGCGAGCGGCCAGGCCGAGCGCCAGGCATTGCTCCACGTGAGCCGCGGCCAGGTGCCCACCGACACGGGCAGCGACGGAGCGACCAAGCTCTCCCTCGAGGAAAAGCCCGAGCTGGGCGGCATGGCCCTTCGCGTGGTCTACGCCCCCGGCGACAGCTTCGGCGACTCCGTGGCCCGGGTGCGCAACTGGAAGGAGTTCGCTCGCCTCGAGTTCCAGGCCCTCAACCCCGCCGACGAGCCGGTGCGCCTCACCCTCACCGTCAAGCACCGCCGCACCACCAGCTACCAGACTCGGGTCGACCACCCCATCGTCCTCCAGCCGGGCAAGAACGCCGTGACGGTGGGCATCGACGAGCTGGTGAACGTCAACGGCTCCCTGCCCGACCTGGCGCACGTGCGGCGCTGGTACATCGCCTGCCAGCAGGGCCAGCGGCCCACGGTCTACTTCGGCGATATCTGGCTGGCGGGCCGGGAGACGCCCGCTGCCGGCGCCTCCGCCGGGGGACCTGCCCGCGCCTACCGCGTCACGGGGCGCATCGGCGACCAGGAGGTCGACCTCACCGTCACCCCGCTCGAAGCCCCGGCCCCCGCGAACGACGCCGCGGCGCAGCAGCCCCCGGCCACCGACCCCCGCCGCCTGGCCCGCATCCGCGCCGCCGCGATGCCGCCCATCGCCGAGCCCGTGATGTTCCACACCCCCAAGGCCGACGCCATCCTCGCCGCCCTCGAGGTGTTCCCGCCCGACAATCCCTGGAACGAGGTGATCGACCAGCGACCCCTGCACCCCCACTCCGAGGCCATCATCGCCGCCATCGGGCCCGACAAGTCGCTCCAGTACAACCTCGACATGTGCTTCATCCTCGTGCCGCCCGACCAGCCGCGGGTCGAGGTCATCTACCCCCAGGGCGCCTACGTGTCCGAGTCCGACAAGGGGCCCTTCCCCATCCCCGACAAGGCCCCCATCGAGGGCTGGCCCCTGTGGCCCAAGGGAGCCGACCTGGAGACCATGCAGCGGGAGGGGCGCGGCGACCGACACGTGCTCGTCGTCGACCCCGTGAACCGCATGCTCTACGAGCTGTTCCACGCCTACAGGACCGACGCGGGCTGGACGGCCATGCAAAGCTCCGTCTTCGACCTCAAGAGCAACGACCTGCGGCCCGCCGGCTGGACCTCGGCCGACGCCGCGGGGCTCCCCATTTTCCCCGCCGTGGTGCGCTACGACGAGTGCGAGCGGGGCGTGGTCGAGCACGCCATGCGGTTCACCGTCCGCAGGACCCGCAGGGCCTACGTCTACCCCGCCACCCACTTCGCCAGCCGGCACACCGACGAGGACCTGCCCCGGATGGGCGAGCGCTTCCGCCTGCGGGCCGACTTCCCCATCGAGGGCTTCTCGCCCCATGCGGCGGCCATCCTGCGGGGGCTCAAGAAGTACGGGATGTTCGTGGCCGACAACGGCGGCGACTGGCGGATGTCCGTGGCCCCCGACCCCCGCCTCGAGGGCCTGGACGAGCTGCGGCGGGTGAAGGGCCGCGACTTCGAGGTCATCGTGCCCACCGGGCCGTTCCAGGGCCGGCGGGCGCGGCACCGCAAGCCCGAGTGAGCCCCGGGGGGAGGCGTTTTGCGGGGGAGGGCACCTTTCTGGCCAGAAAGGTGCCCTCCCCCACGCCCCCACCCTCCAAAGACTTTGAGGCGGGCCCTCGGCCATCGCCGCAGCGGCCACGGCCGAGCGCCGTCCTCACTGGTCCGCATCCCCGTCCCAATGCTGCCGCGTTGGGAGGCTATGTCCTGGACGGTCCTCCGTGCCTCTTCCGCGGGCCGGAGGCAGGAGCGAGGCGGGAGGATCGAGGACCTCCCGTCCCGACGGGGGACCGCCGCCGGGCACAAAGGCCTCGGCCCGCGAAGCCGGCGAGGCGCCGCCCCACCCTTGCGCCCGCCACCGCGATGGGGCATCATAGACAGTCCCTTAGCCCGTCCCCATCAGGAGAGGACCGCGATGGCCGAGCACCTGGCCGGCCTGCTGGCCCCGCCCTTCGCCCCCTTGCACCCCGACGGCTCGCTCCACCCCGAGCGGGTGGAGCCCTACGCGGCGTTCCTGGCGCGCAACGGCGTGCGGGGCGCGTTCGTCAACGGCACCACGGGCGAGAGCCTGTCCCTCTCGGTGGCCGAGCGGAAGACATTGGCCCAGCGGTGGGTGGCCGCGGCGCCGCAGGACTTCGCGGTGATCGTCCACGTCGGCCATCCCTGCCTGGCCGACAGCCAGGCCCTGGCCGCCCACGCCCAGGAGGCGGGGGCCTGCGCCATCGGGGCCATGGCCCCCTGCTTCTTCAAGCCGGCCTCGGCGTGCGACCTGGCGGACTGGTGCGCCGAGGTGGCCGCCGCGGCGCCCGAGCTGCCCTTCTACTACTACCACATCCCCGCCATGACGGGGGTGGACATCCCCGTGGCCGACTTCCTGCGGGCCGCCGCCGACCGCGTGCCCTCCCTGGCGGGAGCGAAGTTCACCTACGAGGACCTGATGGACTACACCCGCTGCGTGGGCATGGAGGGGGGCCGCTACGACATGCTCTTCGGCCGCGACGAGATCCTCCTCTCCGCCCTCGTGCTCGGGGCCCGGGGGGCCATCGGCACCACCTACAACTTCGCCGCGCCGCTCTTCCTCCGGGTCCTCGAGGCCTACCGTGCCGGCGACCTGGCGAGGGCCCGGGCCGAGCAGGCCCGGGCCGCCGAGATGGTGGCCACCCTCGCCGCCCACGGCGGCGTCCCGGTGTTCAAGGCCGCCATGCGCCTGGCCGGCTTCGACTGCGGCCCCGTGCGCCTGCCTCTCCGCGACCTGGGCGGGGACCAGGTGGCCGCGCTGCGGGCGGACCTCGAGCGCATCGGCTTCTTCGAGACCTGCTGCCGCCCCTGAGCCTCCTTCGGGAGCCCCACGCCATGGCCGAGAGATTCCTGGTGAGCCGCGACGACACCCTCTACGAGGCCTTCCCCGACCTCGCCCTGGCCCCCTCGGGCCGCCTGGTGTGCGCCTTCAGCGAGTGCACCCACCACGCCGACCGGGGCTATACCCGCATCATGCTCGCCACCTCGGACGACCGGGGCCGCACCTGGTCGCCCAAGCGGCCCCTCACCGAGGCCCTGCGCGGCGACGACCGGGTGGACCCCTTCTGGAACTGCCCCCGCCTCTCCACCCTCGACGACGGGCGGCTCGCCGCCGTCGTCGACCGCGTGACCCGGGGAGGCGGCGGCCGACACGGCGAGGGACGCGAGCAGACCAACTGGCTGTGGCTCAGCGCCGACGAGGGCGAGAGCTGGGACGGGCCTCGGCCGCTCCCCGTCGCGGGCGTCGTGCCCGACCAGCTCATCGAGCTCCAGCGCGGCCCCCATCCCGGCCGCTGGGTGCTCAGCGCCCACTCCGTCCTGGGCACCCCCGAGCGACCGGTGTGGACCGAGAGCTGCTGGCTCTCCGACGACCAGGGCACCACCTGGACCGAGCCCATCCCCATCGCCGCCCGGCCGGGCCTCCAGCTCTGCGAGGGCAGCGTGGTCGAGCTCCCGGGGGGCGAGCTGGCCTGCTTCCTGCGCGAGAACTCGGGCCAGGGCCTCGATGCCTACAAGGCCCTCAGCCGCGACGCGGGGCGCGCCTGGGAAGGCCCCGTCGAGTTCCCCCTCCCCGGCTGCCATCGCCCCGTGGCGGGGATGCTGGCCGACGGCCAGGTGCTCATCACCCACCGCTTCATGCAGGGCGGCAAGGGCTGGCTGGGGTGGTGGACCCAGAACTTCTTCGCCGCACTGACCGACGTGGAGTCCTGCCTCGCCTCCCGCCGCGACCAGGCCCACACCCGCATCCTGCCGGTGGACTTCGACCGCAGCCCGCACTCCGACACCGGCTACTCGGGCTGGGTGCAGTTTCCCGACGGGGAGCTCTACATCGTCAACTACATCGTGGACGACGCGCCGAAGGCCCACATCCGGGGCTACGCGGTGCGCCCCGAGGAGTTCCTGCTCCAGCCCTCAGCGGCGGCTACTTGTACTTGAGGAAGAGCGCCCGAAGCTTCTTCTGGCGGTGGACGGTGGTGGTCTCGCGGCCCGAGAGGTGGCGGTCCTGGCTGTCCTCGGTCTCCCACTTCTCCTTGCGGCGCGTCTTCTTGACCTCGCCTTCGCTGCCCGCGTCGGTGCTCTCGTCCTCGCGCCAGGTGGTGGACTGCCCGGTGGTCACCACATCAAGTCCCTGGAGCAGCACCGCATCGGCGCCCCGCATGCGGGCCTCCTCCATCATGGCGTCCTGCATCTTCCCCGCCCGCATGCCCTCGCCCGCGGTCACCGTGCACGTGCCCATGATGGCGTAAGGGCGGGGGACGTCCTTGGCCTCCATGAACACCGCCACGTGGGGGTTGGGCGGATAGCTCTGGCCGATGTAGTCCACCGTGGGGCCGCAGCCTACGAGGGCGAGAGCGGCCAGCAGCGGCGTGGCGTGGCGGGCGAGCATGGGCGAATCCCCTTCGACGGGCCGTGGTGGCGTTCGTGCTCACGGCCTGATCGTAGCCGCCCGGTGGGGAAAGTCAAGGCCGTCCCGCGGCCGACCGGCGGGAAACCGCCTTGCGCCCCGGCCCCCGCCCCATGGTACAATGAGGGGCGATGCCACGGCGCGAACCGCAGCAGGAAGGGACATGCCCCATGGACCCGGCCCAGAAGCGCAGGAAGCTCGCGGACGCGGTGCGGGAGTTCGTTCGCGCCGAGTTCACCCCCCACTTCGGCGAGCTCGCCCACACCTTCGACTCCCATCCTACCTGGCGACGCGTGCGCGAGCTGGGCACCGAGCTGTGGCTCGATACCGGCAGCCTGGAGGACGCGGGGGAGCTGTGGACCCGCGAGTTCGCCGCCCTCACCACCAACAACACCCTGCTGAACAAGGAGGTGCAGCGGGGCATCTACGACGACCTGATCCGCGAGGCCGCCAACCTCCTGCGGCCCTACGGCCTCTCCCAGCAGGAGCTCGTCCTCGAGGTGGCCTTCGTCCTCAACGCACGCCACGGCCTGCGCCTGGTGGAGACCTTCGACGCCCGCGTCTCCGTCGAGGAGCATACCGATCTGGCCCACGACGTCGACCGGGCGGTGGCCGTCGCACGCCGCTACCACGCCATCTGCCCCGAGCGCTTCATCGTCAAGATCCCCCTCACCCCCGCGGGGCTGCTGGCCACCCGCCGCCTGGCCCGCGAGGGCGTGGCCGTGAACCACACCCTGGGATTCTCCGCGCGACAGAACTACCTCGTCGCCCGCCTCGCCCAGCCCGCCTACGTGAACGTCTTCCTGGGACGGCTGGGAAGCTTCGTCGCCGACAACCGGCTGGGCGAAGGCTCCTACGTGGGCGAGAAGGCCACCCTCGCTTCCCAGGCCGCCGTGCGCACCCTCCGACGCGACCGCCAGAGCCCCTCCCGCCAGATCGGCGCCAGCCTACGCCAGGGCACCCAGGTGCGCGACCTGCTGGGACTCGACGTGATGACCATGCCCCCCAGGGTGGCCAGGGACTTCCTACAGCTCGCACCCGACGACCACGAGCTCGTCGACCACACCTCCATGGCCTACCAGCCCGCCCTCGACGAGGACACCGACCCGCAGGCCGCGGGCCTCGATACCCTGTGGGACGTAGGGCCCGACCTGGTGGCCTGCGCCGACGCCCTGGAGCAGGAAGACCTCGAGGCCTTCTCCCCCGCCGACCTGGTGGGCTTCCTTCACGACCGCGGCTGCGGCGACGTGCTCCCACGCTGGAGCGAAGAGCAGCTGGCCACCAGCGCCGAGGAGGGCAAGATCCCACAACTGGCCAACTGGCGAGACGCTCTGGCCGAGAAGACCGTCGGCCTGGACAGCCTGATGAACCTCGCCGGCCTCAACGCCTTCGCCGCCGACCAGCGGGCCATGGACGAGCGCGTGGCCGGCGTACTCGCCGGGAGGTGAGCCATGAAGACCATTGCGGCGCCCGCCGCGGCCCTGGCGCTCTGCATCCTGGCACCGGCCAACGGCCTCGCGGGCGAGGAGAATGCCGTGAGAGAGATCGGCTCGCGCCGGGAGCTTTTCGTCGACCGCTGGCTCATCGACAAGCTCGAAGGGGCGCGGCTGCGCCTCCACCACCCCGTGTCTCGCGAGGTGGTGCTGCGCTTCGACGAGCCCTGGGAGGGCCGCTTCTCCGGCTACATCACGGTGCTCCGCGACGGCGAGACCTATCGCATGTACTACCGCGGCTGGCCCGCGGTCAAGGGCTCCCAGGCCGTCACCTGCACCGCGCACAGCCCCGACGGGGTGAGGTGGACGAAGCCCCGCCTGGGCCTCTTCGAGGTGGCCGGCACGCGGGAGAATAACGTCGTGCTCGCCGGCGCCGGCTCGGTGACCCACAACTTCTGCCCCTTCCTCGACACCCGGCCCGGGGTGCCCGCCTCCCAGCGGTTCAAGGCCGTGGGCGGGACCCACAAGGACGGCCTCAGCGCCTACGCCTCCGCCAACGGGGTCCACTGGCGGCGGCTCCAGGACGAGCCGGTCTTCACCCAGGGGGCGTTCGACTCCCAGAACCTGGCCTTCTGGTCGCCCGCCGAGGGCCGCTACTGCCTCTACTTCCGCGTCTTCGTGGGCGGGGTGCGGAGCATCGCCCGCACCACGTCCGACGACTTCCTCCACTGGTCGAAGCCGCAGCACATGGACTTCGGCGACGCGCCCCGCGAGCACCTGTATACCAACCAGACGCAGCCCTACTTCCGCGCCCCGCACATCTACATCGCCACCCCCGCCCGCTTCTTCCCCGGGCGGCGGGTGCTCTCCGACCAGGAGGCCCGGGCCGCCGGCGTCGCACCCCGCTACGCCGGCGACTGCTCGGACAACGTCCTGATGAGCAGCCGGGGCGGCAACCGCTACGACCGCACCTTCCTCGAAGCCTTCATCCGCCCCGGCATGGGCGCCTCGAACTGGGCCTCGCGGTGCAACTACCCCGCCCTGGGCATCGTGCCCACGGGGCCCGCCGAGATGTCCATCTACGTCCACCGCCACTACGCCCAGCCCACGGCCCACGTCCAGCGGTGCACGCTGCGCCCCGACGGCTTCGTCTCCGTCCACGCCCCCTACGAGGGGGGCCAGATGCTCACCCGGCCGCTGGTCTTCGAGGGCAAGGCCCTGGAGCTGAACGTCGCCACCTCGGCCGCGGGCAGCGTGCGCGTCGAGGTCCAGGACCAGGCCGGCAAGCCCCTTCCGGGCTATGCCCTGCCCGATGCCGAGCCCATCATCGGCGACGAGCTGGACCGCCTGGCAAGCTGGAAGGGCGCCGGCTCCGACCTCGGCACCCTGGCGGGCAGGCCGGTGCGGCTGCGCTTCGTGATGCGCGACGCCGACCTCTACGCCATCCGCTTCCGCTGAGGCCCGTTGCCCCGCCCCGAGGGCGGCGCTCTGCGAGGGACGGGCCGTGGCGACGAATGCGAAGCCCCCCGGCAGGCGCGCACGCCCGGGGCAGCCGGTGGCCTGGGGGCCGCTACGGGGGCAGTGACCGCAGGCGCGCACGCCCCGCGGGCTGCCGCCCTTGGCTCGGACCTATACGACCTATAGGTCCTAGTGGTCCTGTCGTGGCCCCGGCGGCGGCCCGAATATTGCGCCCCTCTACCCCTAAG
>JBKHIY010000095.1:0-15621 GCA_046538415.1 Candidatus Brocadiia bacterium | reverse complement strand
GTCGGGGCATCGCTCCTTCTTCTTGGTGTTTCCGTGAAGGTCCATTATATGGATTTCGTCGAAGGTATTCATCAGGCTCTGGCGCATGCCGCGGAAAGTGGGGTTGTCCAGGTAGCCGTGGTTGGTGATGAAGGCCAGAACCCCTGCGCCGGTGCGCTCGATGCGCCACTGCGCCCACCGGAGAAACTTCACGTAGTCGTCCTGGAGATACTTGGGGTTGCGCTCGCCCAGCGGCTCGCCGTCCACGCGGTAGTAGTCCTGGAGGAGTTCGCCGATGAAGGTGGGGACCCGCTTGCCATTCTCGTCGGTCGTCCAGCTTCGGTTCGAGGAGTGTCCGGAGTACGGGGGATTGCCGAGGATGACCATGATGGGCAGGTCGCGCTTGATGCGGTTGGCCTCGTTGGCTTCTTCGGTGATCACGCGAAGGGGGCCGAAGAGGTCCTCGGCCCGCTGCTCGGCTTCCTCCAGGGTGTTGGTCAGGTAGACGCCCAGCCGTTCATTGCCGCCGAAGTCGTAGGCCCAGGTATCCCGCTCGGCCTCCGGGAGGTCCTGGGCGGCGAGCTGCATGCCCAGCTTGAGGTGGGCCACGGCGTAGGGAGCCATAAGCAGCTCGAAGCCGAAGAGGCGCGGCAGGAGGTGATTCTTCACGTAGCCCGCCCACATGCCCGCGTTGCCCTTGTCCCGGAACTGCTGGCGGATGTGGTCCACCACGGCGTAGAGGAAGGTGCCGGTGCCGCAGGCGGGGTCGAGGATGAACACCCGCGGCGCTTCCACGCGGTTATCTTCTTTCGTAACGCCAGCATCTTGCTGGCTCCCGTGGCGGGCATCTTGCCCGCCATCGCGACGGCGGGACGCCGCCGCGCCAGCCGCCTGGAAGGTGGCGTTACAAGGCTCCTGCCCAGCTACGTCCCGGTAGTCCTCGCACGCCCATGCCCACGGCCATTGGTCCAGATTAGTCCGTTCGGGGTTCTCCCGCACGTAGCGGAGTGTGCGATAGAACTCGTCCTCATCGCGGATCAGATGATCGTGGTATTCCCGCGCCCAGAAGCGGCCCTGCCGCCCCAGGATGCGGTTGGCCTGTTTGCTTGTGAACGACTTCCACGAGTGGAGGACATCATCCAGCCCGTGTTCTCCGACGAACTGGCAGACCACGTGGACGTGGTTGGGCATCACACACCAGGCAAAGAGGCGGTACCGATCGCCGTCGAAGTGCTCCAGGGCTTCGCCGACGAGGCGGGCCACCTCGGGGCGCCCCAGATGGCAGGCACCGGCGCCGGAATCGAGATAATCCTCTACGCGCCTGCTGAAGAGGTCCTGAACGCGCTTCCGATCGGCCCGTGTCAAGCTCCGCCCACTCTCGATGGCCGCTTTGGCCGCCTCGCGTTCCTGCTCCAGCGTCTCCAACACGCTCTTCGGAATCGAATCGGCCAGGCGGAATGTGATGAAGTACACGCCCCCCTCCATCTCCCAGTGCGGAAGCCGTCCCCGGTCGCGAACCCTCACCTGCCCAAACTTCGGCTCTTTCGGTGTAACGCCAGCATCTTGCTGGCTGTCATGGCGGGCATCCTGCCCGCCATCGCGGCGGCTGGAAGCCGCCGCGCCAGCCGCCTGGAAGGCGGCGTTACGAAAACGCACCGAGCCTGTGTCGGCCAGGCCCTGGGGCAGGGCGAAGCGGGTCTTGAGGATGTGGTCCACGGAGCGGACGATGTAGCTGACGACGGGCTCGGGGGTGTAGTAGACGCCGCGGGCCTGGCGGAGCCTGGGGTCGTAGGCGGCGAGGAAGGTCTCGTAGAAGTGGACGATGGGGTCTTCGCGGCGGTTGCGCTGGCCGAAGTGCTCGAGGACGGCCCGAATGTCGGTGTGGGCGAGGAGGGCCACCAGGTCGTCCACGAAGCCGGCGTAGGGCTCGTCGTCCAGTTCCGGCCCGGTGATGGTGTTGAACAGGGTGCGGAGGAAGGGGTTGGTCTTGGGGATTTCGGCGGCGGCGCCGAGGCGCTGGAAGGGGCCGGTGCTGCGGTCGTGATTGCAGCAGGCGGCGAAGAGGCCGTAGGCGATGGTCTGGGCGAACATGTCGGCGAACTCGCCGGTCTTCTCCGGCTGGTCGAGGTCGGGGATGAGGGCCTTGGCGAAGGCGGAGCGGAGGTCCTTGAGGGTGGCCGAGGCGAGGCCGCTGTCGAACGCGCCCACGATGAGGTCGCGGACCATGTGGGTGAGCCGCGCCATGCGCTCGGCCAGGTCCTGGGGCTTGGCCACGGGTTCCGGGCTGCGCGCCAGGAAGTCGGCCAGCAGCTCGGCGACCGCCTTGGCGCCCTGGCTGTCGCGGACGAGTCTCCCGTCCGTGCCCTGGGTGGCGAGGCGGGCGGTGGCCCGGCACTCGCCTTCGACGTACCAGCGGAACTCCAGGTAGTCGGTGAGGACCAGGTTGCCCAGGGAGCGGAGGTAGCGCTTGAGCTGTTCGGTGCGGGCGGCGGCGCCCAGGTCGGCGCCGATGTCCTTGGTCTCGATGTGGCCGATGGTGAAGGGGCCGGCGGGGGTGCGATGGACCACGGCCAGGTCGGGCGCGCCGCAGGCGATGCGCTTCGGCTCGTTGACGGCGGTGACCCTGGGGTGGAGGGCCTCGACGAACGCCTTGAGGGTGGGGCGGTGGGTGTGCTCGGTGGCGTCGCCGTGCTTCAAGGCGCGGCGGAGGCCCCTGAGGTACTGGCTCACGGCGTCGGGCATGTCTCGGCTCCCCGGGCGGTTGTGGGCCGAAGTGTAGTGTACGCCGGCGGCGCGGGGGACGCAAGGGCCGGGGCTCAGGCCATGGGGGGCGGGGAGGCGTCGTCGCGGTAGGAGGCGGGGTCGATGCCCAGCTTGCGGAGCTTTTCGTGGAGGTAGGGGCGGCCGAGGCCCGCCTGGCGGGCGGCCTCGGAGACGTTGCCGCCGGCGCGCTGGAGGAGGGTCTCGATGTACTGGCGCTCGAAGATTTCCTTGGCCTCGCGGAAGGAGCCCGCGGCGAGTGCCCTGGAGACGGCGGCCTCGCGGTAGCGTGCGGGCAGGTGGTGGAGGCCGATCTCGGTGTCGGGCACGAGGACGAGCAGCCGGCGGACGAGGTTCTCGAGTTCCCGCACGTTGCCCGGCCAGCGGGAGCGTTGGAGGGCCCGGAGGGCGTCGGGGGCGAAGGTGCGGTCGGCGGCGCCGGCCTGACGAAGGAAGTGGTGGACGAGCAGGGGGATGTCGCCGGGCCGGTCGCGCAGCGGCGGCATCTCGATGGGCACCACGCTGATGCGGTAGTAGAGGTCCTTGCGGAAGCGGCCTTCGCTGACCTCGCGTTCGAGGTCCTTGTTGGACGCGGCGGCGACGCGGACGTCGACGGGGATGGCGTCGGCGGAGCCCACGCGGCGCACCTCGCCCTCCTGGAGGACGCGCAGGAGGCTCTGCTGGAGGGCGGGGCTGGCGTCGCCGATCTCGTCGAGGAACACGGTGCCGCCGTTGGCCTGCTCGATGAGTCCCCGGGTGCGCCCCGTGGCTCCGGTGAAGGACTGGGGTTCGTGGCCGAAGAGCTCGTTCTCCAGGATGGAGTCGGTGATGGAGGCGCAGTTGACGCACACGAAGGGCTTTCGGTGGCGCTTGGACCAGAAGTGGATGGCCCGTGCGGCGAGCTCCTTGCCCGTTCCGCTTTCGCCCTGGATGAGGACGGTTTCCTCGCTGGGAGCGACCCGTCGCACGGCGCGGTAGACGGCCTGCATGGGGGGGCTGTTGCCCACGAGTCCGGGGAGGGGCTCGCCGTCGCCGCCGTTTCGGGCCAGAGGGTGGCCCTGGGCGCGGCGGGCCATGGACTCGAGGAGCTTGTCGAGGATGACTCGCAGCTGATCGATACGGAAGGGCTTGGGCATGAAGTCGTCGGCCCCCTCCTGGAGGGAGCGGACGGCGATCTCGATGGTGGCGTAGCCGGTCATGAGGACGACGTGGAGCTGGGGGTAGAGGCGCTTGGCCCTGCGGGTGGTCTCCAGGCCGTCGATGCCCGGCATGCGGAGGTCGACCATGGCGATGTCGCAGGGCTGGCGGTCGAGCTGCTCGAGGGCGCGTTCGCCGGAGGGGGCTTCGAGGACTTCGCAGCGGAGGCGCTCGAGGCAGTTTCGGAGGACTCGTCGGACCTCTTTCTCGTCGTCGACGATGAGCACTCGGATGGGAGGTCTTTCGGGCGCAGGGTCGCGACGGGCGATCATCCGTCCCTCTCCTGGGGGAGCTGGAGGTCGTATTTCTTCATCTTCACGTGGAGGGTCTTGTAGTTGATGTCCAGGAGTCGTGCGGCGGCGCTCTTGTTGCCCCCGGTGCGGCGGAGGGCGTCGGCGATGGCCTGGCGTTCGACTCGCTCGACGGCCTTTCGGGTGCGTTCGGCGAGCGGGAGGTCGGGCTCGTGGCCCGCCTGCTGGGCGGCCGGGGGCCGGGGCGCCTCCTGGGTGTGGGGCTCGATGGCCAGGTGGCGGGGCTCGATGCGGGTGTCGGCGAGCAGGACGGCTCGCTTGAGCGCGTGGCGCAGCTCGCGGAGGTTGCCGGGCCAGGGGTGTGCGACCAGGAGGTCGAGGGCCTCGCGGGTGGGGCCTTGGACGTTCTTGCCCAGCTCGCGGTTGGTGGCGTCGAGGAATCGCTTGACCAGGTAGACGACGTCGTCGGGCCGCCGGCGCAGGGGGGGGATGGCGAGGGGGGTCTCGGCCAGTCGCTCGTAGAGGTCGCGGCGGAAGAGGCTGCCGGCCACCAGCTCGCGGAGGTCCACGGCCGTGCCCGCCACCAGGCGCACGTCGAGGGCCATGGGCTGGGAGCCTCCGAGGCGACGGACGTGGCCCTCCTTGAGGAACTGGGCGAGACGCCCCTGGGCGCCCAGGGGCAGGGCGGGCACGTCGGCCAGGTAGAGCGTGCCGCCGGCGGCCAGCTCGAGCTGGCCGGGCCGGCGGCGGTCGGCGCCGGGGAAAGCGTGGCGCTCGTGGCCGAAGAGATCGCTGTCCAGCAGCTCGGCGGGCACGGCGCCGCAGTCGAGGGCGACGAAGGGCCCGCGGCGGCGGGGGGAGCGGGCGTGGATGGCCCGGGCCACGAGCTGCTTGCCCGTGCCCTCCTCGCCGGTGATGAGCACGGGGCCGTCGGTGCGGGCGGCGCGGTCGAGCTGCTCGAGCAGCCGGGCGATGGCGTCGCTGGTGCCCAGCAGCTCGCCCACGGGGCCCAGGTGGTCGGCGCGCTCCTGGAGCGAGCGGACGGTGTGGGCCAGGCGTCGCCGCTCGATGGCCCGCTCCACGACGGCCAGGACCTCGGCGTTGTGGAAGGGCTTGCTCAGGTAGTGGTAGGCCCCCGCGTGCATGGCCTGGACCGCGGTGTCCACGTCCTCGTAGGCGGTGATCATGACCACCGGGAGCTCGGGGTCGAGCTCCTGGACTCTGCGTAGGACTTCGAAGCCATCGAGGCCGGGCATCCGGATGTCGAGGAGCATGGCGTCGGGCGGGTGGGCGCGGACGGCCTCGAGGGCGGCCGAGCCGTCCCCGGCCTCTTCCACCTGGTAGCCGGCCTTCTTGAGGACGGAAGCCAGGATCTGGCGGACGCCCTGGAGGTCGTCGACCACGAGCACGCGGCCTGAGGCGTCGTCTGCCATGGGGCCACCGTTTGCGGCAGGGGTCCGGGGCGTTTCGGCCCGCGGCGCTATGGCGCCGCCGCCACATTGGTATGGCAATGTTACCCGCATGGGAGGCATAATGCAAGGGCCTTTCGCCATCGGTGTCGGGCGGAGCGGACAGGTGCGGCGGCAGCGGGCCGCGGGGTCCGGGGTTCCGGACGTGTGCCTGGACGCTCAGGCCTCGAGGTCGAGCAGGTGTCCGCCCTCGCCCTGTGTCTGGGAGCTGGGGCGGGGCGGCTTCTCGGCGGTCGGCTCGTCGTTTTCCGCCGCCTCGGGGGCCTGGTCCTCGTCGTTTTCCTCGGCGAGCTGGTCGTCGAAGGAGCGGCCTTTGTGCTTTCGGTCGCGCTCGTTGCGCTCGATGCGGGGGGGCCGCAGACCGGGCAGGATGGGCCGTGGGGCGAGGGGGCTGTCCATGGTTCCCTCCTCCCGCGTGCGGCGAGGGGCCGCGTGCGGGTCACGAAGGCGCCTCTTCGGGGCCGGGCGCGTGGGCGGCCACCATGGCGACGATGTGGGCTCGGAGTCGGAACAGTGCCCGGCTGTGGATTTGGGAGACGCGCGACTTGGTCACGGAGAGCACTTCGGCGATCTCCTTGAGCATCAGGTCGTTGTGGTAGTAGAGGGTGATCACCAGGCGCTCGGCCTCGGGCAGGGCCTGGATGGCCTGTGCGAGGACCTCGCGTCGCTCCTTGGCCATCACGGCGCCCAGGGGCGAGGCGGCGGCGCCGTCGACCGCGGCCTCCAGGATCTTGTGCTCCTTGCCCCCGTGGGGGCTGCGGCAGAAGCCCTCCAGGGAGAGGAAGGAGCTGACGCCGACGGCGGTCATGGTGCGCTCCACGTCCCTGGCCGAGAGGCCCGCGGTGCTCGCGATCTCGTCGACCGAGGGGGCGGGCTGGCCCTGGCGGCTGAGCTCCACACAGGCCTTCTCGATGGCCGCGGCCCGCTGGCGGACCGAGCGGGGCACGATGTCGTGGGCCCGCAGCTCGTCGTACATGGCGCCCCGGATGCGGGGCACGGCGAAGGTGGCGAACTCCACGCCCCGCTCGGGATCGAAGTCCTCGATAGCCCCCAGGAGGGCCACCACGCCGGCGCTGGCCAGGTCCTCCTCGCCCAGGCCGGCGGGCAGGGAGACGGGCAGGCGGCCGAGCACGTAGCGGACCAGGGGCAGGTGGCTGACCACCAGCTCGTTGCGGGCCGTCTCGTCGCCGTGGCGTTTGTAGCGGCTCCACAGCCGCCGCGATGCCTCATCCACGTTCGCTGCCTCGGGTGCAGTTCAGGGGCCTATCCTGGGGCCTGTGCTGGGCGTTCGGGTCTCACTGGGACTGCTCCTGCGCGGGGTTGCCCTCGGCGCCCTGGGCGGCGGCGCCGGGGGCTTCGGCCGGCGGCTCGAGGGCGTCGAGCAGCACGCGGGCCGGAAAGCGCCCCACGAAGACCACAGCCGCCGCCGCGGCGACGGCGCGGAGGGAGGCCACGTAGGCCTCGGCCCCCGCGGCCAGGCCGGCCAGGGCCACCAGGAAGAAGACCACCACGGCCGCCTCCAGGGCCATCTCCCGGGCTCGCCAGTCCTTGTCCATGGGCCTCCTACTCCGCGGGGGTGGTGGCGGTTTGCACGTGGAGCCTGGAGAGCTCTCGCACGCAATCGGCCAGGGAGCCCTGGGCTCCCTGCGGGACGCGGGTCTTCAGCCGCCCGGCCACGGAGGCCAGGCAGCGGGCCGCGGGGCACTGGGGGTAGGCGGCGGCGAAGGCCACCTGGTCGCGGCCCGCCTGGTCCACCTGGGGGTCCTCGGGCAGGCAGCCCAGGCAGTGGATGTCGAGGCCCAGGAAGTGGCGGGCCACCTCGGCGATGCGAGCGGCCGCGGCGTAGCCCTCCTGGGGCCGCCGGGCGCGGTTGACCAGGAGGTGAACCCTGGCGTCATCCCGGCGTCGGGAGAGGACCTTGATGAGGGCGTAGGCGTCGGTGATGGCGGCCGGCTCGGGCGCGGCGACCACCACCACCTCCTCGGTGGTGGCCAGGACGTCCAGGACGTTGGGGGCGATGCCTGCCGCGGTGTCCACGAGCACCAGGTCGGCGTCGGCATCCAGCTCGGCGAAGCTGCGCCACAGGCGCTCCTGCTCCCAGGGGGCCAGGTTGGCCAGCTCCTCCAGGCCGGAGGCGGCGGGGACCACCCGCACCCCCGCCGGCCCGTCCACGGTGATCTCGCGGATGGAACGGCGGCCGGCCAGGAGATCCTTGAGGGTCCAGCGGGGGCGGAGGCCCAGCAGCACGTCCACGTTGGCCAGGCCCAGGTCCACGTCCACCAGCACCACGCGGGCGCCGAGCCGCTGGAGGGCGATGGCCAGGTTGGCCGCGACGGTGGTCTTGCCCACGCCGCCCTTGCCGCTGGTCACGGCGATGGTGCGGGTGCGGCCCCATCCCTCCCGGGCCTGGCGTCGGGCCACGCGGTCGCGCAGGGAGCGTGCCTGGGCGTTCATGGCCCCTCCTCCCGTCGCTTGCTTCGCCTGGTGGCCTGGGCGAGTCGGGCCACGGTGCCTGGGTTGGGGCCGAGGATGAGCTCGGCGATGCGGTCCGGCCGGGCCACCTCGAGGTCGGCGGCCACGTCCTGGCCGGTGGCCAGGTAGGAGACGGGCACTGCGGCGGCCTCCGCCGCGGAGAGCATCACGCCGGGGCGGCGGGCCTCGTCCAGGCGGGTGAAGGCCAGGCGGTCGATGCCCGCCACGCGGTAGCGGGCGATGGCGTCCAGGGTGGCCTTCGTCTCGGTGGTGGCGTCGAGCACCAGGTGGCGCTCGACGGCGGGGAAGGCCCGCAGCCAGGCCGCGAGCCGCTCGATGCGCACGCTGTCGCGACAGGCCAGCCCGGGGGTGTCGACCAGCAGCCACTGTGCGGGGCGGGTGGCCTCCAGCGCCGCGGCCACGTCGTCGGGGCTGCCCAGGTGGTGGAAGGGCACGTCCAGGATCTCGGCGTAGGCCTTGAGCTGCTCCACGGCCCCCACGCGGAAGAAGTCCAGGCTGGCCAGGGCCACCCGCTCGCGGCGCTCCAGGGCGAAGCGGCCGGCCAGCTTGGCCACCAGGGTGGTCTTGCCCCCTCCCCCAGGGCCCACGGCGGCGAGCACGCGAGTGCCCTCCACCTCGCCCTCCGGGGGCTCGGCGGCGGCGCGGAAGCGCCCGGCCAGGAGCTGGCGCAGGCGGGACAGGGCGTGGGGGTCGGACGTGTCCGAGCCGGCGGCCCTGGCCTCGGCCACCAGGTCGGCGGCCTGGCGGGGGCTCAGCCCCTGGTCCACCAGGAGCCGCACGAGGGAGTCGGTGGGCGCGGCGCCCTGCGGGTCGCGGTCGGCGGCGGCGCGCCGCAGGCTCTGGTGGATGGAGGCGATCTGGCGCTCGAGGTCCTGGATGTTGGCCAGCTCGTCCTCCCACGCCAGGCGCTGGGTGCCCGGACGGACGGAGGACGGCGCTCTGCGGGACTCCTCCTCCTCGATGCCCACGACCACCTCGACCATGGGCTTGCGGAAGAAGCCCAGGAGGCCGCCGGGCCGCACCGTGCGGGTCTCGATGATCAGGGCGGAGGGCCCGAAGGCGGCCTTGACCCTGGCCAGGGCCTCGCGGGTGGTGGGAGCTCGCACGGTCTTGACGATCATGATGGCTGGTCCTCGGCTCGCCCCGCCTTGCCCTCGCTCTCCTCGCGCAGGCTCACGGTGGCCGCCACCTCGACGTCCAGCGTGGGCAGGACCTCGTTGTAGGACAGCACGGCCACGCCCCGCAGGGTGGGCCCCACCAGGGCCTGCACGTGGCGGCGCAGGGGGGCCGCGGTGAGCACCACGGGCGAGAGGCCGCGGCCGTAAGCCTCGGTGACCGCCTTGCCGATGCGCTCGATGAGGGTGCGGGTGTAGGCCGGGTCGAGGGCCGCCTGGCCGGCGCCCTCGCCGCCGCCCAGGGCCTGGGCCAGGCGCTGCTCGATCTCGCCGTCCAGGTAGATGGCGTGGAGCTTGCCCTCGGCGTCGACGTGCTGGGAGCAGATGGTGCGTGCCAGGCTCTGTCGGACGAATTCGGTGAGCACGTCGGGGTCCTTGGTCTGGTTGGCGCGGTCGGCGAGGGTCTCCAGGACGGTGGTCAGGTCGAGGATGGGCACTCCCTCGCGGAGGAGATTCTCGAGGACGGACTGGACGGCGCCCAGGGGGAGGAGCCCGGGGACCAGCTCGTTGACCACGGTGGGGGCCCGCTCCTTGAGGTTGTCCAGGAGGGCCTGGGCGTCTTCGCGGCTGAGGATTTCGTGGGCGTGGCCCTTGACCACCTCGCTGAGGTGTGTGACCAGGACGGCGGCGGGCTCGATCACGGTGTAGCCGGCCATTTCGGCCATCTGGCGCTGGTGAGGCGCGATCCACACCGCGGGCAGGCCGAAGGCGGGCTCGGTGGTCTTCTCGCCCTCGATGGGCTGCGCCCCGGCCCCGGAGTCCATGGCCAGCAGGCGGTCGACCCGCAACTGGGCGCGGCCCACCGCCTGGCCCCGAATCTTGATGACGTAGGTCTCGGGGTCGAGCTGGATGTTGTCCTTGATGCGGATGGGCGGCACCACGAAGCCCATGGCGGTGGCCAGCTTGCGGCGCACGGCGCTGATCTGGTCGAGCAGGCCGCCCTGGCCCGAGGGCTCGACCAGCTCGATGAGCCGATAGCCCACCTCGATGCTCAGGCGGTCGACCACCAGGAGGTCCTCCAGGCGCTCCTCGCCGGGCGCCGCCTGGGGCTCCTCGGGCTCCGGCGGCTCCTGGGTGGGGGCCGCGTGGCGCTTCATCACGGTGTAGAGCACGCCGAAGAAGGCGGCCATCACGGCGAAGGGCACCACCGGCAGGCCAGGCACCAGGGCGAAGAGGGCGAGCAGCCCCGCGGCGATGCCGATGGGCCGCGGGTGGGCGGTCATCTGCGAGGTCACGTCGCGGCTCAGGTTGGTCTTCGACGAGGCCTTGGTGATCAGCACCCCCGCCCCGGTGGCGATGATCAGCGAAGGGATCTGGGAGACCAGGCCGTCGCCCACGGTCAGAATCGAGTACTTGGCCACCGCGTCGCCCACGGGCATATCGTTCATCACCCCGATCAGCAGCCCCCCCAGGATGTTCACCAGGGTGATCACGATGCCCGCGATGGCATCCCCGCGGACGAACTTGCTCGCGCCGTCCATGGCCCCGTAGAACTCCGCTTCCTTGGCGATCTTCTCCCGCCGCTCGCGGGCCTGATGCTCCGTGATCAGGCCCGCATTGAGGTCCGCGTCGATGGCCATCTGCTTGCCCGGCATGGCATCGAGGGTGAACCGCGCGGCCACCTCGGAGATGCGGCCCGCGCCCTTGGTGATGACCACGAACTGGATGACCACCAGGATCAGGAACACCACCAGCCCCACCACGATGTTGCCGCCCACCACGAACTGGCCGAAGGACAGGATCACGTCGCCGGCGTAGGCGTGGAGCAGGATCAGGCGCGTGGAGGCCACGTTCAGCGACAGGCGGAACAGGGTGGTGAAGAGCAGGATGGAGGGGAAGGTCGAGAAGTCCAGCGGCTCCCCGCAGTTGAGCACCACCATGAGGATGATCAGGCCCAGGGAGATGTTCACGGTGAGCAGGATGTCCAGCAGCAGCGGGGGCATGGGGATGACCAGCACGGCCAGCACGGCCACCACGCCCACGGCCAGCGCCGTGTCGCTGTGCTCGAGCATCTTCAGCCACATCGAGGGGCCTGTGACCTCGCCTTGTGCGGCGGGAGCCGCCATCAGCTATCCTCCATCGGCGTCGGCGTCCCTGTCGCGGCGTTGTCCGTCATCGTGTCCTCGCTGCCCCCTCGCTGCTTCCCGGCGCCTGCTCCTCGCCCGCCAGGGGCACGTAGCGGGCCGGCTGGTGGCGGCGGAGCTGGTAGACGTAGGACAGGACCCGCGCCACGGCCCGGTAGAGGGCGTAGGGCACCTCGGCGCCCAGCTCCACCGTGCGGTAGAGGGTGCGGGCGAGCACGGGGTCCTCGACGAAGGGGATGCCGTGCTTGCGGGCCACGTCGCGGATCTTCTGTGCCAGGCGGTCGCGCCCCTTGGCCACCACGCGGGGGGCGTCCATGGTGGCGGCGTCGTAGCGGAGGGCCACGGCGTAGTGGATGGGGTTGGTGACCACCACGTCGGCCTCGGGCAGCTCCTGCATCATGCGCCGCCGGGCCGCCTCGCGCTGGACCTGGCGGATGCGCGACTTGACCAGGGGGTCCCCCTCCAGGCGCTTCATCTCCTCCCGCATCTCCTGGCGGGTCATCCGCAGGCCCCGCTCGTGCTCCCACCGCTGGTAGCCGTAGTCCGCCACCGCGATCACCACCAGCACCGCACAGGCCTGGAAGCACACCATGGCCGCCGTGCGACACAGGTAGGCGAATACCCCGCCCGCCGGACCGTGGACCAGGGGGAAGAACTCCTCCACCCGGTTGCGGATCGCCACGTAGAAGACCCCCGCCACGATGCCCAGCTTGAGCAGCGAGAAGA
Source organism: Candidatus Brocadiia bacterium (assembly GCA_046538415.1). Taxonomy (GTDB): domain Bacteria; phylum Planctomycetota; class PUPC01; order DSUN01; family DSUN01; genus JBKHIY01. The sequence continues at coordinate 3,487 of JBKHIY010000095.1, read as the reverse complement.
CCATCCGCATCACCGAGCGCAGCGAGAAGAGCCGCTTCAGACCCCGCACGGGATCGATGTGCGAGAACTTCGGCTGAACCGACTCCGGGGTCACCAGCAACCCCACCTGCCCATAGGCCGCTAGCAACGCCACCACCACCAGGCCCACCGCCAGCGGCCCGAAGGTCCGCGCCGTGTGGCTCGCGGCCATGGCGAAAAGGCCCTGGGCCGACGACAGGGTGACGGGCCGGGCCAGGGCGTCGCCGAAGGCGAACCGCATGAGCCCGGTCAGGCCCTCATAGGCCACCGGCGCGGTGACGTAGAGCAGCACCAGGCCGCCCAGCAGCACGGCCACGCTGTTGACCTCGCGGCTGCGCGCCACCTGGCCCTTCTGGCGGGCCTCCTGGCGGCGCCGCGGGGTCGGCTGCTCGCTGCGTTCTTCCGCCGAGCTCTCGGGCACGGCTCACGCTCCCAATGGGGACCCTGGGCTCACCGCCCGCACAGCAGGGGCACCAGGTCGCGTCCCATGGCGGCGAACTGCCCCTCCGCGGCGTGGGCGATGAAGGGCAGCGAGGCCCCCAGCATCATCAAGCCCACCCCGATGCGAAGGGGGAAGCTGATCATCAGCGCGTTGATCTGAGGCACCACCCGGGCCACCACCCCGATGGCCACCGTGGTCAGCAAGGTCACGCAGAAGACCGGCGCGGCGAGCACGATCCCGCTCTCGAACATCCCCGCGAAGCCGTCCATCAGCCGCTCCAGCAGCCCCGCCTCCGCCGCAAAGCCGCCCACCGGCAGGCGGGCGAAGCTGCGGCCCAGCGCGGCCAGCAGCCAGTGATGCCCGTCCGCGGCCACGAACAGCAGCATCCCCAGCACCGTGGCCAGCCGGGCCAGCACCGTCATCTCCTGGTCCGTCGTGGGATCCGCCATCTTGGAGATGGCGAAGCCCATCTGCTCGCTCAGAAGCTCCCCCGCCACCTGCACCGCGGTGAACGCCAGGAGGGCGAAGAAGCCCAGCACCAGGCCCACCACCAGCTCCTTCGCCGCGGTGAGCCCGAAGCCCACCCAGGTCATCGCCACTGGCTCGGCCTGCGCCGCCACCGCCGTGGGCAGCAGGCACACCGCCACCGCCCCGCAGGCCAGCACCTTGGCCAGACGGGGCACCAGGCGGCTGGAGAGCACAGGCGCGGCCAGGAACACCCCCGAGGTGCGGCACAGCACCATCACGAACATCTCGTAGTGGGCGATGAGCGCCAGCAACGCGGCCACGGCCGCTCCTCTCAGCTCGCGCCGAAACGGGCCAGGTGCAGGAACAGGTTCGCCGTATACGTGGTCAGCAGCCGAAGCATCCACGGCAGGGCGAGCAGGAACACCACCATCACCCCCACGACCTTGGGAATGAACGACAGGGTCTGCTCCTGCACGCTGGTCACCGCCTGGAGCACCCCGATGATCAGGCCCACCGCCAGGCCCGCGCCCAGCAGCGGAGCGGCCAGCATCAGGCCCGTGCTCACCGCGTCGCGGCCCAGGCCCGCAATCAGGTCCACCGTCATCGCCCCACCTCCACGCTCATGCGAAGCTCGCCATCAGCGAGCGGAGAATCAAATGCCAGCCGTCCACCAGGACGAAGAGCAGAATCTTGAACGGCACCGAGATGATCACCGGCGGGAGCATGAACATCCCCATCGAGGTCAACACGCTGGACACCACCATGTCGATCACCAGAAAGGGCAGGAAGATGATGAACCCCATCTGGAACGCCGTCTTCAGCTCGCTGGTCACGAACGCCGGGATCAGCACGTGCGTGGGAACGTCCCCAGGCCCCTTGGGACGGGGCATTCGCGACATGTGGACGAACAACGCCAGGTCCTTCTCCCGCGTGTGGCGCAGCATGAACCCCCGCATCGAGCCCTTCGCCCGGCCGAACGCCTCGGCCTGCGTGATCTCGCCCTCCTGGTAGGGGTCCAGGGCCTCCGTGGATAGCTCCTTGAGCACGGGGGCCATGGTGAACAAGGTGAGGAACAGCGCCAGCCCGATCATCACCTGGTTGGGAGGCATCGTCTGGAGGCTCAACGCCCGGCGCACGAACGACAGGACGATGATGATCCGCGTGAACGACGTCATCGTGAGCAGCAGGGCCGGCAGCAGCGACAGCAGCGTGAAGAAGAGCAGGATCTGGAGCGTGCCCGTCAGCTCCTTGGGGTCCTCCGTCGACTCCAGCCCCAGGCTCACCTTGAAGGGCACGGGCAGCCCCGCCGCCTCGGCCCCCGGGCCCCCGCAGAGCAGCACGGCGAGGCCCACCGCCGCGACGAGGGCCAGCCGCCGCCCCCTCGTCCCTGGCGCCCCCTGTCTGGGCACGTCCATGGCCCTCATCCTAGCGAGCGTTGCTCGGCGGGCTGTTCCCCGGGCGCGCCCTCTCCCCGACCCTCCCCACGCGCTCGGTGGAACAGCTCGAAGAAGTCGCTACGGCGCGGCAGCGCCTGGACCTGCTCGAGCACCTCGGGGTCGCGAATCTCCGTGAGCAGGGCCAGCCGCTCCCCACCGCCGCCCACCACCAGCAGGCGGTCCGCCACCCGGATCAGGTAGAGGAACCGCTTGCCCCCCAGGGGAGTCACCTCCACCAGCTCGCTCACCTTGCGGTTCGTGGCCGGGGCCTTGGTGCCCCCCAGCCAGCGGCGCAGCACGAGCGCCGTGACCACGATGAGCCCCACCACCAGGGCCAGCGAGCCCACCACCCGCCCCGCAATGGAGAGGATGCCCGGGGATTGCGGCACCCCCGGCTCCTCGTAGTCCAGGTAGCCCCCCTCGTCCTCCTCTTCGTCCTGCTCTGGCTCTGCCTGCTCTCCGCCCGTCGGCTCCTCCTCGTCGGGGGCCGCCTGCTCGGGCGGCTCGGGGGCCTCGGCGTCGTCGGCCAGGGCCGGGGCGGCCAGCCCGAAGGCCGCGACGGCGGCGAGCAGGAGGGGGAGAATGCGTCGCAAGCTCATCGGCGGGGTCCCTCGCGGAAAGTTTTTCCCGGGCGCTGCCATGGTCCGAACCAGGCCGATGCAAAGGCCATGCCGCGAGGCCCCCGCACCTTACGCCGCCTCCCCGTGCCCGCTGTAAGGCTCGCCGCGTTCGCTCTCTAGGACGATTCTGCCCCCGCGCCGGGCGCTTCTTTCCGCCCGCCGGGCCCGCCCCGCGGGCCGCGCGTTTCGCTACGCCCGGGCGCCTTTTGCTCCCTCCCGCCCGGCGCAGGCCCCGACGCCGAGCGGCGGGCGGACATGCGCCGCGGCGGCGAGGCCCTTCGCCCCGCCGCCGCGGCCTGGTGGTCGGCGCAACTCTTCCCTACTTGCCCCGCTGGATGCGCCGCTTCTCGGTGACGCCGGAGATGATGCCCCCGAGCGGCCCCGCGACCATGGAGCCGAGGATGGCCTTGCGCCGCACCTGCGACTTCTCCCGATCGGTCAGTTCCTTCTTGTCCTTCCAGCTCATCGGACCTTCCTCCATGGGTGTGAGACGAGCGTTAGGC
>JBKHIY010000094.1:0-15858 GCA_046538415.1 Candidatus Brocadiia bacterium | reverse complement strand
CCCATCATCCCCCCATTCCAGTCCAGGTAGACGGAGAAGGGCATCACGTCGGTCTCCGCCTCGGTGCCGCCGACGAAGAGCATCAGCGCCTCCCACTCCGCCGCCGCCCTGGCCCACACCACGATGGCGCTGGCGATGATCCCGTTCTTCGCCAGCGGCACGGTCACCTGCCACAGGGTCCGCGGCAGGCCCGCGCCCAGGGAGCGAGAGACCTGCTCGAAACGCGGGTTCACCGCATCGAAGCTGGCCTTCATCAGCCGGGCACAAAACGCCACCGTGACCACGAACTGCACCAGGATCACGCCCGCCGCGTTGTGCGCGAACCGCACGCCAAGCAGGCCGGTGATGGGCTCCACGGGAAAGGAATGGACGACGGAGAACAAGAAGGCGCCCACCGCCGCCGGCGGCACCATCACCGGAAGGTCGATCAGCGTGCTGGTGAGCGTCGGGAACGGGAAGCGAAGGCGCGACAGCGCGTAGCCCGCAGGGATGCCGATCACCAGCGAGAGCGCCGTCGCCGTCGTCGCCGTGTAGCAGGTGAGCCAGAAACGAACCCACAGCCGCGAGCGGGTGAGAAACCACTCCAGATCGTGCCACCCCAGGTAGACCGCGTTGCTGGCCACCAGGAGCAGGTAAGCGGCCAGGATGGCCACCACCGCGGCGATGCACACCGCCGCCCACGCCGAGCGGCGCACCCGCCCGCGGGGGGTAGGGCCAGGGCTCTGGACTCTTGCCGCGACCTCACTCACTGCCGGCCCTCTTCGTCTTGCGCTGGCGGAGGACCTCTTTGACCAGGTGGCCGCAGGTCTCCACGCTCACCGGGATGGTTTCGTCCTTGCACACCCTGGCGGCCTGGACCAGCCAGTAGCAGTCGTCCTCGGTGGCCTTCCCGCCGTCGGTGCAGAAGCCCTCGTCGTCCAACGGCCCGGGATCGGTCACGTAGGCGTGGCTGCGGAAGATGGCGGCGCCTGCGTCCGAGAGAATGAAGTCCTTGAGCTCGTTGGCCAGCTGGGGATGCTCGGCGAACTCCAGGACCGCCACGGGCAGGCGCACGAAGCCGCGGTACTGGGGCTCGATGGGGATGATCTCCAGGTCGCGCAGATAGAGCACCGCGGTGCTCGACCACACCAGCGCCGCGTCCACCACGCGGTGCTGGGGCGCCGTCGCCGCCTCGGCGATGCACTTCGCCTCGTGGACCTGGTTCCTCTTCACCTCGTCCCAGATGCCCGCCTTCTTGAAGATTTTCTCGTCCCAGATGCCGATGGCGCAGGCCTTGGGGTTGCCCAGGCTCACCCGCACGCCCTGCCGCCCGAAGTCCTCGATCCCCTGGATATCCGCGGGGTTCCCCCGCGGGGTCACGATGACCACCATGAAATAGGCCGCGATGTCGGTCTCGGGATTGTAGTCGGTGATGAAGCCGCGTTCAACCGCCTGGAGGAGGTAGAACTCCTCTCCCGGCATGTACAGATCGCCCTCCTTCGAGCGCTCGATGTCCGCGATGAAATAGCCCGAGCCCTTGTAGGAGAAGTTCACCTCCACCTCGGGATGCCGTCGGCAGAAGACCTCCTTGATCTCGTTGAGCGACGAGCGCTGCCCCACCCCGGCGTGGAACAGCATCTGCTTCTTCCCCTCCCCGCAGCCGGCCAGGGCCAGCAGCAGGACGAGGGGGACGATGGGCGTTCGGCCGCGGCTCACGATAATCTCCTCAGAAGGAGTACTGCGTCTGGAAGAACACCCAGTCGGCGTCGGGGCTCTCCCCCGTGCGCTCGACGAAGCTGCCGGGGAAGAAATGGGCGTAGCCGCCCAGGAAGCTCAGGCGCTCGGTGGCCTTGTAGCGCGCCACCAGGTCGATCTCCTGGCCCAGGGTGGAGCCGGCGCGGCCCGAGGGGTCGCGGCGGGCGGGCCTGCCGCTGCACCAGTACCAGGCATCCTCGTCCTCGTCGAGGCGGAAGAAGTGGTAGTCGAGCCGCACGGCGGTCCTGGGCAGGGGCTTGCACGAGAAGGTGGCCTGGAAGTCCTGGAGGTTCATCCAGGAGAAGAAGTTGATGCGACCGTACATCTTGTCGATGGCCCCGAAGGCCCCGTCGAAGGTCTCGAAGTCGCCGCCCAGGGGGCTGGCGTCGCCGGTGCCCAGGCTGTACTCGACCCCCACCCGCGGCTTCCAGGGATGGTCGAAGGTGTAGCCCAGGCGGGCGTTCAGGCCGTAGGCCTCGACGTCGAGCTCGGGGCCGTCGCCGGCCCGCCGCTCGCCGAAGGTGCGGGCCACCGTGCCCCCCCAGTCCCAGCCCGAGTCCAGCGTGCCGTCGGCGTAGAAGCCCACGGTATGGGTATCCAGCTCCACCGTCCCGCCCCGGGCGTTGGCCACCAGGCTGGGGCGGGTGCGCTTGCCCACCCAGAAGAGGTCGAGGGTGAAGGGCAGGCCCTTGACCATGGCGTAGGCTCCGTAGGCGTCGAGGCGATGGTCGTGCTCGTCGAAGCTGTGGGGGTCGTAGGCGATGCGGTTGGCGAAGATCCCGTGGACCTCGGCCAGGTCGGTCTCGGCGATGAGCTTCACCGCGTCCCAGGTGTAGCGCCCCACGTTGCCCCACTGGCCCGGGCCCCAGATGCGGTTGTCGCCGTAGTAGATGGCCTGGCGGCCGACCTTGATGCCCAATGGCGTGCCCCCGATGCCCCGCCACTCCAGGTAGGCCTGCCGCAGGTCCAGGGGGTTCCAGTAGGGGCAGCCGAGGACGAAGTCGTTCTCGTCGAAGTTCGAGCCGTAGGCCCGCGCGTCCTGGAGCTGGACGAAGGCCCGGGCCTGCTCGCCCAGGTGGAGGTCGAAGTGCAGGCGCGTGCGGTGGAGCAGGAAGTGGTCGGTGCGGCGGCCGGGGCGCCGCTCGTCCGCGTAGCGCTGCTTGTTGAAGTCGTTCTGGTACTCGTAGCGCAGGCGCACGCTGCCGCCGATGTCGAGCTGGAAGGGGCCCACGGGAATACCTTTCAGCCGGTCGCTCCAATGCGGCTGCTCGCCCTGCCCCGCCGCCTGGGGCTCCTGCTGGCCCGCGGCCGGGGAGCCCAAGGCCGTGGCGACCAGGAGCATCAGCCATCGTCGTGCCATTCGTTGCCTCCTCCGCTAGTCGGGGTCGCGGCGCCCGGCCGCGGCTCGTGGGCGCGCCGGGTTCCGAGCTCGCGCCTTCTGGGCTCGCCGCGGGGGGTCCCGGCCCGCCTGAGGCAAGACACACTCGAGCGCCCGTCGTAGAGCTATTCGGCGCCTGGGCTTGACGCGTGACGGAATCTGATGCTATCCTGCGCAAAAACGTGCCACACCCGCGGTCGGGCGGCCGCACCCCGGGCCGCATCCCCGCGCATCCCTCGAGGGAAAAGAGATGGCTTCGTGTCCTCGCCGCAAGTCGCGGTCCGCGCCAGCGCTGGCCGGCGTGCTGGTGCTGGCGCTCGGCGCGTGCTCGCCGCCGGCCTTCCAGGCCGGCTCGCGCCCCCTCCGCGTGTTCGCGCCCTGGTGCATGGAGAAGCGGCTGCGCCGCGTCGTAGAGCTATTCCAGGAGAAGCGTCCCGCCACGCCCGTGCGCTTCACCACGGGCACGCCGGGCCAGCTCATCAAGCGCCTCCGGGCCGGCGAGAGGCCCGACGTCTACGTGGCCATGGGGCCCGCCGAGTTCGAGGCCATCGAGTGGATGGGGCTTGCGGGGGCGCACGAGCCCAAGGAGATACTTCGCCAGACGCTCCTCCTCGCCGTTCGCGCGGAGGCCACGGACACGGTGCGCGAGCTTCGCGACCTGGCGAAGCAGCAGGTGCACGCCGTGGGGCTGGGCCGGGCCACCCTCACCTCCGGCCGGCGGGGCCGTGCGGCCCTCCGCAGGCTGGGCATCCTGGAGGCCGTGGCTGCGAAGGCCCGGCCATCGCCCCTTCGGCGGCTGGTCCTCGGCGAGGTCCACGCGGCGGTGCTCTACGAGCAGTGCTGCTACCAGGAGGACCTCCACGTGGGAGAGCTGGCGCTTCGCCGCGACATCGCCTTCGCGCGCCCCCTGCCCCGGGAGCTTTGCGAGCCTTTCCCCGTCCTCGCCGCGGCGCTGGGGCATGAAGGCGCCCATCCCCACGCCGCAGTGTTCGTGCAGACGCTGCGCACGCGGCGGGCCCAAGACATCCTGGCCCGCCGCGGCGAGTGGTCCTGCCCGGTCTGCGAAATGGAGCCGTGAGAGGCGAGGCTCATTCCTCGTCCAGGCCGCCGGCCCCCGCCGCATCCCCGTCTCCCTCGGCCCAGGGCCATACGGGATGGAAGAGCGGGATGCCGCCGTAGCGCTCGGCGCCGAAGGTGGCCAGGAAGCGCTGGAGCGGCTCGGAGAGCAGGAAGTCGCTCAGCGCCCGGGCCCCCGCGTGGTTGGCCTCCGGGAAGCGGCGGGGATTGGCCTCCATGACCACGTAGGGCCGCCGCATGGCGGGATCGCCCTCCACCAGGATGCGCATCCGGCCCCGCGGCATCTTCCCGAACAGCACCGGCATCCGCCCCACCACGACGTAAGCGTCGCGCTGCCGGGCGAATAGCAGGATGTCGTGCTTGTCCTCCGTGCGGTCCTGGAGCACCCACGGCCCCTTGGGCTCGACGCCGGCCCGCTGCCAGGTGCGGTGGCACAGCTCGCGGCTGCCAATGCCCAGAAAGTCGACGAACGGGGCTTCGGCGGCCGCGATGCGGCGAAACGCCTCGGCGCCGTCGCGAAGCCCCGCGATGCCCGCAGGGTCGGAGGGCGGGCCGACCACCACCAGGTCGTTGCGCGTCCAGGGGCGCATCCGCACCCCGATGCCGTCGGCCACCAGGTCGGTGGTCACGTCGCCGGAGTGCATGGTCAGGAGGTCGGCGTGGCCGGCGCGGAAGGCCCTGGCCAGGCGGGGCCGCGGGCCGGTGGCCACCACCCGCACCCGCAGGCCGGTGCGGGCCTCGAACCGCGCGGCCACCTCGTCCCACAGGCCGGTCATGGTCATCCCCCCGATCACCGCGGTGCGCACCACCTGGGGATGGGGCGCCAGCGGCGCGTGCCTGCGGCCCCCGCCGGCGGCGCAGGAGGCCGCCAGGGCGAGGGCCAGCGAGAGTATCCGGGGCGCGGGGATGCTCATTCCACGGGATCCTGGTTGATGCCCCGGCTGCCGGTCTCCCACTGGACGTCGGAGCGGTGGGGGTCGCCGACGCCGCAGCCCAGGTAGCTGCCCTCGAAGGCCGCCACGTGGCCGTCGACGAACACCAGGTTGGCCTTCCCCTGGTGGCGCGGGACCACGCTGTAGGCCTTCTTGGAGGGCACGGTGGAGGAGTACGGCCCCGGGCCGTCGGCCATGAAGACCAGCAGCGAGGGCCTGGGCAGCTCGTCGATGTTGTGGGGCCACGGGCGGATCCAGGGCGAGAGGTACATGTTCATCGCGTAGGGCAGGAAGTAGAGCCCTCCCGGGTCCTCGGCCCGGGGGCAGATGATCACCAGGTCGTCGCCCTCCTGGGGCTTGCGTCCTTCGGCCACCAGCCGCTGGTAGGACGGCAGGGCGCAGTAGGGGGGCAGACAGTTGAACCAGTCCGAGGGGCGGTCGATGACGCCCAGGGGCCGCACGCCCTGGCCGCGACGGGGGATGAAGCCGCGATGCTCGCCCATGTAAAGCGACAGCGCCCCGCCCAGGGCCGACAGGTTGTTCCTGCACGTGGTCGCGTGGGCGACCTGGCGAACGCTGGCCAGGGCGGGCAGGAGCAGGCCGGCCAGCAGTCCCACCACCCCGACCACGATGATCAGCTCGATGAGCGTAAAGCCCCTGGATCTGCGGGCCTGCATGGGATACCTCCTGGCTCCTTCAGCGTCGGCGTCGGCGGGCCACCGCGGCCAGGCCGAGCCCCAGGAGCGCGGCGGTGGCCGGCTCGGGAATCACGTCGGCCGTGACCTCCAGGCGCGGGGGCAAGCGGGGCGGAGCGATGTCCTTCGAGTTGAAGGTGAAGCCCACCGTGTCGTCCACCGCGGTGAACAAGAGGCTCACGTCGCCGCCGGCCAGGACGTCGGCCCGCAGCTCCTCGGGCAGGCCGAGCTCGAGGGCCAGCTCGCCGTCCTCGCCGCGGTTGGTGTACTCGCCGAGGGTCACGTCGCTGAAGGCATCGAGCAGCCACGGCTTGTCGTCCCAGGCGACGCCGTCGGTGGTGGGGCCGCGGGGGTTGCCGGTGCCCTCGGCCCAGGCGTCCTCGGCGATCCACCGCACCTCGAAGCGGCCCACCCCGCGGTTGAAGATGGGGTTGTTCGGCGAGCCCTGCTCGGTGAGCCGCAGCACGGCCCCCTGGAGGAGCCAGCCGCCCTCGCCGAACGCGGCGTCGAAGGCACCCACCAGCGGCCCGGCGTCGAAGCGCAGGAAGGTATCGAGCAGCCCCATCTGCTCGCCCCGGCGGTTGAGCGCCGCCGAGCCCGAGACCGAGAGCCCCCCGGCGTGGCCGTAGTTGCGCCCCGGGTCCAGGGACCGCACCAGCGCATCGGCCTCGGGCACCCGCTCGACGGTCAGGGGCGCGGCGCCGGCGGGGACGGTCAGCGCGAGCACCATGGCCGCCGACAGATACGCTCTCATGGCCTTACCTCCTCGTCGCTACGGTCGGAAGTATCGATTGGCTAAGCACTTGTGTGTATCTCCTGGGAGATGGGCAGGCGTCTCTCCCTTCCATTCAAATATTCGCGCAGGCCGCCGGGGCGTGACACGTTTTTCCGCCGCCGTCGCGCCCGACCTCCGAGGGCGCTCTCCTCTACCCCTACAAACCGAAGCCCCCCCTCCAAGCGGACACGAAAAATTGTAAAAGTCGCCAAAAAAATCGCAGCCATCGCCCTAAGCATCGGAACGAGAGGTGCTTCGGGCGACCAGAAATGTTTCCGGGGCCGGGGGCGGGATTCGGACAGGTCGTATAGGTCCTATAGGTCGGAGAGAGCGGCGCGGGACGCGGCTCCCGGGCCCGGGCGGGCCTGCATTCCTCGCCACGACCCGGCGCTTCTCGCCACGGCCCGGCGGACGCCTCGCCTGCCCGACCGGCCTGCCCGCGGGCTCGATTCCGCCGGCCCTGGGGGCCCGGTCCGTCGGCGCGGCGGAGCGGCGGGCTTGCCCTGATGCGGCGGGCGCCCTATAATCCGGAACATTGTGCCCGCGCGGCGAAGGGCCACGGACGCTCCGCCCCCGTCACGCGGGGCCGCCGAGGGACGAATACCAGGGTGAGGGAAGTGCGTCCATAGCCCGAGCGGAAGGAGATAGCGATGCAGGTGCGCAAGGGACTGGCCGTGCTGGGCCTCGCCGCGGGGCTGCTGTGCGGCTGCGGGGAGCAGAAGCAGATCGAGGTGTTCGTGGGCTCGGCCTCCAAGCCGGCCACGGAGGAGGCGGCGAAGGTCTTCGAGCAGAAGACGGGCTGCAAGGTGCTGCTCCACATCGGGGGCTCGGGCAAGCTGCTCAGCGACATGGAGGTGGCGGAGCGCGGCGACCTGTATTTCCCCGGCTCCTCCGACTTCATGGAGCGGGCCAAGGAGAAGGAGCTGGTGGTGCCCGAGACCGAGGAGATCGTGGTCTACCTCGTCCCCGCCATCAACGTGCCCGCGGAGAACCCGGCGGACATCCAGGGCCTTCAGGACCTGGCGGAGAAGGACGTGAGCATCGGCATCGCGCGGCCCGACACCGTGTGCGTGGGGCTCTACGCCGCCGAGGTGCTGGTCCACAACGGCCTGGTCGAGGCGGTGAAGCCCAAGATCAAGACCCACGCCCCCTCCTGCGCCCGCACGGCGAACCTGGTGGCGATGGAGCAGGTGGACGCCATTCTGGGCTGGCGGGTGTTCGGCTACTGGGCTCCGGAGAAGATCAAGACGATTCTCCTGGAGCCCGAGCAGGTGCCCCGGATCGGCTATATCCCCATCGCCCGCAGCGTCTTCTCCGAGGAGCCGGAGCTGGCCGAGGAGTTCGTGCGCTTCCTGCTCAGCGACGAGGGGCGAGCGATCTTCCGCAAGCACCACTACCTGACCACGGAGGCGGAGGCGAGGAAGTTCGTGACCCTCGACACGCCGGTGGGCGGGAAGTGGGAGCTGCCCGAGGCGTGGCTGGAGAAGGACTGACGGCCCATGCGCTCGTGGTTCGACTGGCTGCTGCTGCTGGCCATCGGCTGCTCGGTGTCCATGATGCTCTGGATCATGGTCGCCCAGGTGGTCTACACGGGGGGCGCGCCGCTGGCCATGCTGGCCGAGGGCGACGTGCGCTACGCGGTGTTCCTGAGCTTCTACACCTCCATTCTCGCGGGGGTGCTGGCCCTGCTGCTGGCGGTTCCCACGGGCTTCGCCCTGGCCCGGTGGCATTTCCCCGGGGACTGGCTGGTGGAGGCGTTGCTGATCATCCCCGTGGTGATGTCGCCCATGGCCCTGGGGGTGGCCCTGCTGCTGGTGTTCAAGGTGGAGCCGGGCCTGTGGATTCGCCGGCACTTCGTCTTCGAGATCCCGGGGATCGTGGTGGCCCAGTTCCTGGTGGCCTATTCGTTCGCGGTGCTGGTGATGCGGACGACGTTTTCGGGGATCGACGTTCGCCTGGAGCAGGTCGCTCGGTTCCTGGGCTGCACGCGCTGGCAGGCGTTCTGGCGGGTGACGCTGCCGCTTTCTCGGAACGGGATCGTAGCGGCGTTCGTCCTGGGCTGGGCTCGTGCCATCGGGGACTTCGGCTCGACCTCGACCCTGGCGGGCGCGGTGCGTGGCAAGACGGAGCATATGCCGGTGGCCATCTACAACGCGCTCCAGGCCATGGGCCCGGAGCGGGCGGTGGGCTTGAGCATCGTGCTCACCATCGTGACCGTGGCCAGCCTGATCGTGGTGCGGCTATTGATCGGGGGGCGCGGGACGTGATCGAGGTGCGCGACCTGGTGGCCCACTACGGGGACTTCACGCTCCAGCACATCACTCTGCGGATCGAGGAGGGCGAGTGCTTCGTGCTCCTCGGCCCCTCGGGCGCGGGCAAGACGCTGTTCCTGGAAACCGTGCTGGGCATCAAGCCGCCCGACGCCGGGGAGATTCGGTTCGACGGGCGGGACATCGGCACCGCCCTGCCCGAGACCCGGGGCTTCTCCTACCTGCCCCAGGACCTGGCCCTGTTCCCCCACCTGTCGGTGCGCCAGAACATCGCGTTCGGGCTGGCCGTTCGCCACGTGGACGCGGCGACCATCGAGGGGCGGGTGCGTCGCGCGGCGGGCCTGCTGGGCATCGAGCCGCTGCTCGGCCGCCGCAGCATCCGCAGCCTGAGCGGGGGCGAGAAGCAGCGCGTGGCCCTCGCCCGGGCGCTGGTGGTCGAGCCCCGCGTGCTGTTCCTCGACGAGCCCTTCTCGGCCCTCGACCCCGCCACCCGGCGCCAGCTCCACGAGGAGTTTCGCGACATTCGCCGCCGCCTCGGCCTCACCGCCGTGCTGGTGACCCACGACCAGGAGGAAGCCGCCCTGCTGGCCGACCGCCTGGCCGTGATCATGGGCGGCCGCATCCGCCAGCAGGGCACCCCCGCGGCGGTCTTCGACCGTCCCGCCGACCTCGCGACCGCCCGCTTCCTGGTCTTCGAGAACATCTTCCAGGGCACGCTCGTGCCCCCGGACGACGGGGAGCCGCTGCGCCGCGTGCGCTGCGGCGACCACACCTTCCTGGTGGCCGGCGAGGGCCTGCCCGAGGGCGGCCCGTGCCACGTGGGCATCCGCGCCCGCTTCGCCCGGCTCCGCCGCCCGGGCCAGGGCGGGGAGCCGCCGCCGGGCCGCTACCGGGGCGTGCTCGAGGGGGTGACGCCCTCGTGCACGGCGCCGCGAGCCTTCGTGCGCCTCGGGGGACCGGAGGGGCTGCGGGTGGAGTGCGGGCCGTTCCCCGACCCCGAGGCCCTGCCCGTCTCGCCGGGCGAGGCGGTGGAGCTGGAGCTGCCGCCGGGGCGGTTCGTGTTCTTCGAGGAAACCAAGGTCGAAGGGGGAACTGCGCCATGAGCCTCGCCCGACCCGCCGTCCTCGCCCTGGCCGTGTGCGCCACGGCGGCGCTCGTGGGCGGCTGCGGGGGCGCCGCCCACGAGATCAACGTGGTGTGCGCCGACGCCCTGCACCACAGCTTCGCCACCATGGAGCACGAGTACGAGCGGCTCCATCCCGACGTGGACGTGATCGTCAACGCCCAGGGCAGCGTGCAGGCCACGCGGCTGGTGGCCTTCCGCCGCAGCGACGTGCTGGCCGTGGCCGACCACCGCCTGGTGGCCAAGATGCTGCGCGGCAAGCAGGCCCAGTGGGTCGCCAAGTTCGCCACCGTGGACATCGGCCTGGGCTACAACACGGCGAGCCGACGCCGCGACCAGATCACCGTGGACAACTGGTATCGCATCCTCATCGACGACCCCGAGGTGACCTACGGATACGCCGACCCCGAGCAGGACCCCTGCGGCTACTACGCCCGCTTCGCCTGGAAGCTGGCCGAGGACTACTACGCCCAGCGCGGCGAGAGCCGCCCCATCGCCCAGGAGCTGGCCGCCAACTGCCCTCCCAAGTACATCGGCCGCGACGCCCTCAGCCTGATCAACGAGAAGCTGGCCACCAACAACATCGACTATGCCTTCGTCTACCGCTGCCACGCCGTGGACCTCAAGCTCTCCTTCCTGCCCTTCCCCAAGGAGTTCAGCCTCGGCGACCGCGCCATGGCCGACCACTACGCCAGCAGGGAGATGAACCTGCCCGACTACAAGGGGGGCAAGGAGCTGGCCCCCGGCACCTACATCGCCTTCGGGATCACCGTGCTCGACGACGCTCCCAACCCCCAGGGGGCCCGCGACTTCGTCCGATTCGTCCTCTCCCAGCAGGGGCGCGACATCCTCCGCCGCTCCGAGTTCCAGCCCATCCACCCCGCCCAAGTGCCCCCCTGGGGCTCCGTGCCCGACTTCCTCTCCGACCTCGCCGAGCCCCAGACCCCCGCCGAGCCGTAGCCGCGGCCCGGCCTCCGCGCGGCGCGCGTGCGCTCCCGTGGGCAGATGATATAATGAGGCGTCGACGAGCCCCTCTGGAGCGACGCCGTGCGCCTGTCCCTCCTCGCCGCCGCCTGTCTTCTCCTCGCAGCCCCTGGGGCGAGCGCCCGCGCCGGGCGCCAGCAGGCCGACCCGCGGGTGCGCCAGTACCGCCAGTCGCTGGCCGCCGGCGCCGCGGACGAGGTGCGAGACCAGCTCCTGCCCAGGATCCGGGGCGCGGACGGTCCCGCCGAGCTCGATGCCCTGGCCCGCGTGCTCGCGGCGCGGGGCGACGGGGCGCGGGCCTTCCTCGAGTCGCTGGCCACGGCGGACCATGCCGCGGCGCCGGGCGCCGCGGCCGACCTGCTGTGGCGCATCGCCCTGCGACGGCGGCTGAGCGACGGCCTGGCGACTGTGGCCGCGGGCCTGCTCGACCATTCCGACCCCTTCGTCGCCGCCCTGGCGGAATGGGCCATCGCCACCCGCGTGGGGCTGGACAACGGGGGCCAGGAGCGGGCCTGGCCGCGGCCCGACGCCCCCGCGTGGTTCCGCAAGTGGGCCTCCCTGCCCCCCGAGTTCCTCCTCCAGGCCGACTACGCCCGCCAGGCCATCGTGTGGGACATCCACCACGACGGGAGGAAGCTGCTGGGCTCCGCGAACAAGGTGCTGGCCAGGGCCCAGGCCGCGGCGGGGGACGTGGCCCCCGAGGCCGCGGCGACGGCGGCCCGGCGCCTCGCCCGCCTCCGGGAGCTGCGCGACGAGCTGGCCGCCAGCGTGAAGGCCACGCCCCGCGACATCGCCGCCCATCGCAAGCTGTGGCTGGCCATGCGCCACGAGGCCCGCCCCATCGTCCTGGCCAACGCGGCCATCGACTTCCACCAGGTGCTCTTCCTCACCCGCCACGCGGCCCACAGCCACCGCAACATCACGGGCTCGCAGTACCCGTGGGTGCACAAGCCGGGCGGCGACATCTGCGTCCAGGACGGCCTTGCCCCCGGCTCCGAGGTCCGCCGCGTGCTCGACGGCCAGCTCGGCTCGGGACACGTGCACGGCATGGACCTGTGGTGGGAGGCCAGCCGCGTGTGCTTCGCCTACGCCCGGCAGCCGGACTGGCCGCCGAAGTGGGACGCGGTGCGGGGCAACCACGTGTTCCTCCTGCGCGGCGACCAGGAGCCCACCCACATCTACGAAGTCCGCCTCGACGGCTCAGGGCTCCGCCAGGTGACCGATCACCCCTACTGGAGCGACTTCGAGCCCACCTACTGCCCCAATGGCGACATCGCCTTCGCCTCCGACCGCTCGGGACGCTCCTCCGAATGCGGCCGATTCTCCGCCGACCACACGGTGATCAACATCTACGCCGCGGCCCCCGACGGCTCGAGGCTCCGCCGCCTGAGCGACAACAAGGACATCGACCGCTACCCCCACTGCCTGGACGACGGCCGCATCGCCTACACCCGGTGGGACTACCAGGAGCGCCACTTCTTCGAAGTCCACGCCGTGTGGACCGTCCGGCCCGACGGGGCCATGGCCGACGCCGTTTTCAACCAGCACATCCGCGCCCCCTACGGCCTGCGCGATACCCGCTCCGTGCCCGCCAGCCCCCTCCTCGTGTCCGTCGCCACCGGCCACCACACCTTCGCCTACGGCCCGCTTGTGCTCCTCGACCCCCGCAAGGGCATCAACACCCCCGACGCCATCCGCATCGTGACGCCTTACGTGAGGCCCCAGGAGGGCCCCATGGCCGGCCGGCCGGTGTCCCAGGGCGGAGTGCCCGACCGCGGGGGCCTCTACCAGGGCCCCTGGGCGCTCTCCGAGCGGTGCTTCCTCGCCGCCTACTCCTACGCCCGGCCCCCTTCCGATACGGGCGGCGGGCGGAACGCCAACAACTTCGCCATCTACCTGCTCGACGCCCACGGGAACAAGGAGCTGGTCCACCGCGAGCTGCTCCTGTCCGCCGCGTTCCCCATCCCCCTGCGTCGCCGCCCCCGGCCCCACGTGCTGCCCGACACGACGGACCGCCAGCAGGCCGCGGCCACCTGCTACGTGACCGACGTCTACGACGGCTTCGAGGGCGTGCCCCGCGGCGCGGTGCGCCACATCCGCATCCTCCAGCGCGTGGGCTGGCCCCTGGACGAAGCCATCGGGGCCATGCGCTGGATCCCGGGCAACGCCTGGGAGCGCCACTTCGGCTTCTGGGCCTGGGCCCCCGTGCGGGTGATCGGCACGGTGGACGTGGCGGAGGACGGCTCGGCCCATTTCCAGGTCCCCGCCGACGCGGCGGTCTACTTCCAGGCCCTCGACGAGCGGCGGATGGAGCTGCGGCGGATGCGCAGCCACGTGACCTTTCAGCCCGGGGAAGTGCGCGGCTGCCGCGGCTGCCACGAGAGCCAGGCCCGGGCGCCCCGCCCCGGCCCGCCGCCGCGCGCCCTGCGGCGGCTCGCCCAGCGACCCGACCCGCCGCCCTGGGGCTCCCGCAAGCTCCTGGGATACGAGTGGCTGGTCCAGCCCATCCTCGACCGCCACTGCGTGCGCTGCCACGGCCGCGAGGAGCCCGCAGGGGGCATGGACCTCACGGCCACGCCCGCCGAGGGCGGCTTCTACCAGTCCTTCCGCACGCTCTTCGGCGACCGCCCGGGCGCGAAGAAAGGCCCGGCGCTGGTCTCCGTGTCCGACCGCCTCAGCGGCGCGTCGGTCTCGCGCCCCAGGCAGTTCGGCTCGCACAAGAGCCCCTTCGTCACCGTGCTCATCGAGGATCCCCTGCACCGCCGCGAGGTGGACCTCACTGACGCGGAATGGCGGACGCTGGTCACCTGGGTGGATGCCAACGCGCCGTACTTCGATACCTTCTACAACCGCCGGCCGGCCGACGGCGGCAAGCCGCGGCGAACCATCCGCCTGGAGCTGCCGCCGCCTTTCGCATCGGCCCCCTGAGCACCGCCTCGGGCCTCGCTCGCGAGGTGCCATGGAGATGAGCGCACTGGGCAAGTGGATGATCCTGGCCGGCGCCGTGCTCGCCGCGCTGGGCCTGCTGGTGTGGCTGGGGGGAAAGGCGGGCCTGCCCTTCGGCAGCCTGCCCGGGGACATTCGCATCCGCCGCGACCGCTTCTCGCTTTACCTGCCCATCGTCACCTGCATTGTGCTTAGCGTGCTTCTCACCGTGGTGCTCAACGTCCTCATCCGCCTGTTCCGCAAGTAGCCGCTCACCGTCGCTGGTCCTCGGAGAGGAGCTCGGGCAGGCCCGTCTCCGCCTTGACGATCCACACGCTGCCCGGCCAGCACTCGCGCTCCGCCGCGGGGCAGCTCAGCCGCACCGTGCCTTCCACCACCTCCAGGCGGGCGGCCACGCCCGGCTCGTAGCTCATCCGGAACCTGGCCCCCCTCGTGATCGCCGTGCCCAGGGGCGTGCCCACCGCGCGGAAGTGCTCCGGGCTCTCCAGATCGCACAGCACCTCGCCACGGCGCAGGCACACGTGGGGCAGGTAGTGCTCGCAGCCCTCCGCCGCCACCATGCCGCTCAGCCACACCTCCGAGCGGGCCTCCACGACCACCCGCGAGCCGTCCTCGAACTCCAGCTCCGCCCGGTCCCCGGCACCGGTCAGCCACCGGTCGCCATCGAACACCGACATCCCCGGCGACGCCAGCGAGGCCCGCGAGGCCCCCCGCTGCCGCGCCTGGGGCTGCCCCATGGTCCGGACCACGGTCCCGATCTCCGGGTATCGCTGGCCCTGAAGCACCAGGATGCCCGCCGCCAACAGCGCCACCGCGGCGGCGGCCACCGCGCCCCACACCACCGGGCGGCGCCGCAGGACCGGCTCCCTGGCCGGCCGGCGGCGGACCGCCGCCAGCGCGCCGCCCGCGATGTCCCGGGGCGCGATCTCGGGCCGCAGCGCCTCCGCCAGTAGCCGCCCGTCCGCCTGCCACCGCTCCCACGCCGCCCGGCACCGCGGGCACTCCCCCAGGTGGTCGCGGAGGACGGCCCCGTCCTGGGCGCTCAAGGCCTCGTCCTCGAGCGCCGGGAACCGTCGCCGCACCTGCTGGCAATCGGCGGCCTTCACTGTCGAGCCTCCTCAGCCAGTGTCCTCGTCGCCCAGGGTGCGGCGGAGCATCTCCCGGGCCCGCAGAGCCCGTCGCCGGGCCGCCGGCGCCGTGATCCCCAGACTCTCGCCCACCTGGTCGTAGCTCATCTCCTCGAGGTAATGCAACACGATGACCTCGCGATACTTAGGCGGCAGCTTCCGCACCGCGGCGCGGACCCGCTGGCGGGTCTCCTCCGCCTCCGCGCGGGCCGCCGCCTGGGCCGGCGAGCTCGCATCCTCGACCGCCTCCGACGGACGCTCCCGTCGCCGGTGGCGCCGCCGCAACCAGTCCCGGCACACGTGAGCCGCGATGCCAAACACCCAGCTCGCGAAGCTGCGCCGGGCGTCGAAGCGCCCCAGGGAGCGGAAGGCCCGCACCAGGACCTCCTGGGCCTGGTCCGCCGCCTCGTGCCTATCTCCAATCATCCCAAGGGCATAGGAATACAGGCGATTCTCGAAACGACGCGCCAACACCTCGAACGCCGCCAGGTCGCCCTCCCGGCTGCGCACCGCCAGAGCCTCGTCCGAGGGGCCTGGCGGACCGGCTTTCGCATTCGAGCCGGGCGTCACTTCACCGAGTCCTTCGCACGCTGGAGGGCTGCCGTGACACCTTTCTGCGGCGCATAGAAGATTCGCCAGCATCCTACCCTTGCCCTGCGGCCCCGTCAAGTAAGCGGCCGGCTCGGCTTGACACGGAGCGCCCGCCGCGCTATAAGTGGTAGGAACCTAGGGCTTTTCGTTCCCCGGTAGCTCAATTGGTAGAGCGAGTGGCTGTTAACCACTAAGTTCGAGGTTCGAGTCCTCGCCGGGGAGCCAC
>JBKHIY010000207.1:0-3549 GCA_046538415.1 Candidatus Brocadiia bacterium | reverse complement strand
CCGCTTGGAGTTCACGCCTTCAGGCGTGCTCCCGGCGGGCGGGCGGGGGGCCTCCCATAGGACCTATAGGACCTATAGGTCCTATCCGACCTATCCGAGGCCGAGCCCGAGCTCCCGCGCGGGCGGTGTCATATAATGGTGGTTGTAGGAGACAAAACGCGGCGCCCTCCCCTGCCGCCTCTGGACTTGTGGCGCCGGCCGCGGCCCTCGATTCTCCCGATTATATTCAACTCGCCGGCCGGCGACCCGAAATGCAACGCGGCCGCCCGATGCTCGACCGGCATCGGGCGGCCACGATGGAAAGACACGCGGAGGCCTACAACTGGCTGCGCTTGCGGTGCAGCGTGGGCCGCACGCCCTTGTTGGCCTTCGAGCAGCGGGTCTTGTCGCGTCGGCGTTTTCGCTTGTTGCCCATGACGGCTCGCTGGTTCAGAACTGGTCGGGCTTGGGGAACGCGTTGACCGCGGCGCTGGCTGCGGGCGACTTGCCCAGCTCGTAGGCCACCACCGGGCGGTCGTAGGGCGGGAAGAGGAAGGTCACCACCTCGGCCGTGCCGCCGAACAGGCGCTCGAACCCCGCGGCGACGCCCGCCACGGTGCCCGCCGAGGCGCCCACGAAGATGTCGGTGTCCGCGGCCACGTGCATGGCCGTGACCGGCACCTCGAAGGGGGCCATCACGATGTTGCCCACCCCCCGACCGATCTTGGTGAACACGGTGTGCGAGGGGCCTTCGTCGGCGGCCCCGCCGCCCTCCTGGGCCCAGGCACAGGCCGAAAACGCGAAGACCAACGCGACCGCGAGAAATGCCTTCTTCATCTCTGGAGCCTCCTGTGCGGGGCGCGTGCGCGGACAAGGGCGCCGGCATCGGCAGTCCGACGCCCGCATTATACCACCCGCCCCACCATTTGCAAGGCAAATCGAGGGGGCGTTTGCGGGGAGGGCACCCTTCTGGCAGAAGGGCCTGGTGCTCTTGGCGTTGCGCAAGGACGCTGTGCGTCGCGCGCCTATCCGAGTGCGCGGCGTCTCGCCTGGCGGGAGGCGCATCGACCCCGCGCCCCCTCCCTCCGAAGACTCCGGGGATGGGCCTTCGGCCATCGAGTTCTTGAAGGGGGCGTGGGGGGAACCTTCCTTGCCAAGAAGGTTCCCCCCGCACGCCTCCCCGGTAGACCTCCTTCGAGGCACATGGCTCGGGGGAGCGCCGCGGGTGTGCGGTCGCTCCCCCGTCTCGCGCGTGCCCTGCCCTATCGCCAGTCGATCTCCGCGCAGTCCTCCCACGACTCCAGGCGCATCTGGGCGCCGCTGGTCATGTGCGTCAGGTAGACGGCCTTGCCGTCGGCGGTGATGCCCGCCCGCCAGGAGACGCCGGCCACGATGCCCTCGCCGACCTCGCCCCGGCGGATGGCGCTGACCAGCTGGGCGAACTGCCCCGCGTCCCGCTCGCCCTCGCCCGGGCTCCAGCCGTCCTCGAGGGCGCGGCGCAGGTAGCCGCTCTTGTTGTGCAGGCGGCTGCGCCGCGAGCGCTGCTCGACCAGCTCGACCTTTTCGCGAATGTAGTCGGGCGGATACTTCTCGGCGAACCGCCGCGCCGCCTGCTCGTCGAAGTACTGGCGAAGCAGGTCCACAGCAGCAGCGGCCAGCCGCTGGTCCTGCTGGAGCGTGATGTTGAGGTGGATGGGCTGCTGCTGCTGTTGTTCTCTTTCAATCGACTCTTGTTCTGGGCTACTGGGTGGGCAAGCGGAGGGCTCGTGGGTAGCCAAGGGGCTTGGCTGCTGGCTAGCCAAGGGCTTTCCTACCAGGTAGCCAAGGGTCGAACCGGGGTATTCGAAGCGGAATTCGTAGATATTCGGGCGGTTGGGCTCGCCGCGCCGGCGGCTCTTGCCCGAGCGGCGCACCAGCAGGCCCTTCGCCTCGAGGTCGCGCAGGCCGTCCTCCACGCCCTTCTTGCTCAGGCCCGTCAGCTCCACCAGCCGCGGGATCGAGGGGTAGACGGGCTTGAAGGTCCCGTCGGTATGGATGCCCAGCATGGGGTAGACGGCCTTGGCCGCCTTCGAGAGGCGAGCCCACACGCCGCTGGTGCCCAGCTCGCGCATGAATTTGAAAAACCAGTCGCTCTCGCCCACGCCGCCCTCGCTCGCTCCCCGGGAGGAGGCCACGCTCGTCCCGGCTACCCGTTGGGGCCGGGCCGGTGCCTGGTCACTGTATGTTGTGGATTCTAGCCGCGGCCGGCCGCGCTGTCAAGGCCAAACCGGCGGGCGGGAGAGAAAAAGCCGCGGCGGGGCCCCGCCGCGGCTCTCTGGAGGCTGCGATGGCGGACGCTGCGGGGGCTCAGGCCCGCCTGCGTCGGCGGGCCAGGGCGGCCGCGCCGAGGGCCAGGAGGCCCAGGCTGGCGGGCTCGGGCACGTAGAGGGGGCCGGCCTCGTAGAGGGCCAGCACGTCGTCGCCGCCCAGCTCGTGATCGTAGATGCGCACGTCGTCGAGGGCGCCGTGGAAGAAGCGCGAGCCGGTGCGCTCGGTGCCCATCAGCCAGTCGTTGGTCGGCGCGTAGGGCTCGTGGTCCCCGCCCAGCCCCTGGACGTCGCTCTGGAGCAGCCCGTCGAGGTACATGCGCAACTGCTCGGAGCCGCCGGCCAGGCTCTCGAAGGTCACCGCCACGTGCACCCACTCGCCTGGCTGGGCCGCGGAGTCGCTGCGGGCGTCGCGGCGGCGAGAGCCGTCATCGAGGTCCACCCGCCAGCGACGGCTCCGCTCGTTCATGAAGCTGAAGTAGACCGTCGAGCCGCCGCCCGTGGCGCCCACCGCCACCACCCCGTCCTCCGAGCCGTCCACGACGTCGGGGCGCACCCAGGCCGAGATGGTCCCCGCGCTCAGCGAGCCCACCGCGGGCGGCGCCACGAAGTAGTCGCCATCGAAGAGCACCGCCCCGCTGGCGATGCCCCGCAGGTCCGCCGTCGGCAGCGGCGTGCCCGAGGCCACCCCGTCGGAGCCCACCAGCGCCGTGGCATCGCCATCCAGCGGCGAGTGCCACACCAGCCCGGCCTCGGCCCCCGCGGGCACGGCCAGCGCCCCGAGGGCCAGGGTCCAGAGAATCCAGGACGGCAGCTTGCTCGTCGCGGCCATTGGGGAGTCCTCCGTTTGCAGTCGCGCGCGGGGAGCGGCGCGCATCTACACCTTTGTACGCTGCAAATGCCATGCCCCACACTGCCCCGTGCGGCGGTTCGCCACTACCCTCGGCGCGGGGGGCACTTGCGCCATTCGCCGCCCGGCGCGGCCCCGCGCCCGGTCCGGAGCACCGGACCCCTTGTCCGCCCGAGCGGACGCCTCGGTCGCCCGCCTCGCGGGCGGGGGTTGGATGGGTCGTGTGGGGGGATCCCATGGTTCCGGGCGTGCTGGCCCGTTCGGAGCCGGCGCCTTCGGGGGTATGCGGGCGCGTTTGGAGTTCACGCCTTCAGGCGTGCTCCCGGCGTGCGAGTGCGCGGGGGCCGTCGAATAGGTCCAATAGGACCTATACGACCTATAGGACCGCCGCCAGGCCGCCCCCGCTCGCGACGG
>JBKHIY010000093.1:0-16060 GCA_046538415.1 Candidatus Brocadiia bacterium | reverse complement strand
AGCATCGAGCATCCAGCATCGAGCATCCAGCATCGAGCATCCAGCATCGAGCATCCAGCATCCAGCATCCAGCATCGAGCATCCAGCATCCAGCATCGAGCATCGAGCATCAAGCATCCCGTCCCCCCCGGGCGTCGCGGGCCATCTCCGTGAGCGTGCGGCCGCGCCAGCCCCGCTCGCGCACGTGGGCGAGCACGCGCTCGAGGCGGGCGAAGTAGGCCTCGCTCTCCGCCTCCGTGCGCACCCCCCCGCTGGTCCCTGCCGCAAGCTCGTTGGAGTGGATGGACATCACGGCCGGCACCCCCAGGCGCTCCGTCCGCTCGCACACCCGCACCAGCTCCTCGGCCGTGGCCGCGGCGGGCCGGAACCGCAGCACTTCGGCCAGGCCCAGCCGCCGCAGGGCCCCCCGCACCCGCCCCGGCGCGGCCAGGTAGGCCGCGGCCAGGGCCCGGGGGAAGGGCCTGGCGAAGACGCTGGTCAGCGGCACCTCGACCACGCCGCTGCGGCCTCGCCGGCACACGTCCGCGCCGTCCAGCACGTAGGGCACCCTGGGGGCTCGCAGGTAGGGGTATCCCTCCCGCGTGCGCTCCAGGGGCCCGAGGCTGGAGTCGGCCTCGACGCCCAGCCCGGCCAGGGCGTCTACCTGGGCCGGGGTGATGCCGAGGAAGCCGGCGCGGTAGGCCGTGGGGCGTCGTCCCGCGGCCTGGGCCACCCGCTCGACGAGGTTGGCCAGCTTGGCCCGCAGCCGCCCGGGCTCCACGTCGCCGGGGCGGAGGGTGTGGCAGCCGCGCTCCGCCTCGGCGACCGGCGGCACCTCCTCGGGATGGAGGTGGCCCCCCACCTCGGCCTCGTCGGCCCAGGCCCGCATCCGCTCGACGCACCGGGGCTCGCCGGCGGCCGACCAGGTGAGCAGGTAGGTGGGGCGCACGGCGTAGCCGCGGCACAGCCCGTGGAGGCGCTCGAGGCCGTCCAGCGAGCGGTAGGAGCCGGTCCGCCCCACCACCGCGGGGTCGTCGGCCTCCACGGCCACGGTCAGCGCCAATTGTCGAGCCCAGCGGGGTGCCATTCTACTCCTTTTTCCCCGTGCCGGCCAGCCGGCGGCCCAAGCTTCGGGCCGCCCGGCGCGCCAGGCGCCAGGCGTCGGCGGGGGAGCGGACGTCGCGGAGGCGGCGCCAGAGGACGCGCCACCGGGTGTCGCGTGCGTAGGCGAACTCGCGGGCGAGCTGGCGGAAGCGCCGCTCGACCTCGGCCTCGGTCATGTCGGCCAGGGGGTAGGAGGCCTTGTCGGTGCGGATGTTCTCGTAGTCCAGGCTCACTCCCTTGGCCTTCAGCTCCTCGTAGATGGCGCATCCGGGCAGGGGGGCGAGGATTTTCCAGATGGTCCGCTCGGCGCCCAGCTCCTTGGCCAGACGATAGCTCGCCTCGATGTCGGCCCGGGTCTCGACGGGGGCTCCGAGCATGAAGTAGGCCACCACGCGGATGCCCACGGCCTGGGTGGCGGCCACGGCGCGGCGCACGTCGTCCACCGTATGGTCCTTGGCGTAGTATTCGAGCACGTGGTCGCGGCCCGACTCGACGCCGTAGCACAGGGCGAAGCAGCCGGCCCGCTTCATGCGGCCCAGCATCTCGGGGTCCACGCGGTCGGGGCGGGCGTTGGCGATCCAGCGGAAGCGCAGGGCCCGTTCCCGCACCTCGTCGCAGAAGTCGAGCACCCACCGGCGGTCGATGGTGAAGGTGCTGTCGCGGAAGAAGACCGCCCCGGCCCCCCGCTCCACCACCTCGGCCACCTCGCCGGCCAGGCGGCTGGCCGACTGGTGGACGTACTTGCCCGGTAGCGAGCAGAAGCGGCAGCGGAAGGGGCAGCCCCGCGAGGAGATGACCGAGGCGCAGCGGTAGCCGTACTGGTAGGTGAAGCTGCCCGCGTCGAGATAGTGCTCCAGGTCGTAGAAGGCGTGGGGCTTGGGCAGGGCATCGAGGTCCGCCAGGCGCCCCCGCGGCGGCCCCAGCTCGACCTCCTCGCCGCTCCGCCAGGCGAGGCCGGGGGTGCCCTCGGGACCCCGGCCGGCCTCGAGGCGGTCGCACAGCTCGGCGAGGGTCTCCTCGCCCTCGCCCACGCACAGGTAGTCGAAGGCGGGCTGCTCGGCCAGCGTCTCCCGGGGCTCCATGGTGGCGTGGAAGCCGCCGATGATGGTCCGGGCGTCGGGCACGAGCTGGCGTGCCCGTGCGGCCAGCTCGCCCGCCTCGCGAATGCTGGGCGTGAGGGCCGTGAAGCCCACCAGCCCGGGCCGCGAGGCGACCAGCAGCTCCTCCCAGCGCTCCCGCTGGGCGGGCACCTGGAGGTCGACGATGCACGGCTCGTGGCCCCGCTGGGCCAGGTAAGCGGCCAGGGAGCCCAGGCTCAGGGGCGGGTAGGAGCCGCCGGTGGGAGGCTGTACGAGCGTCACTCTCATGGCGTTACTCTTGCGTCTCGTTCTCCTCGGTCCAGCGCCGGGCTCTTCGCTGGCGGAGGCGCTCCTGGAGCCCCCGCTTGAGGCGCAGCAGCGGGCGGGGCGTGAGGGCCCTTCCGCGGTCGCGCAGCCGGCGGGCGAAGCGGGGCAGCCACAGGCTCCAGCGGGTGCGCAGGCCGGGCCGTGCCAGGGCGAGATGGGCGCACCACCTGGGCCGGGCGCCCCACTTCTCCTTGTGGCGGGCGATCCCGCCCAGGAAGTCGTACTCGCTGGCCCCCCGCTCGATGCTGTCCTTCACCACGTAGGCCTTCAGCGCGGTGCCCACGCTGAGCTTGCCGCAGGCCGCGTCGAAGCCCTGCTGGAGGTAGTAGACGCGTCCCAGGTGCTGGAAGCTGAATTCGTGGGCCACGTGGCGGTCGCCCAGCCGCAGGGAGTAGAAGCGCAGCCAGCCGCGGCGGAGCAGCTCGCGGGCCAGGTCGTAGTAGAAGCGGCGGCGGGCCTCCGAGGCGAAGGCCCCGGGCTTGCCCTCGCCCCGCCAGCGCCGCTGGTGGAGCTCGAAGAGCGACTCCAGGCGGGCCCCCAGCTCGGCCTCCTCGGTGCACCGCTCGAAGACGGCGCCGTGCTCCGCGGGCAGGCGGCGCAGCAGCGAGCGCAGCTTGGAGCGGAAGCGCGACTGGAGGCCCTTGAGGTAGCTCTCCCAGTCGCCGGGCAAGGGAGCCGACGAGCAGGGCACATCGTCCCTGGCGGCCAGCCAGCCGCGCTCGGCGGCCAGGCCCTCGAGCCGCTCCAGGTGGGGCGAGCCGTGGGGCAGGAGCCGCAGGTCCGCCAGGTCCCAGCCCTCCTGGTCCAGGCGGTCGAAGAACGCGGCCAGGACTTCCGCCTCGCGCCCCGGCTCGGCCACGAAATCGAGGTATTCGGAATCGCCCGAGGAATCGCCGACGAAGCCCACCCGCCGCAGCGAGCCCAGGCCGCAGGCCGCGGCCCGGCCGCGGTAGAGCGGGGCCAGGCCCACCAGGGCGTCGCCGTCGCGTGCGGCCAGCACGCACAGCTCGTCGCCCGGGCCGCGGAAGTGGCGCCACCAGGGCCGCAACCACTCGAGGGTGAGGAACACGCTGGCGCTGGCCGAGCGCTCGACCAGCGGGTCCCACTGGGGCTCCAGGGCGTGCCAGGCGTCCTCGGCGGTGATGAGCTCGATATCCATGGTCCTCGATGCCTGGGTCATCGCGTGGTGCGGCCGGCGGGCCCGGCCGCCTGGGGCGAAGCCCCGGGCTGCGAAGCCGCGCCCTCCGAAGTCCTCTTGAGGCCGATGCGGGGCGCGATGCGCTCCCAGAGGTACCGCGGGGCGGTGCGGAGCCAGGGCCTGGGGTCGTCGGCGGCGAACACGGCCCACATCTTCTCGCCGCGCAGCGAGCGCAGCCACTGTCCCGTCGTGAGCTTGCCCTGGCGACGGTAGAGCTTGAAGGCCGAGAGGTCGCGCTGGAAGCACACCCACTTGACCCCCGTGCGATAGCGGAGCGCGGGCTCGACGGCCAGGCCCAGGGCGTCGCGGTAGGCGATGTGGGCCAGGTTCACCCCGCAGCGTGCTCCCAGGGCGTCCCACAGGCCGAATCGGACGTTGAACTCGATGAGCTTGTAGGTCTGGTCGCGGGGGTCGAGCTTGAACTCGATGCCGCCCAGCCCCCGGTAGCCCACGGCGCGGAGGAGGCGGAGCGCCACCTCGGTCAGCCGCGGGTCCTCGATGCTCTCGGCGAAGCTGGCGGAGCCGAAGCCGGGGGGCAGGACGCGGCGCTTGCGGCCCGCGAACAGCCCCAGCGGCTCCCCCTCCCGCCCCACGTAGGCGCACACGTAGACCAGCCGCTCGTCCTCGCCGGGGACGATCTCCTGGACCACGAGCGCGGGGTCGTGGGCCGCGATGCGGTCGTAGGCGGCCAGCAGCTCCCCGGCATCGTGGCAGGGCACCACCTTGGTGCCCACGCCCAGGAGTGCGGCGAGTGCCGGCTTCTTCCACGCGTGGCTCTCCATGGGCTTGAGGACCACGGGGAACCGCAGTCGCCGGGCGGCCTCCTCCACCTCGGCCCGGTCCGCGGGGATGGCCGTGCGGGGCGCGGGGATGCCGTGCTCGGCCGCCGCGGCGTCCAGCCCGTCCTTGGTCAGCAGCCGCAGCACGGTGGCGTGGTCGGGGGCCACGTAGTGGAAGCACTCGGCCAGGCGCTCCCGCTCCCGCGAGAAGAGCACCACCGTGGGGTCGCCGGTGGGATAGAGCACGGCCTTGGCGGGCAGCTTGCGCCCGAAGTCCACCAGGAAGTCCAGGTAGGCCCCCTCGTCCTCCTTGAGGTCCGGGGTCACCACGGGCGTGCAGTAGCGGGAGCACATGCCCACGGAGTCGGGACGGGGGTCGAGGGCGTAGACCGGCACCCCCGCCCGGCCCAGGGCGCGGACCAGCCCCAGGCCGAGGTAGGACATGTAGGCGACGACGGCGGGAGCCTGGTCCACGGCGTTCACCTCTCGCTGCGCCGCGCCGCAAGACGGCGACGGCCTTTCAGATGGCCCCAGATGGAGCCCAGGGCCTGGGCGTTCCAGAAGACGGGCTGGGCCACGCGCAGCCGGGTCTCCCGCCCCGCCAGGTACTTCGCCCCGCGGTAGACGAGGCCGGCGAGGTTGCGCGCGAAGTAGCCCAGGTTGCGGCGGATGTAGCCCCGCAGGTGGGCCGCCACGCCGGGGTCGAACTGGGCGTGGGCCACGGCGTCGGCGGCGTACTTCGCCGCGTTGCGGAAGAACTCGCCCATCGAGCCCCGGGCCACGTGCCAGATGACGGCGCGGGGCGCGTAGACGGTGCGGTAGGGGGTGTGCTGGTCGATGCGGCGGTGGTACTCGCGGTCCGCGCCCGAGGTGTAGGTGGCGGCGTCGTAGCCGCCCACGGCCTCGAGCACCTCGCGGCGGAACACGTTGTTGCCCCCGCCCCAGGGGCAGGCCCGTCCCGCCGCTCGGGCCGTGCGGTGCACGTACTTCTCGATGTTGAACGGGTCGTTGGCCGCGTAGAACTGCTGGGCCAGGGTGGTGCCCCGCTCCACCCTGGTGCGGCCCACGGCGCAGCCGACGCCGGGCTCGGCGAGCACCGCGGCCACCAGCTCGGCCAGCCACTGGGGCTCGGCGAAGCAGTCGGCATCGATGTTGGCCACGAGCGGGGCCTTGGAGAAGTGCCAGGCGCGGTTGCGCGCCGCGGGCCAGCCCCGGCGGGGCTCTGTGAGCAGGGCCACGGGGTAGCGGGCCGCGATGGCCGCCGTGGCGTCCGTCGAGGCGTTGTCCACCACGATGATCTCGTAGTCCGGGTAATCGAGCGCCAGGAGGGCCTCCAGGCACCGGGGGAGGGTGGCCTGGGCGTTGTAGGCGGCGACCACGACGGAGGCGAAGGGCGCCTCGGGGGCCGGCTCGCGGGGTTGTTCCTGGCGGTGCGCCATCTCTCGTATCCTGTGACTGCTCTCACTCTCCGGGACAGACGTTGCAGATGGGCATCTTCTCGCGCCGCTCGACGAGGTTGCGGCGGAAGGCGCGGAACTTCGCGTTGTTCCACACCTGGACCACTCCGTCGGCCACGTTGCCCATGGTGTAGCGCCCCCGCGGGTCGCGGCAGCAGGGCACGATGCTGCCATCGGCCAGGACCACCAGGGAGCGCCAGGGCGCGGTGCAGAAGTCCAGCTCGTCGCGCTTCCAACGCCACGCGTCGCCCTCGCGGCGGTAGACCTGGTAGCGGGGGTCGGAGGGGAAGAAGTCGGCGAACGTGGCCCGCGTGGCCTCGTCGTCCCAGTCGGCCACGTTGAAGCTCACGGGCTTGATGATCCGGCGGTCGGCGCCCAGCTCGTCGGCCATCCTGCGGAACTCGTCGACCTGGTGCTCGTTGTGCCTCATGACCAGGAACTGGAGCTCGACGAAGGGGTTATGCCGGCCCAGGGCCTCCCGCTGGGCGAGGAGGGTCTTGACCCCCTCGACGACCTTGGCGAAGTCGCCCCGCACGCGGTAGGTGGCGTAGGCCTCCTGGTCGCAGCCGTCGAAGGAGATGTAGACCCCGTCCAGCCCGCTCTCCACCAGGGCCCGGGCGCTTTCGTCGGTGATGAAGTGGGCGTTGCAGCCGATGCCCACGCGGGCCCCCGCGGCCTTGGCGTAGGCGATCATCTCGGGCAGGTCCTGGTGCATCATCGGCTCGCCGTAGTTGGAGACGTTGACGTCGATGAGGGTGCCGCCGATCTCGTCGATCACCTGCTTGTAGAGGTCGAGAGGCAGGAAGGCGGTCTTCCGCTCCAGGGTGCCCCGCCCCGTGGGGCACAGGGGGCAGCGCAGGTTGCACGCGTTGGTGGGCTCGACCATGAGGAAGAAGGGCTTGCCCAGGACTCGCGACCAGCGGCGGCGCAGGGAGATGTGGCACAGCCCGGCGTTGGCCAGGCGCCGCAGCGAGAGCTCGCCGCTGCGCCACAGGCGCAGGCCGCGGCGGACCTTGTGCCACAGGTTGTGCCGAAGCTCGGTGTCCAGGCCGATCTCGCGCTCGTCGGACATCTCGGTCCCGACCTCCTATTCCGCCGCTCGCCGGCAGCGAATGATGTAGCCCGTGGCGAACACGTGCATCCACGTGCCCCGAAGCCCCTCCGCCCGCTGCTTGACCCGGTAGGCCAGGCCGGGCAGGAGCCGATGGAGGGGGTAGAAGAGCACCTCCAGGTTGTAGTAGGCCTCGCCCGTCTTGGTGCAGCCCTGGCGGGCGAAAAGCCCCTCCAGCTCGCCGGCGCTGAACCGCCGGTGGTAGACGCCGTGGGGCTCCGTGGCCCGGCCCCGCAGGCGCTTGACCGCCGCCCACGCGTTGGTGATCAGCGGCGAGAGGAGGGTCTTGGCCACGTGGTTGAAGCACCGGCTCTGGGGCACGCTGACGATGAGGGAGCCGCCGGGCCGGGTCAGGCGCACCATCTCGGCCGCCGCCGCGGGCACGTCGCCCAGGTACTCGAGCAGCCCCAGGCCCACCACCAGGTCGAAGTGGCCGTCGGGGAAGTCGAGCCCCGCCTCCACGTCGCCCACGGAGAAGCTCGCCCGCTCGTGGGCCACCCGCCGGCAGGCCTGCTCCACCATCTGCTCGGCGATGTCCGAGCCGTGATACTCGCAGCCCCGCTCCAGGTAGAAGGGGGCCATGATGGCGGTGCCGCAGCCGATGTCCAGCACCCGGTGTCCCTCGCCGACGCCCGCCGAGAGCTCCTCCACGCGGTCGCGGCGCACGCGGAAGTTGTAGGTGCCGTGGGGGTCGGCGTCCTGGTCGTAGAGCTTCGACCAGCGGTCGCCCTCGGCGAAGCGGTCGAAATGGTCGACAACCGTTTCTTTCTGCTCCATCGGCGCGGTTCCTAGGTGCTGAGGAACAGCCACAGGCCGCTGAGCCGGGCGGCGACCATGGGGCCGTCGATGCTTCCGTCGAACAGGACGCGGGGCAGCCGCATGAGCGGCGTGCCCGGGCGGCAGGGGCCTCGCCGGGTGGTCACCGCGCTGGCGAAGCCCGCGGCTCGCACCACCGCCTCGGTCTCCTCGGTGAGCGATTCGGGGCCGCCGAAGGGATAGGAGAAGTGGCGCACCGGCTGGTCCAGCATCTCCTCCAGGCGCCGCTTCGAGCCGCCTACCTCGTCCTCCGCCTCGGCCCGGGACAGGCGGCTGAGGCACGGGTGGCTGCGCGTGTGGCCCCCGAAGCTCACCAGCCCCCGCATGGCCCGCATCTGGTCCCACGTGAGGGGGCGGTAGCGGGCCATCCACTGGGGCGGCAGCTCGGCTCCCTCGAGCAGTTCCTCGAGCAGTGCGTCGCGGCGGGCCACGCTCTGGCGGTTGAGGTGGTCGACGGCGGCCACGTAGGCCGCCTCGCGGTCCTGGCCCAGCGGAATCTCCCGCTCGCCCAGCCGCAGGGACGGCACGTCGGCGGTGCGGACGAAGGTCTTCAGGCGGTTGAACCACAGCGGCTGCCCGCTGTCCACCGGCCCGGTGGGCACGAACACCGTGGCCGGCGCCCCATGCTCCTGGAGGATGGGATAGAGCTCGCTGTAGACCGCCTGGAAGCCGTCGTCGAAGGTCAGCGCCACGCTGTTGGGCGGCAGGGAGGCGCCCCCGGCCACGTAGGCGCAGCAGGCGTCCAGCGTCGCCACGTGGTAGTAGCGGGCGAGGCACGCCAGATGCCCGGCGAAGGCCTGCGGCTCGATGTGATGGTAGTTGAGGATCCAGGGATGCCGCCGGCCGGGCCGCAGGCGCAGCCACGCCGCCAGGGCGCCCGAGCGGCACAGCGAGCGGCTGTAAGCGGCCTTCACCGCATTTTTCACGGCCTGACGCATCGTCTCATCCCAGGTGCTCGGCCCGTCCGTTGAGGCCCCACGGCAGCCACGGGCACCGCCGCTTCCACAAGCGCAGCATCGGCCGGCGAAGCGCCGCGGGCAGCAGGCTGGCCAGGCAGCCGGCCCACCCATGAGGGTCGGCGGGGCCGGTGGCCAGGGCTCGCCGCAAGCAGCGGCGGGCCTCGGCCGTCTCGCCCAGCGCCAGCCACAGGAGGCCCTGGTCGCGGTCCAGGCGGTGGAGCCCTCGCCGGCGTGCGGCGCGGGCCGGCGGCCCGTCCTCCTCGTCCAGCGCGCCCTCGAGCACCCGCCGGGCTCCCGCGTAGGCCCGCTCGGCCTGGCCGGTGAGGGCGCCGCGGTGCATCCGATGGCGCACCAGCACCCGCTGGACGGCCTGGAACTCGTAGCGGCGGGCGATGCGCAGCCACAGGTGCCAGTCTTCCGCCCACACCATGTCCTCGGGGAACCGCCCGCAGGCCTCGAAGCACGCCTTGCGGACCACCACGCCCGAGGTGGGGCAGTGATTGCGCAGCAGGAAGTCGCGGAACACGCGGCCCGTGGGCTTGGGGGCCGTGGTGGTGGGCAGCACGGTGCCCTCTTCGTCGATGCGCTCGCCGTGGCAGTAGACCAGCCCCACGCGGCCCTGGGGGTCGAACAGCGGCATCTGCTCGGCCAGCTTCTGGGGCAGCCACAGGTCGTCGGCGTCGAGGAAAGCCACGAAGTCGCCCCGGGCCTCGCGGATGCCCCGGTTGCGGGCCGCCGAGGGTCCGGCGTTAGCCTGCCCGACCAGGCGCACCGGCGGGCCGTAGCCGGCCACGATGGCCGGGGTATCGTCGGTCGAGCCGTCGTCCACCACCACCACCTCCAGGTCGTCGTAGGTCTGGGCGAGCACGGAGTCCAGGGACTCGCGGATGTAGCGCCGGGCGTCGAACGCGGGGATCACGACGCTCACCGCGGGCACCTCGGCTCTCCCGTCGTCCGCTTGCCCGGCCATGGTCGCTTCCTCTCAGGCGCGGCGCGCTAGCCGGCCGATCTGGAGGCCGAAGACCGACGGCGCGAAACGAGCCACCGCGCCCCGGTAGCCGCCCGCCCACACGCCGATGCGGCGCAGGCCGAACGCGTGGTCGCCGGCGGCCACCGCGCCCGCGGTGGTGGTGAACGCCGCCTGGTAGCCCGCCTCCACGGCCAGGTCGGCCACGTCCTGGTCGTAATCGCCTGCGGGGTAGGCGAGCAGCGCCACGGGCTCGCCCAGCTCCCGCTCCAGGGCCGCCTTCGAGTCCGAAAGCTCCTCGTGGGCTCGCTGCGCGGGCACCGCGGTCAGGCATGCGTGGCTCACGGTGTGGGAGCCGACCTCCATGCCCCCGTCGCGGAGCTCCCGCACCTGGTCCCAGCTCATGGGCAGGTAGTCCTGGGGCTCCGGCTCGTCCACGCCCAGGGCGGCGGCGATGCGCTCGAGCGTCCGGTCCAGCTCCTCGGGCGACAGCTCGAGGCCCCGCAGGGCGGCCACCAGCGACCGCTCGAGGGCCGGCCCCGCGCCGGGCGTGCCCAGGCGGGCCGCCCCCAGGGCATCGGCCACCGGGCGGGGCAGCTCCTCGTGGCCCGCGGGCGGATAGCCCGACGCCGCTGCCTGGGCCACGTGCTGGTGCAGGCGGTCCCACCACTGGAGCCGCTCCGTGCCCACCCAGCCGGTGGTCACGAAGAACGTGGCCGGGAGCCCGTAGCGACGAAGCAGCGGGAGAGCCACCGACGCGTTGTCCGCGTAGCCGTCGTCGAAGGTGATGGCCACGGCGCGCGGCGGCAGCCGCCGCTCCTCGACCACTGCCTCGGCCACCTCGCGGGCCCCGACCACGCGGCATCGCGAGCGGAGGAACCGAAGCTGGGCCGCGAACTCCCGCTCGGGGACGGCCAGGGGCAGCGGCCGGGCGCCCGAGGGCGCCACCCGGTGGTAGCGCAGCACCGCCGCCTGGCCGCGGGGCACCAGGGGCCACAGGCGGGTGCCCACGGCGAGGGCGGCGAGGGCTCTTCGGGCCAGTCGCTTCATCGCAGCAGCCGCCATAGTGCTCCGCCAGCCAGGGCGGCGATTCCCCCTGCGGCCGCGGGCAGGCCGAGGGCCACCGCCTTGTTCTTCCACCCCACGTGGAAGCGCTCCCAGCTCCGCAGATAGGTTCTGGCCAGGCCCGCGGTGGGAGCGAAGTCGGGGCCTTCGAGCAGCTCGGGGCGACGTTCCAGCCGGGCCGCCAGCTCGCCGAAGGTCACCGCCTCCACGTCCTCGCGGGCGGCCACGTGGGCGAGGAACCGCTCGAACTTCTCCGCCTCGCGGCGGGCGGGCCAGAAGTCGGTCCGCTCCGCGTTCCAGCGGATGAACGAGAAGCTGTGCATCAGGAGGCACACCGCGGCCACGCCGCGGTGCGCCGCGCGGTCGACCACCAGGCGCAGCTCGGCCAGGGAGTCGGCGTTGACATCGAAGTTCCGCCGCGGCGCCCAGCGGCCCAGGCGCACCTGGGCGAACGTGGTGACCGGCACCTCGACGAGGGGGCCCAGGCGGCGGGGCACGTTGGCCGCCGCCAGGCCCTCGCCCAGGCGGTAGGGGTGGTAGCCCAGGGCCACCGACGAGTCGATGGAGATATCGCAGGTCTCGAGGGCGCGGAGGGTCTCGGCGCCCAGCCACAGGCCGCCGGCGCGGTGGGCCAGGGGGTCGTGGCCGCAGGCGCGGCGGAAGGCGTCCCTGGCCGCGCCCAGGATCTCGAGCTGCTCGTCGAGCGAGTAGTCGCACAGGCACTTGCGGGCGAAGTCGCCCCGCCACCAGTTGGGGTGCAGGTGGAGCTGGGCGTCGTGCCCCCGGTCGAGCACCGCGGCGCACATCGCGGCCACGTGGTCGCGGCCGTGGTGCAGCTCCTCGAGGGTGCTCACGAAGAAGGTGGCCTTGAGGCCGCGGGCCTCGCAGCAGGCCATGATGCGCTCGATGCCCCAGGCCCCGCCGCCGAGCCGGCCGTAGACCATCACCTCGGGCGGCAGCGGCGTGGTGCCCGCCATGCTCGACTCGGTGTCCACGGTGATGAGCAGCAGCGTCCTGGTGCTCATGCCTGCGCCTCCCAGTCGGCCATGGCCTGCTGGAAGACGGCGTAGTAGTCGGCGGCCACCTGGTCCCACGACCTGCGGCCCCCGCGGGCGGCGATGGCCTCGCGGTCCCAGTCCTTCGCCAGCGCTGCGGCGAGGGCCTCGGCGAAGCGCTCGGCGGAGCCGGGCTCGAAGAGCAGCCCGTCCCGGCCCTCCTCCACCAGGTCGGGCACGGCGCCCACGGGGGTGGAGAGGACGGGGGTGCCGCAGGCCAGGGCCTCGAGGACCACGTTGGGGCAGCCCTCGCGCAGGCTGGCGAAGCAGAAGAGGTCGGCCGCCTGGTACCAGCGGGCCAGCTCCTTCTGGGCCAGGCGGCCCAGGAAGGCCACCCGCGAGCCCACTCCCTTCGCCCGGGACAGGGCCTCCAGCGCCGGGCGGTAGGGCCCCTCGCCGGCGATGCACAGCCGCCCCCGCACGCCCGCCGCAGCGAAGCCGGCGATGAGGTGGTGGAAGCCCTTGGTGGCCAGCAGGGCGCCCGCGGACAACAGCACCGCCTGGTCGGGGGCCAGGCCCAGGGCCCGGCGTGCCGCGGCCCGGTCGGCGGGGCGGAACAGCGCGGTGTCCACCCCGTTGTGGATCACCGCGATGCGCTCATGGGCCGCGCCCGCCCGGGCCATCTTCTCCTTCAGCTTCCGCGACACGGCCACCAGCCGCGTGGCGCCGCGAAGGGCCTGGCGGGCGAACCGCCGCAGCGGCCAGCGGAAGCAGTACTCGTTGACGTCCGTGCCCCGCGCCGAGAGGACCACCGGCTTGCCCAGACGGCGGGCCAGACGCACGGCCGCGAAGCCGTCGGGATACAGCCAGTGGGCGTCGATGAGATCGAAGTCGAATCTCTCGCCCAGCTCCGCCACGGCCCGCCCGGCACAGGTCGCGAACAGGTGGCCGTCCAGCACCACCCCCAGCTTGGGCACCCGCCGCCAGCGGGGGCGAGCCACCTCGATGCCCTCCACCACCGCGTGGCCCGCCAGCCCGTTCCACAGTTGCGGCGAGACCACCTTCACCTCGCACTGCCGGGCCAGGGCGAGGGTGCGGCGGTAGACGGCCACCCCGCGGATGGGGTTCCGCTCGTGGGGGAACATGCTGGTGAGCACCACTACGCGCATGAGCCGTGTCCCGGTGTCAGAGAGCCGCCTCGCTGGGCGCCCGCCGCCGCCCCAGGTGTCGGCGGAGGGCCAGGGCCGCCTTCGCCCACAGGGGCAGGTTGTTTTGGTGCAAGTGGAAGTAGGGCATCTGCCGGGCGCCGAACTGGCGGGCCGACAGCTCGACGCCCTCGATCATCGAGCCCTCGAAGTCGAACGCCTGCGACGTGCCCGAGAGGTCCTCCATGGTCTGCTGGAGCAGGAGCGCGGGGGCGCAACTGCGCCGCAGCTCGGGGTCGATGGCGCTGATCAGGTAGTAGGCCGAGCGGCGGTCGTAGAGCACGAAGTGCGCGGCGTGGAGGGTGCCCTGGTCGTCGACCGCGTGCCAGATGCGCCCCGCGTCGCGCTCCCGGGCCTCGTCGTGGAGGCGCCGGAAGAGCTCCCAGCTATAGAAGATCGTCTGGCCCTGCTGGCGGAGGGTCCGGTCGTGGAAGTCGTAGAAGTCGCGGGGCGGCAGGTCGCGGTGGACGCTCACCGCCTTCTGGGCCTTGCGCACGTTCTTGCGCTTCTCCTTCGAGAAGCGGGCCCAGACCGCCTCGGGGTCCGAGAGGTCCTGGATCACGTAGGTATAGCGCGTGGTCTGGCGGTAGCCCGCCCAGTAGAAGGGCAGCCAGTTGGTGAAGCTGTAGTGGCAGAAGGCGTTGAAATGGTGGACGCGGGGGATCTCCTCGACCAGCCGCTTGAGCACCCCCATCTCGTTGGAGAGGTTGCGCTCGTAGCTCTCGCCGGCCGGGGGAGCGAGCAGCACCCCCAGGGTCTGGGTGAGCTTGGGCATATGGACCGCCGTGAGGCCCAGCTTGCGGTAGCTGGGCAGCGGTATGCCCGCCGCGATGTCGCCGCCCCGGCGGAGGACCAGGATGCGCAGCTCGTCGCCCTCGCTGCACACGGCGCGAAGCCACCACGAGCGACAGAAGACACTGCCCTGGGGCGAGCGGTCGACGAACGCGTCCCACTCCTCCAGCGAGTCGTGGGCCTCAAGGATGTCCGGCTCCAGTGCGGAGGCCTTAGCCATACCCACAGGTCCTGTGATTGCGCCATGGTGACCGGGCGGCGGCGCGCCGCGCCGGTGCGGGCGAGCCATCGTCGCGACACCCAGGGTCGAGGGGAACCGGCCCCGGCGCCGCCCCACGGCGCCAGGCCGAGGAAGGATACGCGCCGCAAGCGCCCGCCATGTCTCCAGATACGGCCTGGAGGACGGCGCCGGCGCCCGCCGCAGCGGTTGACTCCCGGCTCACCAGGGAAGTATAATCCACAAAGCTCCCGTCCGCAAGCACATCCCCTCCCGCTGGAGCGGCGAGCGCGTGGCCCCCGCAGGCCCCCAGGCCCCACGACCGACCGCCTCGCCCAGCCTGGCCCTCCGCCTGCTGCGCGCCGCCCTCGGGCGAGCCCTCCGCCGCATCCGCATGCACACCCTGTGGCTCCACGGCCCCGCCCGCCTGGCCCGCATCGCCCGCGAGCACCACGACGACGAGGTGCGGCGCCGGGCCTGGCTTCGCAGCGGGGCCATCGCGGCCGGCCGGGGCAGCTACTTCAACCCCGGGGTGCTGGTGGTGGTGAACCGCTGGGGCCAGCTCGCGGCCTCGCTGGGCGAGCGCGTGGCGGTGGCGCCGAGGGTCACGTTCGTCGCCGCGTCGGCCCCGTGCTACAGCCATCTGGTCGAGCTCCCGGGCTTCTCGGAACGCTACTGCGCCTACGCACCCATCACCGTGGGCGACGACGCCTGGCTGGGCGCCGGCGCCATCCTGCTGCCAGGGGTCACCGTGGGTCGCTGCGCCCTGGTGGGCGCGGGAGCCGTGGTGACCCGCGACGTGCCCGACTACGCCGTCGTCGCCGGCGTGCCGGCCCGCGTCCTGGGCGACGTCCGCGACGCGGGAAAGAGCCCGTGATCCACCGCTGCCGCCCAGACCCCTCCGTGGCCTTTCTGTGGCAGGGCCTCCACCAGGCCCTGGCCCATCCAGGGCAGCGCAAGCGCCTGGGCATGGTGGGCGGCAGGCCGCTGGTCTTCGTGCCCCAGGCCCGCGACGGCCTGCGGTGGCTCCTGCGCCGGGCCGGGGTGGGCGCCGGCCACGAGGTGGCCGTGCCCGCCCTGATCTGCGAATCGGTGGCCGAATCCATCCTCGCCTGCGGGGCCAGGCCCCTGGCCTTCGGCGTCTCCGAACGCGATTTCGGCCCGTCCGCCGAGGCCTGCGAGGCGGCGCTCTGCGACGCTACGAAGGCCATCGTCCTGCCCCACCTCTACGGCGTTCCCGCCGACCTTGGGGCCTTCGCCGCCCTGGCAGAGGCCAGGGGCTGCCTGCTGGTCGAGGACTGCGCGCCCTGCGTCGGCGGGCAGGCGGGCGACCTCGAGGTGGGCGGCGGCGGCCACGCGGCCATCTACAGCTTCAAGTACGACAAGCCGCTGGCCCTGGGCTGGGGCGGGGCCATCGCCCTCTCGCCCACCATGGCCCAGCGGTTCGCCCAGCCCGAGTCCGCCCCCATGAGCGAGGAGGACGACCGCCTGCTCGCCGCCTCGCTCGTGGCCGAGCACTGCCTGACCGACGCCGCCCGCCTGGGCAACGCGTTCCTCGGCATGAGCCACGCCCTGGAGTGCCTGCTGCTCGACGACGCCCTGGCCGACGAGCTGCTGGGCCTGGCCGGCGAGGGCCAGGGAGCGGCGCGGCTCGGGGACTGGGCCTCCGCCCGCCTGGCCCTGTCCCCGCCCAGCCGCTTCCACCGGCTTCTGGCCGGGGCCAAGCGCCGGCTCCGGCGGCTGGCCCCCGACGCCCTGCGGCGGCTCAAGCCGCCCGCCTCGACCCGCGACGCCGTCGCGGCGCGCTTCGGCGGCAAGTCCCTGCGGCCCGCCGGGGCCTGCGAGCACCTGCTGGCCATCCAGCAGGAGCGGCTGGGCGAGGGCTCGGACAGCGCGGCGCGAGCGCGCCTCGCGGCGGTCTACCGCGAGGGCCTGGACGCCGAGCGGTTCGTCGTGCCCGCCCCGCCGCGGCCGCCCGCCCACTGGCTGCGCTTCCCCGTCGCCGTCCGC
>JBKHIY010000019.1:0-54151 GCA_046538415.1 Candidatus Brocadiia bacterium | reverse complement strand
GCGGCGAGGGGGACGGCGGATGCCAAGGCCGATGCCCTACAGGGTCGCGGGAGCTGAATAGGCTTGCACGATTCGGCGGCGTCGCTTGCCGGGGAGGGGACCGCTTGAAAGCGGCACTACCCAACGCGTTGGAGGCCTCATGGTTCGTAGTTCCGCCTTCGGCGGTCTTTCGGTGCGCCGAATCGTGCGAGCCTGTTCAGGGCCACGGGGTGGCCTTGTAGCGTCGCATCACCACGCAGTCGACCATCGCCACCCCGTCGAGGGAGGCGAGGAAGACCACCGTGCGGGCCACCTCCTCGGGCTGCATCCAGTCGGCGGGGTCGTCGATGTTGCGGTGGGTGCGGGCCATGGCCGTGTCCACCGCCCCGGGGCAGATGGTGTGGACGCGGATGCCGTGCGGCTGGGTCTCCAGGGCCAGGGCCTTGGCGAAGCCGATGAGCCCGTGCTTGGAGGCGCAGTAGCCGCTCTGCCGGGGGTAGCCCTTGACCCCGGCGCTGGAGGAGACGTTGATGATCCAGCCCCGACCCCGCTGCACCATGGAGCCGAGGACGGCCTGGGTGCACAGGAAGGCGCCGAGGAGGTTGACCTCGAACATCCGCCGCCAGTCCTCGGCCTTGGCCTCCAGCACGGGGGCGAAGCGGGCCATCCCCGCGTTGTTCACCAGGATGTCCACGGGCCCCAGCTCGCGGGCCACCTGGTCGGCCATGCGGCGCACCTGGTCGGGCTGGGCCACGTCGGCGGGCACGGCGAGCGCCGGGCTGCCGGCCTCGCGGAGGAGCTGGGCGGTATGGTCGAGCTGGTCGGCGGAGCGGGCGGTCACGGCCACCGCGGCTCCCTCGCGGGCCAGGGCGAGCGCGATGGCCCGGCCGATGCCGCGGCCCCCGCCGGTCACCAGGGCCACCTTGCCTTCCAGGGCCATGAGGTCTCCTCGTGGGACGTCGCGTCGGGGGCGATTATAGCCCCCGGCGCCGGCGCGGTCAAGGCGTCCGGCACGCGGCTGCCCGCCGGATTGACACCCCCAGAGGGCGGCACTATAATGGCATCGAAGCGGGGGACATGCGGTGCCGGAGCCTCTTCCCATGGCCATGTACATTCGCGTGGAGCGAGGGGCCGACGCGGGCGCCGTGTTCCCTCTGCGCGAGGGGCCCAACGAGCTGGGCCGGGACGAGGGGTGCGCCATCGCCCTCGACGACGACAAGGCGTCGGCCCGCCACGCCCGGATCGACGTGGATGCCGCGGGCTGCATCCTCACCGACCTGGATAGCACCAACGGCACGCTGCTCAACGACTCCCCTCTCTCCCGCCCCGCCCGCCTGCGGGTCGGGGACACCATCCAGGTGGGCAACACCCTGGTGGTCTACGACGAGGGGGAGCCCCCGGCCGAGCGCCCCACCACGGGCATCAAGATCATCATGGAGGACGACGACACGCGCTCCCACATGGCGGTGGCCTGGTCGCCGGAGGCGACCACCGAGCTGCTGCCCCTCCTGGCCTCGGAGCTCGACGCGGCGGAGCTGCGCCAGCTCTACGGCCTGCTCACCGCCCTCTACCGGGTGACCAGCCTGGTAAGCCGCTCCGCCACCCTGGACGAGCTGCTGGGCAGCGTGCTCGACGTGTGCTTCGACATCCTGCCCGCCGACCGGGGCAGCGTGGTCTTCGGCGACGGCCGCGACGGCCCGCCTCAGCCCCGCGCCGCCCGCTGCCGCGACCGCGCCGCCCATACCATCCGCGTCAGCGAGACCATCGTCCGCGACGTCCTGCAAAGCGGCCAGGGAGTGCTCACCCGCGACGCCAGCGAGGACGAGCGCTTCCGCCGGGGCGACAGCATCCAGCTCTTCGGCATCCGCTCCGCCATGTGCGTGCCCATCCGTACCATGCGCCAGCTGTTCGGCGTGATCTACCTCGACACCCAGGCCCCCGACCGCCAGTTCACCGAGCGCGACCT
Source organism: Candidatus Brocadiia bacterium (assembly GCA_046538415.1). Lineage (GTDB taxonomy): Bacteria > Planctomycetota > PUPC01 > DSUN01 > DSUN01 > JBKHIY01. The sequence goes on along the minus strand of JBKHIY010000019.1, from coordinate 52,206 downwards.
GGAGCTGCTTTCCGCCATCGGCACCGAGGTGGGTCTGGCGGTGGAAAACTTCCGCCTCTTCGAGCAAAACCTCCAGGCCGAACGCCTGGCCGCCATCGGACAGGCCATCGCCGGCCTCTCCCACTACATCAAGAACATCGTCCAGAGCATGGACGCTGCGCGGTTCCTCATCCACTCCGCCATCGAGGACGACGACAAGGAGGGGCTCACCGAAGCGTGGGAGGCCCTGGACCGCAACATCGAGCAGATCGCCGAGCTGGTGCTCAACATGCTCAGCTACTCGCGGAAGACGGCGCCCGACTACGAGACCTGCGCCCCCAATACCCTGGTCGCCGAGCTCGCCGAGATGGTGGGCCCGCGAGCCGAGGAGCGCGGCACCCGTATCCACCTCGACCTCGACCAGGCCATGCCCACCGCCGTGCTCGACACCGGCGCCGTCCACCGCGTGCTACTCAACCTGGTGACCAACGCCATCGATGCTTCGGGCCAGGCCACCGTGCGGGTGAGCACCCGCTGGGACCCCGCCACCTGCCGCGTGGAGTTCGGGGTGACCGACGGCGGCCCGGGAATCCCCCCGGAGCTCCGGGACGAGATCTTCCAGGCCTTCTATACCACCAAGGGCTCCCGGGGCACCGGCCTCGGCCTGGCCGTGGCCCGAAAGCTCGTGGAAGAGCTGGGCGGCACCATCGACCTCGAGTCCCAGCCCGGCCAGGGAGCCACATTCACCGTCAGCGTGCCCGTGAGCCCCGCGGTCAAGGCCCGCGCAGACCAGACTCAGGACGAGGAGGCGTAGCCGGCCGCCACCGGCCCGGCGACGCACCGCGCAATGCCCGACATGGTGGGACAGACGCTGGGCAGCTTCCGCGTCGAGGAGGAGATCAGCCGCGGGGGCATGGGCGCCATCTACCGCGCCACCCACGCCGAGACGGGCGAGCAGGCGGCGGTGAAGGTCCTGCCTCCTGCCCTGGCCGCCGACCGGGCGTTCCTCCAGCGCTTCCGCCGCGAGGTGCGCGCCGTGCAGCAGATCGAGCACCCCAACGTGGTGCGCATCCACGAGGTGGGCACGGAGGGCGAGGCCCACTACTTCGCCATGGAGTACTTCGCTCGCTCCCTCGCCGACCTGCTGGAGGCCGGGCCGCTGCCCCCCCAGCGCGCCCTGCGCATCGCCGGGCAGGTGGCCCAGGGCCTGGAGGCGGCCCACGCCGCGGGCATCACCCACCGGGACATCAAGCCGGCCAACATCCTCTTCGCCCCCGACGGCCGGGCCGTGGTCAGCGACTTCGGCATCGCCAAGGTCAGCGAGGCCACCCGCATGACCCAGACCGGGACCATCGTGGGCACCCCCGTCTACATGTCCCCCGAGCAGGCCGAAGGGCCCCAGGTGGACGCCCGCTCGGACATCTACTCCCTGGGCGTCGTCCTCTACGAGATGACCGCGGGCAGGCCCCCCTTCGAGGGGCGCACCTCGCTCGACGTCCTCCGCCACCACCGATTCAGCCTGCCCGACGCGCCCAAGAGCCTCAACCCCCGCATTCCCGGCGCCCTGTCCCAGCTGGTCCTCCAGATGCTGGAGAAGCGGCCCTCCCGCCGCCCCCCGTCGATGGGCTACCTGGTGGGGGCCTTCCAGCGCCTGGAGCGCAACCTCGCCGCCCGAGAGCCCACGCCGGAGGACCAGGGCGCCCGCCGCGAGCCCTCCGCCGCCGAAACCTACGAACGCGCCGTCCAGCGCCTGACGGCGTGGGCCAAGCGCCTCGCCCTCGCCGCCGGGCTGGCCCTCGCCGCCTACGCCGCCTATCGCCTCGGGGCCTACCTCCGCATGGGCCCCACCGACTACCTGCGCCGCGCCCAGGCCGCCGAGGACAGCGACGCCGACGACGAGGCCATCGACGCCTACCAGGCCCTCGTCGACCGCTTCCCCGAAACCCCCGAGGCCGAGCTGGCCCGCCAGCGCATCGAGGCCATCGAGAAGAAGCGCCAGAAGCAGCCCGAGCCCCTCCTGGACTTCGGCCCCGCCCGCTCGCCCGCCCAGGACCGGGCGGAGATGGCCGCCAAGCACTTCCTCCGAGCCCAGCAGGCCGTGCAGCAGAAGCGCCTGGAGGACGCGGCTCGCATCCTCCGCATGGTCCGCGACCAGTACGCCGACACCCCCTGGGGCCCGCGGGCCGGCCAGCGGCTCCAGGAGCTGGAAGTCAAGACCCCGCCGTCCCCGTCAGACGCCCAAGAGGAGCCCTAGAGCGATGGCCGACCCGTCGGCGATCCCTCGAGCCGTCATCCCCCGAATGTCCTCCTACCTCCGCCAGCTCGAACGCCTGGAGCGGCAGGGCGTGGAGACCATCTCCTCCGCCGAGCTGGGCGAGGCCATCGGGGCCAGCGACGCCCAGGTGCGCAAGGACCTCACCTACTTCGGGCAGTTCGGCCAGCGAGGCGTGGGCTACAACGTCGGCCGCCTCATCCGGGCCATCCGCTCCATCCTGGGACTCGACGACGAGTGGCACGCGGCCCTGGTGGGTGCGGGGAACATCGGCCGCGCCCTGTGCACCTACAAGATCTTCCCCCAGCGCGGCTTCCGCATCGTGGCCCTCTTCGATAGCGACCCCCGCAAGGAGGGCTGCACCTGGGCACGCCTCAAGGTACGCTCCATGCGCGACCTGCCCCGCGTGTGCCGGGAGATGGACATCGATCTGGGGATCATCGCCGTGCCCGCGGAGGGCGCCCAGGAGGTGGCCGACCAGCTCGTCGAGGCCGGGCTGCGCGGCATCCTCAATTTCGCGCCCGCTCGCATCTCCGTGCCCCCCGGCGTCGAGGTGTGCACCGTGGACCTCGCCGTGGAGCTCGAGCAGCTCGCCTTCCTCGTCCGCCACGCCGCGGGCGCCCGCTGAGCCCCTGCCAGCCCCTTCCTGCTCGAGGGAGCGCGCCATGCCCGAGAAGATGACGCGGAGGCGCTTCCTCCGCTCCAGCGCCGCGGGAGCCGCGGCCCTGGGCACCGCCCTCCACGCCGCCAATGAGGAGACCCCCACCATGGAAACCTATCGCGAGCCGGCACGCGAGGTGCCCGTGGCCGAGCAGGCCGACGTCGTGGTCGCGGGAGCCGGCCCCGCGGGAGTGGCCGCGGCCATCGCCGCCGCCCGGGCGGGAGCTGTCACCCGGCTGCTCGAGGCCAACGGCTGCCTGGGCGGCACCTGGACGGCGGGCCTCCTGAGCTGGATCCTCGACTCGGGCAACAAGCGGGGGCTCGTCCAGGAGATCATCCGCGCCCTCGACCAGCGCAGCGCCGCGGCACGCTACGGCGGCTCGGTGGCCTACGACCCCGAGACCATGAAGCTCCTGCTCGAACAGGTGTGCCAGGAGGCGGGCGTCCGAGCCCAGCTCCACACCCGCGTGGTGGCCGCGGTCCGGGGCGAGGGCCGGCGCCTGGCCCTCGCCCTCACCGAGTCGAAGTCCGGGCGCCAGGCGTGGGCGGCGAAGGCTTTCGTCGACGCCACGGGCGACGGCGACCTGGCGGCGCAGGCCGGCTGCCGATTCGCCTACGGACGCGAGGGCACCGCCGAGGCCCAGCCAATGAGCCTGGTGGCCCTGGTCACCGGCATCCGCCCCGACGCGGTGGCCGAGTGCGTCCGCGGCCTGGCCGAGCCCCGGGGCGAGAGAGACCCCAAGGGCCGCCTGCGAGAGGCGATGCAGCGGGGCGGCGCCGAGCCCTCCTACGCCAGCCCCACCTTGTTCTACATCCGCGACGGCCTCTTCTGCCTCATGGCCAACCACCAGTACCGCGTGGCCCCCACCGACGCGGCAGACCTCACCCGGGCCACCATGGAGGCCAGGGCCGAAATCCACCGCTTGGTCGACGCCCTGCGTTCTCTACAAGGCCCGTGGAAGGACCTGCGGCTGGTGGCCACGGCCGAGCACATCGGCGTGCGCGAGGGGCGGCGCATCCGCGGCCTCTACGAAATCACGAGCGACGACCTGGCCCAGGGCGCCCGCCACGACGACGCCGTGTGCCGCTGCCGATTCCCCGTCGACGTCCACTCCACCGACCCCGAGCGGACCAAAGGCATACAGCGGGAGCGGGTGCGGGCCAGGCCCTACGACATCCCCTACCGCGCCCTCGTGGCCCGCGACGTCGAGGGGCTGCTGCTCGCCGGGCGCTGCATCAGCGGCGACTTCATCGCACACTCCAGCTACCGCGTGACCGGCGAGGCGGTGCCCATGGGCGAGGCCGCGGGGGTCGCCGCGGCCCTGGCCGCCAGCACCGGCCGCAGCCCCCGCGAGCTGCCCTGGCCAGAAGTCCAGGAACGCCTGGACGCCGTCCGGGCGCGCCGCGCGCCCGCCTGATGGCTGCCGTGGTCAGGGCGGCGCATCCCTCGTGCAGACGGCTCAGGGACGGTCGGGAGGCGGCACCGCAGGAGCGGTCTCAGGCGGGGGCGCCGGCTCGGCCCCTGGCACCTCCGGCCGGAGCGCCTCCTCCCCCTCCTCGACGGGGCTGAGCAGGTAGGTGAAGTCGGCCCGCTGCTGCATGTGGGTGTCCACCGTGGGCCCGCTTCCGGCGTTGATGGCCAGGTCGCCCCTCATTTTGATCCGCCCGTCCACCTCGGTGGCCAGACCGATGTCCAGGTCGAAGCGGACTACCATGGAGGTTTCGAAGGACATGGACTCGGCGGTGGCCTCGGCGCCGGGGGGCAGGGGGAGGAACTCGAGGTCCAGCTTGCGGTCCCGCAGGCTGCCGCGGCCGTCGCACTGGAGGACGGCCACCTTCCCCCGGGGCGTCTCCTCGACGTCGAGCATGCGGCAGGAGAAATCGAAGTTCACGGGACCGAACATGGGGAACTTCTGGAGGTCGATCCGCCGCTCCCAAGCGTCGCCCGGCCCCACCGGCTCGTGGGGCAGGAGCTTGCCCCAGTGGCGGGTGAGCACCTCCTTGAGCAGGGGCTCGAGCATCCGGCGCATCATGCCCAGCGCCTGCGGGCCGCCCGCGGCGCTCGACATCTCGGAGAGCAGATGCTCCAGACCCTCCAGGCGGAGGAACTTCCCGTCCCGCGAGTGCACCTGCACGCCCCGCCAGCCCACCAGGGGCCGCAGCGCCGAGGCCAGCAGGCCGCCCGTCGACTCCTCGGGGGCCTCGCTGTCGAATCGCTCCACGTTCCCGTTCTGCTTCTGCGACATCTTGACCCGCGTGCAGGTGTAGTCGATCCGCCGCTCGCCGCTGGCCGGGTCGGGGGGGCGGATCACGACGTCGGCCTCCACCAGCATGGTCGACTCGGTGGTGGTCTCCTGGCTCATGGCGCCCATGGACACGGTCTGAGTGGCCCACTGCTTCTGGGTCTCGCGGTTGGTGTAGCGGCCGGGCTTGAAGCGGACGGCGAGCTCGAGCTTGGGCCCCGTGTAGGTGGACTTGTGGGCGGTCTCGCCGCCTCCCTCCTCCTCGCCGTTCTCCGCGCCCGCCTCCCGGTCGCCCCGGCGCAGGATTCTGGGTACGACCACCGCCGCCCCCGCGACCACCACGACGGCCGCGGCGATGCCCGCCAGCAGGCCCTTGCTGAGCCCGGCGCCGCCCGCGGCGGCCGCAGCCCCCGCCGGCACCGGCGGCGGGGCCGAGGGCACCGCCAGCGGGGCGCCGCAATCGGGGCACGTGCCCTGCTTCCCCGCGTAGTCGTCGGGCACGGAGAGCGTGTTCCCGCAGCTCGGGCAATCGAAGTCGATGGCCATGGTGTGGGCCTCCAGGTCCGGGGCTCGGGCGGCCACGGGTTGGGCACACGTCGCCTGCCCGCAGCGACCGCCCCATTCTAGCGCCCGCCCCCCATGGGTCAAGCGTCGATGGGAGCAAGCTGCTCGGGAAGCTCGAAGACCTTGGCGAAGGAGGGCGCGCTGGCGTCCAGGGCCACCACCCTGGGTCGGCGTCGCTGGAGCAGCTCGAGGGCCGCCGCCGCGTCGGAGTCGGTGTGCAGGAGCACGGGCACGGTGAGCACCCGCTCCTCGGCGCGCACCCGCGGCTCGCCCACCAGTTCGACCAGCGAGCGGCGGGGCTCGGGCTCCAGGCGGGCCAGCACCTCGAGCAGCACGTGGAGGCCCACGGAGCCCTTGGTGGCCGAGGTGACCACCAGGTGGGGGACGTAGGCGGCGAAGGAGACGAAGAAGTCGCGAAGCATCAGGTCGCGGGCCAGGGTAGCCACGAAGCTCACCGCCCGCTCCAGGGTCGCCTCCCCGCTGCGGGCGCAGCGGGTGTCCAGGAGGAGGAACGCCCGCTCGGTGACCACCGCCTCGTGCTCCTTGACCAGGGGCCGGCCGAACTTGGCCGACGACTTCCAGTGGATCCACCGCGGGTTGTCGCCCAGGCGGTATTCCCGCAGGTTGCGGAACTCCTCCTCCCCCCGTGTGCTCTGGGAGCGGCGGCGGGTCTGGGCCAGCGACTGGGTGCGCCCCAGCAAGTTCGGCGACACCACGCCCAGCGGGGGATACACCACCAGCTCCCCGGGCACGTGGCGCGTGCGCCGCTGGTGGAAGAAGCCGAAGGGGAAGCGGGTGGATACCTGCACCCTGTCCAGGGCGTAGACGCCCCGGCGCAGGGCGGTGGCCGTGTAGGGCAGGCTCGCCGTCTGTCCGGCCCGCAGGTGCACCACCACCCCGCCCGGCCGCTCGGCCACTACCCCGCCGGGCAGCACGTCGCGCACGGCCACCCCGTAGGAGGCGAACCGGCGCTTGCGGTTGCTCGCCTGGAGGCGCACAGTGAACGGCCGGCCGGGGTAGACCCCCTCGGGCACCCGCCGCTCGAAGGCCAGCTTGCCCATGGTGATGCGGGAGAGCACGATGGACAGCAGCGAGGCCGAGAGCATCATCCCGAACAGCAGCACCAGGAAGTTGATCTTGGTGTGCAGCGCCACCACCCCCAGGGCGAGGGTGAGGATGAAGAAGATCAGGCCCTGCTTGGTGATGCCCTGGGCGCCCCGCCCCTTCAGGCTCCGTCGGTGCATGGCCAGCAGGAGCAGGGCCACGAGGAGGAAGATGGCCGTGAAGAAGACCAGGAGGAACAGCGACCGGCCGGAGCGGACCGACAGGGCGAGCACCCCGGGGCAACCGCGGACGATGGGGATGGGGCTCATGGCACGCACCCGTGCGGCGGCGATGCCCCTCCGCCCCCGGCTCACACCGGGACCGGCGTCTCGTCCAGAATGTCGCGGATGATCTCCCGCTCGTCCCGCCCTCCCGCCGCCGTGAGGGCGGCGCGGCGGATCACCCGGTGGGCGAGCACGGGCACCGCGAGGCGCTTGACGTCGTCGGGCAGGCAGTAGTCCCGCCCCTCGACGAGGGCCAGGGCCTGGGCGGCGCGGGATAGGGAGAGGCCGCCCCGGGGGCTCACCCCAATCTCCAGGGCCTCCTCGCGACGCGTCCGCTCCACTAGGTCGAGGATGTAGCTGGTGATGCTCTCTTCCACGCGCACGCCCCGCACCGCCTCCTGGATGGCCACCACGTCGTCGGTGTCCAGGGCCGGCTGGAGGCCCTCGAGGGGGTGGGCGATGCGCTGGGCGGTGAGCACGGTGCGCTCGTCGTCCCTGGCGGGATAGCCGATCTCGATGCGCATCAGGAAGCGGTCGAGCTGCGACTCGGGGAGGGGGAAGGTGCCTTCGTACTCGTGGGGATTCTGGGTGGCCAGGACGATGAACGGCCGGGGCAGGGGGTGGGTGGTGCCGTCGACGGAGACCTGGAACTCGTTCATGGCCTCCAGCAGGCTGCTCTGGGTGCGGGGCGTGGTGCGGTTGATCTCGTCGGCCAGGATCACATTGGCGAACACCGGGCCGGGCTTGAACACGAAACGGTCCTGCTCCGCGTTGTAGATGGGCACCCCGATGATATCCGTGGGCAACAGGTCGGGGGTGAACTGGATGCGGCGGAAGCTCGCCCGGATGGACCGGGCCAGGGCGCGGGCGAGGGTGGTCTTGCCCACCCCGGGCACGTCCTCGATCAGGACGTGGCCCCCCGCGAACAGCCCCACCAGCACCAGGCGCACCGCCTCCGTCTTCCCGATGAGCACCGTCTCGATGTTTTCCTGGAGACGGCGGATCCGCTCGTGGACGGAGTCATCATCCATGGCATTGGCGCAGAATAGCTTGGGGCACCGCGAGGGCCTTCTCACCTGGGGATTATACGAGCCGCCCGGGGCGATGTCAACGTCGCGCCCTCAGCCCAGCTCCTCCAGCAGCGAGGGGTCGACCACCTCGGCCAGCTTGCGCAGGGCGCGGGCCTCGATCTGGCGCACCCGCTCGCGTGAGACCTGGAAGCGGCGGCCGATCTGCTCGAGGGTCTCCGCCTCCCGGCCGATGCCGAAGCGGGCGGCCACCACCTCGCGCTCGCGGGGGCTGAGCTCCAGGAGCAGGGAAGCTACCGCCGAGTGGAGCACGCGGCGCAACGGGGGCTGGCTGGGGGAAGGAGAGCCGGGGTCCGCCGTCTCGTCGATCAACTCCTGGGTCCCCGTGGACGCGGCGTGGCGGGCCTGGTACTCGCGGGGGATCGTCTTGGCGAAGTTCTTGCGAATGGCCCAGCTCGCGTAGGTGCTGAAGCGCACGCCGCGAGTGAAGTCGAACTTGCGCACCGCCTGCATGAGGCTCACCGTGCCGTCGCTGACCAGGCCATCGAGCGGCCGCCCGGGCGCCACGTGGCGGCTGGCGAGGTGGACCACCAGCCGCAGGTTGGCCACCACCAGGCAGTTGCGCACGGCGATGGCAGCGTCGTGGAGGCGGATCACGCGCTCCACGCAGCGGTCGTCGAGGTCGGAGGGGCTCAGCTCCTCGCGGGCCTGGGCGAGCAGGTACTTGAGAAAGTTGTACTGGCGGAACAGCCGCTCCTCCTGCTCCACGTCCAGGGGCCCGGCCATGCCCATCTCGCGGAGCCCCTCGGGCTCGAGGTCGGCGAGGATGGTCTGCTCGGCGTCGGGCTCCTCGAAGGCGGGACAGGCCACATAGTGCCAGTCGCGGCCCAGAATCTCGTTCAGCACGATCTCCCGCACCACCCGCCGCACGGTGGCCCGGCCGAGGAGGAAGGTGCGAGCCAGCTCCCCGGGCTCCGCCCCGTCGCGGTAGAGGGCCATCACCTGGCCGCGCTCGTCCGCCGTCAGGGGATCGTGGTCCCGGGGGAAGATGGGGGCGTCGGGATGCTTGCGCTCGTGGTCCTGGAGCAGCGAGCGGACCGATGCGTGGGAGCAGCGGAACTCCCGGGCCAGCCGCCCCACCGCCTGGTCCAGCGACAGCTCGTCGGTCAGCGACAGCTCGAAGGCCCGCACCAGGATGGCCCGCCGCGTGGCGTCGTCGACGAAGGTGTAGGCCCCCGTGCGGCCGATGATCTCGGGATGCGACTCCACGAAGGCCTCCAGGTCGCTCTGGAGCACCCCCGTGCGCATCCGCCCGTCGGGCCACAGGAAGCGGAGGGCCACCAGGCCCTTGGCACGCCACCGGCGGACCGTCTTCAGCGACACGTCGTAGGTCCGCCGCACCTCCTCCAGCGACAGCACCGGCTCGCCCGCTCCCACCACCGTGAGCTCCAGCGAATCGCTCACCTCGTGGAGCAGGGCCATCAGGTCGGCCAGCAGCGACTCCCCGTCGAAAGTCTCCGACGGCGCGTCGTCGGGCCGGAACCGCGTGATGTGGTAGCAGACGAAGTCGTAGGGATAGCTCTGGTCGGGGCGCACCGACGCCGCCAGCTCGCGGACGCGCTCCACCTGCTCGAGCAACCGCGCCCGGGGGGTATAGCGGAACTGGCGTGCCAGCTGGGCCATAAGGGGATTGCGGAACTGGGCCACACCACACCTCGGTCTCCCCGCCATCTGGGAGTATACCACATCGAGGACGCCGTGTCAACCTCAAGTCCGGCGCGTAAGCTGCTGCCGCACAAGCAGTTGCAAGCACGTGCCCGGACCGCACGCCGCCGGCGCGGCTGCGGGGCTCAGCGCTCGAGGGCGATGGCCAGCTTCGCCAGGTAGGCCAGGTCGGCCTTGCAGAAGGGGATGTCCACGCGGCGTGCCAGGGCCTGGGGCTCCGCGCCGCGTAGCCAGGCCAGCGCCTTGAAGGCCCCCAGGGCGAAGTCCGGCGGGTCCACGAAGTTCTCGCCGTAGTGGGCCTGTCGCTCCTCGCCGGCCAGGTACCAGGTGGCGCACAGGGCGTCGAAGGCCTGCCACACGGCGTCGATGGCCTCCGGGGCGCGCGCCCTGGCCAGGGCGGCCACCTCGGGGCTGAGGTCGCGGAAGAGGGCCACCTTGGCCCTGTGCCCCGAGACCTTGTGGAAGAGGGCCCCGCCCTTGTGGATGAAGCCGTCCCACTGACGGATGTTCTCGAACACGGGCAGCTCGGCGGCCTGGCCGCTGGCCTTCCACCAGGCGACGTAGGCCTCCGTGGTGCGCTCGAGGGTGGGGTTGGCGGCGGCCGCGGCGGCGGGGTCGGGCACCTTCTCGGCCATCCGGGCGAAGGCCAGCAGCGAGGCCAGGATGCGGTTCGCGAACAAGTGGCCCTTCTCGGGGTCGAGCTTCCACCGGGAATCGAGGAAATCCTGGGCCGCGGCGCGGATGCCCTTCCACGCGGCGAGCACCCGCTCCCATTCGCCGCAGCGGCGGGCGTAGAGCCACACGGCATAGAGGTTGGCGAAGGGGTGGTGGCGGGGGCCGCGGCCGCGCCGAAGCAGCTCCTCGGGCACCGCGAAGCGCTCTCGGCGCCGTCCCTCGTCGAGGGGGTACCAGGCCTGAGCGGTGTAGGGCGGATGGCGCTCCCACTGCTCGCCCAGGAGGGCCTTGGCCTTCTCCTGCTGCTCCGGGCTCAGGTGGGGGAAGGCCCAGGCCAACGCCTCGAAGAGCTCCCCGCTGTGGTCGAAGAAGAACTCGCGTCCCGCCAGCCCCGGCTGCACGTAGAGGGGCGCCCAGCGCTCGGCCAGCACCTGGTCGGCCAGCTCCCTGAGCCGGCGGCGGAGGGCCTCCCGGCTGGGCGGGGCCACGGGCTCGGCGGACCGGGTGGGCACGTCGGCGCCGCGGACCGCCGCGTCGGCGGCGCCCTCGCCGCGCTGGCCGGCCACGATGCACAGGATGCGGCTGCCGGTCTGCCAGTAGATGCGCCCGCCGGCGACCGCCACGCCGCCGCGCGCCGGCCCGTGCCATTCGTTTCGCGCCCAGGGCAGGTTGTGGAATCCTCCCCAGGTATCGCGCTTGCCGGCGATGGCGAAGATTCTCCCGGAGTCGAAGTCGTATCCGCTGAGGGTGCCCTGGTGGACGAGCAGGGCGGTGCGGCGGGCGATGAGGAAGTTCTGCGACTCGTCGGCCGTGCCCCAGAAGACGCCCCAGGGCACGGCCGTGCCGTGGGCGTGGCGGAGGAGGGCGATACGGTTGGCCTTCAGCTCGTAGAGCCCCAGGCCCACCAGCGGCGCCACCCCGTGCGACCAGTGGCCGTAGGCGGTACGATGGAAGACGAACAACCGGCCGTCGGGCAGCACGTTGGGGGGGATGCCCACGCCCTGGCACCCGGCGCACCAGAGCACCGGGGCGCGCTCGAGCTCCAGGCCAGTGAGGGGGTCGAGGATGTAGAACGTGCGGGCCTCGGGATGCTCGGCGAGGTGGCGGAGGATGGCCTCCTGCTCCTCCGCGAGCTGCTCGGCCGTGCCGTCGGACTTCTCGCTCTCCGCCCACGCCGCCACGTCCTTCCAGCCCGGGTCCTCGAGGCCCGCGGCCCGGCACAGGAGGCCGCGGTCGAGGCCGATGAGGCGCGACATCTGGAGCACCGGGTTGGTGCGCACCACCACCGCGGTGGCCGCCGGGGTCTCGGCCACCACGGGATAGTAGTCGCGCGCGGTCTGGCCCATGAGGGGCCGCGAGGTCCAGTAGAGGCGGCTGGTGCGGGCGTCGAAGCAGCGGGTGCGCAGGTCCTCCCCGGTGAGGAACAGGCGGCCGTCGGCGAACGCCGGGCTCTGGCGGAAGGGCACCTCGAGGTGTCGCACCCACGAGGTGGCGCCGGTGCGCAGGTCGGCGGCGAACACGGTGCCCAGGCGGGTAGCCGCGTAGACCGTGCCCTCCTCGATCATCGGGGAGCCCGAGAAGCCGCCCCGGCCGTGGGTCAGCGACCACAGCACCTCGCCCCGCGCCGCGTCCACCCCGTAGAGCGGCCCCGCCGTGGTGCCCGCCACCACAATGCCATTGGCGTAGGCCGGCGAGTGGAGGAAGGGGGCGTGGGCCTCCACCCGCCACAGCGGTTCGCCCGTCCGGGCGTCCAGGGCGTAGAGGTTCCCGCTGTGGGTGCCGGCGAACACCTTGCCCTCGGCCACGATGGGCTCCACGGCGCTGCCCAGGCGCTCGCCCTGGAAGTAGCGTGCCCAGGCCACGTGGAAGGGCTCTTCCAGCGCGGCGTGCACGTAGGCGGTGCGCTGGTTGTTGCCCCGCAGGGTGGGCCAGTCGCCCCCGAGGGCCGGGGCCGCAAAGGCCACGAGGGCCGCCGCCAATGCTCGGGGGACGCTCGGCGCGCTCATCGCTGTCCTCGTCAGGGTGGTGGTACGGGGCTCGCGGCTCACAGTCTACGCGAAAGGCGCCTGGCGGTTCAAGCGCCCGCTCGACCCGGGTCGGGGGGGCGACGGGGGGCGGGCGTGGAGGGCCGCCATCTGCCCCTCCCAGTCGGCGGGGGGCACGAGGCGGGCCGTGCCCTCCCCGAGCCTGCCCGCGGATCTCCGAGCCCCTGTCAGGGGGTGGTACCACTCGGCCTGGAGCGGGGCCGCAAGCCCTCGCAGCTCCAGCTCCACCGGCTGGGCGCGGTCGAGGAACACCACGTATTCCCGTCCGGGGGCGGCCAGGCAGCGCCCGGGGCGGGCCAGCTCGTCGGCGGGCCCCAGCTCCCAGTAGCGGGTGCCCTCGAAGAACTCGCGGAGCCGGCGGAAGTAGGCGTAGCCGGGCGGCGTGTCGGCGGGGCGGACCACGTCCCACGCGGTGTAAGTGTAGTAGTAGGCCGTGTAGCCGCCGGCGGTCGCGATCTCCCAGGCCCGGCGGACCACCTCGCGCGGCGGCTGGACCACGACGTAGGTCCTGTCCTCCAGGCCCCCTGGGCCGTGCTCGTAGCCGAACTCGACGTTGACCACGGGCCAGGCCCGCAGGCCACGCTGGCGGAGGACGGTGGGGTGCCAATCGCTGTGCTGCTGGTCGGAGCGGAAGTCGAGCACGCCGTCGTAATCGCCCCGGTCGTAGGCCGCGGCGTCGTCGTGGACGGTGAGCAGGCGGCGGTAGGGGTCGGAGGCCCGCAGGAGGCGCAGGCGGCAGAGCTTGTAGCCCATGTCGGGCTCGTTGTGCGCTTCCTTGGAGAAGTCCCACACCACGTTGGGAAAGGGGGCGTAGCGGGCGGCCAGCCAGCGGAAGAACAGGTCGTCCTCGCCGCTGCCCTTGGCCGGCCAGTTCACCCCCTTGTTGTAGACCTTGGCCATCACGTGGGCGATCATCCCCCGGCGGCCCAGGGCACGCACCACGCGGTCGTAGTGTCGCCAGTAAGCCAGGTTCATCCGCCCGTGGCGGGGCCGGGCGTTGGAGCCGCGCCAGGCGAACCTGGGGGGCGGGCCGTAGTCGTGGGGGCCGGTCCGGCCACGCTGCCAGGGGCAGTCGTGGGCGTAGGCATTGAGCAGCACGTGGTTGAAGCCGTGGGCCGCCAGCTTGTCCAGGAAAGGGGCCAGGGTGTCCAGGCCCGGCCGGGCCATGTCCAGGGCCCACAGCCAGTCGCACTCGTAGCCCAGGAGGAAGTAGCGCGTCCCGTCCTCGAAGACGAAGTGGTGGGGGTGGCGGGGGTCCACGCGCAGCCCCCCATGGACCCCCGGCTGGCGCGGGGGCACGCACTCGAGCTCGGCCCGCGCCCCCGCCAGGCCCAGCTCCTGGGAGCGGGTGACCACCGACCAGCGGCCCTCCTCCGTGGGCGCCAGCCGCACCTTCCACGTGCCCCGCCCGTCGTAGAAGCCGGGAGCCAGGAAGCCCACGCCCCCAGGCCCCCGCACCTCGGCGCAAAAGGCCACCCGGAAGGGATTGGCCGGGCGGGCCGCGCTGCGGAACGCGAAGTCGTGCGGCTCCCAGCGCGGGACGCGGACGGTGGGCCGAGCCACGGGCCGTCTCCTCTCCCGATGTGGCGAGCGGGCCGGCTCGCAGCATCATGCCACGGGGGCACAGGGCAGTAAAGTGCGGCTCGCCGCCGGCCGCTCAGCCGAAGACCCCGAAAATGTAGTGGAGACAGAAGAACACGCCCAGCCCGATGAACAGCACGCCCGTGACCCGCCGGGCCCACCACTCGAACTGGCTCAGCCGCTGGAACGCCACCCCCACGGCCCGCGTGCCCATGGCCAGGAGAGCCGCGAAGCCGATCACCGGCAGCGCCGTGCCCAGCCCATACACAGCGGGTAGCAGCACGCGCGACTGATGCTCCACCGACAGGGGCAGGAGCCCGCCGAAGTAGAGCGCCGCCGACAGGGGGCAGAAAGACAGGGCGAAGACCACCCCCAGGAGCCCCGCTCCCCACAGCCCCAGGCGGTCCACCCGCCCCTGCATCCCCTCGCCCATCCCCCGGCCCGAGGTCGGCAGCTCGATGAGGCCCACCAGCACCATCCCCACCAGGATGAAGATCGGACCCAGCAGCCGGTTCATGTGCCGCTGGAGGAGCACCGACACGCGGGGCACCGAGAGGGCCGTGCTCACCAGCACCGCCGCCAGGCCCACGTAGGCCGCGGTGCGGCCCGCGGCGTAGAGAATGCCGGAGAGAAACATCTGGCGGGGGCTGCCCAGCCTCCGCCCGATGTAGCTCACCGCCGCGATGTTGGTGGCCAAGGGGCAGGGGCTGATGGCGGTCAGAATGCCCAGCCACGCGGCCCCCGCGGCGGCCAGCAGCGTAGGGCTCATGAGCCCTTCTCCAGGTAGGCCCGCAGCTCGGCCTCCAGGCGGCGGGCGAGGGCCTCCTCGTCCTTCGCCTTCTCCCAGCACATCTGCTCGAGGTTCGTCCATTCGGTCACTTCGCCGTCGTCCATGGCGAGGAGCACGAGGGTGCTGGTGTAGACCTGGTAGCGGTCGACCAGCGGGGCGTTGGCGGGGGCCTCGTAGTTGCGCACCCGCCAGGCCAGCCGGCCCTCCTCGACGGCCTGGGCGAAGCGCCGATGGACCACGCGGTGGCCGATGGCCTCGATCTTCTCGCAGGTGGGGCAGCGCTTGTTGCCGTGGAAGAAGACGACCGCCACCTGCGGCGAGGCCACGTCGGCCTCGGCGGGGGCCTCGCCTTCCCCGTCGTCTGCCGAGCGCCCCCGCCGCACCTCCTGGACCACCCGGGCGACGACGCTGGCGGCCACGAAGAGCAGGAGCACGGCGGTCAGGGCCTTGCGGATGTTCATCGTCGGGGCTCCCTCAGGGGCCTCGGGCCACGACTCGCGCCGCGGCGCTCAGGCCAGCAGCTCCTGGATTTCCTCCGCGGACGGCACTTTGCCGGCGACCTTCACCTCGCCGTCGACGCGGAGCGCCGGGGTCATCATCACGCCGAAGCTCGTGATCTCGGCGATGTCGGTCACCTTCTCCAGCTCGTAGTCCACGCCGAGCGCCTTGGCCGCGGCCTCGGCGTTCTCGGCGAGCTTCTTGCACTTGGGGCATCCCGTCCCCAGGACCTGTAGTTTCATCTTCCAGCTCCTTTGCTGCGGGCGGCAGCGTCACGGTGCCGTCACGAAGCGGGCTCTCCTGCCGGGCGGAACCAGTGGCGAGTGCGCAGGCAGATGCGGACGAGCAGGAGCATCACGGGCACCTCGATGAGCACGCCCACCACGGTGGCCAGGGCGGCGCCCGAGGAAAGCCCGAAGAGCATGGTGGCCGTGGCGATGGCCACCTCGAAGTGGTTCGAGGCCCCGATCATCGCCGAGGGCGCGGCGTCCTCATAGCCCAGCTTCAGTCCCCGGGCCACGCCGTAGGTCAGCCAGAAAATCAGGTTCGTCTGCACGAAAAGGGGGATGGCGATCCACAGGATGGTCAGCGGATTGGAGAGGATCACCTCCCCCTTGAACGAAAAGAGCAACACGAGGGTCACGAGCAGGGCCACGATGGTGACGGGGGTGAGGACGTGGAGGAACTTCTCCTGGAACCACGCCTCGCCCCTGGCCTTGATGATCCACCTGCGGGAGAGGTAGCCGGCCACAAGGGGCAGTGCCACGTAGATGCCGATGCTCAGCGCCAGCGCCTGCCACGGCACGGGCAGCCGCCCCACGCCGAGCAGGAAGCCGCCCAGCAGGCCGTAGAGCACCAGCATGGTGAGGGAGTTGATGGCTACCATGACCAGCGTATGGCCGTCGTTGCCCCGGGCCAGGTAGCCCCACACCAGCACCATGGCGGTGCAGGGCGCGATGCCCAGGAGGATGCAGCCCGCCAGGTAGCTGCGCCACAGGGGCACCTCGAGCATCTTCACGCCATCCCGCACCACCACCGTCCCCGCACCGTAGACCGCTCCCTCCTCCAGGCGCAGCCCCACCGGCATCTTCACCGTGTCCACCGCATCCGCTCCGATGAAGCCCCGGAACGCCACTCCCAGGAACAGCAAGGCGATGGCGTACATGGTGAAGGGCTTGATGGCCCAGTTGACGAACAGCGTGAGGCCCACGGGCCGCACGTTCTTGCCCGCCCGCACCACCTCGCCGAAGTCAATCTTCACCATGATAGGGTACATCATGAAGAAAAGGCACACGGCGATAGGCAGGGAGACCACGGGCGCCTGGCCCACGGTGATCACCAGGCCGTCCAGTCCCCGGGCCACGCCGGGCGCCACCTTGCCCAGGATCATCCCCGCGATGATGCACAGGACGACCCAGAGGGTCAGGTAGCGCTCGAAGAGGCCGAGCCCCTTTGGCTCCTTCGTCGGGCACGCTTCCGAAGCCATCGGGTCTTCCTCCTGGTCGGACGGCTCACAGGGGCTTGCGCGCCGCGATGTCCATGCTGGCCGCGTAGTCGCCCACCTCGTGGTCTGCGGGCAGGGCATCGAGGACGCTCCGGTAGAGCGGGGCGTTCCCGTCGGCCATGTGCTCGATGGCTTCGGGCTTTGAGGTCAGCGCGATCTCCACGAAGCCGGCCTCCGCGGCCATCCGCCTGGTCTCCTCGGCCGGAACGGCGCCCGCGAGACAGCCCACGAGCGCGGCCACCGACTGGCGGATGGCCTCGGGGAGCGGCTGGAGCAGGGCGAGGTCGCTCACGGCGACCCGGCCGCCCGGCTTGAGGACGCGGAACATCTCCCGCCAGACCTGTGGCTTGTCGGGCGAGAGGTTGATCACGCAGTTCGAGACGACCACATCCACCGAGGCGTCGGCGACGGGCAGGTGCTCGATCTCGCCGAGGCGGAAGTCCACGTTCTCCAGGCCGGTCCTGTCGCGGAAGGCCGCGGCGTGCTGGCGGGCCTTGCGGACCATCTCCGGCGTCATGTCCACGCCGATGGCTCGGCCCGAGGGGCCGACCTTTCGCGCGGCGATGAACACGTCGAACCCGCCGCCGCTGCCGAGGTCAAGGACGACGTCGCCCGCCGCCAGTGCGGCCAGCGGGGTGGGGTTCCCGCACGAGAGGCCCATGTTCGCGCCCTCGGGCAGCGCGGCCAGCTCCCCCTCGCCATAGCCCAGCGAGCGGGCCAGGGCTTCGGGCGCGGAGGCGCCGCAGCAGCAGGCCTTCGGCCCGCAGCAGCCTTGCGGGCTGTCCGCGGCGATGCGGGCATAGCCTTCCTGCACCGTTCGCCGCACGTCGTCATCAGTCGGCTTCTCGGAGGGGTCCATCGGGGGGCTCCTGTCGTTGGCTCGTCCGAGAGGGCTTCGACGAAGGCCCGGACCTCGTCGCGTACGCGGCGGTACACGTGGTCGAGCTCCACGCCTCGAAGCGCGCTTGCTGCGGAGCCGCGAGCGTTCCACCCCGGCCCCAGGGACCACCTGCCCGGCCCGGCCTCAGGGGCTAGTTCGCGCCGCCCAGCCGAAGGACGGCCTGGGCCACGTGGCGGCCGAGGTCCTTCGCGCAGGCGAGGCCGAACTCGTCCTTGCTGATGTCGTCGCCCTGGTTCCACAGCGCCGCGCCGATTCGGCCTGTGGGGCGGCTGGTGCCGACGACGAGCATCTCGTGGCTGAGCAGCGCGGCCTGGATGGACTGGATGGTGAGCTCCTGTCCACCGTTGCGGGCGCCGCCAACCGCGAGGGCCGCAGCCACCCTGCCGCTGAGCACGAAGCCCTTGCGGAACATGGCGCAGCGGTCCAGGAAGGCCTTGCACAGGCCGGTCATGTTGTTGAAGTAGACGGGCGAGCCGACGATGATGCCCCGGACGGCGGGGTCCGCCAGCTTGGTGGCGATGGCAGGGAAGTCGTCCTTCTCGCCCTCGGCCAAGGGAACGCCGGCCACGACGTGAGCGGGAATGGCCAGCCCCGCCAGCTCGATGAGCTCGGTCCCGATGCCCGGTGCCGCTTCCTTCGCCGCCTCCAGGCAGGCGCTCACCGCGGCCGCCGTGGTCTTGCCCTTGCGGGGACTCGTGGCGATGCCGACGATCCGAAAGCCTTGCCCTGCCGCCTCCTGGGCGGATGCCGCCTGCGCAGCGATCCCCGCCGCGACGGCCGCGCCCGCCGCTCCCAGGAAGGCCCGTCTTTCCACATCGCTTGCCATGCCCGTCCTCCTTTCCGTGGTGGTCGTCCCCCGGCACACGAAGCCGGAGACTCAGGGAGCCGTGTAGATCATACAGATGCCGCCGAAGATGACGAGGACGCCGCAGACCCGCTTCAGGATCACGGCGCCCTTGGACCTCTCGGTCCAGTTCAGGTAGTGCTGCACGACTTCGGTGAAGGTGCCGGCCAGGACGATGACCGCGCAGTGGCCCACGCCGTACAAGAGCAGGAGGGTGATACCGTAGGGCAGGTTCGTGTCGGCCAGCTTGAACGTGACGGCCAGCATAGGCGCCATGTAGGCGAAGGTGCAGGGGCCAAGGGCCACGCCGAACACGAGACCGAGGATGAACGCGGCGAGCAGGCCCTTGCGCTTCAACCCCACGTGGCCGGGGCCAGAGAACGGCATGGGAATCACGTCCAGCAGAACCAGCCCGACGAGGAGGAAGATGCCCGCCACGACGTAGTTGCCTGCGGCGCCAACATCGCCCATCATGCGGCCTGCGGCGGCCGTGATCGCGCCCACGGCGCCAATGGTGATGAGGATGCCTACGCTGAAGAGGGTGGAAATCCCGAAGGCGCGGCGCGTGGTCATCTGCCCCTGCTGGTCGATGAACCCGACGATGAGCGGGATGCTCGCCAGATGGCAGGGGCTGAGGAGAATGCTCAGCACGCCCCAAAGCAGCGCCGCGGTAATGGCGATGGCCGGCGCGCCCTCCACGGCGCGGCTCAGCCAGGCGAAGAGTTCCTGCATGGGTTACTTGGCCTCCAGGTCTCTGAAGCGTTGCTCGATGGCCGAAGGCGAGAAGAAGCCTGCCTGACGGGCCGCCTCGCGGCCGCTGCGGTCGTACAGGATCAGGGTCGGGATGGCGCGCACGTGTTCGCGCAGAGCCAGAACCCGGTGCTCGCGGGCGTCGAGGTATACCGTGCGGACCTTTCCGTCGTACTCTTCCTCGAGGGCTTCGAGGGCCGGGCGCACGCGGTCCGGCCCGCAGCAGCCGCGACTGCTGAAGGCGGCCACGGTGGGCTTCCCCTCCTGGCGCGCCCGGTCGAGCGGGTTCTCCATGGCCACCAGGGCCTGCTCGTCAACCCAGTCTTCCGCGATCTGGATGTGGAGCTGTTCGCCCAGCGCCCGGAGGTGTTCGGTGATGGCCTGCTCCTGTTTTTCCTCGAGCAGGTGGCGATGGATGCTCCCTCGCACGGTGTCCAGCGAGGCCCCCCGGAAGAGTTCGCGATTGGCCTCGTAGAACTGTTTCACCGCCGCGTCCTGGACCTCGACCTTCGCGGTGACCCGTTCCAGGTAGCCGCGCACGCTGGGCTCGCCCTCGGCCTTCTCGCGCTCGGCCGCGCGGCGGGCCACAATCGGCAGAAGGCGCGAGGTGGCCTCGCGCCCCAGGACGTACAAGGCCTGGCGCTCCAGGGCCTGGCGCTGGGGCGCGGGCGTTTCCCTGATGACCGTCTCCAATTCCGCAGCGGTGATCTGGAGGTCCTCGCACTGGAGCAGCACCCCGTTGGGCAGCGTGGTGAGTCGCGCGTGCGTCAGGAGGCCCGATGCCAGGCCGGGATGGCGGTTCTCCACGGTTTCAGGCAGGCTCTCCGCGCCGACGGCCGCTGCCAGGAGAAGCGCGCAGCAACAGGTGGTGAGTCGCTTAGGAGGTGTCTGCATTGCCGTTTCCTTTCGTCATGTCGAAGCCCAGTTCCTTCCACTTCGTCAGAATGTCCTCCTTGGAGTAGAAGCCCTCGTGGCGGAAGAGTTCCTCGCCGGAGGGCCCAAGGAAGATCTGCGTGGGGATGACGCGAATGTCGTAGCGGCGGGCCGCGGCCCGGTTCTCCCGCACGTCAATAAACACGGTCTCGAAGCGATCGGCGTAATCCGTCTTGAGTTCCTCGAGGATGGGGGCCATCATCTTGCACGGGATGCACTGGGCCGATCCGAGATCGACCAGGCGCGGGACGTCCGCGTTCGGCTGCCCCGTTCCCGGCGTCTCCGCGCCCTCCTGGGCGCTCCCGCGGGGCCCGGCAGAGTCTGCCGGCCGGTCTCCTCCACCACCATTCTGCTGTGCCTTGAGAGCCACGACGGCCGCAACCACGCCGGCCACCACCAAGACGATGGCAATCCTCGCTGTCTTGCCCATGGGGGATACTCCTCTTTTCTTCAACGCCGTTAGGAACGCGCTGGCCAGCCACCACGTGGCGGCCACAACGGCCAGCACAAGAAACGGATTCGTGCCGCCTTCGCCGCCGCTGCACGGGCACTGCGCCAGCGCCAGCGGGCTGCACGTCACGAGTTCGTCCCCCTGCTCGGGGGCGGAGGCCGAAGCGATGCTGGGCGGCTGCGCCGCAGCTCGAAGGCGGGGCGTCAGCCGTGGCGCAGCGCCGCATCCACCTGCGGCTTGACCACGCGGCGCACGAACTCCAGCGCGGCCTCCGCATCGCCGTCCAGGACGGCCTGCTCGGCGGCCTGGGCGTCGCGCGCGCTGAGGGTGATGGCGACTTTGCGTTCGGCCATTGGTCAGCCTCCGTTCAGCAGACGGCGGCGAGCGCCGCGGCGCCCTTCTCAGCCACCGTGGCAATGTTCTCCTCGGTCACGGGGGCGCAGCCCTTCTCCAGTCCGAGGTCGGTCACCCGCAGGTGCTGGAACTCGGTGAAGCCGGCCTCCTGAAGGCAGAGCTTCGCGCAGTCCAGAGGGCAGCCGTCAATGGCCAGGATCTTCGCGGCAGCCTTCGTAGTTTCCAGGATGCCGCTGACCCGCCCGCCAATGCCAGCGAGGCAGAACATCTTGCCCGCGCCGTCGCCACTGAGTTCGCGGGCCGCCTGGTGGGCAATGGCCCCCACGTCGGCCGCGCCTGAGCAAGCGAAGATCAGCGCGGGAGCGGTACTGCACGCGCAGCAATTCTTCTCACTCATCTGGCTCTCCTTTCCACAGACGCGGGGCAGGGACGCCCCGCCTACAGGCGTTCAGGCCAGCATGGCCTTGATGTCGTCCGCGGAAGGCACCTTGCCGGCGACCTTCACCTGGCCGTCCACCACGAGGGCGGGCGTGATCATCACGCCAAAGGCCATGATCTTGTTCAGGTCGGTGACCTTCTCCAGCTCGTAGTCGAGGCCCAGGCCCTTGGCGGCGGCCTCGGCGTTCTCACTGAGCTTCTTGCACTTGGGACACCCGGTGCCCAGAATCTGAATCAGGGGCATCGCTCAGCTCCCTTCGTGAGCCAACACACGTTTGGGGCGGATGGCGCGGCGCAGGGCGACGACCACCGTCCCGGCGAGGATGAGGACGAGAGAGACGTCGAACACAGTGTATGAAGCCCGGGTCAGGGTGTCCAGCCCGGGGACCTGGAGGAGCATCAGGAGGCCCGAGACGGCGGCGAGGGCGAGGGTGGCGAGGAGCCAGAGCATCGTCCGCGTGGCGTGCCGCTGGCGCGGGGCCGCCGAGGCGGGGCGTCGGAGGCCCACCTCGCAGAGCAGGGCCACGATGCCGGCGACGAAGACGAAGGCCGCGACGAGCGCGTGGTTGGCGTCCAGGGTGAATCGCGTGGGCAGCATGTAGCCCATCAGGTCGGGCTGCTGGGTGAGGGCCAGGGCCGCCACGGCGATGGCCGCGGCCGCGCCCCAGGGGATGAGGCGCAGCCGGCCGCGGATCGGGTGGTCGCCGAAGACCCACGCCAGATGCAGCTCGCCCAAGGCGGCGACGACGGCCGCCAGCAGCACGACCAGCAAGCCGTAGATAACGGGTTTCACATAGGTCTCGCGCCAGGCGCCCACGGTTGCCCAGAAGGTGCTGATGCCGATGAGGCAGCACTGTGGCTCCGTGACCGGCTGGCCGGCGTCGTCGAAGGGGTACATCGTCGTGGACGCGAAGAAGAAGTCGGCCTTGGGGTGGTGGCAGTCCGTGCAGCCGTTGATGCCGAGGGCGGACTTGGCGGGGTAGACGTCGTGGGTGTACTTGTGGACGTTGCCGTAGGGGGAGGCCTCCCATTCGTGCTTGGGCACCGTGCGGTACTCGGTGCCCGAGGTGTAGACGCGGTCGTTGCACACCCACACCACGCGCTTGCCGTCCATCGGGTAGCCCGTCTCCTGGAGCGCGGCGGTGACGGAGGCGATGAGGGCGTCGATCTCCTCGGGGCGGTTGACCTCGATCACCCCGTCGCCGTTCTCGTCCGTGATCTCGGCCAGCTCGGGGAATCGCGCGGGGTCCTCGCGGTGGGCGGTCCACATCCGGTAGATCGTGCTCATCTTCGGCTGCATGAGGCCGGGCTGGCCGTCAATCTGGATGCCGGGCCAGGCGGAGTGGACGCGGTTGACAGGATAGATCTTGCCCTTGTAGCGGGCGAGGAAGGGCTTGAAGGGCTCGGTCGGTTTGTCGTCGAAGCCCATCATCACCAGGGGGCCGTAGTGGTTGCGGTACGCTCCTTCGGGGCCGTAGAAGGTCCACAGGTGCTTGCCCTTGGTGGGGATCTTGGCTCCGGGGGCGAAGACGTCGCCTGCCTGGAACGCGATGGGCTTGACGAGGCGCTCGGGGATGTGGCAGGTCTCGCACGCGATGGTCTCCAGGTGCAGGGGCGGGAGCCAGCGGTGCTTGGCCACGGGCGCGCCGAGGCGGCCGGTGGTGTGGCACTCGGCGCAGGTGGGCATCGTGTTGTCCAGGTCGTCGCGGACGTGGCCGCCGGGGTCGTCGCCCTTGGCGATCTCGTGGAGTTCCTTGCCGCGGATGCGGGGGTCGTCGGCGGAGGAGCCGGCGGGGTGGCAGTCGGTGCACCGCAGGCCGGCGCGCAGATGCACGTCGGTGCGGGGGCGGAAGTTGGCGCCCCGCTTCTTCCACCCCGGCTGCTGGTGGCAGGCCAGGCAGGCCTCGTTGCGCGGCTCGCGCACGATGTGCGGCGAGAGGGTGCCGTCGGGGTTGAACTTCGTCTTCTCGTAGGCGACGGTCACCGGCTCGCCCTTGTCCACGGAACCGCTCACGGCGGCGAGGCCGGAGCCGGCCGTGGCGGCCCAGCGGAAGTTCAGCTCCTTGAGCTGCTTGTTGCGTTCCGAGAAGCTGTAGGTTGGGAGGTGGCAGAGCAGGCAGTCGGCCTCGAGCACGCCCGTCTCGCTCCAGCGAGCCTTGTAGTAGTCGCCATCGAAGTTGTTCTCGCCGCCCGGAGTGAAGCCGCTGGCGGGGTCGGCCATCCAGCGGTCGTAGCGCTTGCCCTCGCGGTCGTACTCTGCCGAGCCGCCGCCGGGGTGGCACTTGCCGCACCCCGCGGTGATGAAGCTGAAGGAGGTCATGTCCATCGTCGCAGGCGAGTCGTTTTCCTTCGGCGAGAGGTAGCGGTAGAGGGGGGCCGGGGAGCACCACGTGCCGCCGTAGTTGCCGGGGCTGAGCGCCCACTGGCATCGGGCGGCCTGGTCTGCGGTGGGCTCCTCGCCCTTGCCCTGGGTGAAGTGGTAGCCCTCGGTGATGGTCTCGTAGTCGTGGCACGCGCCGCAGGTCTGCTTCGGCGAGTAGGGCTTGTCGGCATTCACCCCCTTGACGGGATCAATGACGTCGCCGTCCTCGTCGAGCAGGTGGAAGGGGGGGCAGACGCCCTCGACGCGCGGGGCCGGGTCCCCCCCGGCGGCTTCGCCGCCCCGGGCGGCCATGGCGCTCCACGCCCCGAGGAGAGCGAGGGCCGCGCCCACCGTGCCAAGCACGGCCCGCGGTCGCCTCCGCGACGGCTTCTCGTCCGCTTGCGCCATTCGGTTCATCCCTGTCCTCCTGATCACGTGACACCCAGGCCGGAACACACCTCCACCAGGGCATCGCTGAGCTCTCCGTGCTCCCCGTCAAAAACGGGCGTGCACTCCGAGACGGCCCTCTCGCCGCTCCACACCTTGACGGCGAAGGCCGTGCAGGTCGGCTCGCCGCAGGCGCCGCAGTTGGTCCGCGGCAGGCGCTTCAGGATCTCCAGCGCGGGCGGCCGCTCCCGCATTTCGTACGAAGGCTCGATCTCGCCCCGCCGCGCCCAGGCCTCGTTGGCGCGCACGCGCAGGGTCTCCAGCACCCGCCAGGCGTCCACGATCTCGTCCGCCTTCGCCACGGCGACCCGCCGCGGGTAGAGCGAGACCATGCGATAGCGGTCCATGAACGTGAAGGTCGGGCCGTGCACGTTGTAGCTCGCCTGCCGCATCTCGGCGTTGAGGTACGGGAAAACCTCGGTCAGGTCGCCCGACAGGTGGGCGATGATGCGGATCTTCGTCGGGTCCGCCACGCACGGCGCCAGCACCATCACCGCTGCATGGCCAAAAACATCCTCCTCGAACTCCCGCGGCGCTTCGGTTGGCACGGCGAACTGCGCGGGACGATAGTCCACCCAGCCCGACGCCGTGAACCCATCGCCGACACGCTCGCCGAGCTCCATCCGCACCTCGGAGTCCATCACCAACGAGGGGGCCCCTACCCGACTGAAGCCGGGGTCGGGCGTCACGACCTCGTGCGGCAGCGACAGGGCGCCAAGCCGGGCCTTCGCCTTCTCGAACTCGCCTCGGTTCGGGTACGTGGCGATCAGTTCCGGCATGGCTCGCGCACTCCACTCAGGCGAAGAGCAATCCGTAGACCATCCCGCTGATGGTGGCCATGATGACCACGAGCGAGACGAAGACGGCCGTCTTCTTCGTGCCCATGACGCTCCGGATCACCAGCATGTTGGGCAGGCTGAGGGCCGGGCCGGCCAGCAACAGGGCCAGCGCCGGGCCCTTGCCCATGCCCGCGCCCAGGAGCCCCTGGAGAATGGGCACCTCGGTGAGCGTCGCGAAGTACATGAACGCCCCGGCCACCGACGCAAAGAGGTTCGCCCCCAGCGAGTTGCCCCCCACCGCACGCTCCACCCACGACGACGGCACCAGGCCCTCGTGCCCCGGCCGCCCCAGCAGCAGCCCAGCCACGACCACCCCCGCGAGCAGCAGCGGCAGAATCTGCTTGGCGAATCCCCACGATTGGCTGAACCACTCGCCCGTCTCGCCCTCGTTCGTGCTCGTGATTGCGGACAGCCCGATCACCCCCACGGCAAAAGGGATCATGGGCTGGCCGGGGAAAAGCAGCGCCGCCACGACCGTAGGCACCGCCGCGGCCAACATCTTCCACCACGTCAGGCCGAACCAAAGGACCAGAATCGCGGTGAAACCGACGGCGAACGCGCCGGTGATGTGCCACTTGGCCGACCAGATCGCATGCCAGAAGCCGGAGCCCTGGTCGGGCTTGCCCCAGTTGGCGAAGACCAGCACCCCCACCATCGAGGCGAAGTAGAGCACGTTCTGCCACAGCGGCCGCTCCACCTCGGGCTCGGGCAGGGCCGCCTGGCCGTTCGCCTTCTCCGTCTCCTCCTTCAGGAAAATCAGGTGCATCAGCAGGCCCACGACCACGCTGAACACGATGGCGCCCACGGCGCGGGCGATGCCCATCTCCAAGCCAAGCACCCGCGCGGTGAGCACGATGGCCAGCACGTTGATGGCCGGACCGGAATACAGAAACGCCGTGGCCGGCCCCAGCCCTGCGCCCATGCGGTGGATGCCCGCAAACAGCGGCAGCACCGTGCACGAGCAGACGGCCAGGATCGTGCCGCTCACCGAGGCCACGCCGTAGGCCACCACCTTGTTCGCCCTCGCCCCCAGGTACTTCATCACCGAGGCCTGGCTCACGAACACCGCGATGGCCCCGGCGATGAAAAACGCGGGCACCAGGCACAGCACCACGTGCTCCCGCGCATACCACCTGGCCAGCCGCAGGGCCTCCAGCACGGCGCGGTCGAACCGCTGCGCGCCCACCGGCAGGTAGAAGCAGGCCAGGAACGCGGCCACCAGGACCGCCAGCGGCTTCCACTCTTTCTTCCAGGTCATCGGCCTATCCCGTCGCGCCCCCGCCGCCTGGCGTGGGCATTTGGGTCAATCGCCAAAGCCAGGTCGCTCCAAAACCTCCCCGCCCCTCGCCCCTACGTCACTGGGTCAGGGACAGTTGCTCCTCGGCCGTGGAGCGAAGGACCGACTCCACGCACTCGAAGAAATGCAGCACGCAGGGGCAGCGGAGGGTATAGAAGACCTGCGCCCCCTGCTTCTCGTCCCGCACGATGCCCGCGTTGCGAAGCTGGGCGAGGTGCTTGGAAACCGTGGAGACGTCGGCGCCCACCATCTCGGCCAGCTCGCACACGCACCGCCGCCCCTGGGCAAGCACGTCGACCAGGAACAGGCGCGTGGGATGGGCCATGGCCTTGATGATGCGGGCCCGGGCCTCGAAACGGGCGCGGAGGCTTGCATCCATAGCGATTCTCCTGTGGCTCCCCTGCTGTATTGCTAATATACCCAAATGGCCAAGGACCGTCAAGCGGAACAATGAAATCCGCGTAACACTCCAGCGGAATGGAGAGCTGGGGAGAACCTTTCTTGAAAGAAAGGTTCTCCCCAGGCCCCTCTCCAAAGAACTTCACGTCGGCGGCAGCCCGGGCCGGGCCGGCGCTGTGGCTCGACACGGGCCGGCGGTGGGGCTTGATCCAGACCGGGGAAGCTCCTAAAATGGCGAGAAGGACGATGCCAACGGGGCGGCACTCGCGGCGGAGCATTCCCGCCTGCCGTTCGCGGGTGCCGGGGCGGTCGCCACAAGCAGTTCCGATTCTCAACGGAGCGCTCAGAAGAGGAGGCGACGCGAATGCATGCCATGACGGGGGCGCATCTGCGCAGCGCGTTCGGCGGCGAGTCGATGGCGCATATGCGATACCTGGTTTGGGGCGGGAAGGCGGCGGAGGAGGGCTTTCCCAACGTGGCCCGGCTCTTCCGCGCCATCGCCCACGCCGAACGGGCGCACGCCACCAACCACTTCGCCGCGCTGCGCGAGGAGGCGGGGGGCTTCCTGGTCGACTCCATGGCCGGCTTCGGACTGGGGAACACCTCGGAAAACCTGGCCGGGGCCATCGAGGGCGAGACCTTCGAGGTCGAGGAGATGTACCCCGCCTACCAACAGGTGGCCCAGGCCCAGGCCGAGCGCGAGGCGGTCAAGAGCTTCCACTACGCCCTCTCCGCCGAGCAGGTCCACGCCCAGATGTACACCCAGGCCAAGGAGGCCGTGGACGCAGGCCAGGACATCGAGCTGGGCCCCATCCAGATCTGCGAGAACTGCGGGCACACCATCGAGGGCGATGTGCCCGCCAAGTGCCCCATCTGCGCCGTGGGTCCCGAGCGCTATACCACCTTCGACTGAGCGCCCGGGCCGCCACCAGCCCAGGAGGAAACCTGCCGTGAAGGCGACCATCGACGCCGAGACCTGCACCGGCTGCGGCCTGTGCCCCGATACCTGCCCCGAGGTCTTCGAGCTGACCGACGACGTGGCCACCGTGAAGGTCGACACCGTGCCCCCCGAGGCCGAGGACGCGGCCCGCGAGGCCGCCGAGGACTGCCCCGTGGAGGCCATCACCCTGGAGGAATGACCGAACCGTCCCCGCTCACCCCTTTCTACCGGAGGGCCGAGAGGCCATGGCTGAATTCCTGAACCCCTATGCCGGTCTGACCCCCGACCGAAAGCTCACCGCCAGGGAGCTGAGCCGGGCGATCCGCCAGTCGCTGGCCGCCGAGGAGGAGGCCGTGCACCTCTACGAGGCCATCGCCGACGCCACCGACCACCCCCTGGCCAAGGCCGTCCTCCAGGACATCGCCGACGAGGAGCGCGTCCACGCCGGCGAGTTCCAGAGGCTGCTCAACATCCTCCTCGCCGACGAAGAGCGCTACCTCGCCGAGGGCGCCGGCGAAGTGGACGAAATGGCCGAGGCCATCGAGAAAGGCCAGAGCCCCGAGGGAGCCCAGGCCGAGGCCGAATCTCCCGACGTGCCCAGCGTGGGCGACCTCAAGGCCTGAACGCCCGCGCCGCCACCAACCCAACGCACCGTCAGGAGGAGACCCCGCAAATGTCCCACCATCATCTGCTCCGCGACGACGCCCCCTTCGGGAGCACCGTGTGGAGCCGCGTCGACGAGGCCGTGCTGGGCGCCGCCAAGGCCCAGATGAGCGCCCGCCGCCTCCTCCACACCGACGGGCCCTACGGCCTGGGCCTCAAGACCGTGCCCGGCCCCGAAGCCCCGGCGGGCAAGCCCGACGTCGACGGCGTCACCCTGTCCGCCGCGGCCGGCGTGCCCGTGGCCGAGATCCTGGCGTCCTTCAGCCTCCCGGCCCGCGACATCGCCGCCTTCGAGACCAGCGGCTTGCCCATCGACCTCGCTCCCGCCGCCCAGGCAGGCGCCGCCTGCGCCAGGCAGGAGGACGCCCTGATCTTCGGGGGCTCCAAGGCCCTCGGCGCCCCCGGGCTGCTCACCGCCAAGGGCACCCAGACCGCGCGCCTCAAGGCCTGGACCGAGCCCGGCGCCGCCGCCGATAACCTCATCGACGCCCTCACCAAGCTCGACGCCGCAGGATTCCACGGGCCCTACTCCCTGGCCCTCGGCCCAGAGCTCTACAACCTCCTGTTCCGACGCTACAACCAGGGCAACCAGACGGAGATCGACCACGTCCGAACCTTCGTCACCGACGGCATCGTCAAGGCTCCGGCGCTCGGCGACAGCGGCGTCCTGCTCGCCTCCGGGCGCCAGTACGCCTCCATCGTCGTGGGGCAGGACCTCTGCGTCGGCTTCACCGGCCCCGCAGACGGAAGCTACGAGTTCTTCGCCTCCGAAACTCTGGCCCTGCACCTGGTCGTGCCCGAGGCCGTCTGCGTTCTCAAGAAAAAGTAGGAGCACACACGGAGGAACCCCAGGAGGGTCGACGGGCGGCATCGATCCCGATGGCGAGGGAGACTCCCAGCAGCGACGCTCCCCCCACGGGGGGCACGAAGGGAGGTGAGCGCCCCGAACGCACCGCCGCTCCGCGCGGCACCGACCGGATGACGACCACTTCGCCATGGAGGAAGCCTCGATGCCCGAGGAAACCACCGACCTGTTCGCCCAGGTGAACAAGCCCGCCGACCCCACCAACCTGACCGACCTGGAGAAGAAGCACACCCCTGTCATCACCGCCCCCGAGACGGTGAAGGCCGGCGAGTGCTTCGAGGTCACCGTCGAGGTCGGCAAGCACCTCGACCACCCCAACCAGACGGACCACTTCATCCAGTTCGTCGAACTCTACGCCGGCCACGTCTACCTGGCCCGCATGCACTTCACCGCCGAGACCACCTGCCCCATCATGAAGACCTGCGTGAGCCTGCCCAAGGACCTGGGGCCGCTGCGGGCCTTCGAGCGGTGCAACATCCACGGCGTGTGGGAGGCCGATAAGCCCATCACCGTGCAATAGCCCCAGGCACATCGCACCGTCCGAGGCGAAGGCAAGGGTCTCCCGCCGAGGCCCTTCCCTTCTTCGCTTTGGCCCGCGCGAGGGCCGCCCTCACAGGGCGCGGCGAATGTCGTCAGCCGGGGCCTCGGCGGGCAGGGCGGCGAGGGTCCGGCGCGCCTCGGCGGGCGGGAAGGCCTTGCGGGCGACCTCGAGGTAGAAGGCGTTGGCCGCGGCGCGGTCGTCGCCGAAGGCGTGGCGCGCCCAGGGGCTCATCCGGCCCTTGCCCGCGGCGCGCTGGAGCAGGGTGTGGGCGTAGAGGATGTAGGCGCCGTCGCGAAAGTCGGCAGCGTAGGACCGCAGCTCGGGGGCCTGGAAGGAGTCGACGACCTTCTGGCCGGTGCTGTTCATCTCCGTGCCCACGGAGAAGACGAGGTGGCGTCGGCGGGCGGCACCGACGATCTCGGCCAGCTTCCGGGTCTTGAGCTCCTTCTCACGAGCATCGTCGAGGTTCCAGTTCCGATCCGGGATGATGTTGAGGACCAGGCAGCCGAGGTCGAGAAACCAGTCGAGGAGGGCATCGGGCTGGGCCTCGCCCTGGCGGGTGCCGTCCAGCCACGTGGCGCAGGGGATGGCCTGGCACTGGGCGGCCATGGCGGCCACCTCGCGAATGGACGGGAAGGTCTGGTGGTCGGGCTGGGCGTAGCCCGGGCCGCCCTTCTTCATCAGCTTGCGGCGGATGGCGCCGCGGAGGGCCGCGGGGTCGTGGAGTAGGCCGGCCACCTGGTCGGCGTCCAGGCCCGTGCGCTCCGCCCAGTAGGCGGCCAGGGCCTCGGGCCGGGGGAAGCGCTGGCGGGCCTTGGCGTCCATCACGGCCAGCATGTGCCGCTCGGTCGCGTTGCCCGAGGGGGTGAGGGGCAGGACGTCGGCCTCGTAGTCGATGGTCACGGGGGCGATGACGGGGCGGAGGCGCTCGAGCATCGCCTCGTTGCGAGCCCTGGCCCCGGCCCGCATCCGCTCCAGGCACGCCGCCGCCGGCGTGCCCGGCGCCGGCAGGCGGGTGAAGCCCGTGCCCATGAAGTAGAGCACCCCCGGCTCCCCTGGCGAGCTGAACTCGCGGTCCGGGAACTCGTGGGAGAACACGCGGGTCTCCAGGGCCACGTTGGTGCGCTGGCCCAGCAGGTCGCCCGCCTCGAGCATCTCGTCGAGGGCGTCGAGGACATCGAAGTCCACCGACCCCGCGACATCGAGGCCCCGCTTCCTGGCCTCCCACACCACGCGGGCCGGCGACCAGTCGCGGTAGTTGAACGAGCAGAAGGTGTGGAGATGCACGTTCACCGCCCCCGTGGGCCGGGGCACCGAGAGCTCCCCGGCGCCAAGGCGCCGGGCCAGCTCCCCGAGGGCCTCGCGTCGGACGCATGGGTCGAAGTCGTTGAGCTTCTCTTCCAGGGCAGCGATATCGTCGGGCACGGGCGGCTCCTGCTGGGGCTCGGAGGTCAAGGCGCCTGCGGGGCCGCGGGCTGCGATGAGGCGTTGGCGGGCGCCTCGGCCCGCAGGTCGTAGCAGGCGATGGCGTGCTTGAGGCGCAGGACGAGCCTGCCGTCGGCCACTGCCGGCGAGCTGTAGGGCGCGATGGGCAGGCGGGCCTCGGCCAACGGCTTGTAGGCATCGGGAATGGCCGCGAACATCAGGAGACTAGCCCCCTCGTCGACGACGGCCAGCACCTTCCCGTCGGCCAGCACCGGCGAGGAGTAGTTGGCCTTCCGACGCTGCTCCCACGCCACCTCGCCGCTCTCGAAGCGCACGCAGCCCAACCGCCCATCGGCCACCGTGTAGACGTGGCCCTCGTGGAGCAGGGCGCTGCTGCCGCTGCTCGTGCCCGGCGCCACCCACCACACCTCGCCGAGGTCGGCGTGCAGGCGGTAGCCCACCAGGGACGTCGACCCGCGGTCGGCGGGGATGGCCATTCGGTCGCCGGCCACCGTCGGCGTGGCGCAGCCTCCGCCGGGCGCGGTCCAGGCCACCTTGCCCGTCCTCAGCTCCACGCAGGCCACCTTCCAGTCGCTATTGGCCAGGACGTACGTCGCGTCGTCCTTTCGCCAGAAGACGGGCGAGGCGTAGTGGTTCTCCACCGCGGGCTGTGTCCACAGCGTCTTGCCGTCGCGGGCGTCGAGGGCCACCAGGCTGCCGGCCTGGACCACCACGACCCCGTCGGCGACGCCCACCGAGGGGGCGATCGACCCCTGCCCGACCACCGAGGTCTGCCACCGGACCTCGCCCGTCCTGGCGTCCAGGCACACCACCTTCCCCGTGGAGCCCGCCCCGTAGCAACGGTCGCCGACGATGCGGGGGGTGGACGAGCCGCTCAGGCCCCGGTCCTCCCCGGGCAGCACCCGCCGCCACACCGTCGTGCCGTCCGAGGCATCGAGGCACAGGAACACGTCGTCGGCCGGTTTCCACACGCTCCCGGGCGCGGGCCTTGGCCAGTTGACGTAGATGTACACCCGTCCTTCGGCCACCACCGGCGAGGCCACGCCCCCGTCCTGGCCGGCGGGCACCGCCTCGCTCTGCCACACCTGCCGCGGCCCCCCGGCGGGCCACGACTCGGCGAGCGGGGGGCTCTCGGGGGCCACGCCATCCCGCTTCGGTCCCCGCCACTGCGGCCAGTCCGCGCCCCGGGCCGCGGCCGACAGGGCAAGGGACAGCGAGAGCGTCGTCGCGACAGAAAGCCGGCGCACGGCGGGACCCTCCTGCCGCCATCCTACCACAGCCGCGAATGGAGCTGCAAGACGTCGGCGCCGCGGGCCTATACGCGGAGGGGCTCGCCGCGGCGGGCCGATTCCTGGGCGCGGAGCACCACCCGGGTGTTGGCCAGGCTGTCCTCCTGGGTCAGGAGCATCGGGGTGCCGTCGAGGAGGTGAGCCACGTAGCCGGCGAAGAGGCCCGGGTAGCCGGCGGTGCCGTCGGTGGGGGTCTCGAGCGGCGCCGGCGCCTGGTCGCCAAGTGCGACCTGGGTGCGGGTGAGGCCGTCGACGGCCTCCACCATGCCGCCCGTGCCGTGGAGGCGAAGCTGGTCGTTGCCCCAGTATCCGATGCCCGGGGGGTTGCAGTAGTTGCAGGCGATAGTGCACAGGGCGCCGCCGGTGAGTCGCGCGGCGACGTGGGCGGCCATGTCGAGGGCACCCTCGCCGGGATTGCCCCGCCCGGTGGCGGTGGCGAAGACCTCCTCGAACTCCATCCCCGTGACGTAGCGCACGACGCTGACCGCGTGGATGCCGGCCTGGGGGATGAGCCCCCCGTCCACGCCGGGGTCCTGCGGGCGGCGGTCGTGGTAGGGATAGGACTTCTGGGCGAAGACTTGCACGACGGTGCCCAGGCTGCCCTCGTCGACCTGTTTCTTGATGGCCCGGAAGACGGGGTCGTAGGGCATACCGGTCATCGAGCGCACTTCCTTGCCCGCCTCGTCGGCGGCCTGGGCGATGGCCTCCAGGCCCTCGAGGCTGGTGGCCAGCGGCTTCTCGGCGTAGACGTGGAGCCCGGCCCGCAGTGCGGCGACGATGTCGTCGTGCTGCTGGTCGCGCCGTGGGGAGCAGATGCTGATGAGCTGGGCGTCGGCCCGCTCGAGAAGGGCGGGGAGGGTCTTGTAGCGCGAGGCGCGTTCGAAGGCCTGGGGCATCTCGCCGCGCCAGGCCTCGAAGGTCTCCTCCGCCACGCCCGCCACGGCGACCACCGAGACCCGCTCGAGGCGGGGCACGAGCCTGGCCACCTGGTGTCCGTTCGTCCCGTAGAGGGCAAGCTTGAGCTGTGTCATGGCGTTTCCTCGCAAAAGAGGACCTCGGGCTCGTCGCCCGCGCGACCGCCCATCCTGGGATACGCGATTGCGGCCCGGGTGTCAAGCGCCCCCGCTTGCGCCGCGGCGGGCGGGGCCGTAGACTGGCGGCGCGAGGCGCCGGTCCCCGGTCCCTGCGTGGAGGCACGGAGAGCGATGAACTACGTGCGATTCGGCAACGCGGGCATCGAGGTCTCCCGCCTTTGCCTGGGGTGCATGGACTTCCCGCTGCGCCTGGAGCAGGCGGAGGCGGCGAGGGTGCTCGATGCGGCGCTGGACCACGGGGTGAACTTCCTGGACACCGCGGACGCCTACGGCCGGGGCAGGAGCGAGGAGGCGCTGGGGCGCCTGCTGGGCGACCGTCGCCAGCGGGTGATCCTGGCCACGAAGTTCTGGGTGAAGATGGGCGAAGGGCCCAACACCGGCGGATGCTCCCGCCTCCATATCCTCCGGGCCTGCGAGGCCAGCCTGCGGCGGCTGGACACGGACTACATCGACCTCTACCAGCTCCACCACCCCGACCCCAGGACCCCCGCCGAGGAGGTGCTGGCCGCGCTCGATACCCTGGTGCGCCAGGGCAAGGTGCGCTACGTGGGAGTGTGCAACCACTACGCCTGGCAGGTGGCCCACCTCCTGGGCACCGCCGCCCTGGGCGGCTGGGAGCCGCCCTGCTCCCTCCAGTGCCGCTACAACCTGCTGGACCGGGCGGTCGAGACCGAGACCATGCCCTTCTGCCGCCGCTTCCGCGTCGCCACCATGATCTATGGTCCCCTGGACCGGGGCATCCTGACCGGGAAGTACCGCCGGGGCGAGGAGCCGCCGGAGGGCTCCTTCCTGGCCCGCAGCCCCCGCTTTCGCCGCCGCCTGAGCCCCGAGGTCTTCGACCTGCTCGACGAACTGCGGGCCATCGCCGCGAAGTACGACGCGGGCCTCAACCAGCTCGCCGCGGCCTGGCTGCTGGCCAGGCCGGGGGTCACCAGCGTGATCCTGGGCGGCAGCCGCCCAGAGCATTTCGCCCAACTCTACGGCGTCGAGGAGCTGGAACTGGAGGGCCAGGACGTCGCCCGGATGGACGAGTTGAGCGAGCCCTGGCGCTACCGCCCCTTCGTGAACCAGCCGATCGTCGAGGGGCCGCCGCCGGCTCGCCACCGCTGGTAGACCCCCCGCCAGCGGCCCTCGACCACACACGGGGCGCCCGGCGCCCATGAAAGGAGGGCAGAAACGATGACCCGGGTGCTGAGCATGGCCTCCGTGGCCGCCGCGGCCCTGGCGCTGGCCGCCCCGGCCCGCGCCGCGGGGGCCGAGGTGGTGACCGGCTTCGCGGCCTTCCAGCTCGAGGTGACCGGGGCACGCGTGGAGGCCCGCCTCTCCGACCGCGAGGGCCACACCGCGCGCCCCCAGGCGGGGGAGAAGCTGGTGGTGGTGAGCCTGCGGGGCAAGGCCGCGAAGGCCAGCAACCCGGTCTACGCCCCCGGCGAGTTCGGCCTCATCACCGAGCAGCGCACGCGGGTCGCGGGGGCCGTGGTGATCGTCCGCCGCTTCCACCCCTGCGTGGCCATCCGCCTGGGCGAGGAGGGGGAGTGGACGGTGGCCCAGCCCGACCTCCTCTCGGTGACCGGGTTTGTGAGCGCCGGGACGTTCCAGCTCGAGGTCGCCGCCCGCCTGCCCCGCGAGGCCGCAGCGTGCACGGTGGTGGTGCCCACCCTGGCGGGAGGCCAGGCCTCGCTGCCCCGGGGCCAGCCGGCCAGCGGCGAGCCCGAGCCGCCGGAGGCCAAGGAGGTGCGCCTGACCGTCACAGGCAGCATCACGAACATGGCCGAGGCCAAGGAATATATCGAGGAGGATTCCTACCTCCAGCTCGTGCGCCTGCCCGCCGACGGGCGCCTGGAAGGCCGGACCGACGGCCGGGGCCGGCTGACCTACACCTCCGACCTGCCGCGGGTGGACATTCCCGCCGACGGTCGGTTCACCTTCCGCATCCCCGCCCTCGAGCCGGGCAGGTACCTGCTGGTGGCCCAGCGGCTGAAGGCCTTCGGCCTGGGCCGCGGGGGCACCCCCTTCCTCGCCCGCGCCGAGGATAAGAAGCTGGCTATCGTGACCGTCCCCGAAAAGGAGCCCGCCCCGGAGAAGGTGGACCTGGGGCGGGTGTTCATCCCCGTGCCCTGAGGCCGGGGCTAGCGCATCCGGGCCGCCGTGGCCACGGTGTCGGCCGCCACGCGGGCCCGCTCCAGGCGCCCCTTGGCCACCACCAGCAGGGCGCCGCCCGCCACCACGGCCACCCCGCCCAGGAGCTGAAGCCACGAGAGCATCTCGCCCAGGGCCAGGGCGGAGCCGAAGAGGGTCACGAAGGGAGTGGCCATCAGCGCCCCGCTGGCCACCACGGGGCCCAGGGCGTGGATGCCCCGGTAGTAGAGCACGTGGGCCGAGGCCACGCCGATGAACCCGGAGAGCACGAGCAGGGCCCACAGCCGCCCGCCCAGGCGGGCCAGAGCCGAAGTGTCGCCGAAGAGCACCATGAGCACCACCAGCCCACCGGCCGTGTAGAGGCTGATCACCCCGAAGCTCAGCCGCACCGGGTAGCCGGGCATCCGCACCCGCACGCCTACGGCGTAGCCCGCCCAGCACATGGCCGTGCCCACCAGGATGGCCAGGCCGGCCACCGAGCGGTCACCGCCGGCCCCCAGGCGCTCGGCGAACATCAGGACCGCCCCGCCCACGCACAGCACGGCGCCCACAAGGAACAGGGCGCTGCGGGCCAGGCCACGCTCCTGGGGCAGGAACAGGAAGCCCCACAGGATGGCGAAGAGGAAGGACAGCCGGATCATGAACCCGATGGTGGGCGCGGTGACGAAGTAGGGGCTGAGGCCGTAGCCTACCTGGCCCGTGAGGTTCACCGCCGCGGGCACCCACGCGTCGCGCCACACCGAGCGCCCCGGCGACACCGCCCCAGTACGCTTCACCCGCCGGCCCAGCACGAGCACGCAGGGCAGCCAGAAGAGGGCGCCCAC
Source organism: Candidatus Brocadiia bacterium (assembly GCA_046538415.1). Classification (GTDB taxonomy): domain Bacteria; phylum Planctomycetota; class PUPC01; order DSUN01; family DSUN01; genus JBKHIY01. The sequence goes on along the minus strand of JBKHIY010000019.1, from coordinate 15,498 downwards.
CGAGTAGCGCACGGCGTTCACGCACCACACGTCGAGGTAGGTGGTGAAGTGGCGGATGAAGATGGGCACGGCGCCGTAGCAGCAGGTGGCGCCGGCCAGGCAGAGGACGGCCAGCGCCCTCTCGTCGCCGCGATGGGACAATGGGCGCTCCTCAGGCGAACAGCGAGCGGGCGAACGCGAAGTCCTCCACCACCAGGCGGTCCACGGCCTCCTGGTCGCTGTACTCCGCGGTGAGGCACACGGGACCTTGGTAGCCGCGCTGGCGAAGCAGGCCCGCCACCGTGGGCCAGTGGCACAGGCCCTGGCGCCCCAAGGTCCAGTAGTGGGTCCAGGCCACCACGTCGGCCTCGGGCCCCGTGGTGCGCCGCCAGAAGGCGTTCTTGAGGTTCACCAGGCGGAGGTGGGACCAGAGGATGTCGATGGCCAGCTCGGGCCGCTCGCCGTCCAGGGCGCAGTGGGCCGGGTCCCACACGGCGGCGACGTGCCGGGGCGAGTAGCGGTCGAGGATGCGGCGGAGCCCGAGGGCGTTGGGCACCTGGAGTCCGCAGTGGTTCTGGATGCCGAGCGTCACACCGTGGCGGTCGAGGAGGGGCACGAGCCGGTCGTAGCGGCGGCGGACCTTCTCCTCTGCGGCCAGGTAGCCCTCCTCGTCGTCCATCCGCTGGCAGATGCGGATGAGGGGCACGCCGGCCTCGGCGCAGGCGCCGATGGTGGGCTCGTCGACGGGGCCGGCCACGCTGGCGATGGCCACCCCGCTCTGGCCCAGGATGCGGGCCGCCCGGGGCAGGCCGCGGGCCACATCGTCGGGCTCGACCTGGAAACCGGGGCGGACGGGCAGCTCGACGCCGTCGAAGCCCAGGTGCGCCACCCGCTCGGCCAGCTCCTCGAGGGACATCTTCCAGGGCTTGGTAAACACGGTGAAGGTGACGGGGCTGTGGCCCATGGCGCTCTCCCTGTGCTCGGGCCGGCTCTCGGCGGCGGGCACCGAGGGTGGCCCATTTGGCGGACCATTGCAAGCGGCGTTGCGGCCGGAGAGCGTTCCTGGCGGGCCGGCGGGGCGCTTGCACCCCTGGGGCGCGGGGGCTACAATGCGTCGCCCGGGCGGCCATCGTCCGTACCCGGGTCACCCAGTCCACGGCGAGGGACGGTCGAGTGAGCGCCAGCGGGCCGTTCGAGCGCGGGAAGGACGCGCTCGACTATCTCTACCACTTCACCGACTACGAGCGGATGGTCAAGCCGCGCGCCGCGGCCACCTCCATCTTCGGCCTGGCCAGGATGAACCAGTTGCTCGACTTCCTCGGCCACCCGGAGGGCCAGCTCCGCGCCGTGCACATCGCGGGCACCAAGGGCAAAGGCTCGACGGCGGCCATGACCGCGGCCATCCTCCAGCGGGCGGGCGCCACCGTGGGGCTCTACACCTCGCCCCACGTGCAGTGCGTACGCGAGCGGATCATGGTCGACGGCCAGTGGATCCCCGAGCAGCGGCTGGTGGCCCACGTGAACCGCATGTACCCCTACCTCCAGGAAAGCCTCAAGACCCACCAGACCTACACCCCCACGTTCTTCGAGATCTTCACCGCCGCGGCGTTTCTCGACTTCCTGGACCAGGGGGTGGACTACGGGGTGCTGGAGGTGGGCCTGGGCGGGCGGCTGGACGCCACCAACGTGTTGCAGCCCGCGGTGTGCGGCATCGCCCACGTGAGCTTCGACCACACGGACAAGCTGGGCGACACCCTGGCCCTCATCGCCGGCGAGAAGGCGGGCATCCTCAAGCCCGCGGTCCCCGCCGTGGTGGCCCCCCAGGAACCCGCCGCCCTGGGCGCCATCAGGGCCCGCGCCGAGGCCCTCCAGGCCCCCCTCCGGCTGGTGGGGCGGGACATCGCGCTGGTGGACCGCGGCCGGCACTTCGCCGTGCGCACGCCCCGCCGCTCCTACCCCCGCTTGCGCGTGCCCCTGGTAGGGCGCCACCAGCGGGTGAACGCGGCCATGGCCGTGGCCCTGGCGGAGGAGGCGATGGCGGCCCGCGGCCTGCGCCTCACCTCGCCCATCGTCCGCGAGGGGCTGGCCGCGGTGCGGTGGCGGGCCCGCATCGAGCGCATCGCCGAGCGGCCCACCGTGGTGGTGGACGCGGCGCACAACGTGGCCTCGGTGCGCGCCCTGCTGGCCGCGCTGGCCGCGGAGTTCGCCTACCGTCGCCTTCTCCTGGTGGTGGGCATCTCGAGCGACAAGGACGTGGAGGGGATGCTTCGCGAGCTGCTGCCCCGCGCCGCCTTCGTGGCCACCACGGCCAGCCATAGCCCTCGGGCCTGCTCGCCCGACGAACTCCTGCGGCGCGTCGAGGCCCTGCCCCACCCCGACGCCATCGCCTGCGAAAGCCCCCAGGAGGCCCTCGCCGAGGCCAGGGCCAGGGCCGGGCCCGACGACCTGGTGTGCGTCACCGGCTCCTTCTACCTCGCCGGCGAGGTCCTGGGGCCGGGGACGGAGTGAGGCCCGGAGCTTGACCGCCTCCGCCGCCTGCCCTATGCTCTGACCCCCGGCTCGCCTAAAGGCGAGAACTCCAAACGAAAGGGGGCCGGTCGCTTGGAGTGCGGCCTTCAGGCCGTTCCCGGTCGTTTGGAGTGCGGCCTTCAGGCCGTTCCTCGGCCCCCCGGCTCGCCTAAAGGCGAGAACTCCAAACGAAGGTCCCGAGACCCCCCATTCCCCTGGAGAGGATGCGATGAGCGAGACCCTTCGCGTGGTGCTGGCCGGCTGCGGCGGCATGAGCCGGCGATGGCTCCAGATCGCGGCCGAGATCCCCGATCTCGAGGTCGTGGGCCTGGTGGACATCCGCGAGGAGGCGGCCCGCCAACGGGCCGACGCGGCGGGCCTCGCCGACGCTACCGTGAGCACCGACCTGGCGCAGACCCTCGACGAGCTGGAGCCCGACATCGTCTTCGACTGCTCCGTGCCCCAGGCCCACGCCGAGATAACCCTGGAGGCCCTCCGCCACGGCTGCCACGTGCTGGGCGAGAAGCCCCTGGCCGACTCCATGGCCAACGCCCGCAAGATGGTCGCCGCCGCACAGGAGGTGGGCAAGACCTATGCCGTGATCCAGAACCGCCGCTACGACCCGCGCATCCGACGCCTCCGCCACTTCCTCGACACCGGCCGCCTGGGCACCCTCACCACCCTGGACAGCGATTTCTACATCGGCGCCCACTTCGGGGGCTTCCGCGCCCGAATGCCCCACGTGCTCCTGCTCGACATGGCCATCCACACCTTCGACCAGGCGCGCCTCATCTGCGGCGCCGACCCCGTGAGCGTGCTGTGCAAGGAGTGGAACCCCCCGGGCTCGTGGTACGACCACCATGCCTCCGCGGTGGCCGTCTTCCAGATGACCGGCGGCCTCGTCTACACCTACCGAGGGAGCTGGTGCGCCGAGGGGCTCAACACCACCTGGGAGGGACAGTGGCGGGCCATCGGCCAGGAGGGAAGCGTCCTGTGGGACGGCGCCGACGGCTTCCGCTGCCAGGTCGTGGCCGAGAGGGGCAGCTTCTTCTCCGAGCTGGAGGACATCGAGCTGCCCCCGCCGCCGCCCCACGCCGAGACCGGCGGCCACGAGGGCCTCATCCGCGAATTCGTCCGCTGCATCCGGACCGGCGAGACCCCGGAGACCGTGTGCACCGACAACATCAAGAGCCTGGCCATGGTCTTCGCGGCCATCCAGAGCGCGCAGCAGGGCCGCGAGGTGCCCGTCCAGTGGTAGGGCCAGCCCCTCACTCGGCGTACTGCGGCTCGCGGTAGCCGGCCCGGAAGAGCTGGCGCTTGGTCTTGATATAGAACCTGTAGTGCTCGAGGGGCACGCTGGCGGGCACGCGGTGGTCGACGGTGGGGATGAAGCCACCGTGCTCGACCAGGGGGAGGAGGCGCTCCAGTTCCGCCTCGATGGCCTGGGGGCCTTTGCCCAGCGCCATCTTGTCCACTCCGCCGACCATCCGCATGGCGTCGCCGCAGGCCTCGCGGATTCTCACGGGGTCGGAGCCGGCGTTCACCTCCACGGGGAACATGCAGTTGATGCCCCCCTCCAGGAACTGCCCGAGGATGGGGCACACGTTGCCGTCGCAGTCGGTCCACGCGATGTCGCAGCCGTGGCGGCGCAGGACGTCGGTGATCCGGCGGTAGCGGGGCACGATGTAGCGGTCGAAGATCCAGGGGGAGACGATGGGGCCGGAGTTGAAGCAGATGTCCTCCCACCCGGCCCCGAAATCGAAGTCCACGTACTGGCAGAGCTCCTCCAGAACGACCACCACGCACTGGCACAGGGCCTCCACGATCTCGTCGAGCAGGCCGGGGTCGTCGTAGGCCAGGGTGGCGCAACGCTCGAAGCCCATCCAGTTGCGGGGCACGCCGATCATGGACCCGATGGGCGCGGCGATGGGCACCTGGCGGGCGCGGTAGCGGGCCACGCTCTGGTAGAAGCGAGGGTCGATGCGCCCCTCGAGGGTGGGCTGGAGGTGGGCGCGGAAGCGCGGCCAGTCGTCCCTGCTCTTGAGGCCGTACTCGAGGAAGTGGGGGATGGTGCGGTCACGCCCCTTGTTCTGCTGGGCCACGGTGCCCACGGCGTCGCGGGTGATGATGTAGTCGTCGGTCTCCTCGAGGGTCTGGGGGGCATAGGGCTTTCCCGTGAGCTGGACGTTGGCGGGCACGCCGCCCCAGTCCTCGATGCCGAAGTAGGCGTAGGCCTTGGCCGCGTTGTCCACCTCGGGGGGCAGGCCTTCGGCGTGCCAGCGGCCGAGAGTCTCGTCCCAGTAGCCGAACTCGAAGAAGGGGATGCGGTCGACCTTCTGGTAGTGCATCACGCGGCGGAAGCGCTCGCGGACCGAGAGGGGACCGCCCAGAAGCTCGGGGTCCTCGAAGATGGTGGCCACGGCGGGGCCTCCTGTGGCTGCGGTTCGGGGGCTGGGACAGGCTACTGGTTTCGGCCTAGGGGGTCAAGGCCGCGCCGCGGCTTGACACTCCGGTTCGGCGACGCTAGGATGGCCGAGTACGTGTGGCGGCGTCGGCTGCCGCGTGCGGGCGCCGCAGGGGTTCGCTCTTCCGGGCCACAGGTCGAGGATTGCGGCGATGATGAGCCTTCGGTCCCTTTCGCGTCGTCTGGTGTTGGCGTGTGCGTGTGCCTCGTTCCTGGTGGTGGGGCTGGGCTGCTGGCCGTGGTGCGGCGGCCGGGCCGACGAGCCGGCTGCGAAGGACAACCCGGGCGAGGAGGCAGAGGTTGCCGGCAAGGCGAAGGAGGCCGAGTGGGTCTCGCTGTTCGACGGCAAGTCGCTCGGCGACTGGGAGGTCGTCGCCAAGGAGGACTTCGAGATGCACGGGCCGGTGGAGGTGAAGGACGGGATGCTGGTGCTCAAGACGGGCATGCCCTTCACCGGCATCGTGCGCAAGGGCGATTTCCCCACCGAGAACTACGAGATCGAGCTGGAGGCCATGCGGGTCAGGGGCATCGACATCTTCTGCGGCCTCACTTTCCCCGTGGGCGGCGAGCACGTAACCCTCGTCCTCGGCGGATGGGGCGACAGCGTGGTCGGCCTCTCCAGCGTGGACGGGATGAACGCCAGCGAGAACCAGTACGTGATCATCCGGGGCTTCGAAAACAAGAAGTGGTACCCCCTGCGCGTGCGCGTGACCGGGGAGAAGATCCTGGCCTGGCTCGAGGGCAAGCAGATCCTCGACGTGCCCCGGGCCAAGCACAAGTTCACCGTCTACCCCCAGCTCGAGATCATCCGGCCCCTGGGCTTCTTCTCCTGGGACACCGAGGCCGCCCTCCGCAATATCCGCTACCGCAAGCTCCAGGGCGGGGACTGAGCCCCGCCGCCAGGCCCCATCCCGTGCCGCGGCGCGCGCCGGCCGCGTGCGCCCGCTGTTGAGCGGCCGGTTGTGGGGCGGCCCGGGGGATGGTAGAATATCGCATCCTCCACCGCTCCCGCTTGAGGATCCGCGATGAGCGAAAAGTTCCTGGTCACCTCCGCGCTCCCCTACGTGAACGGGGTGAAGCACCTGGGCAACATCGTGGGCTCGCTGCTGCCCGCCGACATCTACGCCCGGTGGCGGCGAATGCAGGGCCACGACGTGCTCTGCGTGTGCGGGACCGACGAGCACGGGACGCCCTGCGAGCTGGCGGCCCTGGCCGAGGGGATGCCCGTCGACGAATACGCGGCCAAGTACTACGCCATCCAGAAGGACAACTACGAGCGGCTGGGCCTGAGCTTCGACTACTTCGGGCGCACCTCCAGCCCCCAGAACCACCGCATGACCCAGCACCTATTCCTCCGCCTCTGGGAGCGGGGCTACATCACGGAGCGGACCACCAAGCAGCTCTACGACGCCGAGGCGGGGCGCTTCCTGCCCGACCGCTACGTCATCGGCACCTGCCCCGCCTGCGGCTACGAACGTGCCCGGGGCGACCAGTGCGAGTCGTGCACCAAGCTCCTCGACCCTGCCGACCTCGTCGAGCCCCGCAGCGCGGTGAGCGGGAGCATCAACCTGGAGACCCGGGAATCGAACCACCTGTTCCTCGACCTGCCCAAGGCCGCCCCCCTGGTGGAGCGGTGGATCGGCTCGAAGCGGGACTACTGGCCGCGCCTCACTCTGTCCATCGCCCAGAAGTGGCTGGCCGAGGGCCTCCGCGAGCGGTGCATCACCCGCGACCTCGAATGGGGCATCCCCGTGCCCCTCGACGGCTACCGCGACAAGGTCTTCTACGTCTGGTTCGACGCCCCCATCGGCTACATCGGGATCTCCATGGAATGGGCCGACGCCCGCGGCGAGCCCGATGCCTGGCAGGGCTACTGGAAGGACCCCGCCTGCCGCCTGGTGCAGTTCATGGCCAAGGACAACGTGCCCTTCCACACGGTGACCTGGCCGGCGGTGATGATGGCCGCCGACGACGGGTTCATCCTCGCCGACTACATCAAGGGCTTCCAGTGGCTCAACTACGAGCGCGGGAAGTTCTCCACCAGCGAGGGACGCGGGGTGTTCAGCGACCAGGCCCTCGAGCTCTTCCCCCCCGACACCTGGCGCTACGCCCTGTGCCTGTTCGCCCCCGAGAAGGGCGACAGCGACTTCACCTGGCCCAGCTTCCAGGCCGCCGTCAACGGCGACCTGGCCAATACCCTGGGCAACTTCGTCCACCGCGTCCTCACCTTCCTGGGCAAGCACTGGGGCGGCACCGTGCCCGCCCGCAAGGCCAGCGAGGGGCCGGACCGCCGCGTGCGCCAGGCCCTCGCCCGCGCCCGTGCCGACTTCGACCGCGCCATGGCCGAATGCTCCTTCCAGAAAGCCGTCCGCGCCATGCGCGCCGCCTGGCAGGCGGCGAACGTCTACTTCGACCACCAGCAGCCCTGGCACCAGGTGAAGCGGGACAAGGACGCTGCCGCCGCCACCCTCAACCTCTGCGCCCACCTGTGCCGCTCCTTCGCCATCCTCGGCTCCCCCTTCATCCCCTTCACCGGGCGCCAGATCTACGCCAACCTCGGCCTCGAGGGCGACCCCGCCGACGAGCCCTGGGAGGCCCTCGAGGACTGGGAGCGCCTCGCAGGCCACACCGTGGCCCCCGGGCCCGTCCCCCTGTTCAAGAAGATCGAGGATGCCCAGGTGGCCGAGCTTCACCAGCGCTTCGCGGGCAGGAAGGAGGGATGAGGGACGAGGGACCAGGGACAAGCGACTTCTGACCGCTGACCACTGACTTCTGCCTCTGCCCCTCGTCACTGGCTCGGCGAGGGGCCTCAGGAGGCCGGTTCCTCGTAGACGACCACGATCAGCACGTCGGAGGAGGCCACCGTGCCCGTGCCCAGGGTGGCGGTCTTCGACTCCGGGGCCAGGCTCTGGGGAGCGATGTTCCCCGTGATGCTCACCACCTTCGCCCCCGCCTGCTCGATCCAGGTGTTGATCTGCTGCTCCAGGCTGTCCAGCTCGATTTCCACGGACTTGAAGAGCTTGACCTTTCGCATGGCGCGCGCCTCCTGGTCGCTCCGCGGGGGACTGGATGCTAGATGCTGGATGCTCGATGCTGGATACTCGCGAGTGCGAGCGGTTCCTTCTTCATCGAGCATCGAGCATCCAGCATCGAGCATCGAGGATCAAGGGGGCCGGGCGTTTGGAGTGCGGCCTTCAGGCCGTGCCTCGGGCCCCCGCCTCGCCTAAAGGCGAGAACTCCAAACGAAAGGGGGCCGTACCCCAAGCGCCCCGCCGCGGCCTGCATCTTAGCGCGGGGGAGCGTCGGGAGCAAACGAAAGCCCGTGACATCAGGCGCCATTTCTGGTATTCCTGATGCTCGCCTGGCGACGAGTGGGACGGCGAAGGCGCGGCCCGATGGCTCCGGCTTGCCGTCCGCGGCGCGAACCGCGAGGAGGAGTAGATGACGAGCACCTTCGGCCTTCTCGGCGTGCTCATGGGCCTGATCAGCGGCGGCGGGGGGAACGACCTGCTCGACTACCTGCCCACCGAGGCCTACTGGAAGGCCCGCGGCGTGGCCCTCACCGTGGAGGCCATGGCCGGGGAGGCCGAGGCCGCCCTGCCCGCCGAAATCCCCCGGCTCATCCGCCAGCTCGGCGCCAAGGACTACCAGGCCCGCGAGGAGGCCACGCGCAAGCTCCGGGCCATCGGCCCCGCCGCCGTCCCTGCCCTCCAGGAGGCGGCCAAGGCCGACGACCCCGAGGTGCGGATGCGCGCCCGGGAGGCCCTCCAGGGCATTCGCGGCGGCCGCGAGGCCCAGGCCGTCCGCCGCCTGATGGCCATCCGCGCCCTGGGCGAGATGGGCAAGCCCGAAGCTCTCCCCCTGCTGCGGCGCCTGGCGGGAGCGGAGGCCCCGTTCGCGGCGGACTACGCTCGCCGGGCGATAGCCGCCGTCGAGGGCAAGCCCTACGAGCGGCCGCAGCCCGAGGCCGCGGCGGCGTGGAGCGACGTGTGCGTCCTGCCCCGCGGCTGCGGCGTGGTCGCCCAGTTCGCCATGCCCCCCGGCGGCCCGGGGGACTTCGAGAAGGCGCTCCAGGGCGTCGCGCCCATGGTGCCCGGCGGGGCGGAGGCAAGTAAGATGCTGGAGGAGCTGGCCCGCGTGATCGGGGGCGTCGCCGAGACGGTGGGCAACATCCGCCTCCACGGCGTGACCGTGGGCGTGGCCGGAGATATCGGCGACGATGCGGGCTTCGTGGTCGTCGTGGGACGCGGGCTCTACGACCCCGAGGCCGTGGCCGAGGCCCTCCGCGAGGCGGGCGCTACGGCCACCGAGGTGGGGGGAATGGAGGTCTTCGCGCCCGAGGGCGAGGTGTGCCTCATCCCCTGTTCGCCCCGGCGCTTCGTCGCCGCCTTCGGGCCGGGCCGGGAGCACATGCCCATCGAGGAGCTGGTGGCCGCGCTGCGCGCAGAGCGGGCGCCCGACGAGCCGGCCCTGGGGCCCAAGCTCCAGGCCCTCATCGCCTCCGTGGACACCGAGGCCCCTTGCTGGGCAGTCGCCACCATCACCGAGGCCTACGGCGCGGCCCCTCTCCTGGCACCCTTCGACACCGTGACCCTCGCCGGCAAGCAGGGGGACGACGGCGCCCTGGCGCTGACCCTCGTGGCCCGGGGCACGGACGTGCCCAAGGTAGAGGCCGCGGTGGCCACGTTCCGCCAGGGCCTGGAGGAGGCGAAGCGCGAGGTGGGCGAGGAGGCGGGGCGGATGCCCGCCCTCAAGCCCATCGCCGAGTTCCTCGACAGCGTGGCCGTGGAGTGCGATGGGGCGAAGGCCGTGGTGAGCGCCTCCCTCCAGTCGCCCACCGCGGTGATGCTCGCCCCCCTCCTGCTCTTCACCGCGGGGCGCAGAGCCGCGCCCCCGCCAGCGCACCCGCCCCCTCCGCCGGTGCTCAGGGAGAAGGCCCACGAACGGCCGCGATAGCCCCGCACGACCGGTCCCGCCGAGTCAGGAGGCCCAGGCCCCATGAGCCGCCCGGTTCCACCCCTCAGGCCCGCGCTGGCCGTGGCGCTGCTGGGGGCCGTCGCCGCGCGAGGCGGCGAGCCCTCGGCCCGGCTCCTCCGCACGCTGGCCGGCCACCGGGCCACGGTCGAGGCCCTGGCCTTCGCACCCACGGGGGAGCTGCTGGCCAGCGGCGGCGGCTACACGGACGGCACGCTCAAGCTCTGGGACCCCGAGACCGGGGAGCTCCTGCGCACCGTGGCCGCCCACGAGGGCAGCGTGGCCTCCATAGCCTTCGCCCCCGATGGAAAGACCCTCGCCACGGGGGGCAAGGACGCCCTGGTGAAGCTGTGGGACGCGGCGACGGGAAAGCTCCTCCGCACCATCGCCGGACACGACGGCGGGGTGAACGCCGTGGCCTTCTGCCCCGACGGCAAGCTCCTGGGCACGGCCTGCGACGCCGACCGGGCGGGCAACCTGTGGAAGGCCGACACCGGCGAGCACCTCGAGGCCATGGGCATCCGCTGGGGAGCCCACTCCTGCGCCTTCGGCCCCGAGGGCAAGCTCCTCGCCGGTGGCGGACGCTTCGGCACCGTCGAGCTGTGGACCGTGCCCGCCGGCGGCACCGCCCGACGCCGCTCCGTCGGCGAGGGCCGGGTCACCGTGGCCTGGTCGCCCGACGGCTCGATGCTGGCTACCACCGCCAAGGGCAAGGCCATCGCGCTGTGGACGCCGCCCCGGCTGAGCCGCCTGCGCGTGCTCAAGCCCTGCGCGGCCAACTCCCCCCTCGCCTTCTCCCCCGAGGGAACGCACCTGGCCGCGGCCAGCGACGACCACGCGGCCCAGCTCTGGGACCCCGCCGAGGGCAAGCTCCTGGCCACCCTGGAAGGCCATCGCGGCGGCATCTGGGCTCTCGCCTTCTCGCCCGACGGCACGACCCTCGCCTCGGGCAGCGCCGACCACTCGGTGAAGCTCTGGGACGTGGGCCCGTGGGTCGGCGAGGCTTCCCAGCCTTGACCTGGGAGCGGGCCTCGCTCTATCATGGCCGAGCGACGGGGGCGGCGCTTCGGGCACTCAGGAGGCCTCGGTGAGCGAGCGGCCCATCGACCGCCGCAGCTTCTGCGAACGCCTGGCCGCCGGCGCCGCTGCCGCGCTGGCCCCCGCGGGACTCTGCGGCGCCGAGGAGGGCTTCGGCCTTCGCACCATCCTCGCTTCCTCTCTCTATGGGAAGATGGAGCTGGCCCGCATCCTGCCCGAGGTGCGCCAGACGGGCGCCCGCCACATCGACATCTGGCCCGAGCACCACGCCAACCAGCGCGAGCAGATGGAGGCCATGGGCCACGAGGCTTTCGCCGCACTGCTCGAACGCCACGGCGTGGCTCTGGGGATGCTCACCCGCTACGACCTGGGCCCCTTCCGCCTCCAGCCCGAGATGGCCGTGGCCGCCAGGCTGGGGGCCGGCCTGCTGGTGTGCGGCGCCCGGGGGCCGCGGGGCCTGAAGGGGGAGGCCCTCAGGCGTGCCGTCGCCCGGTTCGCCGAGGCCATGAAGCCCCACCTGGCCGCCGCCGAAGAGCACGGCGTGGTAGTGGCCATCGAGAACCACCGCCACAGCCTCATCGAGTCGCCCGACTCCATCCGCTGGCTGGCCGAGCTGGCGCCCTCGGGGCGCCTGGGCGTCGCCCTGGCTCCCTACCACCTGCCCCAGGACCCCGCGCTCATCGCCGGGCTCATCGCCGACCTGGGCGAGCGCCTAAGCCACTTCTACGCCTGGCAGCACGGGAAGGGCTGCCACAGGAAGCTGCCCAAGGCCCAGGAGCTGCTCCAGATGCCGGGCCGCGGCCCGCTGGACTTCCGGCCCATCGTGGCCGCCCTCAGGAAGATACGATACCGCGGCTGGACCGAGGTCTTCATGCACCCCGTGCCGCGCGGCATCCCCATCCTGCCCACCGCCGGCGAGGTCACCGCCGAGGTCAACCGCGCCCGACGCTATCTCGACACCTGCCTGGCCAGGACGGAGCCCCAATGAGCCTACGCCTGCCCCGCCGGGACTTCCTCCGCCGTGTCGGCCTGGCCGCGCCCGCCCTGGTGGGCGCGCAGGCCGCAGCGGCGCCGGCGCCCAGCGACCGCATCGCCCTGGGGATCATCGGGCTGGGCAGCATGGGGCTGCGCCACGTGAAGGGCTTCCTCCAGGACACCGATTGCCGCATCGTGGCCGTCTGCGACGTCGACGCCGCCCGCCGACGCTTGGCCGCGAACGTGGTGGGGAAGCACTACGCCGACCGCGGCCCCGCCCAGCACCGCGACTTCCGCCGCCTGCTCGACTCCCAGCACGTCGATGCCGTGGTCATCGCCGTGCCCGACCACTGGCACGCCATCCTGGGCATTCGCGCCCTGCGGGCGGGCAAGGACGTCTACGGCGAGAAGCCGCTGGCCCTCACTATCGCCGAGGGACGCGACATGGTGCGCGAGGTGCGGCGGACGGCGCGGGTGTGGCAGATGGGCAGCTGGCAGCGCTCGACGCGTCGCTTCCGCATGGCCTGTGAGCTGGTGCGCAACGGCCGCATCGGAAAGCTCCAGCGCGTGGAAGTAGGCATCGGGATCGGCCCCACCTGCCCGCCACAGCCGCCCATGCCCGTACCGGAGGGCCTCGACTACGAGATGTGGCTGGGGCCCGCCCCCTGGGCACCCTACACGGAGAAGCGGTGCCACTGGAACTTCCGCTGGATCCTCGACTACTCGGGAGGCCAGGTGACCGACTGGGGAGCCCACCACGTGGACATCGCCCACTGGGGCATGGGCGCCGACGGCACAGGACCCGTGGCCGTGGAGGGCGAGGGCACCTTCCCCGACGGCCTGTGGGACGCCGCTACCACCTACCGTTTCCGCTGCCGCTACCCCAGCGGCGCGGTGATGGAGGTGGCGAGCAACAACTTCCTGACCCAGGGCGTACGGTTCATCGGCGAGGGCGGGTGGGTGCACGTGACCCGCTCCCGCCTGGCCGCCAGCTCCACCGACATTCTGCGCCAGCGCATCGGCCCCCACGAGATCCGACTGGCCAGCCCCCACGAGGGGCATCGACAGGGCCACCGACGGAACTTCCTCCACTGCGTGCGCACCCGCCAGGAGCCCGTCACCCCCATCGAGGTGGGCCACCGGTCGCTCATCCCCGCCCACCTGGGCAACATCGCCATGCGCCTGGGGCGCCGCCTGCGCTGGGACCCCGAGGCCGAGCGGGTGCTCGACGACCCCGAGGCCCGGCGCCTGCTGGCCAGGCCCATGCGCGAGCCGTGGACCTACTGAGAGCCTACGGCGGCCGCAGGGAGACCCCCATGTGGTTCCGATACGAGTGCCCCCGTTGCGGCGAGCTGCTGGAGACCGATGCCAGCCCGGGCACGTCCGAAATCTGCCCTGCATGCGGACGCAGGCACCGCATTCCGCAGCCGCTGGGCGAGAAGATCCGCCGCCGCGCCCGCGAGCTCAAGCTCCGCCGCAAGGACGACGCCGCCCAACAGGCCGACCAGGCGAGCGACGAGGAGCCCCAGGTGCTGCCCGCCGCCGAGCTCCAGCCGCCGCCGGCCCCCCAGGAGAAAGGCCCCGCCGCGGAGCCGCCGCCCGTGGCCCCCAGGCCCCGCCCCGCTCCCTCGGCCTCGGGGCTGGCGGCCAGGCGGCTGGCCCCCGGCTCGCGCTACGGGGCTCTCCAGGCCTGTGCCCTCGTGCTCCAGGTGGCGGGGGTGGTGGTGTGGCTGGTCGCCGCGGCGTGCCTGGTGCTGTGGGTGGCGGGCGCGGCGAAGGAGACTCCCGGAGTCGCCGGCGTGTGGGCCGCGGCGGCGTGGCTGAGTGTCGTCGTCTCCCTGGTCATCTGGGGCCTGCTGCTGGTGGCCTGGGGCCAGTCCATGCAGTGCTTGCGCGACATCGCGCTGAGCACCGCCCGCCTGACCGCGGAGCGCGGCCCTGCGCGCCGCAGGAGCCCGCCCGCAGGGCCACGCTCCGAAAGCACGGAGGAGACCGAATGAGCCGCCGCCTGGTCCTCGTCCTGCTCGCCGTCCACCTGGCCGCACCCGCCGGCGATCAGCCCCAGTGGGGCCAGCGAGACTCCCGCAACATGGTGTCCGACGAGACCGGCCTGCCCGTGGCCTTCGAGCCCGGCGAGGTCGGGCCGGAGGGCCGCGTCGACCCCCGCACGACCCGCGGCGTGCGCTGGACCGCCCGCCTGGGCTCCGAGACCTACGCCACCCCCGTGGTGGCCGAAGGCCGCGTGCTGGTGGGCACCAACAACAAGCACCCCCGCGACCCCCGCCACCGCGGCGACCGGGGCGTGGTCCTGTGCCTCGACGAGCACACCGGCGAGCTGCGCTGGCAGCTCGTGGTCCCCAAGCTCACGTCCATCAAGAACGCCGACTGGCACCGCGTGGGCATCACCTCCCCACCCACCGTCGAGGACGGGCGGGCCTGGCTGGTGAGCAATCGCGGCGAGGTGCTCTGCCTGGACCTCGAGGGCATGGCCGACGGCAACGACGGCCCCTACCGCGAGGAGGGCCGCCACATGGCTCCCCCCGGCCAGCCGCCCCTCGAGGTCACCGCCCACGACGCCGACATCGTGTGGCTCTTCGACATGGTGGCCGAGCTGGGCGTGCGGCCCCACAACGCGGCCAACGGCTCGCCGCTGCTGCGCGGCGACCACCTGTACGTGTGCACCTCGAACGGCGTGGAGTGGACCCACCGCCGGCCCAATAACCCCGAGGCGCCCAGCCTGGTGGTGCTGGAGAAGGCGACGGGGCGGTTCCTGGCCCGGGACGACGCGCCCGTCGGCCCGAACATCTTCCACGGGCAGTGGTCCTCGCCCTCCTTCGGCCGGGCGGGGGGCCGGGAGCTGGTCTTCTTCGGGGGCGGCGACGGCTGGTGCTACGCCTTCGCCCCCTATCGGCCCGCCTCCCCCCGGCTGGAGACCGTCTGGCGATTCCACTGCGACCCCGCGGGCCGGATGCCCGAGGGACGGGCGAGCCTGTGGCCCCCCGACCCCCATGGCCCGAGCACGATCCTCGCCATGCCCGTCTTCCACCGCGGACGGGTCTACGTGGCCGCCGGCGGCGACCCGTGGCACGGGAAGGACGCGGGCGCCCTGCACTGCATCGACGCTTCGGGCAGCGGCGACGTGACGGACAGCGGCCGGCTGTGGAGCTACGACGCCCTGGGCCGGTGCATCGCCACCGTGGCCGTGGGTCAGAGCCTGGTCTACGTGGCCGGCCACGACGGACGGGTCCACTGCCTCGATGCCACGACGGGCGAGCCCTGCTGGGTGCACGCCGCGGGACGAGGGATTCTCGCCTCGCCGCTGCTGGCCGACGGCAAGCTCTACGTGGGCACCCGGCGGGGGGAGCTGTGGGTCTTCGCCGCGGGGCGGACGAAGCGGGTGCTGGGGCGCACGCGCGTCGACGCTCCCATCTCGGCCACGCCGGTGGCGGCCAACGGCGCCCTGTTCGTCGCCTCCCACCGGACCCTCTACGTCGTCGAGGGCGAGGACTTGATAGGGGTAGGGAAGGCCAGTTGCCTGGCCTCCCCTCCCTCCGAACCGT
>JBKHIY010000206.1:0-3603 GCA_046538415.1 Candidatus Brocadiia bacterium | reverse complement strand
TGTCAAATCCGGCCGGTTGACACGTCCTGGCGCGGGCGCTAGGATGCCAGCCGACCGTCTTGAAGGAGCCTGGTGTGAAGGACCCGCGCGGCTGGCTCGGGGGGGCCATGGCCGTGGCCGTTCTCGCCCTGCTGGGGGGCTGGGCCACGGTGCTGCTGGCCCGCAGCCGCCGACCGCCCCCTCCCCTGCCGCCCTACGAAATCCCGACCGTCTCGCCCGACGAGCCGCTGCCCGGGCCGCCGCAGGTGCCGTTGGCCCAGCGCCAGGTGCTGCGCTTCAACAACGGCGCCGAGCCGCAGACGCTGGATCCCGCGAAGATGACCGGGGTGCCGGCCCACACCATCGCCCTGGCGCTTTTCGAGGGGCTCGCCTCGCTCCACCCCAAGACGCTCCGCCCCGTGCCCGGCGTGGCCCGGCGATGGGAAAGCCGCGAGGGCGGCAGGGTATACCGCTTCCACCTCCGCGAGGCCCGCTGGAGCAACGGCCAGCCCCTGGTCGCCGCCGACTTCGTCTACGCCTGGCGACGGGTGCTCGAGCCCGAGACGGCGAGCGAATACGCCTACATGCTCTACTGCATCGAGAACGCCGAGGGCATCCACAAGGGCCAGATCGACGACGCCCGGAGCCTGGGCGTGGAAGCCCTGGACGAGCGAACCCTCGAGGTCCGCCTCGAACATCCCGTGCCCTACTTCGCCGAGCTGGTGGCCTTCGCCACCTACGCCCCGGTGAACCGCCAGTGCGTCGAGGACCACGGCGACGACTGGACCCTTCCCCGGCACATGGTGTGCAACGGCCCTTTCGCCCTGGCGGAGTGGAGCCTCCAGGAGCGGATCGTCCTCCGCCGCAACCCCCGCTACTGGAATGCCGAGCGGGTGGTGCTGGAGACCATCCACGCCCTGGCCATCGACGATGCCGAAACCGCCCGAAAGAAGTATCTCAACGGCGAGGTCGACTGGATTCGCGAGGTGCCCGCGCCCATGGTCGCCGACGCGGCGCGCCTGGACGGCTTCCGCTACGCTCCCTCCCTGGGCACCTACTTCTACCGCTTCAACGTCACTCGCCCCCCCCTCGACGACCGCCGCGTGCGCCTGGCCCTGAACCTGGCGGTGGACAAGCGGGCCATCGCCCGTTACCTCCTGCGGGCCGGGCAGCGTGCGGCCCGCAGCTTCGTGCCCCCCATCCTCCCCGGCTACGCCCCCGTGGAAGGTCCCGACTATGACCCCGACCGCGCCCGCCGGCTGCTGGCCGAGGCCGGCTTTCCCGGCGGCCAGGGCTTCCCCGAGCTGGAGCTGCTCTACAACAGCAGCGAAGCCCACAAGCAAATCGCCGAGGCCATCCAGTATATCTGGCGCACCGAGCTGGGAGTCCACATCACCCTCCGCAACCAGGAGTGGAAGGTCTACCTCGACTCCATGAACCAACTGGACTACGACGTAGCCCGGTCCGCCTGGATCGGCGACTACGCCGACCCCAATACCTTCCTCGACTGCTTCGTCACCGGGGGAGGCAACAACCGCACCGGGTGGTCGAGCCGAGAGTACGACCGCCTGATCCGCCAGGCCGCGCGCGAGAGCGACCCCCAGGCCCGGATGCGGCTCCTCCAGGACGCCGAGCGCATCCTGGTGGCCCGGGAGCTGCCCATCATGCCCATCTACTTCTACGTCTACGCCTACCTGGTGCGTCCGAAGGTGCTGGGGGTCTACGACAACCCTCGCAACGTCCACCCCTTCCAGTACATGGCGATCGCCGCCGAATAGCCCGCCCATGGCCGCCTTCCTGCTCCGACGCCTGCTCGCCTCACTGGTCACCCTCTTCGTGATCGTCCTCCTCGCCTTCCTCATGATGCGCCTGGTGCCCGGCGGGCCCTTCGAGGCGGAGAAGGCCACCAACCCCACCATCCGCAAGCTCCTGGAGCAAAAGTACCACCTCGACGAACCGCTGTGGAACCAGTTCGGGCGATACCTGGGCGACCTGGCGGGGGGCAACCTGGGGCCTTCGCTGAAGCGGCCCGGACGCTCGGTGAACCAGATTCTGGGCGAGGCCTTCCCCAGGTCGGCCCTCCTGGGAGCCACCGCCCTGTTCGTGGCCCTCCTCATCGGCGGGCTGGCCGGGGTCTACGCGGCGCTCCACCACAACACCCTCCGCGACCACGTGGCCATGGGCCTGGTGATGATCGGGGTGTCCATTCCCAGCATGGTGCTGGCCCCGCTGCTGATCACCTTCTTCGCCCTCAGCCTGCGGCTGTTCCCCACCTCGGGCTGGGGCACGCTGGCCCACCTGGTGCTGCCCGCCACGGCCCTGGGGCTGGCCTACGCGGCCCGCGTGGCCCGTCTCGCGCGGGGCGGCATGCTGGAGGTGCTGCGCCAGAGCTACGTGCGCACCGCGCGGGCGAAGGGCCTGCCCGAGAGGACCGTGGTGGGCCGCCACGCCCTGCGGCTGGGGCTGGCGCCCCTGGTGTCCTACCTCGGCCCCGCCACGGCCAGCATCCTCACCGGGTCGTTCGTGGTGGAGCAGATCTTCGACATTCCGGGCATGGGCCGCTACTTCGTGAGCGCCGCGACCGAGCGCGACTACACCCTCGCCCTGGGCACCGTGCTGGTCTACAGCGCCCTGCTCATCGTGCTCAACCTGGTGGTCGACGTCGCCCAGGCCGTGCTCGACCCCCGCGTGCGGCTGGAGTGAGCCGCCGACCCGACGACGCAAACCGCGAGAGGCAAATGGCTGAAGGCCGCGAAACCCAGGACGCCGAGCCCAGGCCGGGGCTGAGCCCCCTGCGCATGGGACTCCGCCGGCTGCGGGCCAATCGCCTGGCGGTCATCGGCGGGCTCTACCTGGCCGTGCTCCTGGTGCTGGCCGTGGCCGGGCCGTGGCTGTGCGCCTATCCCTACGACCGGGTGAACCTGCCCGACGCCCTCATGCCGCCCAGCTCCGAGCACTGGCTGGGCACCGATAGCCTGGGCCGCGACCTGCTGGCCCGCCTGCTCTTCGGGGCCCGCGTGTCGCTCGCCGTCGGCGTGGTGGCCACGCTGGTGAGCCTGGTGATCGGCGTCTCCTATGGCGCCGTGGCGGGCTACGCCGGGGGACGGGTGGACAACGCGATGATGCGGGTGGTGGACATCCTCTACGGCCTGCCTTTCATGTTCCTGGTCATCCTCATCGTGATGGTGGCGGGGCGGTCGATGGTCAACCTGTTCATCGCCCTGGGAGCGGTCCAGTGGCTCACCACGGCGCGGATCGTGCGGGGCCAGGTGCGTTCGCTGAAGGAACAGGAGTTCGTGGAAGCGGCTCGTGCCCTGGGGGTGCGTGCCCCGGCGCTGATCTTCCGCCACATCGTGCCCAACCTGCTGGGGGTGGTGATCGTCTACGCCACGCTGAACGTGCCCGCGGTGATGCTCCAGGAGGCGTTTCTGAGCTTCCTGGGCCTGGGGGTTCAGCATCCCATGCCCAGTTGGGGCACGCTGATCGCCGAGGGAGCCAGGTCGATGGAGGTCTGTCCCTGGCTGATGGTCTTCCCCGGGGTCACGTTCTCCCTCACCCTCCTGTCGCTGAACTTCCTGGGCGACGGCCTCCGCGACGCCCTCGACCCCCAGGCACAGTAGCCGC
>JBKHIY010000205.1:0-3637 GCA_046538415.1 Candidatus Brocadiia bacterium | reverse complement strand
GCAGCCATTGGGAAGGGCGCCCCTCGGGCGGCCTGCATTCCACCACCGCCATCGTCAGGAGCCATCGCCATGTACCGACCGCCGTCGCTTGCCCTCGCGGCCCTTCTGCTGGGCCTCGCCGCTGCCGCCCACGGCCGGGAGGCGAGCCGCGTGGTCCTGGCCTGCGACTTCGAGCGGCGGCCCGCCGAGGACGGCTGGCATCTGGCCGCCCATCCCGGCCAGGAGCCGGAAGGCGAGTGGGTCGACTCGGCGAGCGTGTCCGGCCGCCATGCCCTGGCCGTGAGCGCCGGCTGGTGGGCGAGCCCCCGCCTGGAGGTCGAGCCGCTGCGCTACTACCGCCTGCGGTTCCACGCCATGGTGGAGAGCAAGGCGTATTGGAACGTGCAGTTTTTCGATGCGGACGGCGAGCTGCTGGCCGCCGACCACTATTCGAGCATCTACCCCGGGGACGAGTGGCGTCCCTACGACGTGTGCTTCCGGGCGCGGCACGAGGCCGCGGCCGCCGAGGTGCGCTTCCAGGTCATCTCCGCCCCCCTCTACGTGGACGACGCGAGCGTGGAGGCCATCTCGCGGGCCGAGGCCGCCAGGTGGGCGGACCAGGTGGCCCTGGAGATCCCGCCCCTGCCCCGCTTCGACCTGCCCTCGCCCGACGAGCGTCTCGCCCGCTCCCTGGCCCGCCTGCGCGACGGGAAGAGGCTGCGCCTGGTGTTCCTCGGCGACAGCATCATGAACGACATCGCCAGCTCCCCCTTCGACGTCCTCCTCGAGCGGGCCTACCCCGGCGCCCGCCTGGAGGTGGTCCACTCCGTGCGCGGCGGCACCGGCTGCCCCTACTACCGCCAGGAGGGCCGGGTGGATAGCTACGTGCTCGCCCACCAGCCCCACCTGCTGGTCGTCGGCGGCATCAGCAACGACCACGACCCGGAGTCGGTCCGCGACGTCATTCGCCAGGTGCGGGCGAAGAGCGACCCCGACATCCTGGTGCTCTCCGGCGCGGTGTCCACGGAGGCCGACCTGCGGGCCGCCGTCGCCAGGCTGCCCGAGGCCCGGCAGCGCGAGGTCCTCGAGCGGGCGAAGCGCTACCGGCCCCGCCTGCGCCGCATGGCGGAGGAGGAGAAGGTGGCCTACTTCGACCTGCGAGCCTACTGGGACGCCTACGTGGCCCACATCCGCAAGCACCCCGAGTGGCTACGGCGCGACCGCCCCCACGCCAACACCCGCGGGCGCCAGGTGCTGGCCCGACTGCTCGCGGCCTACCTCGGCCCTCCGCCGGCGGTGAGCCGCTAGGCGGGCACGTGGCCTGGGCTAGCGGGAGGCGGCGTTGCGGCCCCCCTCGTCCGGCCCGTCCAGCGGCCAGTAGGCGAGGAGGCCCTCGTCCAGGCTGCTGCCCTCGACCAGGCTCCGCACCTCGTCGGGGCCGAGGGCCCGGCGGTAGAGGCGCACCTCGTCCAGGCGGCAGGAGGCCAGCTCGCGGGCGTGGGGGTCGCCGCCCAGGTAGAAGGGCAGGGCGGGCATGGGGAAGTCGAGGCGCTCCGACGCCACCTTCCGGCCCCCGGCGTAGCAGGTGGCCCGGCCGGCATCCTTGACCACGGCCACGTGCACCCATTTCTCGCGGGGCAGGCCGTGGGCCAGGCGCACGGAGTGCTTGCGGGTGTTGAAGAACTGGACGGTCTCGGGAGTGACTTTCATGAACTGGAGCGGGTCGCCGCCGCCCAGGTGGCGGTTGCCCACCACCACGCCCGACCTGGCGGCCCGGGCCTCGAGGTAGACCCAGAAGGCCCAGGCGAAGGCCTCGTCGGCGGCCAGGGCGGGCACCTCGCCGGCCCGAAGATACGTCGTGCCGTCGAATCGAGCGGCCTTGCCCCGCACACCCTCCACGAACCCGGCGGGCCGGGGCTCCAGCTTGGGCGCGGGACGCCGCGCCCGGGGCACGTAGGGCCCGCCGTAGCGGTCGCGCAGCTCGTCGCAGCGTCGGCGGAGCCCGTCGAGCCTGGCCTGCTGGCCCTCCTCGCCGACGAGGCTGCGGGTCTCGAGCGGGTCCTCGGCCAGGTCGTAGAGCTCCTCGTAGACGGGCTGCTGGCGGAAGTAGCGGATGTACTTCCAGCGCTCGGTGCGCACGCCTTCGCTCATGGGAATCTGCTTGTGCTCGAAGAGGTGCTCGTAGAAGAAGTCGCTCCGCCACGGGGGCGACTCGCCCCGTAGCAGCGGCACCAGGCTGCGGCCCTGCATGAGCTCGGGCGCCTCGACGCCGGCCAGCTCGAGAAACGTGGGCGCCAGGTCGACGTTCAGGGCCATGGGCTCCGGCTCCAGGCCCCGCAGGGCCTCCGGGGCACGGGGGTCGAAGACCACCAGGGGCACGCGGATGGAATCCTCGTACATGAGCCACTTGCCCGCGAAGCCCCGCTCGCCCAGGAAGTAGCCGTTGTCGCCGGTGAGCACCACCACGGTGTTCTCGTGGAGCCCGAGACGGCGCAGCTCGGCCAGCAGCCGCCCGACCACGGCGTCCACCCCGCTGATCATCCGGTAGTAGCCCTTGACCATCCGCTGGAACTTCTCGGGGGTGTCGAACCGCCAGCGCCAGCGCACGCGGTTCAGCGATTCCTTGAGGAACTGGGGCTGGCGCTCGAAGAACGCGGGGTCCGCCGTGGGAGGCGTGGGGATGGTCACGTCGCGGTAGAGGTGGTCGACGGCCTTGGGCCAGATGTACTGCTTCGGGTCGCTGTCCTCGGCGTGGGGCGCGTTGAAGCTCACGGACAGGCAGAAGGGCTCATCGCGCGAGCAGGAGCGGAGGAAATCGACGGCGTGGTCGCCCGCGATCTCCGTGAGGTGACGCTCCGTGCCATCGGGTTGCTTCTTGAAGTAGGGGTTGCGGCCCAGGGACTTGAAGACGTCGAACATCCCCGCCCGGGCGCCCCGCTCCGCGCGGACCCCGTACTTGCCCACGAAGCCCGTGCGGTAGCCGGCCGCCTTGAGCTGGGCCGGGTAGCTGATGGCCGCGTGCTCGGCGCGGATGGGCGGCGTGCGGAAGGTGTAGCCGTGGGTCCGCTCGTAGAGCCCACAGAAGACGCTCGCCCGGCTGGCGGCGCAAATGGACGTGGTGACGAAGGCGTTGACGAACCGCACCCCCTCGCGGGCCAGGCGGTCCATGTTTGGCGTCTGGAGGATGGGGTTGCCGGCGCAGCCCATCATGTCCCACCGCTGGTCGTCGGTGAGGAGGAAGAGGATATTGGGCCGCCGCCCGGGCTCGGCGGGGCGGGCCGGGCGTGCCAGGGCGAGAGCCGCGGCGGCTGCCGAGCCGGCCAGGGCCTGCCGCCGGGTCATCGCTTCCTTGAGCCGTTCGTCCTGCTGCATGGCGGTCCTCGCGTCGCTTGCGGTAGCGGGGTTATGCCAGCGCCTCGCCCCACATTATAGCGTGCCGGGGCGGCGATGCCCAGCCTGGCGGGGCTGGCCTTGTTACAGAGCCCTTACGATCCCGGCGGCCCGGCGGGTGTATAATCCTGGCGCGGGAGAGGCCCGGCAGCGAGGAGGACGCGATGCGCACGCCGCTCGTCTGGGCACTGTGGCTCGCCGGGGTCGCGACGGGGCAGGCGGGCGAGCCGCCGCCCATGAAGCCCGGCGAGGTGCTGCTCACTATCTA
>JBKHIY010000204.1:0-3641 GCA_046538415.1 Candidatus Brocadiia bacterium | reverse complement strand
CGGGGCACCCGCGCGCGCAGCGGGCCCTGGCCGACTACCGTGGCCGCCAAACGGCGGCACGCGGCGTACCCCCGAGCGCCAAGGGGGCCTCGGTGCCGGACCGGCTGTGCAACCTCCCCCGGGTTCGGAGACCCCGCGCGCCGAGGAACTCTCGGCCGGCCACCGACACCTTCCGCCCGCGCAGACGGCGAGGACAGCAGGCGATCCTGGCCTCTCCCGCGTGCCGACGCCTCGAAGCTTGGCGGCGAGCCGCTTGTGGTACGCTATAGTGGTGTAGTGCCGCCATAATAATGGCATTCCTGAACGCTTGCCAGGCGTCATCATTCTCCCAGACAGCGGATGTAGCACACTGCCCTGTCGCCGCGCGCCGCGCGGCAATAGGCGCGCAGGATGCACCCTGGCCCGCCGCCGCCCCGTGGTAGGAACTGAAGGCGGGGCGAGAGCGCTTCCTGGCAAAGGGGCACCCCCGCGGTGCAGGCCGCCCCACCATCGCGCTCCATGCCCCCGCCCTGGACAGGAGCAGCCCCCAGGCGCAGGGGCCTCGCGTCGGGTGCGGGCACAGCGAGGTGGTCGGCGATGGCCAGCCGCGGGCGGAAGGGGCATTGGAGGGTGCGGCGCGAGGGAGACAGGTGGGGGGAGCGCGGGCGGGCAAGGGGCCTCGCGGGAGCGGGGGCCGGGGCCGGTCGCCAGTGGGGAAGGGAGAGTCCCAGCGCAGGTCGCGCGGGCCAGAGGAGCCGCGCTTCGGCGAGGGGCCGGCAGGTGGCCGCTCAGGCGTCGTCTCCGGGCGGAGAGGCGATGGGGGGGGAGGCGGCGAGGATGTGCTCGAGGACGCGCTGGAAGTCGTCGTCGGAGAAGAATTCGATGACGAGGCGACCGCTTTCGCGGTCCTTGTGCTGGTGGATGGTGACGCGGGTGCCGAGGGCGGTGCGGAGCTTGGCCTCGAGGTCGGCGAGGTGGGCGGCCTTCTCGGGAGGGCGGGATTGGGTTTGGCGGGCGCGTCGGAGTTGGTCGGCGACGATGCGCTCGGTGTGGCGCACCGAGAGGTCTTCGCGGGCGATGCGTGCGGCGAGGCGGCGTTGCTCGGTACGCTCGGGGAGGGAGAGGAGGGCTCGGGCGTGGCCCATGGAGAGTGTTCCACGTGAAACAGCGTCCTGGATGTCCTTCGGCAAGTCCAGGAGCCGCAAGATGTTAGCGACAGAGGAGCGTTTCTTGCCGAGGTGGGCGGCGGCCTCTTCCTGGGTGAGGGCGAAGCGGTCGATGAGCTCGCGGTAGGCCTTGGCCTGCTCGATGGGATTGAGGTCCTGGCGTTGGATATTCTCGATGAGGGAGAGCTCGAGGGTCTCGTTTTCGCTGGCGGTGCGGACGATGGCGGGGATGGTGGCCAGGCCGGCCTGGCCGGCGGCTCGCCAGCGTCGCTCGCCGGCGATGATCTGGTAGCCGTCGCCTTCGGCGCGGACGATGATCGGCTGGAGCACGCCGTTGCGGGTGATGGACTCGACGAGTTCGCCGAGGGCACCGGCGTCGAAGTCGGTCCGCGGCTGGTTGGGGTTGGGCTGGACTTCGTCGATGGGGATTTCGAGGACCTGCTGGCCGCTGGGGGCCTGGTCCTCGCTTCGGCCCAGCAGGGCGTCGAGTCCGCGACCGAGTCGATTATGCTTCACGGGACAGGACCTCCTGGGTGAGTTCAACGTAGCTCCAGGCCCCGAGGGAGCGGGGTGCGTAGTCGATGATGGGCTTGCCGTGCGAGGGGGCCTCGCTGAGCAGCATGTCGCGGGGGATGACGCACTCGTAGACCTGGGGGCTACAATGGTAGCGGACCTCGGTGGCCACCTCGTCGGCGTAGGGCAGCCCGCGCTGGTACATCGTAAACAGCACGCCGTCCACGGCAAGGTGATGGTTATACTGCGCGCGCACCTGGCGGAGAAACTCCAGCATCTGGGCCAGGCCCTCCATGGCGTAGTATTCGCATTGGATGGGGATGATGACCCCGCCGGCTGCGGCCAGCGCGTTCACGGGGATGAGGCCCAGGGAGGGCGGGCAGTCGATGAGCACATAGGGATAGTCGGAATCGAGCCGGCTCAGCGCCTTGCGCAGGCGCAGTGGAGCGTCGGGCGCGTGGCTCAGTTCGCGCTCGGCCGTGGCCAGGCGGCGGCTGGCCCGCACGATGCGCAGGTTGGGGACCTCGGTCTCGCAGATCGCGCTGGCCACGCGATCGGGCGCGAAAAGCAGATCGTGGGCTCCGCCATCGCGGGGACGCTGATGGGCCAGGCCGCTGGTGGCGTTGCCCTGGGGATCGATGTCGATGAGCAAGCAAGGCCGCCCGGAGAGCGCGATGCACGCCGAGAGGTTCATGGCGGTCGTGGTCTTGCCCACACCGCCCTTCTGATTGGCGATGGCGAGGATTCTCATCTCGGGTCGGCGCGACGGGGAGGACGCGCGGCTGGGGGTTTCACGTGGAACATTATACGCTTCCGACCCGCGCGCGCAACAGAAAAAGCGCCGGGAGGCGCTGCCCGGCCGACCATCCGCCACGAGGCGCACAGGCGCACGAGATGCACGGGGCGGCTGGGCGGGGCTGGGCGCTTCCACAGAAGCGCTCCCGACCCCTCCCGCGCCCACCCTCGGCAGGCCTCTGGTCGGGCCCTCCCGTCCTCGGAGTCCGAGCGGGAACGTCCCTCCGTCGACTTTCCCGGGTCGCGCCCCCGCGGTGCGCCGGGCTCCTGCGAATGCGTCCCCCCCGGCGCCGCTGGGGGACCGAGACGAGAGGCATCCAGGGCGCCGGCCACCGAAGCGCGCGGTCGCCGCTGCTCCAGCATCGCCACGGACGAGAGAGGGTCGGAGGTCCCGCGGCGCTCGGCCGATTTGCTCGCGGGCCGCTGGCGCGGGCGTGGCGGGGGCGGTCCCGAGCTGCCCCGAGGACCGAAGCGCCGTGTCGAAACACGACCTGGGGTCGGAGGCGGGGCTCGCGGCTGCGGCTCGGGGGCGCATCGGGGGCAGCGTGCCTCGAGGAAGGCAGCCCGGTTTCCGCAAGTGTCGACGCCTCAGGCGCGTGCGGCGCTGCCCAGCATTCTCACGGCCCCGGAACAATTGCCGTCGGCCTAAGCCATTACCATGGCGAGCGTTACGGCGTTCGCCCAAGTTCTTCCGTGGTTTTCGCGATTCTTCGTGGCGGCTTTTCGGGGGGAAAACGGGTTGTAGTAGTGGAGGGGGAGCGCTTCGCGGGCCGGGCATGGGGTCGGCGGATTTCGGCTTGCGGGTTCGTGGCAGCTCCCGCGGGCGTCGTGGGCTGGGGGGTCCGGGTCGCGGGTTCCGGGTCTCAGGTTTCGGGTTGCCGCGAGCCCCGGCGCGTGGGCCGGGCTCGGAGCCGCTGGCCGAAGCGGAGCCCCCGGCGCGGCGGCGGTATAGGTCGTATAGGACATATAGGCGGGGTGCGTGGCCGGGGCGGGGGTGCGCCGGGGGGGCGGGTCGGCGCCCGGCGGGCTGGCCTGGCCCTCGCGGGTGCGGGGGGTGCGCGTAGCTGCGCGGGGGGCTGGCCGTCGGAGGCGCGGAGCGCGGGTTCGCACGGCGGCTCGCGTCGGGCCGGCGCTCGCCGTCGGCAGCGCGAGGGGTTTTGACTCGGTGTCGAGGGGAGGTATAATCGG
>JBKHIY010000203.1:0-3643 GCA_046538415.1 Candidatus Brocadiia bacterium | reverse complement strand
AGCCTTTCTTTCAAGAAAGGTTCTCCCCAGCTCTCCATTCGGCTGAAGGGTTACCGCCAGCCGAGCGGCGAGTGGCTAGTCGGTGACCATGTCGTCGACGGGCGCGTAGTCGTCGGTGAGCACGACCGTGTGGCCGAGGTCCCGCTCCCGCTCCCGGGGCTGATAGTTGAGCAGGTGCTGGACGAGGGTGGTCTGGAGGCGGGAGCGCATCCTGAGGTGGCCTCGGGGGTAGACGATCCGCTCGAGGGTGTCGAGCAGCTCGCCCCGGGTGAGGGGCCTGGCCCCGGGGTCGTCGTCGTTGAGCGCCACCAACTCGATGTTCACCCCCTCGGCGGGGTCGTCCTCGTGGCCGTAGCGGGGGTCGTACCACTTGGGGAAGACGTAGACGTGGTTGCGGCCGAAGACGGCGATGAAGGTCTTGAGCATGGCGTGGTAGAGCCGGCTCCTTGGCCCCTCCAGGGAGCTGATGATGTTCAGATGGCATACGCCCCCGGGGAGGAGGCGGGAGCGGGTGAGCTGGAGGAACTCCCGGGTGAGGAGGTGGAAGGGCGGGCGGCCGCCGGTGAAGGCGTCGAGGATGATGATGTCGTAGCGCCGCTCGCACTCCCGCATGTAGACCCGCCCGTCCATCAGGTGGATGGCCAGCTTCTCGTCGCCGTCGGGGGCGAAGCCGAAGTAGCGGCGGGCAAAGTCCTTGACCACGGGGTCGATCTCCACCACGTCGACGGCCACGTGGGGATAGTCGCGGCGGAAGAGGGTGGGCACCACCCCGCCCCCGCCGCCCACCACCAGCACGCTCTCGGCCTGGGGACGGAAGAGGAACGGCAGGTGGAGCATGTCCGTGTACTTGGCGTAGCTGGTATAGGGCTGCTTGATGCGGATGCCCTCGGGCAGGGAGGCCCGCAGCAGCTCGCGGTAGCGGGGCCCGCGCTCGCCGGCCGGCAGATGGGCCTCCCCGTCGCCCCCGGCGGCCAGCGCCCGCTCCACCTCGCGGTCGTCCACGGTCACCACGATCTCGCTCTCGACATACTTGTCGAACTTGAGGCGCAGCGACCAGTGGTCCTTGCCCAGCCGACGCTCCCGGGGGATGAGCACCACCCCGATGTGCTGGTAGGGCGAATCGGCCTCCTCGATCAGAATCTCCCCCTCGTCCAGCGGGATGAACGACGCGCTGGGCACCAGCCACAGCACCAGCCCGCACGCCACCGTGGCCCCCAGCGACGCCGTGCCCCGCACCCGGCGGGCGGCCAGCTGGGCCCGCAGCCGAGGCAGGATGGCCAGCAGCGAAAGAGCCAGGAGCGTGACCCCCAGCCCCTTCGCGATGTGGGTGAGCCGGAAGGAGGGAATGAGCCAGAAGGTCGCCACCAGCGTGCCCGCAATGCTGCCCAATGTGGACAGCGCGTAGAGCTTGCCCGCCACGTTGCCCACCGTGGCGATGGTGCGGGCCTGGAGGCGCACGGCGAAGGGCGAGACCATCCCCATCAACACGCTGGGCACCAGGAACAGGGCTACCGCCGCCGCCAGGGGGTTGGCCCGGCCCTGGGGGTTCATCGAGCTGATCCACCGGCAGCCCGCCGGGGCGTAGAGCGGCACCACCAGGATGATCAGCCCGCTGACCGCGATGATGATCCCCAGGAGGAAGAAGCTCGGCACCCGGTCCGCCAGCCGCCCCCCCACGAAGTAGCCCAGGCTCAAGGCGCCCAGGAAGATGCTGATCACGCTGCCCACCACGAAGTTCGTGGTCCCGAACGTGGGCGCCAGGATGCGGAAGCCGATCATCTCGAACGCCATCAGCACCCCCCCGCACACGAACACCACGAGGAGCAGCGAGTGGGTCTCGCCCCACGGCCAGCGCCGCGCGCCGGCCGCCTCCCGGGGACTCTTGCGCTGTCGTGCCATGCGTCTTTCCTTCGCTAGCCAAGAGGGATTGACGTGAGAGTGCGGCCATTATAGGCGGGCCGCCGGGGAGGGTCAAGACACCCGACGGGGGGTCGGCCCCGGGCCATAAAGATCCCCGGCTCCTGTGTGCGTCCCCCAGGGGTTCGAAACCTCTTGGTCGGGCAGGAGCCGGGGCCAGGTTGTCGGCCGCCCTCCGGCGGCCATCGGTCATCGCTTCAAATGCCATGCCAAAGCCGCCCTCCCGCCCGGCCCCCGGCCGGAAGCCTTAAGAGCTTACCAGCGCATCACTTGCGATTCTACTGCGGCAGACCGCCGGCCGGGGCGCCGTCCGCACGGCCGGACGCCAGGGGGCGGCGGGCGCGAGATTCCAGACTCCCCTCCCCCGGCGCGGAGCGTCAGGGCCTGGCCTCCGCTCGCCGCAGGCCGCGCACGGCGTGCCGCGCGTCCAGCTCGACCACCAGGTCGGCGGCCCCGCGCGTGGACGCCGCGAGCTCGGCGTTCGGGCGGTCGACCCGCTCGTAGTGCCTCGCGGCGTCCGCGGCGGAGCGTCCGCCGCGGACGTGGCGGGCCACCACCGGCTCGCGGTTGGCCTGGGGCGGGAAGTCCAGGAAAAGCCGCAGCTCGAACTGCTCGGCCACCTGGTGCCACGGGCCGTCGCGGCACAGCAGGTAGTTGCCCTCGACCAGCACCAGGCGGTCGCGCCGGCCCGCCACGATGCGGCCCTCGACGGGCTCGTGGAGCGTGCGGTCGTAGGCGGGCAGGGCCAGCGGCCCCTCGCCGCGGCCCAGGCGGCGGAGGTCGGCGGCCAGGCGCGCGGTGTCGAAGGTCGACGGCGCCCCCTTGTAGCGGAGCAGCGGCCCGCCCTCCCCCGCGCGGGACGCCAGGTAAGCGTTCGGATAGTGGTAGCCGTCGAGGCCCAGGACGATGGCGCCGAACGGCGGCTCCAGGGCCTCGACCACCCGCGCCAGCACGGCGGCGAAGACCGTCTTCCCGCACCCCGGCACCCCGGCGACGGCCACGCGGTAGCGCCCCCGCGCCTGCCCCGCCCGCCAGGCCAGCAGGCCGGCCAGGGGCAGGTGGTACCGGACCAGCTCCTCGGCCGACCAGCGCACCGGCTCGTCATAGCCCGCCGCCTCGACCGCGTGGCCCACCGCCCGTCGGGCGCGGGGCAACCGCCGGAGGCGCTGCCCGGCCTCCTCGCGGGCGCTCGGCGCCGTGAGGCCGAAGACCTCCCCCTGGCACGGCTCCTCCAGGAGCGCCGCGGCCAGCGCGGCCACCTCCTGGCCCGTCGGCTCCCCGCCCGCGGCCACCCGCCGAAGCACGGCCCCGAGACCCACGCCCCACCTCCTCTCGCGGCCACGCCCTCGCCTCCTGCTCTCCCGAGCCTACCCACGCCCCCTCCCCTCGTCAACCGGCCGTAGGGCAGACCCTCGGCCCCTGGCGAGGAGCCCCTCGAACGCTCCCGCGCGCGGTCCCGGCAGCGGTGGCCAAAAATGAAGGCCCCTGGCCAAAAATGACAGATCGCCCGGCCCTCGCCACGCCCGGCCGCGGGGGCCATGCGCCCGGAAGATCGTTGGCTGGCCTAAGGCCTTATCATTTCGATGGTTGCGGCGCTCGGCCGGAATTTTTCGCCCTTTTCACAATTTTTCGCCGCGCATGAGAGGGGGGGCTTCGGTTTGTAGGGGTAGAGGGGACCGGGCGGCGTGGCCGGGCACGGATTCTTCAGTTGATAGGGGTAGGGAAG
>JBKHIY010000018.1:0-54894 GCA_046538415.1 Candidatus Brocadiia bacterium | reverse complement strand
TTTCGTGTCCGCTTTTGGGGGGGGCTTCGGTTTGTAGGGGTAGAGGGGGAGCGCGCCGGATGGTCGGGGTTCCAGGCCCGTGCTCCTCGTGCGACGGGCCGGATGGCGCCAAGGGCGGCTGGTGGATTGACAGGCCCTCGCCGGCGGCTACACTTGGGGTGGGGGGCCAAAGGAGGTCGCGATGCGATTGCGCCCGACGATGCTCATCCTGCTGATTGCGCTGGGAGAGGCCATGGCCGCTGAAGGGACGCCGCTTCGGCTGACGAGCCGCTGGATAGTGGTCGAGGTGGACTCGCGGACGGGCCGCTGGTCGCTGCTCGACCGCGGCTCGGGCGTGCGGTGGCCGACGGCGGGCGTGGCGAGTGCCGGCTCGGGGCGGGCGCTGCGGGGCGGCTTCGCGGAGGCCCGGCAGGACTCGGCCACGTCGCTCCGCCTGGTGAAGCGGAACGGTGCGGCGGTGGCCTTCGAGCTGGTCCGCGGCGGCCGCACCCTCGAGCTGGCCTACGCGTGCGAGGGGGAGGTGAAGGCCCTGGGCGAGGCGCTGACGGTCACCGCGGCGGAAGGCGGCTATGCCATCGTGCCCTGCCGCGAGGGGCTGCTGGTGCCCGCGGACGGCGGGAAGTCGTTCCGCCGGGCCTTCGGCAGCTCGGAGTACGAGGGCTGCCATATGTTCATGCTCGGCTTCGTGAAAGCCGGCTCGGCGCTGGTGGTGGACTGGGACGATGCCTACGTGGTGGCGGCCCTCGAGAGGGTGCGCCCGCGGGAGGGGGCTCAGCGCCTGGGAGCGACGTTCGCGCTCCGCCGCTCGGCCCGCCGGCTGCGCCTCACGCCCCTGGGCGAGGGCGACTGGGACACGGTGGCCGCGGGCTACCGGGACATCGCCGAGGAGAAGGGCCTGGCGGTGACGTTGGAGGCGAAGATTCGCCGCAATCCCGCCTGCCGGCGGCTCGTGGGCGCGTCGAACGCCAAGCTGTGGACGTGTCTGGCCCGCAGGATGAACGAGCAGAGCACGGCGGAGGAGTGGGTGAAGGTGCGGTGGACCTTCGACGAGGCGGCCCGGATCGCCGAGCACCTGCACAACGACCTGGAGGTGGACCGCTGCCTGTTCATGCTGGGCGGCTGGACCGAGGGGGGCTACGACTGCCGCCACCCCGACAACCTGCCGGCCAACCCCGAGTGCGGCGGCAACCAGGCCCTCGCCGAGGCCATCCGCCGCATCCAGGCCCTCGGCTACGTCGCCTGCCTGCACGACAACTACCAGGACATGTACCGCGACGCCAAGAGCTTCGACCTGGCGTTCATCGAGAAGGACGCGGAGGGCCGCCCGGTGCGCGGCGGCAGGTGGCTGGGCGGGCGGGCCTGGATGGTCTGCGCCCCCAAGCAGCTCGAGCTCGCCCAGCGGCCCCAGAACCTGCCCGCCATCCACAAGCTTTTCGACCCCCAGGCCTACTTCATCGACACCACCTACGCCGTGGGGCCGCGGGAGTGCCACGCCCGCCGGCATCCCATCGGGCGCACCGACGACGTCGCCTGGAAGATCCAGCTCAGCGACTACGCCCGCGACCTCTTCGGGCTCTTCGGCAGCGAGTGCGGCAGGGAGTGGGCCCTGCCCCACAGCGACTTCTTCGAGGGCCTGGTCGGCGTGGCCGGCCGCCACTACCACGGCCTCGACCCCGCGGCCCTGGGCGCCCTGCCCATCCCCTTCTGGGAGATGGTCTACCACGACTGCCAGGTCGCCTGGGGCAAGTATGGCTACGCGGCGGAGGGCGCGGCCGACTTCGTGGCCCACCACGTCCTGTGCGCCCGCCCCCTCTACTACCATTCCTTCCCCGACCACCTCTACTGGCGGGAGGGGCCGGGCCAGGGCGTCGCCGCGCGGCCCCGCGTAGTCGGCGTCGAGCCGGCGGGCGAGCGGGCCTTCCGCATTCGCTACGCCTGGGACGTCGAGAGCGGGGGCGAGGCCGACTGGCGGGTGTTCGTCCATTTCGGGACCGAGAAAGACATCAAGTTCCAGGACGACCACGCCCCCCAGCCCCCCACTTCGGCGTGGAAGGCGGGCCAGCGGGTGGCCATCGGCCCGCGCACGGTGCGCGTGCCCCCATCGGTGCGTGCCGAGGGGGTGAACGTCTACGTGGGGCTCTACGATCCGCAGGAGATCGGCCGGCGGGCGCGGCTCCCGGGCAGCGACGGCCAGGGGCGGGTGCTCGCCGGGCGGCTGCGGCTCCGCCCCGCCATTCGCTTCGAGGCGGCCCCGGCCCAGCCTGGCCCCGACGCGGCCGCGGCATTCGTCCGCGCCGACGGCGGCTGGGCGGAGGGGCTCCACCGGCTGGACGCGTTCATCAAGAACACCCACGAGGTGCTCGGCCCGTTGCACGCAGCCACCGCTCACCAGCGGCTCGCGCGGCTCGAGCTGTCGGGGCCCGACCGCCAGATGCGGCGGGCCACCTACGGGCACGGCGAGGAGGCCACGACCGTGGTGGTGAACCTGAGCGGCGAGGAGACCACGACGCAGATGGCCCTGGGCGGCGAGGTGGCCCTGCCCCCGTGGGGCTTCGCCGTCGAGGGCCCTGGCTTCGCCGCCTTCTACGCCACCCGGTGGGGCGGGGTGGACTACCCGGGGGGCGCCCTGTTCACCCTGCGAGCCCTGGACGGCGAGCGGCTGGCCTCCTCGCGGCGGGTCCGGGCGTTCCACGGCTTCGGCCCCGGCCGCCTGGCGTGGGAGGGACGGGTCCGGGAGGTCGCCCGGGAGGCGGTGCTGGCCCGTTGAGGGGCTTTCGAGGGCGGCGAAGTGGGGAGTTTGCAACCATTTGGGCCTTCTGGTATAATCCCGCGACTTCGGGTATAGGCGCTGCGGCGGTGGCCGCCGCGCCCCCGGTTCCCACAGGAGAGAGTGGATGGCCCGGAAGCGCCGGCGGAAGAAGTTCTCGCCTTTCCGGATGTCCAAGCGCTTCGAGCGGTCGGTCATCGTGGCGCTGGGCGTGTTCCTGATGGTCATCTTCGCGGTGCCCATGGCCGGCCCCTGCCGCCGCAGCCGCAGGGGTCGCGACCCTCGCACCGTGGTGGCCCGGATCGGGGAGGAGAAGGTGACCTACGGCGACCTGGACGACCTGCGCCGCCGCCACTACCTGCTCACCGGGCGCACCCTGTCCGACCAGGAGGCGCTGCACCAGCTGGCCCTGCTCCACGCCGCCGAGGAGGCGGGCATCCGGGTCAGCGACGCCGAGGTGGAGGACCACATTCGCAACCAGCTCCTCGCCCGGCGGGTGCGCGTGGAGTACGTGTTCGTCCAGGCCTCGGCCTTCGAGAGCTCCCAGGCGGCCCGGGAGGCCCTGGCCCAGCTCGCGACCAAGGTGAACGACACCCTGGGCGAGCGCCTCCGCGACGCGCTCCAGCGCTACGCGGACGAGCCGCGGCTGCGCTACGGGGAGACTTCGCTGGTCACCCCCCGGCGGGCCCCCTCGGCGCTGGCCAAGATCGCCTCGGCGCCCGACATCGTGGACCGCGTTTTCTCCCAGAAAGTGGGGGTGTGCAGCGAGCCGCTGCCCATCGAGGAGGGCTGGTGTGTGTTCCGGGTCACCGAGCGGACGCGGGGCTTCGGCCCGGACGGCAAGTTCTATCCCCGCGACGAGAGCTGGGTGAGCGTGGGCTACGGGGCCAGCAAGCCGAAGAGCTACGAGGAGATTCTCCGCGAGTGGAACCTCTCGCAGGTGGAGCTGGAGCGCACGGTCCGCGAGCAGCTGGTGCTCAACCAGAGCCCCCCGGGACTCCCCTTCCCCACGGGCACGCCGGGCGACCTGGTGGTCGCCTCGTGCATGCAGTTCCCCAGGGCCACGGTGCGCGAGCGCTATCGGCGGGACAACACGCGGGCCACGGCCTCCTACTTCGCCCTCCGCACCCAGGACTTCCGGGAGGCGGTAGGCGAGCTGGGCGAGGACGAGCTTCGCGACTTCTACACCCAGCACATGGACGTCGAGCGCACCGAGTGGCGGCCCGGCTACCTCCAGCCCGAGCAGGTGCGCATCCAATACGTGGTGGGACGCGCCGAGAAGCTCGAGCCCCTCCTCTCCAACGAGGAGCTGGAGGCCCACTACCAGCGCTACGGCTCGTCCTTCACCGGCTCCTTCGAGGAGGCCCTGCCCCAGGTCCGCCAGCAGCTCGCCGAGCTCGAGCTCCAGGACCTGATGACCAACCTCTCCACGCAGGCCCTGGTCCACACCCAGGAGACGGGCGCCGCGCCCGACCTGGAGGCCCTGGTGGCCGACCAGGTGGCCGCGGCGTACCGCGAGCGCGGGGTGGTCGCGGCCAAGACCAGCCCCCTCTTCTCCGCCCGGGAGGCCGACGAGGTGGTGCCCGGGGGCGACCTGGCCGACACCCTCTTCGGCGAGCAGGGCAAGCAGTTCGTCGCCGAGGGCGAGGAAGCCAGGCCGGGGGGCCACCACACGAGCAGCGTCTTCCGCTACAGGGATGGCTTCTTCTTCTTCCGCCTCCTCGAGCGTCAGCCCAGCCGCGCCGTGCCCTACGAGCAGATCAGCGAGCAGACCTACCAGCAGCTCAAGGACGACCTCACCCGGCACAAGGCATTCGCCAAGGCCCGGGAGAGCGCGACCGACTACAGGGCCAGGGTCCACGAGGCTGCCTTCCAGCGCCTCGCCGAGCAGCTCGGCGTCGAGCCCGTGGAGACCGAGGAGTTCCTGGCCGCCGAGAGCGCCCTGCCCGGGGTCGGCGAGGCCGTGCCCGCGCTGCACGCCGAACTCCTCGCCGGCGAGGAGGGCGAGCTCAGCGACGTCTACCAGGCGAACGGGAAATTCCTCCTCGCCCGCCGGCTCGAATACGAGCGCGACCGCGGCATCCGCATCCAGCTCCTGGCCTTCACCGAAGAGGACTTCCAGGGGGCCTACCAGCCGGCCCTCTTCCAGCTCCGCGAGCGCTACGAGGCCGACCGCTACGCCTACCTGCCCGAGCCCCAGCCCGTCCCCTTCGAGGAGGTCCAGGCCGACATCCGCGCCCTGCTGGCCAGCCGCCGAGCCATGGAGAAGGCCACCGAGGCGGCCCAGGCGGCCCGCAAGGACCTCCTGAAGGCCGAGGAGCCCGACGTGGCCGCCGCAGCCGAGGCCCACGGCCTCACCCCCTACACCGACCTGACCGTGGACCTCGCCAAGACCCACGCCACGCCCCACATCGGGCGGGCCGCGGGCTTCCACGAAGCCGTCACCGCCTCCGACATCGAGCCCGGGCACGTCAGCCGCGTCCTCTCCAGCGCCGAGGGCCGCTTCCTGTTCGTCCTCCAGAGCCGCGACGACCAGAGCGCCACCATCGACGCCGTCGCCATCCGCTTCGACGAGCTGGCCAAGACCGTCGAGATCGAGGACCCGGAGGCGCGCCACTACTACGACGCGCACCGCGAGACGGCCTACGTGACCGGCGACGAGATCGAGGACGCGCCCCCGTGGGAGGACCTCCCCGAGGCCGCCCGCCAGCGAGTGCGCCAGGAGATGCAGGAAGAATGGGCCCAGGTGCCCCCTCGCGAGCGCTTCGCCCGCTTGCGCAACAGCCTCGTCCTCGAGGCCTTCCGCACCGTGCCCCAGGACGAGCCCCTCACGGTCAAGCGGACCTTCGCCGACCTCCAGGTGCTCCGCGTGCCCGACCTCGACGCCGACGAGCCCACGGGGGTCTTTGCGGACAACCCGGCGCTCCTCCAGGCCGTCCAGAAGCTCCAGCCCCTCCAGGTGAGCGAGCCCGTGCCCCTGGACGACGGCGCGGCCCTGGCCATGGTCGTCGAGCGAAAGCCCGATGAGCGGCTGGAAGTGGACTACGTGAAGCTGGGGCTGGACCGCTTCCGCGTGGAGAACGAGCAGCCGACCGAGGCCAATATCGAGCAGACCTACGAGGCCCGCCAGGACGCCTACCGCGTGCCCCCGCGCGTGCGGGCCGAGCTGCTGGCCGTCTCCTACCAGTTGCTCGACCAGGACGCGGAGAAGGCCCGCGACCAGGCCCGCCAGCTCCTCGAGCAGGCCGCCGCGGCCCTCCGCCAGCAGGGCGAGGAGGCCGACCTGGAGGCCTACGCGGACCAGCACAGCCCCCTCCAGTTCGCCCCCGTGCCGCCCTTCGACCGCGATACCGAGCGGTTCCGCATCGTGGGCTCCGCGCCCGAGCTGGCGGACAAGGCGTTCGAGGCCCAGGACGGCGCCCTGGCAGGCCCCGTGTTCGGCGACCGGGGGGCGTGCATCCTCCGACGCCTCGAGCTCCTGCCCGGCCGCCAGCGCCCGCTGGACGAGGTGCGCCAGGAGGTGAAGTCCGACTGGCGCGACGCCAGGGCGGTCGACCGGGCACTGGAGGCCGCGGGCAGGCTGCGCCAGCGGATCGCCACCGCGCTGGAGGCAGCCGCCGACCGCCGCAACGCCTTCCGCAATGCCGTGGAGAAGCAGACCCTCACCGCCGAGCTGCCCCGGCCCGTCCTGGTGAGCGCCCCGCAGACGCTCTACCCCCAGGGCGCGGGCAGGGACAAGCCGTCGTCCTTCGAGGAGCTGGGAGAGCAGCCGGAGCTGAACCGCGCGGTCTTCCGCCTCAGGCCCGGCCACCTGTGCCCCGTGGTCCAGGCCCCCGACCGGACGGCCTGCTACGTGGCCGCCCTCGTGCGCCTCATTCCGCCCCAGGAGCCCTCCCTGGCCGACCTGCGGGCCACCCGCGACCGCCTGGTGGAGATGAGCGCAGGCCCCGCCTACCTCTCCTGGAGCCAGCACGTGCGCAGCCTCATCGGCCCGCCGCGCTGAAGCCCCGCCCGGCCGCCTCGACCAATGCCCTGAACAGTGCCAACTGCTCGGCCCGAGAGGCGAGGCGCTCGGGGTGCCACTGGACCCCCAGCACAAACGCCGCCCCGGTGCCCTCCACCGCCTCGACCACCCCGTCGGGCGCCCGGGCCACGACGCGCAGCCCCTCGGCCACCCGGCCGAGAGCCTGGTGATGGGAGCTGTTGACCTCCAGCCGCCCCTCGCCCACGATGGCGGCCAGGCGGCTGCCCGCCTCGACCGCCACCTCGTGGCAGCGGGCCTCCCCGGGCGCCCTGTGTCTCACGGGGCGGGGAGGAAGGTCCTGGACCAGGTCGCCGCCGAGCACGATGTTGAGCAGCTGCATGCCCCCGCAGATGCCCAGCACGGGCAGGCCCCGGCGGAGCGCGAGGTGGGCCAGGGCGGGGTCGAAGGCCTCCCGTCGGGGGGCCACCAGCCGGGTGGCCGGGTGGGGCTCCTGGCCGTAGGGGCGGGGGTCGTAGTCGCGGCCCCCGGTGAGCACCAGGCCGTCCACGGCGTCGAGGCAGGCCGCGGCCCAGGCCTCGAGGTCCCCCGCCGGGGTCGGGAGGAGCAGGGGCAAGCCGCCCGCTCGGGCCACGGCGTCGGCGTAGTCGGCGCGGAGCTTGAGCGTCGGGGGGCGGTCCCTCCCGTCGCAGGCCACGTCGCAGTTGAGCCCGATGCGGGGACGGCTCATTCGCTGCCTCGCCTCAGGAACCGGCCGGCCAGCGCGCCCGTGGGCCGGCCCGCGGCCAGCGCCACCCGGCCGTCGACGACCACGTGGCGCACGCCCACGGAGTACTGCTGGGGATGCTGGTAGGTCGCCCGGTCGGCGATGGCCGCGGGGTCGAACACCGTGACGTCGGCGAAGGCCCCGGGCCGCAGCACGCCCCGGCGGCGGAGGCCCATCCAGGACGCGGGCAAGCTGGTGATCCGCCGTACCCCCTCGGCCAGGGACACCAGGCCCCGCTCGCGCACGTAGCGTCCGAGGAAGCGGGCGAAGCTGCCGTAGCTGCGAGGGTGGGGCTTGCCCTCGGCCGTGGGGCCGTCGATGGCCCGCGTGGCCCCGTCGGAGCCGACGGCCACGAAGGGCAGGCGCAGCCATTTCAAGAGGTTTTCCTCGCGCATGGAGAAGAGCACGATAGAGGCCCGTGCCCGGCCCGCCAGGAGCAGCTCGACGACCAGATCGGCGGGGCGGATGCCCGCCTCGCGGGCGGCCTGGCGCACCGTGCGGCCCTCGGCGTGGCGCCAGCGCTCGCCGCCCGCCCGGGCCAGCAGCACCCGCTCCCAGTCGGCCTCGGTGCGGCGCACGGCCTCCAGCTCGGCCACGATGCGTGCCCTGCTGTGGGGCTCGGCGAGGCGGCGGAACATGGCC
Organism: Candidatus Brocadiia bacterium; assembly: GCA_046538415.1. Lineage (GTDB taxonomy): Bacteria > Planctomycetota > PUPC01 > DSUN01 > DSUN01 > JBKHIY01. The sequence continues at coordinate 46,737 of JBKHIY010000018.1, read as the reverse complement.
TCGCCGCCCTCCCGCACCCAGCCGGGCAGGAGGGCGGAGAGGCTGGTCGAGGAGGCGGCGTAGGGATAGCGGTCGCACGCGATGTCCAGGCCCCCGGCGCGCACGTCCTTCAGCCGCCCGATCACGCGGTCCGCCTTGTGCCAGTTCCTCGGCCCGGCCACCTTGGCGTGGGAGTACTGGAGGCGCACGCCGGTGCGGCGGCCGACGGCGATGAGCTCCTCGACCGCGGCCTCCACCTCCCGGCCCTCGTCGCGCAGGTGGGAGGAGTAGAAGCCGCCGCGGCGGCGGACCACCCGGCACAGGGCCTCCAGCTCGGCCCGGTCGGCGTACATGCCCGGGGCGTAGATGAGGCCCGAGGAGAGGCCGAAAGCCCCCGCCTCCATGGCCGTCTCGACCTCCCGGGCCATGGCATCGAGCTCGTCGGGCGACGGGGCCCTGGCCACCTCGCCCATGATGGCCCTTCGCACGGTGGCGTGGCCGACCATGGAGCCGCGGTGGATGGCGCTGCCCACCGCCTGGTGGCGAGCCGCGAAGTCGTCCAGCGTCCGCCAGTCGACCGCCACGCCGAAACGCCCGGCGTCGCCGGCGCGCTCCGCGAGCATCTCGTCGGTCTGGGGAAAGGGCGAGTCGCCGCAGTTCCCCACCAGCTCCGCGGTCACGCCCTCGTGGAGGCGCGCCGCGGCCCCGGGGCAGGCCAGGCCGTAGACGTCGCCATGGGCGTGGATGTCCACGAACCCGGGAGCCACCACGCAGCCGCCGGCGTCGAGCACCTCGGCGTCGCCGGTATCGAGGTCTTGCCCGATGGCCACGATGGCCTGGCCCGCCACCGCCACGTCGGCCCGCACGGGCCGCCCGCCCAGCCCATCGAGCACCTGACCGCCCCGAATCACCAGGCTAGCGGCCATCAGGCCCTCCCCCTGGGGCGGCGAGCGGCGGTCGGCCGGCCGGCGGCGCCTCGGCTTGCGAAAGCATTGTGGATAACCTGTGCACTTCTCTGGCACGGGCGGACCGTCGCGGGGTCGGGGTCCCCGCTAGCGCCTCGCCATGGGGCGTAGCGCGGCGAATTCCGGCGCCCGATAACCCCCTTTCATGCCGCTAAGCCACACGATATCATCGCGTTACGCACAGAGCGAGGCGGGGGTGTGGAAAACGTGTGGAAAACCCGTGAAGTGGAATCCAACACGACCGTCCGCCGCCCCCCGCGCGGGCCCCTGCCCCCCGATTGTGGAAAACTGGCGGCCCGCCGCCCCGTCGCGACGCCGCATGTCTCGTGGTTTCGGCACCTTCCCTGCACAGCCCGGCGGCTCGCGGCGCCCCCCGGCCGCCGCGGCCCCGGGCCTCCGCCGGGACGGCGCGGGCAAGCGGGTCGGGGCCGCCCGCAGGCTATTGCGCCGCCTGAAGCTTCTCGACCGCCTGGTCGATGGCCGCCTGGATGCGGCTCTCCCACCGCTGGGCTTCCTGGCTGGAAAGCCCGGCCGTGGGGTCTTCCTGGAGAGCCTTCAGGGGCTCGAGGGCGCGGGGGTCGCCGATCTCGCCGAGAGCCTGGACGACGGCGTGGCGGACGCGGGGCTCGGGGTCGCCCAGCATGTCGAGGAGGGCGGGGAGAGCCCGCTCGTCGGCCGCGGCGGCGAGCCCCTCGGCGGCCCCGGCGCGCACCGCGGGGTGGGCGTCGCCGAGGCGCTCGCGGAGCGTAGCCAGGGAGTCCTCGTCGCCCAGGCGCCCCAGCGCGGCGCAGGCGGCGCCCCGGACCTCGGGGTGCTCGCTGTCGAGCTTGGGGCGGATGAGGGGGATGGCCTCGGGCTTGCCCAGCTTGCCCAGCTCGCGCACCGCGGTGGCCACCGCGGCGGGGTTGGGGGCATCGAGCTGGGCGACGTAGAAGTCGTACTGGGTGTCGACCCCGAGGTGGCGTTGCCCCCGCCGCAGGCAGCCGCGCAAGGTGAGGCCGATGCACACCAGGGCGACGGCGATGAGCACCGGGGGCACGATCTGTCGCCACGTGATCTCGCGGTCGCCCCATACCGGCATGGCGCAACTCCCAGGCTGCTCCCCCGCGAACGGTCGGCAAGGAATTCTACATGCCCCCGCGCGCCCTGTCAACAGCCTGGCCGGACCCGCCCCGCCGCCGTTGACAGGGGCCCCCGCCGCCGCTAGAATGCCCCGCAGCACGGAGGCCGCCATGTTCACCGGAATCATCGAGGCCATGGTGCCCGTGGCCGAGCTGCGGCGCGGCGACGTCTGGCGGCTGACCCTCGACCTGGGAGCCCTGGCCGAGGGGGTGGAGCCGGGCCACAGCATCGCCGTGGACGGGGTGTGCCTGACGGTGGCGGAGCTGGACGGCTCGCGAGCGTCGTTCGACGCCATCGGCGAGACCATGGGCCGCACCGCCCTGGCCCGCCTGCGGCCCGGGGCGCGGGTGAACGTGGAGCGGGCCCTCCGCGCCGGCGACCGCCTGGGCGGCCACTTCGTGGCCGGCCACGTCGACGCCGTGGGCACGGTGGAGGCCCGCCAGCGCCAGCCCGAGCAGACGGTGCTGCGGGTGGGTGTGGGGGCGGAGGTGGCGACGCTGATCGCGCCCAAGGGCTCGGTGGCGGTCGACGGGGTGAGCCTCACGGTCGTGGAGGCGGCCCCGACCGGCTTCTCCGTGGCGCTCATCCCCTACACCCTGGGCGAGACGACCCTGGGCACCAAGGGCGTGGGGGAGGCGGTGAACGTGGAGGTGGACCTCCTGGCCCGCTACGTGGCGCGGCTGCTGGGAGGCCAGGGCGGGCTCACCGAGGATTTCCTGCGAGAGCACGGTTTCTGCTGACCGGCCGCTGGCGGATGCGGCGCGGCCCTCAGGGCGCCTCGGCGACGAGGCGCCGGGCCAGGGCGCGGAGGGCCTCCGCGCCCTGCTCGGCGAAGAGCTGGTAGGCGGGCTCGTCGGCGAGCTGGCGGAAGATGTCGCGCCGGGCCGCGGGGTCGGCGACCTGCTCCAGGACGCGGGGCCGCAGCTGGCCCAGGAGGGCCACGTAGCGGGCGTAGTCCTGGGGCACCTGCTGCTCGAACTGGCGGCGCAGCCGCCGGGCCAGCGCGGGAGCGGCCCCGCCGGTGGAGAAGCTGATGACCAGGCTCCCGCGGGCCACGGTGGCGGGGAGGATGAAGTCGCACTGCTCGGGGGTGTCGGCCACGTTCACGAGCACGCCGCGGCGTCGCCCGGCGCGGGCCACCAGGCGGTTGACGTCGGGGTCCGAGCTGGCGGCGAAGACCAGGGTGGCCCCCTCCACGTCGTCCTCCACGAAGCCCCTCTGGACGAGGCGCACGCCCTCGAGCTGGGCGACCTGGGGGGAGAAGGCAGGGCTGACGACGGTCACGTGGGCTTCGCAGGCCAGCGCGGCCCTGGCCTTGCGGCAGGCCACCGGCCCGCCGCCCACGACCAGGCACTCGCAGCCGTGGAGGGAGAGGTTGATGGGGAAGTAGCGGCTCATGGCGTCGGTCCTGGTGGCGGGGCAGGCCCCGCGGCCTGCCTGGCGGCTCAGGCGAGCTGGATGCGCTTGCGCAGGTACCACTCGCCGGCGGCCACGAGGATGAAGAAGATGAGGAACGCGGGGCCGTGATAGAGCTTGACCATCACGGGCTCGTGCTTGCGGACCTGCTCGGCGGCCAGGCTCTCGGCCAGCTCGTTGAGGCCGAACCAGGAGTGGTAGCGGCCGCCGGTGGCGGCGGCGATCTTCTTGAGCACGTCGGCCCGCAGGGCCAGGTCCTCCATCTCCCGGTTGGGCGCCGCCACGCTGAAGGGAATGGTCTGGCTCTCGCCCAGGGGCTCGGCCCCCAGGTAGGCCCGGAAGACGGCCTCGTGGCGCCCCGGCGAGGTGGGGCGGAACTGCCAGCGGTACTCGCCCGGCGAGCCCTCCACGGGCCGCAAGGTGAGCTTCGTGCGGCGCGACGAGGGGTCGATCACCGACACGTGGACCGTGGCCTCGGACGTGGCCTGGCCTTGCGGGTCGTAGGCGTAGGCCAGGAGGTGGACGTCCTCGTGGAGCTCGTACTTGGCCTTGTTGAGGAAGGCGTCGAGCCCCGGCTTCTCCTCGCGCTTGACCTGCTCCCCGGCCAGCCAGCGCACGGCCTGGCCCCAGAAGCGCACGTAGGGGCTCTCGCGCCCCAGGGCCCGGTTGGGCAGGTACCAGCGGTAGGTGGTGTCGGCGGTGACCACCATGCACCGCCCGGTGCCGGCGTCGATGGTGGCGATGACCGTGAGGGGCTTGCCGTCGGGACCCCGCGCGGAGGGATGGACGGCAAGGACGGTGGCGTGGCGCTTGGGCGGGCCCACGCCCGTGCACCCGGCGAGCTTCTGCTGGAGGGGCACCTCGGCGGGGCCGTCGCGGGTGGGGAAGAAGCGGACGATGGCGGAGAAGATGGGGTGGACCTGGCCGTCGTCGGTGAGTCGCCACATGAAGGGCTCGTCGACCTGGCCGATGGTCCGCGGCCCCAGCTCCACCGGCGAGAGCAGCTCCACGGGGCCTGTCTCGCCGCCCAGGCTCTTGCCGTAGCCGCCCGGCCCCAGGGCCGACTGGCCGCCCATGAGCAGCAGGCCGCGCCCCTCGAGCACCGCCTCCTTGAGGTCCACCAGCTGCTGCGGACGGGGGAAGTGATTGCTGTCCAGGTCGCCGAGGATGATCACGTCGAACCGCTTCCATACCTGGAGCTTGTCGGGGATGCCGTCCAGGGTGATCCCCTTGATGCTGCCCACCTGGAGGAAGCGGCCGGCCCGGGTCTTCACCAGGTAGAGGACGTCCACGTTGGGGTCCTGCTCCAGGGTCCGCAGCAGCCACTTGCCCTCCTGGCGGGGCAGGCCTTCGATGTAGAGGACCTTGATGCGGGGCTTGGTGACGTTGATGGTCACCGGCCGTGCGTTGTCGTTGCGGATCGCCTCGTCGTCCAGGTGGGGCACCACCACGGCGCCGTCGATGCGGCGCACCTCGCGGGGGGTGAACTCGAGGGTGAGCTCGGTGGGCTCGTCGCCGGCGGGGAGGGTGACCCGCTGGGCGGCCAGCTCCTCGCCCTTCTTCTCGTCGCGGAACACCACGCGCACGGCCTGGCGGGGGTAGCCCTGGGCGAGGAGGGTGACCTTGATCTCCGTGGCGTTGTCCTTGGGCACGAAGTGGTCGTGCTCCACGTGGCGGACCTCGATGTTCCGGACGTCCTTCTGCTCCTCGAAGCGCAGGCCGAAGCCCACCGTGTGGACGGGCAGGCCCAGGTCGGGCAGCTGCTCGAGCGGGGCGTGGGTGCTGTTGTCCACCCCGTCGGTGAGGACCACGATGCCGGCCACGGTGCCCCGCTCCTTGGCCGTTCGCAGGCTGGCGTCGCAGGCGGTCCACAGGTCGGTGCGCTCCCCGTCGGCCTCCAGCTCCTCCAGCTCGTCCTCCGCCACCCGCTCGGGGGCCGCGGCGAAGGCGAACAGCTCCACCCGGAACTGGTCCTCCAGGGTGTCCAGGAACCGGCTGCCCTGGAGATTGGTGCGGGCCAGGTCGAAGCGCCGGCCGGTCTGCGGGTCGTCGGCGTGGCTCATGCTCTGCGAGGCGTCCAGCAGCACCACCATCGTGGGCTTGCGGGCCAGCCACCGGCTGAAGACCAGCCGGGGCTGGAAGATGAACAGCAGCAGGACCACCACGATGAGGATGCGGAGGCCGAACAGGAGGTTGAAATACCAGCGGGGCAGCGACCGAGCGTTGTTGAGGTAGAAGTAGACCACCAGGCCGCCGCACACCGCCAGCATGGCGAAGAACGCCCACACCGGATAGCCGCGATGGAGATGGAAGACCACTGCCAGTGGGCTCATGGGGACTCGCACTCGCGCTCCAACTCCCGGACGCGGGCCCTTGCCGTCAGACGGCTCGCCGGCGTCATGCGGTCGATGATCAGCCGTCCCTGGAGGTGGTCGATCTCGTGCTGGAAGATGCGGGCCAGCAGGCCTTCGGCCTGGGTCTCGTGCCGCTCGCCCTCCAGGTCGTACCATCGGCAGGTGAGGGTGGCGAACCGCAGGACGTTGCCCCGCACCTCGGGCAGGCTCAGACAGCCCTCCTCGGCCACCACTTCGCCGCGGGCCTCCGCGATGGCGGGGTTCACGCACACCATCTCGCCCGAGCGGTCGCGGGGGTCGGGGTTGATGACGCACAACTGGACCGGCCAGCCCACCTGGGGCGCGGCCAGGCCCACCCCCTGGGTCTCGTACATCAGCCGGAGCATGGCCTGGGCCCTCTCGACCACCTCGTCGGTGATCTCCTCGATGGGGGCCGCCCGGCGCCGGAGCACGGGGTCGGGGTAGGCGGTGAGCTTCACGGCCTGCTTCGCCTGGGGTCGTAAGGGGTCGATACTGCCAGGATTATAGCGCCCCGCAGGAGGCAAAGCAAGCGGGCCGAGGAGCATCTTGCGGTTGACATCCCAGGGGGCGTTTGCTATAGTTGGGGCGTAGCGAGGGTGAGCACGTCGGTCGGGCCCCACGCCATAGGCGTCGCCGTGTCCGTATCGCCCCGAGGAGGCAGTCGTGGACGCAACGAAGCTGCTGGATAAGGCGCAAGTTGCCGCCGAGCGGGGCAACTACGACTACGCCATCGACCTCTACCTGCAACTGCTGGAGTTCCAGCCCGACAATACGGACTCGCGGCGGAAGCTGCGGGAGGTGGAGGTCCGCAAGTTCCAGGAGCTGGGCATCACCAGCTCCAGCCCCGCGAGCTGGATCAAGGGCCTCGGCTCCCTGGTCGCCGCCCTCGTCTTCCTCCTCGTGCGCAAGTACGACAAGTGCATGACCGCCTGCGAGATGTTCCTCAAGAAAGACCCCTACAATTCCTACGTCCTCCGCATCCTGGCCAAGGCCGCGGAACGGGCCGAACTGCTGGAAACCGCCATCCTGGTGAACAACAACGTGGTCTCCCACGACGGCGCCGCCCAGGGCTTCCTCGGCCGACGGCTCCACGTGCGCACGCTGCGCGACCTCGGCGACCTCTACCTCCAGACCGAGCAACTGCCCAAGGCCGCCGAAACCTACGAGCAGATTCTCCGGCTCGTGCCCCGCGACCGCGAGGCCGAGCACATGCTCCGCGACATCGCGGCACGACGCTCCATGGTGGAGGGCGGATGGGACAAGGCCGGCCAGCGCGGAGGCTACCGAAAAGTGCTCAAGGACGAGTCCAAGGCCAAGTCCCTGGAGGACAGCCAGCGCGACATCCGCACCCGCGAGGACATCGAGGGGGCCATCGAAAGAACCAAGAACGACCTGGCCGAGGACCCCAAGAACACCCGCCTCATCATCCAGGTCGGCGACTACTACAGGATGCTCAAGGACTGGGACTCCGCTCGCGGCTACTACCAGAAGGCCCAGGAGATCGACCCCACCAACTTCCTGGTCACCGAGCGCCTGGGCGACCTCAAGCTGGCCCAGATGGACGAGCAGATCCGCACCCTCGAAGAGCAAGGCGACGAGGAGCGCCTCAAGGAGGTCCGCCAGCAGCGAAGCGACGCCGCCCTCAAGGAGTTCCAGAGGCGAGTCAAGGCCCGCCCCCAGGACCTCCCCACCCGCTACACGTTCGGCAACATCCTCTACCAGCGGGGCCAGTACAAGGAGGCCGCGGTCCAGTACCAGCACGCCTCCCGCGACCCCAAGACCCGCCGCGGCGCCCTCTACCGCCTGGGCCTGTGCTTCCGCCACCAGGGCCTCATCGACCTGGCCGTCGAGCAGTTCGAGAAGGCGGTCAGCGGGGCCAGCCTCGTCGACGAGCAGTCCAAGCAGGTCCTCTACTCCCTGGGCGAGGCCCGCGAGAGCCAGGGACGCCTGGCCGAGGCCCTCGATGCCTACAAGAAGATCTTCGAGTTGGACATTAACTTCAGGGACGTGTCCCAGAAGATCGAGAGCCTCTACCAGCAAGGCGCCAAGGACGCCGGCTGAGCCTCCCCTTCACCACCTCCTGCGGAGACCCTGCATGCCCACCAGCCCGTCCGCCAAGAAGCAAATGCGCCAGAGCGCCCAGCGGCGACAGCGCAACCGCTCCGTGAGGTCCGCCGTCAAGACGCGGGTCAGGAAGTTCCTCGCCACCCTCGACTCCGGCGACGCGGAGGCCGCCCGAGGCGCCCTCCGCGAGGCCGTCCGAATGCTCGACAAGGCCGTCTCCCGAGGCGTCCTCCACAGGAATACCGCCGACCGCCACAAGTCGCGCCTCGCCGCCCGCTTCAACCAGCTCCAACGCCAAGACACCCAGCCCTGAGCGGGAGCAGGACGCCACGACGGCCGGGCCACAGCTCCCGCCCGGCCGCCCCGAGCCAGCCGGACCGCCAATGCCCTTTCCCCTCGACCCCCGACCCGCCCGTGCCGCCAGCCCCCAGCCCAGGGGGGCCGCGCCGCACCACCCCCAGGGCGAGAAAGGCTGAGCCCCCAGAGGCGATGGACGCACAGATCAAGAAGGCCCTGGAACTGGCCGACGCCGACTACGCGGAGGTCCGCGCCGAACGCCGCGCGACCACCCGCGTGTCCTACGTGGGCCGCGAGCTCGAGGAGATCTCCGAGTTCACCGCCGTGGGCGGATGCGTCCGCGCCCTGGTGCGCGGCGGCTGGGGCTTCGCCTCCTTCAACGACATGGCCGACCTGCCCCGCTACGTGCGCCTGGCCTGCGAGCAGGCGGCCATGGTGGGACGCACCGACAGCCGCCTGGCCCCCGTGCCTCCCGTCCGCGACGCCCTGCGGGCCCGTCCCCGGGTCGACCCCCGTCGGGTGGCCCTGGCCGACAAGGAGGCCCTCTGCCGGACCTACAACCAGCGCATCCTGGGCCGCGAGGGGGTCCAGACCTCCAACGTCCGCTACCGCGACACCGCGGTGCACACCACCTTCGTCTCCACCGAGGGCACGGCCATCGAGGAGGAGCAGGTCTTCTGCGGCATGGTGCTGGCCGCCATCGCCCGCGACGGAATGAACGTCCAGCGGGCCCACAAGAGCGTGGGCGACCTGCGGGGCTTCGATAGCTGCCAGGGCCTCGAGGCGGAGTGCGAGGCGGTGGCCGAGCGGGCCGTGGCCCTCCTCGCCGCCGAGCCGGTGAAAGGCGGCCGCACCAGCGTGATCGCCGACCCCATGCTGGCCGGGGTCTTCGCCCACGAGGCCTTCGGCCACCTCAGCGAGGCCGACTTCCTCTACGAGAACCCCCGCCTGCGCGAGACCATGCAGCTCGGCCGCCGCTTCGCCCCCGACCACCTGGCCATCGTCGACGACCCCTCCCTCGAGGGATTGGCCGGACACTACCGCTACGACAGCGAAGGCACGCCGGCCCGGACCACCTATCTCATCCGGGACGGCAAGCTCGCCAGCCGCCTCCACTCCCGCGAGACCGCCGCCAAGATGGGCGAGGAGCCCACGGGCAATGCACGGGCATTGAGCCACGAGCACCAGCCCATCGTCCGCATGTCCAACACCTACATCGAGCCCCGGGACTGGGACTTCGCCGACCTGGTGGCCGACACCGGGGAGGGCCTCTACGCCCGCGGCTCCCTGGGCGGGCAGACCGACATGGAGATGTTCACCTTCTCCGCCGAGGAGGCCTTCCTCATCCGCGACGGCCGGGTGGCCGAGCGGGTGCGGGAGGTGGTGCTCACGGGCAACGTCTTCGAGACCCTGGCCAACATCGACGCCGTGGGCAACGACCTGACGTTCCTGGGCGGCCTCGGCGGCTGCGGGAAGAACGGCCAGAGCCCCCTGCGGGTGGCCACCGGCGCCCCGCACATCCGTATCCGCAACTGCCTGGTGGGAGGGCGCTGACCGTGGTGGAAACGCTGCTGGAAGCCGCCGCCCGCCAGGCCGACGCCGCCGAAGTGTACCTCGAGGAAAGCGAATCGCGGCCCATCGACTTCGAATACAACGAGCTCAAGTACGTCCACACCAAGTCCCGGCGGGCCGTCAGCCTCCGCGTGATCCACGAGGGGCGCATCGGCTTCGCCAGCTCCACCGACCTCTCTCAGCCGCAGCACCTGGTGGAAACCGCGGTAGAGAGCGCCCGCTTCGGCCAGGAGGCCCGCTTCGCCTTCCCCGGCTCCGCCCGGCCCGCCGACGTCGCCGTGCACGATGCCCGCATCGTCGAGTTCCCCGTCCAGGAGGGCATCGCCCTGGGCAGGGAGGCCATCGACCGCGTGCGAGCGGAGTTCGACGACGTGCTCTGTAGCGTCGAGGTGGCCAAATGGGTGGGCCGCACGCGCCTGGCCAATACCCACGGGCTGGACCTCGAGGCCGAGCTCACCGGCTTCGACGCCTATCTGGTCGGCCTGCGGGTCCGCGACGGCAGCATCCTGTGGGTCAGCGACGGGGAGAGCTCCCGCGCCCTGGTGACCGACTTCGACCGCTACACCCGGAAGGTGATCGCCGACATCCGCGCCGCCCAGACCGAGCGGAAGGTTCCCAGCGGCACCCTCCCCGTGCTCTTCACGGCCCGGGGCATGGCCCTCCTCCTCCAGCTCGTCCAGACCATCGTGAACGGCAAGCTGGTCCAGAAGGGGGCGTCGCCCCTGGCCGGCCGCCTGGGCGAGCAGGTGTTCGACCCGCGGGTCTCGCTCTACGACGACGGCACCCTGGACTACGGCGATGGCAGCTCCCCCCACGATGGCGACGGCACGCCATCGTGCCGCACGCCGCTTTTCGAGCGGGGGGTGCTGAGCAACTACCTGTTCGACCTCCAGACGGCGGGCCTGATGGGCACCGAGACCACGGCGAACTCGGCGCGACCCTTCGCCTCCCTGCCCCGGCCCGACGCCTCGAACCTGGTGCTGGAGGCCGGCGACCAGCCCTTCGACGACCTCCTGGCGGGGCTCGACCGCGGGCTGCTGGTCGACGAGGTGATCGGCGGCGGCCAGTCCAACGTCCTCGCCGGCGAGTTCTCCGTCAACGTGGGCCTCGGCTTCCTCGTGGAAAAGGGCCAGCGGGTGGGCCGGGTCAAGGACTGCATGATCGCGGGCAACCTCTTCGAGGTGTTCCACCGCATCCGCGGCATCGGCCAGGAGCAGGAGGTCCACGGGCCCATCGTGGCCCCCGCGGTGTGCTTCGACGCCGTCCACGTCGCCGGCGCCGGCTGAGATCTGGCCGCCCCCGCGACTCGTTCGACAGCGCAGGCACCAGACTTGGCCGGGCGAGCCCCCCCGAACCATGGGCACGCCCCCCGGGGCGTAGCCCCGAGAGCCCGATCGGGCCGCCCGGCCTTGTTACTTCCCCTGCCGCGGCCGCCGCACGCGGAGGCCGAGCCGGTCCGCCCCGTGGCCCCTCGCCCGGCTTGACTACGCCCCGGCTGCCCACTATAGTAGCCGCGGAGGGCGCGTCGCCACCGCCACACACATACTGTTCAGCAGTCGCCCATGGCCGCCACCCGCGCCATCCTCGCGGACCTCACGCCCGCCCAGCGGGAAGCCGTGACCCACACCGAGGGGCCGCTGCTGGTCGTGGCCGGCGCGGGCAGCGGCAAGACCCGCGTGGTGACCCGCCGCGTGGCCTACCTGGTGGCCCAGGGGGCGGAGCCCTACCGGGTCCTGGCCGTGACGTTCACCAACAAGGCGGCGGGCGAGATGCGGGAGCGCATCGCCCGGCTGGCGGGCACCCGCGGGGCCTGGGTCTCCACCTTCCATTCCCTGTGCGCGTCCATGCTCCGCATATCCGCCGACCAGGCGGGCCTGGCCCGCGACTTCTCCATCTACGACCGCACCGACCAGCTCAACGCCGTCAAGGAGGCCATGAAGCGCCTGGAGCTGGGCACCGAGCTGCTGCGGCCTTCCGCCGCCCTCCATGCCATCAGCACGGCCAAGGCCGAGCTGCGCCCGCCCGATGCCCTGGCCAGCGAGGCCGCCTCCTATCGCGACGAGCTGGTGGCCAGGATCTACGCCGCCTACCAGCAGACCCTGGAGGCCAACGCGGCGCTCGACTTCGACGACCTCCTGATGCGCGTGGCCACCCTCCTGGCCGACGACCAGGCGTTCCGAGAGCGCTGGCAGCGGCGCTTCCACTACGTGGTGGTGGATGAGTACCAGGACACCAACCGCGCCCAGTACCTCATCGCCCGCGAGCTGGCCGCGGCACACCGCAACCTGTGCGTCACCGGCGACCCCGACCAGTCCATCTACGGCTGGCGCGGCGCCGACATCCGCAACATCCTGGACTTCCAGCGCGACTACCTCGACGCCCACGTGGTGAAGCTGGAGCGCAACTACCGCTCCACTCGGGCCATCCTCCGCGCCGCCAACGCGCTGATCGTCCACAACGCCCTCCGCCACGAGCGGGACATGTGGACCGACAACGAGGACGGGGCCCCCCTCCGCTTCCGGCTGGCCGCGGACGCCGAGGACGAGGCCCTGGCCGTGGTGGCTGAGATCCAGGCCCTTAGGAGCGAGGGGGCCGAGCCCCGCGACGTGGCGGTCTTCTACCGCACCAACGCCCAGTCGCGGAGCTTCGAGGAGGCCTTCGTCGCGGCCTCCGTGCCCTACCGCGTCGTCGGCGCCGTCGAGTTCTACGGCCGCCAGGAGATCAAGGACCTCCTGGCCTACCTGCGGGCCTGCGCGAACGAGCGCGACGAGCTGAGCCTCCTGCGGATCATCAACACCCCCAGCCGGGGCATCGGCGACCGCACGGTGGCCCGCCTCCAGGCCTGGGCGGAGGCTCGCGGCGTTCCCCTCGGGCGTGCCGTGGCCGAAGCCGAGCAGATTCCCCAGCTGGGCACGCGGGGCCAGAAGGCGGTGGACGCCTTCGCCCGGCTCCTGGCCGGCCTGCGCGCCGCCCCCAGGCGGCCCGTGGCCGAGTACATCCAGCGGGTGCTCGACCAGAGCGGTCTGCGCGGATGGCTCGATGAGCCGGAGAACGAGGAGCGGCGGGAAAACGTGCAGGAATTCCTGGCCAAGGCCGCGGCCTACGACCAGGAGAGCCCGGAGGGCGACCTCTCGGGATTCCTCCAGGAGGTCTCCCTGGTCTCCGACGTGGACAACCTCGACCGCTCGGCCAACGCCGCGTCGCTGATGACCCTCCACGCGGCCAAGGGCCTGGAGTTCCCCATCGTGTTCGTCACCGGCCTGGAGGAGGGCCTCCTGCCCCACGCCAACTCCTCGCACAGCGAGGCCGAGGTCGAGGAGGAGCGGCGGCTGTGCTACGTGGGCATGACCCGCGCCCAGAAGCGGCTCGTGCTCACCGCAGCGTGCGAGCGCGCCCAGTACAACGCGCCGTCGCTGCGCGAGCCCTCGCGCTTCCTCGCCGAGCTGCCCACCGAGGCGTTCGACGAGGCCAGCCGCTCCCACCTGGCGGGCACCGGGGCCGGCGAGGACCTCTTCGCCCCCCAGGACCGCCCCGCCGGGGCCAACACAGCGACGGATGAGACCGACTGGCGGGCCCGCGTCTACGCCCCTTCGCCCCGTCCCGCGTCCAAGGCCCGCCGGCCGAGGACCGACCTGTCGGTGGGCGACTGGGTGCGCCACGAGGAGCACGGCGAGGGACGCATCGTGGGCCTCCAGCGGTCGGAGAAGATGACCCTCGCCACGGTGGCCATGCGCGGGGGCGGCAAACGGCTCTACGCCCTCGAGCACGCCCCCCTGCGCAAGCTCTGAGGCGCCGAGGAGGAAGCGGCCATGGCCGGTCGTCCGGAGCCCACGCCCCGCCTGGCCCAGTACTTCACCCCCCGTCCCGTCGTGGCCTTCGCCTTCGACGTGCTGGAGAAGCTGGGCCTGGGCGGCGGCCCCTTGCGGGTGGTCGACCCGGCGTGCGGCGACGGAGCGTTCCTCCTGGAGGCCCGGCGGCGCCTGCCCCAGGCCGAGCTGTGGGGCTGCGACCTCGATGCCCGGCTGGCCGAGCGCTGGAAGGAGGCCGGCCTGGCCGGGCCGGGCTGCCACCTGCTGGCCTGCGACGGGCTGGCCGACGCGCCGCTGTTCGGCCTGGGCGCAGGGACGTTCGACCTGGCCGTGGGCAACCCGCCCTACGGCTTCGGCGTGCCCCGCCCCCGGGCCGCGGAGCCCGTGGAGGCCCTCTTCGTGAGGCGCTTCGCCGACCTGCTGCGGCCCGGCGGCTGGCTGGCCGTCGTGGTGCCCGAGGGCATCCTGGCCAATGCCCGCTGCCAGCGGCTGCGCGACGGGCTGCTCGCCAGGCTGAGCCTGGCCGCGGTGGTCGCCCTGCCGGAGACGACCTTCGCCGCCTGCGGCACGCGGGCCAGGACGGCGCTGCTCTTCGCCCGCAGGGGGCAAGGGCCGCGGGGGCCGGTGCTGACGGCCTCCCCCGAGGGCCGAGGCGAGCTGGAGGACTACCTGGCCGACGTCCTCCGCGCCGTGGAGACGAGAGGCGAGTGAGCCGGGAAGGGCCGGCCGGGCAGCAGAGTCCACGGAGCCTGGAGCCTGGACATTATCATGTGGCGCCTGGTAGCCATCGCGGGGCCGGATAGTGGGGCGGTCTTCGACCTCCAGCCCGGGGCGCACACGGTGGGCCGCGGCCCGGGGGCCGAGGTCCGGCTGGCCGACGAGTCGGTCTCCCGCCGCCACGCCATGCTCACGGTGGGCGAGGAGGAGACCACCGTGCTCGACCTGGACAGCCACAACGGCACGCGGGTGAACGGCCAGCTGGTCACGTCGGCCCCCGTGGGGCCGGGGGACCGGCTGGGCTTCGGCGACACGGTGCTGGAGGTCCAGCGGCTCGACGCCCACGCGGCGCCCACGGTATCGGTGCACATCGTGGAGCAGGAGGACCGGGCGCCGGCGGCGACGCCGCGCCGCACCCATCTGCCCTCCGACGCCCGCCGCCTGGCCATCCTCTACGACGTGGGCAATGCCATCAACAGCGCCCTGCGGCCCGAAGAGCTCTTCCAGCGCATCCTCACCACCCTGTTCGAGGTGGCGCCCGCGGAGCGGGGGGCCCTGGTGCTGTGGGACGAGGAGGCGGGGCGGTGGCACACCGCCGCCGTCCACCAGCGCGGCTCCGGGGCCGGCGGCGAGGACATCACGCTGAGCCGGTCGATCATCGACCAGGCGCTGCGCTGCGACGAGCCCCTGGTGAGCGCCGACGCGGCGACCGACGCCCGCTTCGGCCCCTCGGAGAGCATCGAGGCCACGGCCGTGCGGGCCATGGTCTGCTGCTCCCTGCGGGTCCGCGACCAGCGGCTGGGAGTGCTCTACGTGGACACCCCGCGGGCTCCCGACGCCTTCTCGGACGAGGACGTGCAGCTGGTGGGGGCCATCGCCAACCAGGCGGCCATCGCCATCGCCAACGCCCGCCTCCACGACGCCCTCCGCCAGGAGAATCTCCAGCTCCGGCGCACCCTCGGCTCCCGCCACTGCATCGTG
Source organism: Candidatus Brocadiia bacterium (assembly GCA_046538415.1). Classification (GTDB taxonomy): domain Bacteria; phylum Planctomycetota; class PUPC01; order DSUN01; family DSUN01; genus JBKHIY01. Next base: position 31,440 of record JBKHIY010000018.1, on the reverse strand, counting down.
GGCCACAGCCCCGCCATCCGCGAGCTGGTCGACCTGGTGCGCCGCGTGAGCCAGACCGACGCCACGGTGCTGGTGCGGGGGGAGAGCGGCTCGGGCAAGGAGGTGGTGGCCCGCACCCTCCACGCCCTCAGCCCCCGCCGGGCCAGGCCCTTCGTGTGCGTGAACTGCGCGGCGATGCCCGAGGCCCTGCTGGAGAGCGAGCTGTTCGGCCACGAGAAGGGGGCCTTCACGGGGGCCGTGGAGCGCCGCGTGGGGCGCTTCGAGCAGGCCAACGGGGGCACCATCTTCCTCGACGAGATCGGCGAGATGCCGCCCAGCACCCAGGCCAAGATCCTCCGCGTGCTCCAGGAGCGCGAGTTCCAGCGCGTGGGCGGCACACGGCCCCTGCGCGTCGACGTGCGCCTGGTGGCCTCCACCAACCGCGACCTGGAGGCGGCCCTGGAGACGGGGGCCTTCCGCCAGGACCTCTACTACCGCCTCAAGGTCATCGAGGTCCACCTCCCCCCGCTGCGCGAGCGCCTGGAGGATATCCCCCTGCTGTGCGAGCACTTCCTGGCCGAGATCGCTCGCGACATGGGCCGTCAGCCGCCCGAGGTCGACGAGGCCACCATCGAGGCCCTACAGGCCTACCCCTGGCCGGGCAACGTCCGCGAGCTGCGCAACGTCCTGGAGAGGGCCATGGTGCTCGGCGTAGGGCCCCGCCTGCTGCCCCGCCACCTGGCCCGCGAGGTGCGGCGCGGCCTGGTGAGCCCCGAGGAGATGCCCGAGGACCTCTCCCTGGCCGACTGCGAGCGACGCCACGTGGCCCGCGTGCTCCAGCTCACGGGGTGGAACAAGAGCCGCGCCGCCGCTCTCCTGCGCATCTCCAGGCCGCGCCTGGACCGCAAGATCCGCGACTACGACCTCCAGCCGCCCGACTCCGGCTGAACCACCCGACCACGGCCCAAGGAACAGGCCCGCCCGGCAGGACGCCGAGCGGGCCTGGTGCGGTCGTGGAGGGCAGGCTACTGGCCCCCGGGCCGAGGGGCCATGGACTCGGGGATGAACAGGATCTCGACGCGGCGATTCTTGGCCCTGGATTCCGGCGTGGCGTTGCTGGCCACGGGCCACGAGGGGCCGAAGCCGCGGACGTACATCTTGTCCTTGGGGATGCCCCTTTTCGCCAGGTGGCGGTAGACGGCGACCGCGCGATGGGCGGAGAGCCCCATGTTGTCGCCGTGGGCCTCCTTGGTCGCCTCCTTGACGATGGGCGTGGTATCGGTGTGGCCGTCGATCTGGATGAGCACGTCCTTGCCTCTGAAGGCGTCGGCCACCTTGTCGAGCGCCCGCTGGCCCTGGGGGGAGAGCTGTGCGGAGCCGAGGGGGAAGAGGAGCGCGGCCTGGAGCACCAGCCGCCCGTCGCGCACCGTGCCCACGCCGATGGACTCCAGCTCCTTCTGGAACTGCTGGGCCTCCCTCTGCGCGGCCTCCAGCGCCTGGCGGGCCTCCTCGGCCTCGGCCTCGGAGGCGGAGGCCTGTTTCTTGTAGAGCTCGAGCTCGCGAGAGATGTCCTCGGCGCGCTTGCGGAAGGCGTCCTGGGCCGCGGCCAGCTCGCTCTCTCTCTCGTCCAGCATCTGGTTCACGCGGTCGCGGTCCTCCTGGAGCTTCCTGTACTTGCTCAGGGGCACCAGGCATCCTGGAAGGGCAGCCAGCAGGCCGGCGACAGCCAGGACAGCGGCAAGGGGACGGATTCGCATGCGGACGGGCTCCTTTCCTGGGCCGGGGGCCGCGACGCGGGGGTTCGCTGCGCGGGGACTAGCCCTCGTCGCCTGCCTCGCCTTCGCCGCCTGGCTCCGGCGGTTCGATGGGCTCGGGGGCGTGCTCGACGGCGGCCTTCAGCTCGGGCAGCTGGGGAGGGACGAAGAAGACCTCGACGCGGCGGTTCTGTCGCCGTGCGGCGTCGGTCTTGCCCTGGGCTCGGGGCTGGAACTTGCTGAAGGCTCGGACCATCATCCGCTCGCCGGGGATGCCGTAGTCGGCGAGCAAGGCGGCGACGGCGGCGGCGCGCATCGCCGAGAGGCCCCAGTTGGTGCCGAACTTGTCCACGGTCTCGGGCTTCTTGACGGGGATATCGTCGGTGTGGCCGTCGATCTGGATGATCTCGTCGCTGCCCTTGAACTTCTCGGCGACGTCCCGCAGCAGGGCCTTGCCCTTCTGCGAAACCTCGGCACTGCCCAGGGCGAACAGCAGCGTGCCCTCGATGGTCAGCTTGCCCGGGCCGGCCTCGACCCCCGGATGCCGGGCCGCGATGTCCTGGAGGCGGCTGTCGAGCTGGCTCTGGACCTGGTCCAGCTCCTGGCGGGCCTTGCGGGCCAGTTCCTCGGCCTCCTTGCTCTTGTCCTCGTAGAGCTGGATGAGCTGGTCCTTGGCCCTCATCTGCTCCCGCAGGCTCTGGAGGAGGGTGTCGTCGTCGGCCAGCTGGCTTTCTTTCTGGCGCAATTCGGCCTCGAGCTGCTCGGCTCGCCTCTTGAGGCGCATGTACTTGGAGAAGGGCATGCAGCCCTGCGAGCCGATCATCGACGCCACCAGCGCCATCAACCCTGCCTGGAGAATTGGACTCCTCATCTGGCTCCCTTCCTTCTGCCCGGGGATGGAGTGTGAGCGGAGACAACTGCCGACGGAACCGGCCCGCCGGCGAACGGGGAATGCCTTGGAGTGTCGACGGGGACAGCGTCCCGCAACTCCCCTCCCCATCGCTACGTGCCGCCATCGCCGCCGCACGGGGTCTCGCACAGCTTGGGCCGCCAGGGCCGCTGAGAGGGCATGAACGGCCCCCGGCCCGGGCCGTGGCTTCAGTACGACTTCGGGGCGCCGACCTCGAGCAGGTCCCAGAAGAACTGGAAGACCGACTTGAGGAAATCCCACTTGGGCACCTGGCCGGTGGCCAGGAAGAAGAAGAACATGCCGCCGGGGATGAGCAGGATCAGCGCCGTGATCGCCGAGAATGCGGTGAACATGGGCGAGGGCTGCTCGCGAATGGCCAGCGGCTCGCCCGTCCCGTAGGAGGAGGAGGCGGTGATGGAGCCGATGGCCCGCTCCGCCTCGCGTTCGTCCTCGGCGCTCACGGCCGGCTCCTCGATGTCGGCCGTCGCCGGCTCCTCGGCCAGCTCGCCCTCGTCGATGTAGACTTCCTCGGTGGCCACGTCCTCGGTGGCCATCTGGGTATCTTCGTAGTCGTCCAGGCCGAGCACCATGGTGGGCACTTCGGTCTCTGCCGTGGACTCCTCGCCCTCCTCGCCGATCTCGAGGGTGGGCACCGCGGTCTCGTCGGGGCTGGGCTCCTCGGCGCCGGGAGGGGGGGTGAGCTCGATGGTGGGGACCTTGGTGCCGGGCTCCTCGCCCGTGCCCGGCTGCTCGTCGGGGGCGGGCGCAGGCTCCTCTTCCTCCATGTCGAGGTCGACGTCGCCCGTTTCGCCCTCGCCCGTGTCGCCGATGATGGTTTCGGCGGTGTCGTCGTAGTCGAGCTGTTCGTCGGCGAGCAGGTCGATGGGCTCTTCGGCGACGGGCTTGGGCTCTTCTTCCTCGCCGCCCTCCTCCTCGGGCTTCATGACCAGGGTGGGCTCGGTCTCCCGCTCCTTGCGGAGGCCTTCCACGTCGCTGCGGCGGAACTTCAGGGTGTTCTCGTCGCGGAAAGCGCGGAGCTTGCCCTGGGAGACCAGGGCGCGCAACTCCGCCTCCTGCATCTGGAGCTCGCGGAGCGCGTCGTCGAAGGAGATGTATTCGTCGGGCATCTTCGCTCACCTGCCTTCTGTGCGAATCGGCCGCCGTGCGGCGGCTGGGGCGCCTCTCAGCGCCGCGGCTCTTTCACGGCTTCCCCTGTCTTGTAGGCCTCCTCGGAGCCCCCCGGGCCGTAGACCCGCGGGCCGCGCAGGCTACCGATGCCCCGCAGCGCAAACTCCCCGTGCTTGGAGACCATCAGGGCATCCCAGCGGTACAGACGCCCGGCCAGCAGCTCGAAGGCGCCGCTGCGCGGATCGAGGATGCCGGTGCGTCCGGGCTCGTGGAATCCATAGACCAGCACCACTTGGCGCTGGGTGTCGACCAGGTAGAGGAGGCTCTCGTCGCCATACGGGGTGGCGATGGCGATCACGTTCGGCGTCTGGCCCTCGCTGGCCTGGGCGTGGGCGGGGGCCAGCAAGCGGCTTGCCAGCAGCAGCGCCCCCAGGCCGACGATGACTCCCAGCAGGCACACGGTGAGCCACGAGCGCCTGTCCATGGCCTTGGGACCTCCATTCGCCGGGGATGGAACAGCCATCGCCATGTCCCCGCACTCATTATAGTTGGCCCCACAAGTGTTGCAAGGTTTTTTTTGCGAAAAATCGGCCCGCGCCGGCGCTCCCCGGGGCGCCGGGCGCGGACCGCCGGCCTTCCTTGACTTGCCGCCGGGCGCCCAGTATAATCCGGCTTGGCGTGGGGATATGCCACATGTAGGAAACGGGGACTTGGCCGAACCCAAGCGCACGGAGTTCTCGGTCCGCAAGGAGCGTGCCGTCCTGGTGGCCGTGGTCCTTCCCGGCGAGGATCACGGGGGGGAGGACATCCTGGACGAGCTGGCGCGGCTGGCCGAGACCGCGGGCGCCCGCGTCGCCGAACGGATCACCCAGAAGCTCTCCCGTATCGATCCCCGGACCTACGTGGGCAAGGGCAAGGCCGACGAGCTGCGCGAGGTGTGCCAGGCCGTCGATGCCGACGCCATCATCTGCGACCACGACCTCTCTCCCGGCCAAATCCATACGCTGGAGGAGATCACCGAGACGAAGGTCGTGGACCGCAGCGAGCTGATCCTCGATATCTTCGCCACCCGGGCCAAGACTCGCCAGGCCAAGGTCCAGGTGGAGCTGGCCCAGCTCGAGTACACCTATCCCCGGCTCACCCGCATGTGGAGCCACCTCGACCGCCACGGCGGCGGCATCGGCACGCGCGGCCCGGGCGAGCGGCAACTGGAGTCCGACCGCCGGGCCTTCGGCCGACGAATGCGCGACCTGCGCCGGGAGCTGGAGGCCATCGCCCAGCGCAAGCGCCGCCAGGTGGCGGCCCGCCGCGAGGAATTCAGGGTGTGCCTCGTGGGCTACACCAACGCGGGCAAGAGCACCCTGCTCAACGCCCTCACCGACGCCGACGCGTTCGTCGAGGACCGCCTCTTCGCCACTCTGGACACCAAGACCCGCGTGTGGCACCTCGACGCCGGGCGGGAGGCCCTGCTCAGCGACACGGTGGGCTTCATCCGCCGCCTGCCCCACCATCTCGTGGCCTCCTTCCACGCTACGCTCGAGGAGGCCACGGAGGCCGACCTCCTGCTCCACGTGGTGGACATCAGCCACCCCGACTGCCTGCACCAGGCGGAGACCGTGCGCCAGGTGCTGGAGGAGATCGGCTGCGGCGACACTCCCGCCATCCTGGTGTTCAACAAGACCGACGTGGCCAAGCCGTCCTCCGAGGCGGAGCTGCTCGCCGCGTCGTCCGCCGATGCCGTGCGGGTTTCCGCCCTCCATGGCGAGGGCCTGGAGGCGCTTCGCCGCCGCGTGCTCGACCACGTGGCCCGCCGCGAGACCCGGGTGACCGTGCACGCCCACTGCACCAATGGTCGGCTGCTGGCCAGCCTGCACGAATTCGCCACGGTGCTGGGCACTCGCCGCTCGGACGAGCACATGGTGGTGGAAGCCCGGATCGAGCCCCGGCACCTGCCCGCGGTGCGCTCGGCGGCGGGGCCGCAGGACACCATCCGGGTGCACGACGCGGCCGTGCCCAGCGGAAGAGAGGCGTCATGAGAGCCGTTCGCCCTCCGCTCCTGGCATGCCTGGCGCTGGCCGTGGTGCTGGCGGGGCATGGGGCCGCAGGGATTCGGGTCGTCAAGGGCAAGCACGCGCCCTACCGCATCGTCTCCCCGCACTTCGTAGTGGAGTTCTCCGTCTCCCCGTCCGACGGCAAGGAGTACGCGGTCCTGTGCGAGAAGGGCTACAAGCGCCTGGCCAGCATCTTCCACGTCTCGCCGCGCAGCGACGTGTGGCGGGGCAAGTGCCGCGTCTACCTGTTCAAGACCCGGGACGAGTTCGTCCAGTTCGCCCAGAACGTGCACCGCAGCGCCACGGGCATGATGTCGGGCGGCTACACCCGCATCACCAGCCGCGACCCCGACATCGTGCTGTTCCTGCACAACAACGACCACGTGAAGCTCCAGCAGACGGTGGTCCACGAGATGACCCACGTGTTCCTCCAGCTCTTCGACAAGAGCGTGCGGATTCCCACATGGGTCCACGAGGGCTGCGCCCAGTTCTTCGAGTTCATGCACTATCCCAAGCAGTCGCGCCTGGCCGCCTCGAAGCGGCTGGCCAAGCGAATGGTCAAGGACAGTACGTACTACCCCTTCCGCGACCTGTTCAAGCTGCACTTCCCCCCCACGGACGCCAAGGGCTACGCCCAGTCGTGGAGCATGCTGGACTTCATGATCACGAGCAAGGAAGGGGGCTCGAAGCGCACCAGCCGCTTCATCCTCCTGCTCAAGCACGGCAGGTCGCAGGAGGAGGCGCTGCGCGGCGCCTTCGGCTGTTCCGTGGACACCTTCGAGGAGGCCTGGAAGGAGCACGTCCTCTCCGCCTACGAAGACGTGAAGCTGGACGAGGACCAAGACGACGAGGAGAGCGAGAAGCCCGCGGAGGCCCAGGACGACGACGCCAAGGGCTCTGTGCCCCTTCGAATGGGAGGAGATTCCCGCCGATGAGCATGCGCACGCATCTTTCGCCGTGGCTGGCGGCGCTGGCGCTCGTGGGGCTGGCCGGCGGCCCGGCCGCGGCCTCGTCGAGGAAGTACCCGGTGACGCGAGGCGAGGATTGCCCCTACCGGGTCTCCACCCCCCACTTCGACGTCCAGTTCTCGGTCTCCCCTCGCATCGGCCAGGGCTACGGCGGGTTGTGCGAGAAGGCCTACGGGAAGTTCTGCACCATCTTCCAGGTGGACGAGGAGAAGGACGTGGTGTGGGAGGGCAAGTGCCACGTCTACCTGTTCCAGAACCGCGATGAGTTCCGCGACTTCGCCACCAACGTCCACAAGAGCGGCACGGGGGCCATGTCGGGCGGCTACACCCGCATTACCAAGCAGGACCCCGACATCGTGCTCTTCCTCCACGAGGAGGACCACGTGAAGCTCCAGCAGACGTTGATCCACGAGATGACCCACGTGTTCCTCCAGCTCTTCGAGCGGGAGGTGGCCATCCCCCTGTGGATCCACGAGGGGTTCGCCCAGTACTTCGAGTTCCAGCACTATGCCCCCAAGTCGCGGATGAAGATGGCCCGGCGCGTGATCAAGCGCATGGTCAAGAGCGAGAGGTATGTGCCTCTGAGCCGCTTCTGGGTGGCGCGCTTCCCCCCCACCGACCTCGGCTCCTACTCCCAGGCGTGGAGCCTCATCGAGTTCATGGCCAGCTCCAAGAGCAGCCGGCGCAAGACCGGCGACTTCGTGCGCCGCATCAAGGAAAAGGGCTCCCCGGGCACCGAGATCAAGAGCAGCGAAGACCTGGAGAAGGCCGCCATGGAGGCCCAGGAGCACCTGCTCAAGCTCCAGCAGGATGCCATGGAGGACATCTTCGGGGTCGACATGGCCCAGTTCGAGGCCCTGTGGAAGCGATACGTCCTGGCCAAGTACTGACCGCCCCCCTCCCCGAAGGTCCTGGATGCGAATCGTCTTCTTCGGCACCCCCGACTTCGCCGTGCCTTCCCTCGACGCCCTGGCCGACGCGGGCCACGACCTGGCCTGCGTGGTGAGCCAGCCCGACCGCCCCAGCGGGCGCCGCCGGCGGCTCACCGCCCCGCCGGTCAAGGAGCGAGCCCTGGCCCTCGGCCTGCCCCTCCGCCAGACGGCCGACGTCAATGACGCGAGGTTCGTGGACGCCCTTGCTGCCCTAGCCCCGGAGGTAATGGTGGTCGCGGCGTTCGGCCAGAAGTTCGGCCCCCGACTACTCCGCCTCGCCCCCCACGGCTGCCTCAACGTCCACGCCTCGCTGCTGCCCCGACACCGGGGTGCGGCGCCCGTGGCCCACGCCATCCTGGCCGACGACCGCCAGACGGGGGTGACCATCCTGCGCATGGCCGAGGGTATGGACACCGGCGACGTCCTGGCCCAGGCCGCCACGCCCATCGGGCCGCGCGAGACGGCCGGCGAGCTGGGCCGCCGCCTCGCCCGCCTCGGCGCTCGCCTCCTGGTCGCCACGCTCGACCGCCTGGCGGCCGGCCGCGTGAGCCCCACGCCCCAGGACCATGGCGCGGCCACCCTCGCCCCCTCCCTGCGCAAGAAGGACGGTGAGATCGACTGGAGCCGGCCGGCCGACGCTCTGGACCGCTTCGTGCGGGCCATGAGCCCCTGGCCGGGGGCCTTCACCTTCTGGCACCGGCCCGACGCCGCCCCCCTGCGCATCGTGGTCCACGAGGCCGAGCCCCTGGAGGGGGCCGCGAACCAGCCGGGCCGGGTGGCCGAGGCCCAGGACGAGACCCTCGCCGTGGAGACCGGCGAGGGGCTCCTGGCCATCCGCCGCCTCCAGCCCGCGGGCAAGCGGCCCATGGCCGCGGCCGATTTCCTCCGGGGACACCCCATGCAACCGGGCCAGAGGCTGGGCGGGAAGGAACGGGCGGGCGAGAAACGCGCCTGAGAGGCCCCCGCCAGGGGGCAGGCGTCAGCAAGCCTCCGCCTCCAGCTCGGCCACCATCCTCTCGAACGCCGGCCCGCGAGGCTCCAGAGCGAGGCGTCGGCGGTCTCGCTCGAGCGTTTCGAGGCGCACATCGAGCCGCTGGTCAGGCAGCAGGCTGTCGATCCGCTCCGCCCACTCCACGACGGTGACCCCCTGGCCGAAGAAGATCTCGTCGAGGCCCAGGGCCTCGGCGTCGGCGGGACCGTGCAGGCGGTAGAGGTCGACGTGGTAGATGGGCAGCCGGCCGCGATACTCGTGGACGAGCACGAAGGTGGGGCTGGTGACGTACCGCTCGTCGTCGAGCCCCAGGCCCAGGGCGATGCCCTTGGCCAGGGTGGTCTTGCCCGAGCCCAGCGGCCCGCGGAGGGCCACCACCTGGCCCGCCGCCAGCCGCCGGCCCAGCCGGCGGCCCAGGGCGACCGTCTCCTCGCGGCTGCGGGTCTCGATGGTCACGCCGTGTGCTCCCAGCCGCAGCGCTCGAGGGGCCTCTCGGAGCCGTCGGGCAGGGCGAGGATGGCGCCCGACGCCACCACCGTGCCCACCTGCGTCACGGGCACGTCGAAGGGCGGTCGCTCCAGCAGCCGCGCCGCCTGGTCGGGGGGGAGGGTGAACAGCAGCTCGTAGTCCTCGCCGTCGCCCAGCGCGTGGTCCAGGGGCGAGCGCCCCGAGGCCTGTGCCGCCCGGTGCGCGTCGTCGGAGAGGGGGACCTCGGCGGCCAGGAGCCGGGCTCCCACGCCGCTCTCCTCGAGGATGTGGTGGAGGTCGGCGGCGAGACCGTCGCTGATGTCGATCATGGCCGAGGGCCGGTAGCTCTCGCACAGCGCCAGGGCCTCCGCCTGGCGAGGACGGAAGCGAAGGTGGCGGCCGAGGCGGGAGCCGCCCAGGCGGCCGGTGACCAGGACCACGTCTCCCGGCCTGGCCCCGCTGCGGCGGACGGCGGGCCGCCCCTCCGTCTCGCCCATCATGGCCACGGAGACGACCAGCGGCCCGGGGGTCACCGCCAGGTCGCCGCCCACCAGGCACACGCCGAACTCGCGGGCACACGCCAGCAGGCCCGCCGCCAGCGCCCGGCCCCGGGCCGCCGTGAAGCCCCGGGGCACGGCCACGGCGACCACGGCCGCCGAGGCCCGCCCGCCCATCGCCGCGATGTCGCTCACGCTGCACGCCAGGGACTTCCAGCCCACGTCGCCCAGCGACGCCTCGGCCAGGTCGAAGTGCACGCCCTCGACCAGGAGGTCGGTGGTGAGCAACGCCGCGGGGCCGGGAACGGCCACCGCGGCCGCGTCGTCCCCGATCCCCACCACCACCCGCTCGTCGGCGGGGGCCTGCTGGCGAATCCAGCGGATGAGGTCGAACTCCCTGAGAGGCGCTGCGCCCGTGGTCTGCTCCTCGTCGGCTCGCTCGGTCACCGTTCGCCAGCTCCTGAGCTCGCCGGCCCGACGCCCGCCAGGAGGGCCCGCACGGCGTCGGCCACGCGCTCCTGGCCCTCCGCGTGATGCACCACGACGAGCCGGCGCGTGGGGATGAACACCGCAGCCGCGGGCAGGCCCCTCTCCCACCGGTCGCGGTCCACGCGGCGGCGGAGCTCCTCCAGGACCCACTCGGGGGATTCCGCGTCGCGAAGCAACGGCCCCACCGCGTAGGTGCGCACTACGGCCCGGTCCCAGGGGGTGGCGCCGTGGCGGGGGTAGTCGCTCTCCTGTCCCTCCGCGTAGAGCCATATGCCTCGGCCCGGCTCGACGGCGAAGCGTGCGAGACGACTCTGCGCGATCACGGCGTCGAGCACCTCGGCCAGGGTATGGGTGCCTCGGCGCAGGGCGACCTCGGCCCGGCCCACGGCGGCGGGGTCCCAGCCCAGGTTCACCCCCGCTTGCTGGCCCGCGTCCAGGAGCGCCTGTGCGCCGGTGCGGCGGCGGCCCTCCCATTGCACGCGGGCGGCCAGCCGGCGGCGTATCTCCGCCGCCGACGGCTCCGGGGCCGGAGGAGGCTTGATGCCGTAGCGCATCGCGTCGAGCAGGGTGGCCAGGCGCTCGTGTCCCCGGGGCGTGAGCCGCGCCGCCAGGATGTCCTGCTCCCCGTGGAAGGCCAGGCGACAGCCGGGCCGGCGGTCGAAGAGGTAGCGGAGGCAGGCCCGCAGGGTCTCCAGCACGTGCTCCTGCTCCTTGGCGAAGTTCAGCGCCCCGCGCACCGGCTTGCCGGCGGCGAAGAAGGTGGGCACGCGGTAGACGCGCAGGCCGAGGGGCTCGCTGAGCAACAAGTCGTCGCCCCGGGTGAGCCACACGGCCCCGCCGGCCTCGCTGGCGTATTCGGCCCGCAGGGGCCGCACCAGCCAGTCCAGGAAGTCGCGCACCGTCACGTCGGCCATCCGCAGGGTCACCCGATAGGTGGCCCATTGGTCGAGGGGGATGGACTCCGAGACCGCCACCTCGACGCCCGGCTTGCGGGCGAGCCGGGAGATGGCCTGGGGCAAGGGCTGACTGCGGAAATCGAAGGTGGCCCGCCTGCCCAGGATCCGGGGGGAGCGCGAGGCCCCGGGGCGCGGCTTCGCGGGAGCGGGCTCCGGCGGGGGCGGCGGCTGCGGCGACCGGCGGCAGCCGCAGGCCGCCAGGGCGAGGCAACCGGCGAGTATTCCTGCGGCTGGCTTGCTCATCACCATTGTCCCATGGTGGGGCATGGCGCGGGGAATGTCAAGGGCGCCTGCGGGGCGGAATTGACCCCAGGTCCGGGGCGGACTATAATGCGGGGCAGCGGGGCACGGAAGAGGCGAAGCGAGGAGACAAACCGTGGGCCAACGATCCTCCGGCGGCTTCTCCTTCGAGGAGCTCAACCGCGAGATCCGCAACTACCTCCAGCAGGTGGCCGACGAGCTCAGCGCCACCCGGGCCCTCAAGAGCATACAGTCCGCCGAGGCCCAGGTCCAGCGCATCACTCGTACCATCACCCGGGCCTCCCTGGCCCGGGCCGCCGAGGCGGGGTTCGAGATCCACGACGGCAAGGTCAGCGAGCCCAGTCCATCGGGCAAGGCCGAGGAGGCAGCCGAGCCGGGACCGCTGATCTCCGCCGAAGAGGACGAGATCCAGCAGGCCCGCGACATCCAGACCAAGCTCTTGCCGGCCGAGGTGCCCCAGTTGCCGGGCATTGACATTGGCACCTTCAGCCGCTTCTGCCACGAGGTGGGGGGCGACTACTACGACTTCATCCAGCTCCCCGGGGGCCGCTGCGGGATGGTCATCGCCGACGTCTCGGGCAAGGGCATCCCCGCGGCCATGGTGATGGTGATGTTCCGCTCCGTCCTCCGCATGGTGGCGGCCAACGACCATCCGCCGGCCGACACTCTGGCCCACGTCAACCGCCTGCTGGCCCGCGACCTGCTGCGCCGCATGTTCGTCACCGCGCTCTACGCCGTGGTCGAGCCCGCCCGGCGTCAGATCACGTTCGTCAACGCGGGCCACAACCCTCCCGTGATCTGGCGACCCCGCCTCTCGGGCACCCGGGCCATCAACATCAAGGGGCCGGCCCTCGGCCTCCTGGGCGCCGAGGCCTTCGAGAGCGCCCTCCGCGAGAAGACCCTCGCCCTCGAGCACGACGACTGCCTGTGCCTCTATACCGACGGGGTGACGGAGGCCAAGAACCTCCTGGGCGAGGAGTTCGGACCGCGCGCCTTGGCCAGGGTGTTCCGTGCCAAGGCCTCGGGACCGGCCCAGGAGACGGTCCAGGCCATCGTGGACGCCGTGGACGCCCACCAGGAGGGAGCCCCCCAGCACGACGACATGACCCTCATCTGCGTGCGCGCCGAGTGACCGCTCGGCCCGGTCACTCCCCCTCCGCCCACTCCCTGCCCACCATGGCATCGCTCATCCTGGCGACCTGGCGCATGGCCGCCACGTCGTGCACCCGCACCACGTGGGCCCCTCGCGCGATGCCGTAGGCCACGGTGGCCGCGGTGCCCAGCAGCCGGCGCTCGAGGGGGAGTCCGAGCACGGCCCCGATCACGCTCTTGCGGGACGTGCCCAGGAGGATGGGGCATCCCAGGCTGCGCAGCTCGGCCAGGCGGCGCAGGATCTCCAGGTTATGGCCCACGGTCTTGCCGAAGCCGATGCCCGGGTCGACCGCCACCTGCTCCTCCCCCACCCCGGCGTCCAGGGCCATGGCCATGCCCTGGCGCAGGTAGGCCAGGATCTCGCCCATCAGGTCGTCGTAGTGGGGCGCCTCCTGCATGCTTCGCGGGGTGCCCTGCATGTGCATGAGCACCAGGGGGGCTCCGCTGCGGGCCGCCAGGTCGGCCATCTGGGGGTCGCCGCGCAGGGCCGTGACGTCGTTGAGCATGCTGGCCCCCGCTCCCAGGGCGCGGGCGGCCACGGAAGCCTTCGAGGTGTCGATGGAGATGGGGAGGTCGAGCTCGCGGGCCAGCGCCTGGACGACGGGCAGGACACGCTGGCATTCCGTCTCGGCGTCCACCGCCTGGGCTCCCGGCCGGGTCGACTCGCCCCCGATGTCGAGGATATCGGCGCCCTCCTCGGCCAGGCGCCGGCCGTGCTCGATGGCCGCCGCGGGGTCGAGGAAGGCCCCGCCATCGGAGAAAGAGTCGGGGGTCACGTTCACGATCCCCATCACCAGGGTCCGGCGGCCCAGCTCCAGGGCCTGGCCCCCGCAGCCGAGGGTGAAGCGCTCGCGCCGCCAGGCATCGATGGTGGCCCGCACGGCGTCGGCCAGGGACCGAGGGGCGAGGGCATCGAGGCAGGCGCCCAGACGCTCGGCGGGAACCCGGAGGATGGCCTGGGCGGGCCCCGAGGCCGGCGGACGCACCAGGGCGCCCGCGTGCTCCTCGGCGGTCCGGCGCAGGGCTTCGGCTTGCTCGGCGGGGAGGCGGTCGAGCTTGACGAACCACTCGCCGCAGGGCGGCTGGCCGCCCAGGGCGGCTACCTCAGCGTGGAGAGCGGCGTTGCCCGGGGCGGCGAGCACGCGGGGATTGTGGGGGAGCCTGGCGGTCACGGGATGTGGAGCTCCTCGACGTCGGGCAAGCCATCCAGGGATTTGAGGCCAAAGGCCTCGAGGAAGCGCCGGGTGGTGCCGTAGAGGAATGGCCGGCCGAGCACGTCGGCCCGCCCCACCACGCGGATCAGCCCGCGGTCCTGGAGGCTTCGCAGGATGGCGTCGACCTGCACGCCGCGGATGGCCTCGATGTCGGCCCGGTGGATGGGCTGCTTGTAGGCCACGATGGCCAGGGTCTCGAGGGCTGCCTGGGAGAGGCGGGCGTGGGTCTCGCGCTTGTGGAGCTGCTCGACGTAGGGAGCGTAGTCGCGATTGGAGAGGAGGCGGAAGCCGCCGGCGAGCTCCTCGATCTGGATGCCCCGTCGGGCCTCGGCGTATTCGCGCTGGAGCTCCTCTGCGGCGCGTCGCACGGCGTGGCCGTCGACCTCGCCCACGATGTCGCGGATACGACGGGTGGTCAGGGGCTCGTTGGCCGCGAAGAGGAGGGCCTCGAGCACGTTCTTGAGGGTCGCCTCGTCCATGTCGCCATCGTCCGGGAAAGGGCGAGCGGCGGCCGGGGCCGCCGGCGTCACATGTTTGGAGCCTGCTTGCTCTTCTTCTGGCTTTGCACGTGGCGGCGGATGCGCTGGAGGGCCTGGCGGGTGGCGGCCGCGACGGCCTTGGAGGTGATGGTGGCGCCGGTGATGGCGGCCACCGGCTGCTGGTCGCTGCCCTCGGCGCCGGGGCGACGGCGCTGGGCCGTCTTGTCGACCTCCAGCATGGGGACGGGCAGGCCGCGGAACTGGGCCTGGAACCAGGCGTCGACGCAGTGGTTGCCCAGGCCCGGGGTCTCGGCCTGGCTCACCACCTTGATGGCCTGGATGGTGGCCTCCTGGAGCCCCTTCTCCACGCTCTGGTCCACGGCGGCGACCACCTTGATCCGGCTCTGGTAGCCCTGGGCCTCGCCCTGGGCGGCGTAGAGTCGCTGGCCCGTCCGGGGGTCGGTCGCCTGGTAGACGGCGAAGCCCTGGGCCGCCTTCCCGTCGCCCGCCCCCGAATAGTGGAAGGCCTCCCAGGGCCGCGGCGCCTCGGGGTCCTGGAGCTCCTGGGGCTCGATGTCCAGGCGCAGGGCCTCGGCCAGGGCGCGGTCCCGGGCAAGCCGTTGCTGGAATTCGATCTGGCGGCGGGTGGCGCTGTAGGTGATGGCCAGGCCCGCGGCGGAGCACAGGGTGATGATGCCCAGCACCAGGGGGAAACGCACCGCGTCGCTCATGAGGAGGCTCTCTGTCCGAACACCTTGTGCTTGGTGAAGCGGTCGATCAGCGGCACCGCCGAGTTCATCAGCAGGATGGCGTAGCACACGCCCTCGGGGTAGCCGCCGTAGCGCCGGATCACGGCGGTCAGGACCCCGCAGCCCACCGCGAAGAGGATCAGCCCGCCGCGGGTCACCGGCGAGGTCACCATGTCCGTCGCCATGAAAAAGGCCCCCAGGAACAGGCCGCCCGCGAAGATCTCGAAGAGCGGACGCCCCGCAAACCACACCAGGCAGGTCGTCTGCCGTACCACGTCCTGGCCCGCGGCCTCCGAGTAGGCCATCTTCGCCCCTGCCACGGGCACGGGCAGTGCCCAGGCCAGCAGCGCCAGGGTCGCGATGTAGAAGAGCGGCACCTCCCACTTCACGTAGCCCAGGGCGATGAGCACCAGCCCCCCGAGCAGGAGGGCCACGGCGCTCACTTCCCCGATGCACCCGCCCACCAGGCCGAGGAGGAGCTTGTGCACGGGGGTGCCCCGCTCCTCCTGGATGCGGCGGAGGGCCTGGCGTGCCTGGGCGGGGCTGCGGGGATAGGTGGGCTTGCGAGGAGCTTCGCCGGCCTGGGCGCGCACCTCCTCCTCGACGGCGTCCTTGTGCTCGCGGAGGCCCTCCTCCATCCGGGTCAGCGGCGTGGGCGCGGTCACCGCGTCGACCGCGGGCTCGCTCGCCGCGGCGTCCTGCTCCTGGCCGGCCTCCGAGCCGGCGGCCTGAGCGGGGGTCTCCCGAGCGTAATGGAAGGGCACCGGCCATCCTGCCCCCACGGTGGCCAGGGCGGCCCACGCCGCGAGGACGAAGGCCCGGCCGGCGAGAGCGGGATTCCAGATGTTGCACCCCAGCCCCCCGAAGGCCTGTTTGGCCACGGCGATGCCGAACACCGAGCCGGTCACGAAGCAGTACCAGGGCAGATGGACGGGGAAGACGAGGGCGACCAGCAGGCCGGTGAGCACGGCGCTGCCGTCGCCCACGGTCACCGGCCGCCGCCGCCAGAGCTGGAGCAGCGCCTCGGTGGCCACCGCGCTCCCCACGCCCAGGGCCACGCACCACAGGGCGCGGAGGCCGAAGACGTAGGTGCCCCAGGCCACCGCAGGCACCAGGGCCGCGTTCACGGTCCACATGATGCGAGGGATGGACTCCGCCGAGCGGACGTGGGGCGCGGCGGTGACGAGGAAGGGCTGGGACGGCTCCGGGGAGGCGGCTTCCGGGGGAGCGTCGGGCGGAGGGGTCATCGCTCAACCTGCCTTCGGCTTCTTCTGTTGCTCGTCCCGTCGCTTGGCCAGCTCGGCCTTGCCGAACTTCACCCAGTGGACGATGGGCCGCTTCGCGGGGCACACGTAGGTGCAGGAGCCGCACTCGTAGCAGTCCAGGATGGCCGTGGCGGCGATGGCGTCCACGTCGCGCGACTCGCACGCGATGCTGATCTCGTTGGGCATCAGGCGCATGGGGCACACCTCGACGCACCGTCCGCAGCGGATGCACGCCCGCCAGGCCACGGGCTCGGCTTCGCGGAGCACGAGGAGGCCCGAGGTGCCCTTGATCACAGGCACCTCGAGCGAATACTGGGCAACGCCCATCATGGGGCCGCCGAGGACCAGCTTGCGGGCGCCGGGCACCCGGCCCGCTTCCTCGGCCAGGACCCGCAATGGAGTGCCCAGGCGCACCAGGAGGTTGGCCGGGCGCTCGACGCCGTCGCCGGTCACGGCGACGACTCTCTCGATCAGCGGCTTGTTGTAGCGCACGGCCTCCTGCACGGCCAGGGCGGTGCCCACGTTCTGGACGACCACGCCGACCTCGAGGGGCAGGCCGCCGGCGGGCACCTCCCGCCCGGTGAGCGCGTGGATGAGCTGCTTCTCGGCGCCCTGGGGATACTTGACCTCGCACAGCTCCACATGGATGTCGGTGCCCTGGACGGCCTTGGTGAAGGCCCCGTAGGCGTCCATCTTGTTGGCCTCGATGCCGATCCACAGGTCGCGGGCATCGAGCACCTTGGCGATGAGCTGTAGCCCCTCGACCAGCTCCCCCGCTCTCTCGACCATCAGGCGGTAGTCGCAGGTGAGGTAGGGCTCGCACTCGGCGGCGTTGAGGATCACCGTGTCGATGGGCTTGTCGGGAGGAGGGCTGACCTTGACGTGGGTGGGGAAGGCGGCGCCGCCGAGGCCCACGATGCCCGCGGCCTGGATGCGGGCCTTGATGGCGTCGGCGTCCAGGGTCGCGGGATCGGCCTCGTCGAGGAGGTCCTCCGCCCAGGCGTCCTCGCCATCGCTGTCCACGACCACGGAGAGCACCGGCTTGCCCAGCGGGTGGGGCCGCGGCTCCACCGCGGCCACGGTGCCCGAGACGGAGGCATGGACGAGGGCGGAGACGAACCGCTTGGGATTCTCGGGATCGGGCTCGCCCACCACCTGTCCCTTCCGCACCTCGTCGCCCTTGCCCACGGTCGGGACGCAGGGCACCCCGAGATGCTGGGACATGGGGAGCACCACCGTGGGGGGCGGGCCGAGGGCGCGGATGGGCTGGCCCTTGGCCAGCTCCTTGTGCTCCTCGGGATGGATGCCGCCTTCGAAAGTTCTCATGGGGCGGTTCGCACCTGGAGGGCGCGGCGGATCTGGCGCACCGCCTGGCGGATGCGGTTCTCGTTCTCGACCAGCGCGACGCGCAGGTAGCCCTCGCCGTTTTCTCCGAAGCCACGCCCCGGCGCCACGGCCACCTCGGCCTCGCGCATCAGCTTGAGCGCGAAGTCCACCGAGCCCATCTGGCGATAGGGCTCGGGAATGGGGGCCCAGACGAACATGGTGGCCTTGGGGGGCTGGACCTCCCAGCCCATGCGCCGCAGGCCCCGGCACAGGCAGTCGCGCCGCTGCTGGTAGACCGCCGCCTGCTCCACGGCGTACTCCGCGCAATGGCGAAAGGCGATGATGGCCGCGATCTGGATGGGCTGGAACACCCCGTAGTCGTAGTAGCCCTTGATCTTGGCCAGGGCACGCACCATCTCGGGGTGGCCGGAGCAGAAGCCGATCCGCCAGCCGGCCATCGAGTAGTTCTTGCTCAGGGTGGTGAACTCGCAGCCCACCTCCTTGGCCCCCTCCACCTGGAGGAAGCTGGGCGCCTTGTAGCCCTCGAAGGTGGTCTCGGCATAGGCCAGGTCGCTCATCACCATCAGGCCGAAGCGCCGGGCGATGCGCACTACCTCCTCGTAGAAGCCCAGCTCCACCGTCATCGTCGTGGGGTTGTGCGGGAAATTGAGGATCAGGACCTTGGGGCGCGGGTAGATGTGCTCCATGGCGTAGACGATGTGCTCGAGGAACTCGTCCTGGTCCTCGCTCAGCGGCACGCGGATCACGTTGGCCCCGGCCAGGGCCACGGCGTAGACGTGGATGGGGAATGCGGGGCTGGGCACCAGCGCGGTGTCGCCGGGCCCCAGGAGGGCCAGGCACATGTGCGAGAAGCCCTCCTTGGAGCCGATAGTGGCGATGACCTCGTCCTCGGGGTCCAGCTCCACGCCCCACATCTTCTGGTAGTAGACGGCGACCTCGCGGCGGAGATTGAACAGCCCCGTGGAGACCGAGTAGCGGTGGTTGCGGGGGTCCTGGACGGCCTCGCACAGCTTGTCGACGATGGGCTGAGGGGTGGGGTCGTTGGGGTTGCCCATCCCCAGGTCAATGATGTCCGCGCCGGCCCGCCGAAGTTGGTACTTCATGGCGTTCAGCCGCCCGAAGAGGTACGGCGGCAGGCGGCGCAGCCGGTTCGAGACGTCGATGCTGTACGCTTCGGTGGTATCGATGCGCACGGTGGCCGCCTGGTCGAGCAGCTCGGCAGCCCGCGTGCGCGCCGATCCCGTGGACTTCTTGGCCATGGGGCCCAGCATCGCGATAGGGGTCGGGAGACACGAAACGGGTGCGGATTATAGCAGAGGCCCCCGGCCCGGTCAAACCCTTTTCCCCTCCCCCATGCCGTCCCCTGGGCCCTCGGCGCAGCCGCCCCGGCCCCCTTCTCAGGCGGCCCGGGCTGGGCCCGCGGGAGGCCGGCGGATGTTGACGTTCGGCAGCGCGGCGTTGCGGAACATCAACACCAGGCTTGGGCTCTAAGCCCAGGGACACTCGCAGCTTAGAGCAAAAGAGGCGGCGCCGGCCCGTAAGGCGTTGCGAATCAGCAACATGCGCCCCGGCCGCCGCCTGGGGCGGTCCCGGCCCCCGGCCCCCGGCGCCCCCGTAAGCGCTGCCCTTATAGTGCCTTACGGATTCGCCGACGGTGGGGGGCAAAGAGGCGAAATCGGCACGCCTTTTGCGCCTTCCACCCCTTGTTTGGCTTGACACCGACCCCCGGACTCCGCTAGGAGCCACCTCGATGGACACCTCGATCCGACGTTGCAGCTCGCTGGGAACCGCTCTCATCGTGCTCGCCGCGGCCGTCGCACCGACCCTCGGCGGGCCCCTCCACAACGACTTCGACATCCCCACCCAGGGCAGCCAGACGCCCTTCACCGTGAGCACCGTCAGCGGGCCGCCGGCCGCCATCCAGGACGCCGCGGACGACTTCCTGCGCGTGCTCTACCAGAACGGCGGCGAGCGCAAGTTCGTGGCCTTCGACCGCACCGAGACAGGCACGGGCTTCAACAAGATCAAGGCCGACTTCGACGTCCGGGCGGTGAGAACAGCCTCCGGCGGGTCCTTCGGCGACGGCTTCTCCTTCGCACTCCTCAACACCGCTCACTACGGCACTACGGGAGGCGCTCCCACCGGCGACAGCGACCCCGAGCGCTGGCAGCTCCCCGGTGGCCAGTCCATCTCCCTGAGCTTCGACTCCTATCCCGGCGGCTACGACGGCGCCAAGACGGTGACCGTCTACTACGACGGCAGCCACATCGGCGGCGACACCGACTCCGCGGTGGACTACTCGCACGGCAACGAGGGCGGAGCTCCCGAGGACCTGGGCTTCGACCACGCCCAGGCCATCGTCGAGTTCGTGCCCGTGGTCAACCGGGCCGATGTCTCGCTCTACCTGGGCGGCGACACCACCGAGGGCTCGGGCACCCTGGTGATGCAGCGCTCCATCCCCGCCGTGGGCCCCTACGAGAACCGAGCGGCCTTCGGAGCCCGCACCGGCGGGGCCACCAACTGGCTCGACCTGGATAACGTGAACGTCGAGTACTCGACCGTCGCCCTCGAGCCCACGGGCACCATCGACTTCCGCGTGGAGTGCGACGACCGCAATACCGTCTACAGCCCCGTCGCCGACGACACGACCGTGGGCACGGCCGTCACCGGCCACAACTGGACGAACACGGGCACCATCCAGATGCCCTTCGACGACCCCCAGTTCCTCCACATCCACGGCCAGGAGTTCAGCGGCGGGCAGTGGATGGCGGCCCACTTCATCGCCCCCGCGGGCTTCCAGTTCGCCGAGACCGGCAGCCGCTTCCTGACCACCAACTCCGAGGATGAGAAGCAGCCCGGCCAGGCCCTCTGGTCGGCCTCCCTCGACGTGCCCTGGGACGACCCCGCCTACGTGCCCTGGGACCCCACCGCCTCGCCCAATCCGCCCACCGACCACGGCGGCGCGGGCAGCAACTTCCCGCCGGGAACGCGGCGCATCTGGAGCCAGAGCCCGGGCAATGACCAGGACGTCTACTTCAGCACCCAGGCCACGCTCCAGGAGACGCCGGCGATCGAGATCGCCGGCACCCCCCTCTCCACCGTCGACACCGATCCCGGCCTCACGGCCCGCATCGTGGAGAGCACCACCAGCATCCGCACCCTCAGCGCGGCCGACGGCCGCTTCGGCGTGGGCCCCGGCGACGGCGGCCACTACGCCTCCGACGTCCGGGCCATCGAGCGGGCCGACATCCACGCCGGCTCGGGCGGCGCCTACGACCAGCACGTGGGCTACCTGGCCCCCAGCTATCGCGATGGCGGCGCCGACTCCCAGGAGTACGCCGTGACCCTCGCCGGCTACGTCTACGCGCCCACCGACGACTACGTGCGGTCCTTCGCCGTCGGCTCCGACGACGGCTACCGCCTGACCATCGGCGACACGGTGGTCGGGGAGTACCCCTTCGGCGGCGGCATCCCCTCCCAGCACGACACCTTCCCCGTCCTCTTCCCCACCCAGGGCTACTATCCCATCACCATCGAATGGTGGCAGGGCGACGGCGGCGGGGGCCTGGAGGTGAGCTCCCGCGAAGGCGAATGGCGGACCTTCGACTGGACGAGCGACACCTTCGACCTGTTGGGCACCGAGCTCGACTACGACATCTACCAGCGGCCCGACGGGGTGCCCAGCCCCGGCGACTTCGGGCCCGAGAGCGCCGGCGGTGCACTCGTGCCCGGAGCCCCCGCCGCTCCTGGCGACGGCCTCCGCGTCCAGGTCCATCATCACGGCGACACCTCCATCCGCAGCGTCACCGCGGCCAAGGCGTGGCTCAAGGACCACCCCGACGCGGGCACCATCGTGGTGAGCAACGAGTTCGACTACCGCGACAACCAGAACGGCAGCGGCGGCGAGTTCCCCATCAACGCCGAAATCCCCGGCGGCACGGGCGGCGACGACAACAACTACGCCACCAAGGTCTCCGGCCTCATGTACCTCACCGAGGGCGACCACGCCTTCGCCATCGGCAGCGACGACGGCTTCGAGCTGCGCGTCGGCGACCGCGTGATCGGCAACTTCGACGGCGGACGCGGCGACCCCGGCGGACGCGGCAACTTCTGCTACGTCCACATCCCCGAGGACGGCCTCTACCCCGTCGAGCTCACCCACTACGAGGGCAGCGGCGGCAGCTCCTTGGAGTTCTCCTACCGCCCCTCTCCGGGCCTCCTGGCGAGCAGCCGGAATCCCAACGCCGCGGGCTTCAGCGTCAACTTCGGCGACCTCGTCTACTCCGTCGAGCCCTTCGCCGAGATGCGCACCGGCCCCCAGAACCAGCTCCAGGCCCGAGCCGCAGCCCAGGCCCCCGGCCTCGGCCAGACCGTGCCCCCCGAGTACTGGCTCGTCGAGCGCCGCGTCACGGGCATCATGCCCGGCCTGTGGGCCCAGTACTACACCCGCAGCGGCGATAACCCGGGCACCCTCATGGGCGAGCAGCCCGTGCTCACCGAAAGCGGCGAGGTCTTCCGCTTCGGCGACAATTACGCCTACGGGCCGTGGGGCGACCTCGAGAACAATTTCGTGGTCCGATGGACCGGCTTCCTCAACGTCCCCGAGACCGGCACCTACGATTTCCGGATGGACACCGACGACCGGTCCTGGATATTCATCGACACCGACGGCGACGGCGTGCCCGACCCCGCGCCGGGCAACAACAACTGGACCGTGATCTGGGACGACGTGGACCTGGACGCCGGGCCTGTGGCGGTGGAGTTCCGGGGCCTGGAGTACGGCGGTGGAGAGAACAGCCGGCTGCGCTGGGATCCCCCGGGGCCGACCGGCCTGGTGGACATCGGCTCCGAGTACTTCACCTTCGACGCCGACTACTGGGAGTTCCTGACCGAAGGCGACTTCCAGGTGGGCGACCTGCTCAACTTCGCCGACGTGCCCGACATGCAGTTCCCCTACGGGCACACCGAGGAGCTGCGCCTGAGCGTGATGCTCGCCGGCCAGTGGGCCTCCTTCGCCGATGAGATCACCTTCGTGCCCGAGCCCGCCACCATGGCCCTCCTGGCCATGGGGCTGGGCGCCCTGGCCCGGCGGCGTCGCCGCCGCGCCTGAGCGTCCCGGCGCTCGCCTGTCGTGATCCCGCGAAGGGCCGCCTCCCACGAGGCGGCCCTTCCTCATGATTATGGGCTCCGCTCCGCAGCGTGTGCTCCCCTGAATTCTGTTGATCTCCCCGGCCGCTTCGCGTATCTTATGGGCTTTCCCAGGGTAGCGAGCGGGGCCAGGGCCGGACTATGCAACTCAAGCACCCCCTTCCCAACGCGGTCGAGCAGAAGCTGCGCCAGGTGGTCGGCGAGGCCCGGCCGCGGGTAGCGCTGCGCGCGGACATCGGGCCGGACGGCCGGTTCGGAGAGGAATGGCTGGTCGTGGCCGCCGAGCGCGTGCTTACCCTGGCGGTGGCCGAGGGGGCGGAATCGGGCGCCGAGGCCACGGTGCGCCGCGACTTCCCGCTGGCCGACATCTCGGAGGTCAAGATCGACAACCTGGTGGGAGCGGGCTCCCTCCAGGCCATTGTGCGCGGCCAGCCGGTGGACATGGTGCGCTTCTCGAACGCCCAGGCCCGGGACTTCGGGGCGGCCGCCCGGGCCCTGGACAAGCTGGTCAAGGAGGGGCGCCTGCCCGAGGATACGGGGGAGGACGAGGAACGCTTCTGCCCCAAGTGCGGACGCCCCCTGCTGGAGTACTCGAAGGTCTGCCCCTTCTGCGTGAGCATGGGCCGGACCATCTGGCGCCTGGTGCGCTACCTGCGCCCCTACGCCTGGCGGGTGGCGGCCATCCTGGTGCTCATGGGCTTGAGCGCAGGGACCATGCTGGTCATGCCCTACCTCTCCAAGCGGATCATCGACGACGTGCTGCTGGGCCCTGCGGAGGCGGCGTGGAAGCTCTTTCCCCTGTTCCTCGGCCTGGCCGCGGCCCACGTGGCCACTACGGGCATCATGATGCTCCACGGCCGGCTGTCGGCCTTCGTGGGCCACAACGTGCTCTTCGACCTGCGGGCCGAGCTCTACAAGCAGCTCCAGTACCTCTCCCTGCGCTACTACGACCGCCGCCAGGTGGGCTCGGTGATGACCCGGGTGAGCCACGACACGGGGGAGCTGATGCACTTCATCGTGGACGCCGTGCCCTGGACCATCATGTCCATCCTCACCCTCCTGGCCGTGGGGGTGCGCATGGTGTCCAAGAGCGCCTGGCTGACCCTGTGGATCGTGGTGCCCGTGCCGCTGCTGGTGCTGGCCACGCGTCTGCTGCTGCCCCGGCTGTTCACCCTTCTGCGGCGGTTCTTCGAGCGGCGTGCGCGGATGAGCGCGGTGCTCAACGACTCGCTGAGCGGCATCCGGGTGGTGAAGGCCTTCGGCCAGGAGGACACGGAGATCCAGCGGTTCGACGCGCGCAGCAACGACCTGCGGGGCGCCGGGGTGCACGTGGACCGGATGTGGATGACCGTGTTCCCCGTGCTCGGGCTGCTGAGCACCGCGGGCGGGATCATCATCTACTACGCCGGGGGGCGGGCGGTGCTGGACGGCGCTCTCTCGGTGGGCGACTTCATCGAGTTCACCCTCCTCGTCCAGATGTTCCGCCGGCCGGTGGAGGTGCTCATCCGGGTCTCCCACTGGATTTCCCATGCCCTCACCTCCGCGGAGCGCATCTTCGAGATCATCGACAGCGAGCCCGACGTGCGCGAGGTCCCCGACCCCGTGCCCCTGGAGCGCATCGAGGGCCAGATCGAGCTCCGCGACGTGACCTTCGGCTACGAGCCCCACAAGCCCGTCCTCCACGGCATCAACCTGACGATCCAGCCCGGCGAGATGGTGGGCCTGGTGGGCCGCAGCGGGGCCGGCAAGAGCACCGTGATCAACCTCATCTGCCGCCTCTACGACGTGGACGACGGGGCGGTGCGGATCGACGGGGTGGACGTGCGGAGGCTGCGCCTCAGGGACCTCCACGAGCAGTTGGGCGTGGTGCTCCAGGAGACCTTCCTGTTCAGCGGCACGGTGGCGGAGAACATCGCCTACGGGAAGCCCGGGGCCAGCCGCCTGGAGATCCTCCGGGCCGCCAAGGCGGCCAACGCCCACGACTTCATCGTCAACTTCCCCGACGGCTACGACACCCAGGTGGGCGAACGCGGCTCCCGGCTCTCGGGCGGCGAGAAGCAGCGCGTGGCCATCGCACGGGCCATCCTCAACGACCCCCGCATCCTCATCCTCGACGAGGCCACCTCCGCCGTGGACACCCAGACCGAGCGCCAGATCCAGCAGGCCCTCGAACGCCTCACCGCCAGCCGCACCACGGTGGCCATCGCACACCGCCTGTCCACCCTTCGCAACGCCCATCGCCTGCTTGTGCTCGATGGCGGCAAGCAGATCGAGCTCGGCACCCATCACGAGCTGATGGCCAACAAGGGTCGCTACTACAAGCTGGTGAACATGCAGCGCGAGGTCTCCGCCATCACCGCCGTAGGCGGATGAGCGGGCACACGGGGCAACGAGATGGACGAACACGCCGACCGGGCCGAAGTGCCCTTCGACGAGACGGAGACCGGCGAGGTGCGCCTGCTCGACCCCGCCCGCGTGCGCCTCTTCCGCACCCCCGAGGGGGTGCCCCGAGCCGTCGTGGCCGACGAGCTGTGCTGCCTCCAGGTCAAGGTGATGTGCTCCTTCCCGCTGTCCAGGCCCGGCCACTACGTCTCCCTGCGCGACGGGGCCAACCGCGAGGTGGGCCTCATCGAGGACCTCCGCAAGCTGGACCGCGAGTCGCGGGCCATCGCCGAGCAGGAGATCGACCGTCGCTACTTCCTCCCCGAGATCACGGCCGTCTACCAGCTCGAAAGCCACTTCGGCACCTACGACTGGCACGTGGAGACCGACCGCGGCCCCCGCTCCTTCCTCGTCCGGGGACGCAGCGAGAACATCGTCCACATGCCCCCCCACCGGGTGATCGTCACCGACGTGCTGGGCAATCGCTACCAGGTGAGCGACGCCACCCGGCTCGACCGCCGCAGCGCCGCCCTGCTCTACAAGATCCTCTGAGCCCCGGGCCCATGCCTCGACTTACGTCGATCCGGGCCCCGATCGGCCCGGAAGAGCTTCCGTAAGGCTCTCGCACACATAGCTTTACAAGTCCGAAAAATCAGACGCACGAGGATGCCGTCCTAGCGACGCTAGCGGCCCGGCGCGACCCAGGACACCTTGCGCGCGAATTTGCCCAAAAAGGCCCCTCAGAGCCCCGTAGAGCGACGCAGTGGAACGGCCCACTTGCCTCGCCGGCGGAGCCGGCCTGGCCCGGGGCCTCTCCCGGCGGCGCGCCGGCACCCGGCGGAGCGGCGCCGGGGGCCTCCAGCCGGGCGGCGGCCCGCAGGGAGGAGGGGCGGCCCGCCGCCTCGCCGCCTTGCATTGCCGCCGCCGACGGGTACACTATGGCCCGCGTCCGCGACACCCGCTCCGCAGGAGACCAGCCATCCCTCGGTTCGCACGCTGCCGCCTGCCGCTTCCCCTCCTGGCCCTGGCCCTGGCCGGTTGCCGCACCGTGGGCACGGCGGAGGAGGCCACCGTGCGGCTGCGGCCCGCGCCCGCCCTCACCTGCAAGCCCGAGCCCTCGTTCCGCTGGCTCGACGCGCTCGACCAGCCCTACAGCCAGGCGTTCCGCGAGAGCTTCTCCTATGCGGACGCCGATGTGGTGCTGCGGTATGCCGGGCGGGGACCCGTCTTCGAGGGCACGCTGCGGGCGCGGAAGCTGAAGCCCAACTTCGCCTACCAGGTGAAGCTGGTGGGCATGCCGCCGTCGCTGTGGGGCGAGGAGGGCCACGCGCCGTCCAACCGCCGCATCGGAGAGGTCGGACGGTGGTGGCGTCCGGGCGAGGACGGCCACAACGCCTACCTGTTCGAGGACGCCGAGAAGGCCGAGATGGAGGGCTACATCCTCTTCGACTACTTCGTGACCGACGCCCAGGGCCGGGCCGAGACCGACCTGCGGCTCGATAGCTCCTTCCACGTGCTGTGGAAGACCAGCCAGTGGCCGCCCGCGGAGCGGGACTCCGAGCCCACCCACCACACGGTCGTAGCAGAGGGCGAGAACCCCGCCTACGAGCGTTCGTTCCCCAGGGGCGAGTTCGGCCTCTACGCCGAGCACCAGTACGGCCGCCCGCCCATCGGCCAGGTGCGGCTGGAGCCCGGGCACTACCGCTGTTTCCTGCTCCTCACCGAGGAGAGCTTCCACGCTTGGGGCAACCCCGACGGCGGGGACTGGGCCGCGGCGCTGGCGGCGCCCGTCGAGTTCACCATCACCGAGGCCCAGCAGGCCCCGGAGGCCGAAGACGCCAAGCAAGCCGAATGAGCTGTCGCGGGACGGCTCCCCTGCATTCCCCATTAGGAGGCCGGAGCATGAAGTGGCCGACGATGGCATTGTGCGTGGCTGGACTCGCTGCGGCGGCATCCGCCGCCGAGGAGGGGTTCACCCCCGACCCGGAGAAGGGCTGGGTCCAGCTCTTCAACGGCAAGGACCTCTCGGGCTGGAAGTTCCGCGGCGAGAACAAGACCTGGGAGGCCCAGGACGGGGTGCTGGCCAACCAGCGGAAGAGGGACGGCAAGAAGCTGCGGGGGGTGAACATCTACACGGAGCAGAAGTTCAAGGACTTCAAGCTCCACATCGAGTTCAAGGTGCCCAAGGGCGGGAACAGCGGGGTCTACCTGCGGGGCCGCAAGGAGATCCAGGTCCACGACTCCTACGGCGCGAAGAAGCCCGGCTCCGGCCACTGCGGCGGGATCTACAGCAAGAAGGCTCCCGACGTGAACGCCTCGAAGCCGGCCGGCGAGTGGCAGACCTTCGACGTGACCATCGTCGGCGAGACCATCACCGTGGTCCACAACGGGAAGACCATCCACGACGGCGTGGAGATCCAGGGGCACACCGGCGGCTCCATGGGCGGCGAGCCGGGCACCCCCGGGCCCCTCATGCTCCAGGGCGACCACAGCACGGTGTGGTACCGCAACATCTGGCTCAAGCCGCTGGACGAAGAGGGGGAGAAGTAGCCTTCACGATCGCCTCCAGGCCGCCAGGCGCCGCACGACAGACCACGGTCTCGGCCCTCCCGCCCTCGGGGAGGGCCGAGCGCGCCTGGCCCGCCGCGGCTAGGGGACCCCGATGTAGACGAAGTCGCCCACGTTCCCGGCGATGGCGTCGACCACCATCCAGAAGCCCCCGCAGATGAGCTGGCCGAAGATCATCCCCAGGAAGATGGGCATGTAGCGGCGGTAGGCCATGGCGCCGCCGAAGCGCATGATGATGAGCTTGGCCAGCCAGCCCAGGAACACGCTCCACCACGCCCTGCCCATCACCCAGGAGTCGCCGACCACGAAGCCCACGTAGTGGAGGGGCCAGGAGGCGTAGCGGTGGCGGAGGAAGATGAGGAGCCACATGAAGGCCCCTCCGATGGCGGTGAAGCCCCATCGCTCCCAGACCATGGTGTCCGTCACCGGGTTCTTGAGGTGGTATTCCAGGAAGTTGAAGGCGATCCAGGGCACGCCGAAGATCCGCATGTTGGCCCCGCCGCGGGTGTAGTTGAGGTACATGGTGATCCAGATGGCGCCGCCCATTCCCGCCACCATGGCGATCATCATCCCCAGGAACACCCGCTTGCGCCGCAGCCGTCCCGTCTCGTCGGCCAGCTTCATCCCGTTGATGCTCGAGGTCATCACCGACGTGCGGTACTCCGCGGCCCAGCTGTACTGGAACGCCATGGTGCTCAGCTCGTGGGGCCCGATGAACTCGGGGCCGAAGCCGTAGGCCATGAACGGCTGCGGGAGCATGGGGCCGGCGGCGAACCCGATGCCCCCCACCGCCACCACGCGGGTGATGGCGAAGAAGAGGATGTAGGCCGCGGCGAGGAAGAGCAGCGCGGCCAGGGGCGACATCCCGCACGAGGAAAACCAGCCCACGATGAACGCCACGCCCAGGATCGTGCCCCATACCGCCGAACGGTAGGACAGAATCTCGTCCGAGTCGTCCACGTCGCGGGCCCCGAACAGCCCCTTGCGGAACACGTCGCGCAGGTGGCGGCGGGCCCGCCACAGCACCACCGCGGAGAGCACGATCACGGCGCCCATGTTCTGGTGCGAGGTGGCGATGCTCGAGCCGGTGAGGATGGGGTTGCGGCCCGAGAGGCGGAAGCCCACGAGATTGAAAATCCCCGTCTCCACCTTGGAGAACAGGTGGAAGAACCACAGGCTCGCCGCCACGTCGAGGTTGATGAAGTAGGTGACCCCCATGATCGCGAAGTTCCAGAAAAACGCGATGGCCACGGTGCGGTTGAAGAACCGGAACCAGGTCATCAGCCGGATCTGGGGGAACTCCGGGTTGCGGTAGCGGAAGGCGTTGTTGCTCACGATGAAGAAGACGATGAGGAAGGGGACCCAGAACTTGGCGGTGCGGAACAGCGGGGGCATCACGCACCGGTCGTTGTCCTTCAGAATCTCCATCGGCGGGTGGATGAGGGGGAAGGTCAGGTGCTCGTGCTCCACCCACTGGCGGCGCACCATGACCATCATGCAGATCATCACGAAGTAGACGGTCACCATCAGGGCCGTCCACCACACCAGGGGCTTCACCCACGCCTGCCAGGGGATGGTCTCGCCGGAGGGCAGGCCCACGTAGAAGTAGTGGGAGACGCGCTGCGGATTGTCGGGCACGATCCAGCTGGGCACGTAGGGGAGGATGATCTCCTGCCAGGCGTTCTCGGGGGTGGCGAAGTAGAAGGGGCGGGTGAGGATGTGG
Organism: Candidatus Brocadiia bacterium; assembly: GCA_046538415.1. Lineage (GTDB taxonomy): Bacteria > Planctomycetota > PUPC01 > DSUN01 > DSUN01 > JBKHIY01. The sequence continues at coordinate 2,029 of JBKHIY010000018.1, read as the reverse complement.
AACATGTTCGTGACCAGGCCCCAGGTGGGGATGGCCGAGGCCACGATCATCATGATGTAGATGAGCACCAGCTCCGAGGAGCTCAGGGCCCTGGGGCCGAAGAGCAGCTTGAGGATGGGATTGACCAGCAGGACGAGCACGAAGAGCACCATCATGGCGCCCGCCGTGATGTAGTCGGAGGTCAGCCCCGCAGCGTGCATCACCAGGACGGTGTAGGGGCACGCGACGTTGAGGAAGATGGAGAAGACGGTGCCGATCACCAGAGCGCGGGCCGTGAACCCGCGCTCGGCGACACCGGAGAAGCCGCGTCTCATGGCATCCCAGTCTGTGCGGGCCGCGGGCCGCGGCCCAGGGGGCTCAGCGCTGCGTCCCCGCTGGCGCAGCTCATCCTGGCGAGGTGGCCGATTCCTCGGGTGCCGGTGCCGCCGGCAGCGAGGACCAGCACACGCGGTTCTTCCCCTCCTCCTTGCCCCGGTAGAGCGCGTCGTCGGCCTTCTGGATGAGGGCCTCCGCGGTGGACGCGTCCTCGGGGAAGACGGCGACGCCCACGGTGATGGTGATCGGGCCGGAGTCCTCCTCGCCCTGAAAGGCGAACTGCTCGACCTGGGCGCGAATGGTCTCGGCCACGCGGCGGGCCCCGTAGCGGCCGGTGATGGGGAGGATGATCACGAACTCCTCGCCGCCGTAGCGCGCCACGATGTCGCGCTGGCGCGTGTTCTCCAGGAGCACCTGGGCGATCTGGCGGAGCAGCACGTCGCCCTGGGGGTGCCCGTGGGTGTCGTTGTAGCGCTTGAAGTTGTCGATGTCCGCCATGATCAGCGACACCGGGGCGTCGATGTGGCGGGCCTTCTCGATCTCCGCGTTCAGGGTGTCCACGAAGTGGCGGTGGTTGTAGAGGTTGGTCAGCCCGTCGTGGAGGGCCAGGTGCTCGGCCCGCTTGTAGAGCTGGGCGTTCTCGATGATCAGGCCGGCGTGGCGGGCGAAGTGGGCCAGGAGGCTCAGCTCGTGGCCCGTGAAGTCGCGGTCGTCCTTGCTCAGGGCGGCCACCAGCCCGATGCTGCGGTCCGTGGCCCGGCGGCCTCGGCCCAGGGGGGCCACCATCAGGGAGGTGTAGCCGCGGTCGACGAGGTTCTGGAAGCTCCCGCTGGAGGGCAGGCTGTTGACCAGGCGCGACTTGCCCTCCTCGATCACGTCGCGGCGGACCTCTTCGCCCAGGTCGATCCCCTCGCCTCCCTGCTCGATGGAGAGGGTGAACTTGCCCGCTTCCTCCGCGTAGAGCTGGAGCACCAGGAGGCTCACCCCCAGGGTGCTCTGGAGGGAGCGGACGGCCTCGTTGAGCACGGCCTCCAGGTTGCGGGTGCGGGTGAACACCTCGATGAGGTCGCTGATGCGGGCCATCAGCTCGGCCTGCGACTCCTCGTAGGCCTCGCGGCGGCGCAGGGCCTCCACCGTGCGCTGGAGGACGAACTGGTCGCGGTGGGCGGCGCCCAGGAGGAACCGCTGCCACAGGGCGGCGCACAACAGGAGCAAGGCCACGCCCCCCGCCAGGACGCAGGCCCCCAGCCTCTCCCCGCCCTCCAGCCCCAGGCGCTGGCCGCGCACCAGGAGCTCGACGGCGAGGAAGGTGGCCACGCCGGCGCCCAGGAGCAGGACGGCGAAGAGCAGGAGCGAGGAGCGGCTGCGGGCGCGGCGGGTGCCGTGGGCTCCGTCGGCGGTGTAGACGGCTCCTGCGGCGCGGGCACTCACGCCTCTAGGCCTCGCCTTCGATGGTGCCGACCTCGATCTGGATGTCGCTGCGGTCCTCGATGCGGTCCACGCGCCCGTCGCGAATCCACACGATGCGGTCCGAGGCGCTGAGCATCTTGTGGTCGTGGGTGGCGGAGATGATGGTCACCCCGTCCTCCGCCTGCATGGTCTTGAGCAGCTCGATGATCTCCGTGCCCGTCTTGATGTCCAGGTTGCCCGTGGGCTCGTCGGCCAGGAGGAGGCTGGGGTCGTTGGCCATGGCCCGGGCCACGGCCACGCGCTG
>JBKHIY010000092.1:0-16996 GCA_046538415.1 Candidatus Brocadiia bacterium | reverse complement strand
AAATGAAAGGCCGTGGCCAAAAACGAAAGAGCGCCCCGGGGCCTCACTCGGCGACGCTGGGGTCGGGCGGTAAGCCCGCCTGGTCGTAGAGCTTACGGCGGCCCCGCTTGTCGCCTTCGAGCACGCGGCGGGCGATCTCGGCCACTCGCGGGGCCTTCTCGACGGGCACCACGACCACCCCGTCGCCGTCCGCCACGACCATGTCGCCGGGGCGCACGAGCACGCCGCCGCAGTTGACCGGCACGCCCGCGGTGTCGAATTCCAGCCGCCCGGGCTTGAAGCCCCGGGAGATGAACCGCGAGTAGACGACGCAGCGCTGCTTGATCAGCTCGTCGGTGTCGCGGGCGCCGCCGTTGGTCACGACCGCGGCGGCGCCGCGGCTCACCCAGCCCAGGCAGTTGTTCGAGCCCACGAAGCCCACGTCCTGGTCGGCGGCGTCCATCACCAGCACGTCGCCGGCCCGGATGTCGTCGCGGAAGGGTGCGGGAGCGATGTCGCGGTACCAGTCGGCGACGTACTGGGCGAAGTCCTCGCCCTCCATGTTGGGCACCTCGCGGTTGGTGGGCAGGTAGCGCACGGTGAGCGCCGGCCCGGCCACGCGATGGGCGAAAGTGTCGGTGTCGCGCCACAGGGGGCGGACGCGGGGGTCCATCAGGCACCGGTCCATCAGCCCCAGGTGGTCGAGCGCGTCGGAAACGTCGCTGACGCGCAGCCCGCGGCACGCCTCGATCAGCGCTTGGCGGTCCATCGGCGGTCTCCCATCGTCGGCCAGGGGTCAGTACACCCGCAGGAGCCGACGCACCAGCGGCACCAGCGGGACCACGAGCAGCAGGTAGGCCACCAGCCAGGGGGGAAAGCCCAGGGCAGGTATCCCAGGCACCAGGCCGAGGAACCGTGCCCGCCGCAGCTCCAGCTCCGTGACCAGGATAGCCGGCCCCCCGTGGGCCACGAGGGGGGGAGCGTAGGTGCGGGCGCCCGCCCGCAGGGGATGCTCGGCCGTCTGGCCTCGGTGGCGGATGAGCAGGCGGGTGCCCTCGAGGGGCTCGGCGGGCCGCAGGGCCCACGAGGCCAGTCCGTTGGCCTCGCCCTCGGGGTCCAGCTCGACCACGCGGACGGCTCCCTGGGGCAGCTCGACGCCGTCGCGGGGCACCAGGTGGGTGAGCCGGTCGACGGAGCTGAGGGGATAGAAGGCGCGGAGCGTGAGCTCCTCGCCCACCCGGGGCGGCAGGTAGTCCAGCCGGGCCACGGCCCACACCGCGAGGACCACGATGGGCACGATGGAGACGGCCAGGGGCTTGGCCTCGGCGCCCAGGCGGAGGGTGTTCACCCGGGCGCGGGTGGCCCGCAGCCGTCGCACGGTGGCCTTCTCGCCCTGGCGCCTGGCCTGGCGAATGAGGGCTCGGAGGCGGCGGATGTCCCCGCGGCAGCGGCGGAGGCGGTCCTGGTCGGTGGTCAGCTTGCGGGCCAGGGCGAGCAGGAGGCAGGTGCCCACGGCGAGCAGCGCGATGGCCAGGTCGCGGGGCAGGGCGAGCAGCCAGCCCAGCGGATAGTCCATGAGGCGTGCGATCCAGGCGGAGATGGCGCCCAGGGTGTCCATCCGGCTCGGCCTCAGGTGGGAACGGTCTCGGCCAGGACGACGGCTCCCGTGTGCCCGTCGACGGCCACCCTCGCCCCCTGGGGGATGGCCTGCGTGGCGTCCCGGACCGCCACGGCGGGGATTCCGAAATCGCGGGCCACGATGGCCCCGTGCGACAGCACGCCGCCCCGCTCCACCACCAGCCCGCTGGCGCGGACGAACAGCGGGGCCCAGCCGGGGTCGGTGGACGGGCACACCAGGATGTAGCCGGTCCCCAGGTCGCCCGCCTCGCGGGGGTCGAGCACCACGCGGGCCGGCCCCCGGGCGGAGCCCGGGGCCAGGGGGCGGCCCTCCAGGCGCTCGCCCTCCGCCGGGGGCCGGGGCCGGCCCAGGCCGTCGAGGTCCGCGGAGTCGACGACGGCCGGCGGCGAGAGCCTGCGGGCCGCGGCCCAGCGCCGCTTGCGGGCCTCGATGGCGGCCAGGAGGCGGCCCCGCTCGGCCTCGAAGCGGCCCAGCTCGTTCAGGCGGAGGAAGAAGAGGTCGCGGCCCAGGCCCCACCGCCGGGCCAGCTCGACCAGCACCGCCCGGACCGTCTCGTAGCCCATCATCAGGAAGTGCTTGGCCCGCTCGCGGTAGGGCAGCAGGCGCTGGGCGTCGGCCATCTGGGGCCGGATGCGCTCGAGCAGCGAGGCCGCGCCCCAGTGGGCCAGGCGGTCGGGCAGCTCCGCCTCGGCCTTCCTCCGCTGCGCCGCCTGGCGGGCGTGCCGCTCGGCCGGGGGCACCGCGCCGGGCCGGCGGAGGCTCTCGATCATCCGCTCCACGTAGCTCGGCTCCTCGCGCCAGCGGGGCTGGGCCAGCTCCATTTCGCCCACCGCCCGGTGGCCGTAGCGGGCGAGGAACTGCGCCAGCGTGGCCTCGCCCCGGGCCACGCGATAGAGCAGGACGTTCTGCTCCACGGTGGTATCGTGCTCCAGGCCGGTGGTCAGGCGGCGGGCGAAGTCCCCGCCCTCCTCCTCGCCCATGGCCTGCACGAGCAGCCGTTCGAGAGCTTGCTGGGCCAGCCCCCCGAAGAAGCCGGGCTTGAGCGACTCCTTGCCGAAGTCGTCGAGCACGGCCCGCCGCCGCCGGTCCAGCTCCGCCAGCAGCTCCTCCGTGGTCCGCGACGAAAGGGCGTCGCGCCCCACCTCGTCGAGCAACCGCCGCAGGCGGGGCACGGCCCGCTGCTCGAACGCGGCCACCGCGTCGGCCCGTGCCTTGCGCATCCGCCGGGCGGCCCGCAGCATCCCCCACACCAGGGCGGGCACGCGGAGGAAGAAGACGGGGTCGGCCTTCTCGATATGCAGCTTCCTGGGCACGGAGTCGAGCACGCTGGGGTCGCGGAGGACCTCCTCGGGCTCGTAGGCCAGGGGCACGCGGTCCCAGAAGAGCCCCGCGGCTCGCCGCGGGTCGGTGTAGATGCGCCCGCAGATGAGCTCCAGGAAGCCGCGCTCGCACACCTCGGCGGTGGGGCGGTAGCCGAAGTCGCGATACATCAGGCCGAAGCCGCCGGAGCCGCTCATGAAGCGCCGCACGATGTCCCAGGTCAGCGGGGTAGGCGCGGGCAGGGTCTCCGCCAGGTTGTGTTCCGCCCACACCACCCGCTCGTCGTCGGCGAGCTGGCCCAGGCGGCGGACCTCGTTCCGCCGCACCGCCTCCGCCTGGCGCAGGGCCTCGAGCCCCCGGATGGGCCGGCTCTGGAGGAGGGCCACCCGCCCCTCGGCCAGGCCCCACTCGATGTCGCAGGGGTGTCCGAAGTGGCTTTCGACCTGGCGTCCCAGCTCGGCGATGGCGCGGACCTCGTCGGGGCTCAGCGCGGGCACGTCGGGCCCCTCGGGCCGCTCGCCGGGCGTGGTGCGCCGGACCTCGAGGGTGCGGGCATCCAGCACGGCCACGTCGGGGCTCACCGAGCCCGAGACCACGGCCTCGCCCAGGCCCCAGGAGGCCTCCAGCACCATCTCCCCCGCTTCCGGGTCATTGGGGTTGGCGGTGAAGAGCACGCCGGCACGCTGGGAGGGGAACATGGCCTGGACGTTCACCGCGGTGCCCGTGGCCGGGACGCCGTGTTGGCGGCGGTAGGCGGCGGCGCGCTCGCTCGCCCAGGAGGCGAAGACGGCGTCGATGCACCGCCGCAGGGCCTCCCAGGGCTCGGCGGGGAAGGGCTCGCCGGTGTGCCGCTGGTAGGAGTCGAGGAGCTGGCGCGCGGCCGCCTCGGGCTCCTCGGCGTCCGCCTCCAGCGAGAGCCCCGCGACGCAGCGGGCGAAGGCCCGCACGTGGTCCGCCAGCTCGCGCCAGAACTGCGGCGGCCCGGCCGCCTGCTCGGCCAGGGCGGGGGTGAGCCCGCAGTTCAGCACGGTGTCCATCATCCCCGGCATGGAGACCGCGGCGCCGGAGCGCACGGCCACGAGCAGCGGGCGGGGGCCCTGGCCGAAGGGCCGCCCGGTGTGCTCCTCGAGGCAGGCCATGGCCCGGCGCACCTGGTCCTCGAGGCCCGGCGGCCAGCCCTCGCCGTCGAGGACGAAGGGGCAGCATTCGGCCGAGATGGTGAAGCCCGGCGGCACGGGCAGGCCGGCCCGGCTCATGGCCGCCAGGCCGGCGCCCTTCCCGCCCAGGAGGTCTGTGCGGGCGGGCTCGCCCTCCGAGGTGCCCCCACCGAAGAAGTAGACCCATTTGCGTGGCTGCGTGCTGCTCATCGGCGGCGTCGGCCCAGGCAGATGACGCCGTACTTGTCCGTGGCGAAGTACACGTGGGAGTCGTGGAGGATCAGCGGCGTGAGAAACCGGCCCAGCCAGCCCGTCCGAGCCCACTGGCGCGGCTCCTCCGCATCGGCGCCCAGGAACATCAGCTCGCGCGCCGCATAGAGCACCCCGTCGCCCACCCACAGCGGCTGGACCCTGGGCCAGGCGGGCAGCGCCCCGCGGAGCTCGCGGCCTCCCTCGAGGTCCAGCGACAGGAGCGTGCTGGCCGCGGTCACGGCGTGGACCTGCCGCTCGCCGGCCACGGGCGGGCGGAAGAAGCCGGGGATGCTGGCCAGTGGATGGGTCCACTCCCGCCGCCCGTCCACGATGCGGTGCGCGGCGAGGCCCCCGCGGGTGGGCAGGAGGATGCGCTTGTCGCGCCGCAGGGGGCCGAAGAGCGGCGGGTCGTCCAGCCCCACCTGCCACAGGGGGGTGCCCGTGGAATCGTCGAGCGCCAGGAGCGCCCCGTCGGTGGCCGCCACCAGGATGCCCTGGCCGGGGGCGGGAGCCACGCGGCCCGCGCCCAGCCGCCTGGCCCACAGGGGCCGGGGCCGCTCATCGGTGCCCGCGGGCAGGCACGTGAGGGTCTGCGGCCCGGTCCAGATAGTCAGGTGGCGGCGGCTCAGGGCGAAGCGCCCCGAGGCGCCGCCCTCGAGGGGCATCCGCCAGCGCTGGCGCCCGTCCTCGGCGGCCAGGCAGTGGAGCACGAGCCCCGGCTCGCCCGGCTCGCCGCTGACGACGTAGAGGTGGGCCCCCACGCCGCCGGGGGGCAGGACGACGGGCCTCTCCAGGGCCGCGGTCCACGCCATGCGCCCCGAGTCCTCGCGGATATCGGGGTCGAGGCGCAGCCGGACCATTCCCGCGCGGTCGGCGCGGGAGCAGGGCACGTAGAGCGCGTCGCCGAGGACCATCAGCGGGCCGGTGACCGTGATGGGGCCGGCGGCTCCCCTGGGGAATCGCCACACCAGGCCGCCGCGCTCGGGCAGGGGCGAGCGGTCCCATCCGCCGCGCTCGCCGCCCGACCACAGGGGGACGGGCTTCTCGCCGGGACGGCCTATACAGCGCAGGCCGTCCTGGGCCGTGCCCACGTACACGTGGCCCAGGGCGAGGGTGGGCGAGCCGAGGAAGTTCGTGCCCTTGCCCAGCAGCATGTCCCATACGGGCTCCAGGGTCTGGGCCTTGAGGCAGTGGAGGCGGCCGTCGACGGTGACGAAGTAGACGTGGCCGGCGCCCACCGCGGGCGAGGTCGTGATGGGCGAGCGGGCGTGCCACCGGCCCAGCGGCTTGCCCCCCGTGGACAGGCAGTGGAGGGTGCCGTCGCGGGAGCCGAAGTAGAGGCGGTCGCCGGCCACGGCCACGGCGCCCAGGACGGTGCGCTCGGCGCCGCGGCACCACGCCACCTGGCGGCTCTGGAGGTCGATGCACCACACTTCGCCTGCGGGGCCGAGGCGTTTTTCGGCCTCGGCGATCTCCCGCTCGCTGGCCCCCGCGTCCCGGAGGTCGGCGACGGCGGCGGCCCGCACCTGCTCGGCGGTCTCGATGAAGTTCCCGTTGCCCATCCCCACGTAGAGCTTCCCCTCGGCCAGCGCCGGCGGGCTGAAGACGGGGTAGGGGGTGTCGAGGCGCCACCGCACCTCGCCCGTCTCGGCGTCCAGGGCGAGGATGGCGTTGCCCCCCTGGCCGAGGCCCACGTAGACCACGCCGTCGAGCGCCGCGGGGCAGCTCTCGCAGTCGGGGACGTCCTCGCCGTCCAGGTGCCAGAGGACGTCAGGCTGGCCGTCGGGGCCGGGCTCGAGGTCGATGCAGTAGTACCCGTCGTCGCCGGCCCCGATGTAGACCCGGCCGTCGTAGATGCAGGGCGAGGATTCCACGTGGCTGGCGGTGCGCAGCTCCCACAGGCGGTTGCCCTCGAGGTCGAGGCAGGTGATTCGGGCGTCGGTGGTGAAGTGGAGGCCCTCCCCGCATACCACGTAGCCGTCCTTGACCGCGGGCGAGGAGAAGGTGGCCCGGAAGTCCTTGGGGGCGTAGCGCCATACCTCCGCGCCGGTCTGGGCGTCGAGGCACAGGATGGCCCCCCGGTCGGCGAAGACCCCCTTGTCGGCGGTGCTCACGTAGAGGCGGTTGCCCACCACCGCTGGGGAGGCGTAGACGGTGCGGGCGTCGCGGTCGAAGCTCCACACCGGCTCGCACACCGAGGGGTCCGGGGCACCGGGCACGGCTCCGCGCCGCTCGGGCCCGCCGCGGAACGCCGGCCAGTCGGTGCCCGCCTTGGCCTCCGTCGCGGCCGGCCCGCCGCGGCCCCAGCCGTGGCGGCCCAGCACCACCGCCGCCGCGGCCACGCCCACCAGCAGCACGGTGAAGAGCTTCTGGTGCCACAGGAAGCGCACCAGCTTCTTCACCCCCGAGGGCCGGAAGATGGCCAGCAACGCCCCGCCCAGGGCCAGCAGGATCGACGGCAGGAGCGCCAGGAGGGCCTGGAGCGGCCCCACCACCACGGGCACCACCGCCTCGGCGGGACGGGCGGCCGCCAGCAGCCACAGCCCGGCCACGGCCAGGGGGACGGCCCGCCAGGCCGGGCTCTCGCGTCCCCGGTGCCGTGGGCTGGGGGGGCAGGTCACTGGAAATCCCCGTCGCGGAAGGTCACGGTCGCGCCCTGGGCAGCCACGGCGACGGTCTTTCGGGCGAAGCGGCCGTCGCTGAGGGCCACGGTCACCACGGCCTCGCCCTGGGGCAGGCCGAAGTGGGCCACGGGCGAGGGCCGACAGCCGCAGCTCTCGGCCCCGCGCAATTCCCGGAGGCCGAGGGGCCGGCCCCTGGGGTCGAGGGCCCGGACCACGGCGCCCACGGCGCCGCGCCGGGCCTCCACGCGCACGGCGAGAGGCCCGCGGCCCGCGGCCCGGTCCATGGCGTTGAAGGCCACGACGCCCTTGCCCTCCAGGTTCACGGCGAGGTCGAGGTCGCCGTCGCCGTCCGCGTCGGCGAAGGCGGCGCCGGTGGCGGGCGCCAGGGCGCCCAGGCCGCTCGGGTCGGTGGCATCGCGGAAGGAGCCCTCGCCGTCGCCCAGGTAGAGGCGGCTGGGGCCCTGGGTGTGGGTGACGAAGAGGTCGAGGTGGCCATCCAGGTCCACGTCGCCCCATGCGGCGGCGAAGCTGTGGCCCGGGGCGTCGGCCAGGTCGCCGGCCTGGTCGAGGACGTTGGTGAAGGTGCCGTCGTTGTTGTTGCGGTAGAGTCGGGGCTTCTGGCGGTCGGGCACGAAGAGGTCGAGGTCGCCGTCGTTATCGTAGTCGGCGAAGGCGATGCCCCGCTTCTCGCTGTTGGACGCGCCCACGTGGATGCCCGAGGCGGTGTCGGGCCGGAAGGTGCCGTCGCCCTGGTTTCGTGCCAGGAGGCCGTCGCCGAGGTTGTAGAGAAAGTCGGTGTAGCCGTCGCCGTCGTAGTCGGCGAAGGCCACGAAGTCCCCGTTGCCCCGGCCCATGCCCTGGCGGCCGAGGCCCGCCTGGGGGCCGACGTCCTGGAACCACTGGGGGCCGCGCCCCGTGTTGCGGTAGAGGCAGATGCCGTGCTCGCCGTTGGTGATGAGCACGTCGGGCCGGCCGTCGCCGTCGGCGTCGATCCAGCCGGCGCCCTCGGGGTTGCGGCCCCGAGGGCTGGGCAGCAGGCGGGAGTCGTCGCGGAACCGGCCCCCCGCGTGGGTGAAGAGCTGGAAGCTGCTGGTCAGCAGGTCGGGGTGGCCGTCGCCGTCGTAGTCCGCCCACGAGGCGGCCCGGGAGCCGCCGCGCAGGCCCAGCTCCCGCGTGCGGTCGGCGAAGCTCTGGCCCTCGTTGATGGCCAGGACGTTGCCCTCGCCGCAGCACAGGAGGAGGTCGGGCCGCTGGTCGCCGTTGACGTCGGCCCAGGCCACGCCGCGGGCCTCGCCGCCGCCGTGGAGGATGACGAGCTGGCGGTGGAAGCCGCCGGCCGCGCCCCGCACGCGGTCGAAGACCACCGTGCCCCTGGCGGGCAGGCCCTCGACCAGGAGCATCAGCTTGTCGAACCGCCCGCCGTTGGGCAGGGGCTGGTTGTGCTCCCAGTTCGAGGCCGCGGTCTTGAAGTGGCGGCGGGTGAGAGAGAAGTTCAGCGGGGCCGCGGTCGCCCTGGCGGGCACCACGGCCGGCGGGGTCTCGTACATGGGCCAGTCGGGCGCGAAGCCGAAGGCCACGGCGACCTTCAGCTCCGAGCCCGTCGGATTGTCCACCTCGAGGGCGAATTGGCGGGCCTGGGAGAGGTCCACGTGGTGGAGGATGGTGACCGCCAGCTTGCGGTCGGCGCGGCCACCGCAGCGCACGCGCATCACGTGGCCGCGCTCGCCGGCCTCCACCAGCTCGACGTCGGCGGGGCGGGCCCAGGAGTCGTCGGCGTACCAGCCGGGGAGGGCCTCCAGGCCGTCGCCCCCGGCCGCGCCGGGCGGCGGAGGCGCAGAGGCCGTGGCGGGCCCGGGCGTGGGCGGGCCGCGTCGGGGGTCGAGCTTGGGCACGCGGGGGTCGGGCTTGGGCGGGCGGGCGCGGCCGGCCAGCACGTCGGCGGTGAGCTTGGCCAACCGGGGGGTGGGGCCATGGTAGGTGCGGCCCATGTAGACCTCCAGGTGGGTGAACCGCCACCACACCTTGCCCCGGTCCCGCTCGTCGGTGGCGAAGAGCTGGAACCAGGTGCCGCCGGCGTGGACGCAGGAGGCGAGGTTGCGGCCCTCCCGCCTGTAGTAGATGACAAACGGCTCCCTCGGCCGCAAGCACCCGAGGAGGTACTTCGCGTGGTCGGCGGGGCCCACGCCGATGTTCATCTGGATGCGGCGGAACTCCTTCTTGCCCTTCAGCGCCCGGTCCACCTCGCCCACGGCGATGCGCTTCTTGGGGTCCACGCTGGCCACCCGGCCCACGAGGACGACCTGGGACTCGTCGAGAACTTCCTGGAGCGAGTAGACGCGCTCGATGAACGCCCGGGCGGGGCCGCCCGGGATCAGGGCCATGGCCAGGGCGAGTACACATACGCCGTGCCTCATGCGGAGGTCCTCAGTAGCGGATTTCGAACTGGCGGAACTCGCCGGTGGGCTCCTCGTCGCGGCTCTCCAGCTTCTCCACCCGTGCGGCGCGCGGCCCGCGTCGGATCTTGGCCAGGAGGGCCTCGACCTTGCTCGCCGGGCCTTCGGCCACCGCCTCCACCCGGCCGTCCGCCAGGTTCTTCACCCATCCCGTGAGGCCCAGGCGGCGGGCCTCCCGCTGGGTGAAGGCCCGGAAGCCCACCCCCTGGACGCGCCCGGTCAGGAACACGTGGACGCGGCGGGTGCCCGCCGGCACCTCGCGGCGCTCCCGCTCGAAGACCAGGGTGACCGCGGCGCCCGCCTCGGGCAGGAGCTCGGCGTTGGCGGTGTAGAGATTCTCGGTCTTGGCCTCCGGGCGGGGGTTCTGGACCAGCGGCGAGGGGTCGGTATAGTGGAGGCCCACGATGCTCTTGGTCAGCGTGGCCTGGAGCACCTCCTCCCCCGCCTCGGGGTCGAAGGCCTGGGACGAGCCGGTGTAGAGCCAGGCCACGGGCTCGAGGGGCTCGCCCGACTTGATGGTGCGGATGAAGGCGTCGACGGGCCGCCGCACGGCCTCCCCGCCAGCCTGGAGCTCGAGGAACAGGCGGACGGCAGGGCCGCGAGGCGGGCTCTCCCCCTCCGCCGGCTGCCCGCCGCGCAGGCCGATGGCCTCCAGCCCCTCGTGGATCGCCGAGGGCGAGGCGTCGGTGACGAAAAGCGTCTCGTAGGCCTTGCCGCCTTCGGACACGAGGACGTATTCGATGGCGCCCTCGAGCTCCTTGTAGACGCCCTGCTTCGCCACCTTGGCAGCCACGCGGACGGTGCCCGCCCCGGCGTCCACGGCGACGCTCTGCCCCGCGCCTGCTGCGCCGCCCAGGGCCAGGGCGGCCGCCAGCGCGGCCCTGCGGAGCATTCCCATGCCTGCCCTCCTACTGGGGTCGGCGGCGGGAAGGGCTCGCCGCCGGGGGACGCCCTATCGTACAATCGACATGCCCCCAGTTGTCAAGCGAATGTAAAACATTGCAACCAGGTGCCAGCGCCCCCCGCCAGGCGGCTCGAGCGCGGGCTTGACTCCCCCTCTCCGCCCCGCTAGCATGCCCGGCGAGGGGAGTGGCGGTCGGGACAGCGAGGCGGCGGTGCCATGCTGTGGCGTCCCATTCTGCTCTCCATAGGGATCGGGCTCTCGGTGGGCGGTGGCTGCGCCCCCTGGTGGTTCGGCTTCGGCCGCTATCCCAGGTTCCCCGCGGCGGTGGACGGCTGGCAGGCGGCGGGCGAAGAACAGACGTTCGACCGGGCGAGCGTGGCCGCATACCTGGGGCCCGAGGCCGACCGCGTGCTGGCCTACGATTTCCAGCGCCTGTGGGTGCGCCACTACGCGGCCCGGGAGGCCCCCCGACTGGTGGCCGAGGTCTACGTGATGTCCACCAGCGAGGACGCCTACGGGCTCTTCTCGCTGGGGGCCGAGGGCGAGGCGGCGGGCATCGGCCAGGACGGGGTATGGCGGGAGGGCGTCCTGCGGTTCTGGAAGGGGGCCTACGTGTTTCGTATCGTGGCCGACCGTCCGACGCCGGAGGCGAAGGCGGCCATGGTCGCCCTGGGGCGCGAGCTGGCACGCCCCGTGCGGCCCGGGCCGCGACCGCTTCTCCTCGACCGCCTGCCCCGCGTCGGCCTCCAGCGCGGCAGCGTGCGCTACCTCCACACCGCCGCGACCCTCGCCGCGCTCCATCCCCTGGCCGAGGCGGAGGCGCTGGACCTCTCGCCCCGCACCGACGCGGCGCTGGCCTCCTACCGCCGCGACGGGCGCGAGGCCACCCTCCTGCTCGTCCGCTACAAGAACGCCCAGCAGGCGAGGGCCGCCTACCGGGCCTTCGCGCGAGCCGTGCTGGGGCTCGAGCCTTGTAGGCGGGACCTCCGCGTCCCGCGAAACCAAGAACGCGGGGCAGCGACGCCCCGCCTACACGGGCCAGGAGCGGCCAACGCGCCCCGGCACGTGGCGCCCGTCGAGGGGCGAGGCCACGCCGGCGCCCAGGTGGAGGGCCGGCACGTGGCCATGGTGCTCGAGGCGCCCTCGGCGGCGGCCTGCGAGCGGCTCCTGTCCGAGGCCGCCCGCCGCCTGTGACCGGGCGCCCGGGGCACCCCAATAGGGCGCCGCAAGCGCATCAGCCGCCGGCCGACCCGCCGGCTAAAGGGCGAGGCCGAGCAGGCGGGCGGCGTTGCGCCAGCCGACCTTCTCGTAGGCCTGGCGCGAGACGTGCCCCCCCTGGACCGCCTCGCCGAGGAAGTCGACCAGCGGCGTCTCGCCCTCGGGAGAGCAGATGTCGGTGCCGAACAGCAGGCGGTCCTGGAACTCCTCGATGAAGCGATAGCCGAACGGGGGGTCGCGGCTGAGGGCGTTGTAGCCGCTGGTGGCGGAGAGGTCGCCCCACAGGTTGGGGCATTCCCGCATCAGCTCCCCCACGCGGCCTCCCGGGGCCACCGGCCCGCTGGGATAGCCGCCGCGGGTCTCCTCGCTGGCGTCGCCGCTGATCTCCGCCCAGAAGGCCTGGGAGTGGCCGAGGAGAGCCAAGTCGGGCAGCTCCCGTAGCACGGCCTCCAGGCGGGGCAGGCCCAGCTCGTCGTAGAGGCCGTAGGTGCCGCCCAGGGCGGTGGCGAGGTGGAAGGTGACGGGCAGGCGGCAGGCCTGGCAGTGGGCCAGGAGGTTCCGCACCAGGGGGTCGTCGAAGGGCAGGTTGGCGGTCAGCTCCCCCACGCCCCGGGCTCCTCGGCTGGCGAAGTGGCGGAGCATGGGCGTGAAATCGGCCTCCGGCGAGTTGGCCAGCATCCGGGGATCCACGTTGCAGAAGGGCACGAAGCGCCCAGGATAACGCTCGGCGATGGCCAGGCACTCGTCGAAGGACAGCGGCCTGTGGGCGCACTCGGGCGAGCCGCCGGGCAGGATGACCCCCTGGGCGATGCCCCGCGCGTCGTAGATGGCGAGCAGCTGCTCGGGCGTGGCATAGGTCTGGCCGTCGGGGCGCAGCGGCCCCCGGCGCGGCGTGGTGTGGACGTGGATGTCGATGAGCACGCTGGCCTCCTCGTGGCTCGCTTGACTCGGCGCCGCTCCTGTGCCAGACTCCCTGGGGAACGACCTCGGTCGGGGGAGTCTGCGATGCGATCGCGAATCCTGCTCCTGGTCCCGCTGGCGTGTGCCGCGGCCCGGGCGGGGGCCATGGCCCCTCCGCCCCGGCCCGCGCCCCGCGAGCGGCTGCGGCTCACCCGCATCCGGTTCATCGACAAACAGGTCAGCGGCGAGGAGTGCTTCACCGTGCTCATCCCCCGGGGCTGGGTCTTCCGCGGGGGCCTCACCTGGGACCTCAACCGCCCGGCCATGCCCGCCCGCCTGGCCTACACGGTCACCAGCCCCACGGGGTTCGAGCGGCTCACCGCGCTGGCCGACCGCGGCTACTACTGGTGCACCATGCCGCTGTTCCAGGAGCACTTTCCCCCGGGCTCGACGTACATGGGCAGCGAGGTGCGGAAGCCGCTGAGCCCCGAGCAGGCCCTGCGCCGGCTCATCATCCCCGAGCATCTGAAGGGGGCGACCGACGTGCGGGTCATCGACATCCGCCGCGCCCCCGGCAGCGACAAGCCCCGCCCCGAGGGCGAGAATCCCCCGGGCACGAAGAAAGAGCGCCATACGGCCCACGGCTTCGTGACCTACACCGCCGGCGGCTGGCCCATGCTCGAATACCTCACCGCCACCGTGGAGACCACCACCGTGCCCATGGGAGACCACCAGGGCATCATCTGGACCGTGACCGCCACCTTCGGCTTCCGCGCCCCGCGCCAGACCTTCGCCTTGCAGGCCAAGAACTACTTGCTCATCCTCAAGTCCTTCCGCCCCAACAAGAAGTGGCTGGCCGGCTACAAGGCCCTGGTCGGGGTCCTGGCCAAGGAGCGGGTGAAGCGCATCAAGCACATCGGGCAGCTCGCCAAGATCATGCGCGAGGCCCAGGCGGAAATCACCGAGCGCGTCGAGCAGGTCTACCAGTACCGCACGACGGTGCTCGACGCCGCGGTCCAGGAGTTCTGCGACTACATTCTCTCCGGCAACACGCCCCCCACGGGGCAGGTGCGGCGGGAGGACTTCGAGCGCGAGAAACAGGTCCTCGATGGCCTCCGGGACGAGGCCTTCGTCGCCGCCGAGGGCGGCGATCCCACCACGGCGCGCTACCTGGCGGAGATCATCGAGCAGCGGATGGACAACATCCCGGTGCTTCGCCAGTGAGCGCTGGCCGGCGGCCTAGCGGTCCACTTCCTTGATGCGGATGTTGCGGAACTGCACTTCCAGCGGGCCGCCGGAGTGGACCTGGGCGGCGATGATCCCGCTGCGGGCTACCTTGGGATCCTCCTCCGTGTACTCCACCAGGGTCACGCCGTTGATGGCCAGGCGGATGGTATCGCCAATGGCGGCGACCTCGTAGTCGTTCCAGCCCGCGGGCCGCAGGGCTTTCTTGAGGGCCGCGGGCTCGGGGCGGGCGAGGGGGCGGTTGCGCCGCGCCTCGTCGTAGAGCGTGCCCCACCAGCCGGAACCGATGTCCGCCTGGTAGCCGCTCACCTCGTGGGAGCCGGGGACGCGCCGGGAGCGGAACTGCACGCCGCTGTTGCCCTTGCCGTCCACCAGGCGCACCTGGAAGCGGAGCACGAAGTCGCCGAAGGACCGCGTGGTGGCCAGGAAGTCGTTGTGGCGGATGCCCGGCGAGCGGCCGATGAGCATCCCGTCCTCCACCACCCACAGCTCGGCGTTGCCCTCCCAGCCGCTGAGGTCCTTGCCGTTGAAGAGGGGCGCGAAGCCCTCCTCGGCCTCGGGCGCCCCCGCCAGGGCGGCCGCCGCCGCCAGGCCCATCGCCGCTGCCGCCAGTGCCGTGCGCATCCTTGGGTCCTCGCTGCTCAGGCTCCGGGGTCCATGGGCTCGAACTGGAAGATGCTCTCGAAGTAGGTGCGGGTGTCGCGCTCGGTGCGCATGGGCACCGGGCGGTGGAAGACGTCGACGAGTCGCAGGCCGGCCCGCTCGCCGATGTCGGGATACAGGTCGTAGCGGTCGTTGGCCACCACGAACACCCTGGCGTCGGGCTTCAGGTGGGGGAGCAGGCGGCGCAAGGCGGCCACTACGTCCGCGC
This sequence comes from Candidatus Brocadiia bacterium, assembly GCA_046538415.1. Classification (GTDB taxonomy): domain Bacteria; phylum Planctomycetota; class PUPC01; order DSUN01; family DSUN01; genus JBKHIY01. The sequence continues at coordinate 2,434 of JBKHIY010000092.1, read as the reverse complement.
TGTAGGCCTCCCGGGCCTTCTTGCCCTTGCCCACGGCGGTGGGTCCGATCTCCTGGGCGTCGCGGCGCTCCAGCTCGGGGAACAGCTCGTAGGCGTAGCGGTGCTGCTCGTGGTAGTCGATGAGGCCCACGTAGGGGGGCGAGGTGAAAATGCCGTCCAGCCGCAGGCCGGCGGGCAACGGCTCGCAACGGGCGTCGCCCTGGAGGATGGTGACCGGGGCATCGGCGCGCAGGCGGTCGAACTCCTCGAGCCGCCGCACCGTGTCGCGCGAGTAGCGGCGCAGGAACTTCAGGGCCTCGGTGATCGGCTCGCACTCCCGACGGTGCTTCACACACCAGTAGGTCGTCCCCGGCTCCAGCGGCTCCTTGGGCCGGGCCAGGTCGTAGTGGGGCACCAGGCGGCAGGAGCGGGCGGCACGGCTGAGGATCACCTTGAGCACGCTCTCGTGCTCGTACTCGTGCAGGATGCTGCGGTAGAAGAGCAGCTCCTGAAGGGCACGCGGCGCGAACCAGCGGTTCAGATACCCGCTGTCCGCCCGGAAGCAGGGGTGGAACCGCAGCCGCCCCTCGCCCACCAGCTCCTGGCTGAACACCTCCACCCGCCCCAGGGCGTCGCCCACCTCGCGGCCCAGGCGGGCCAGATCGTAGCGCCCCGTCTTGACCTCCGCGATCAGGCAGTTGAACGCCGAGAGCTCGATGGCCACGCACCCGATGCCCAGGGCGTTGGCCTCCACCGCCGTGGTGCCCGAGCCCGCGAAGGGGTCCAGGATGATCCCCCCGGGCGCGAAGAAGCGGCGGAGGAAAAGCTCCACGAGCTGGGGAATGAACTTCCCCAGGTAGGGGTGCAGGCGGTGGACGTGCTTGGTGCGCTGCCACTCGGGGAACTCGATGAGCGAGAGGTCGCAGCCGAAGGTGCGGAGGTTCTTCTCCACGTCCACCTCGCGGCCCAGGGCATCCTGGTCGAGGAAGACGCGGCGGCGCTGCTCGCCGGTGAACCCGCTCGAGGAGTCCGCCGGGGCCTCCAACTGGGAAAACGGGCTCTCCGCCCCGGCTCGCCTCCTATGGTCGGAATCGCTCACCGCCCTGCGGCTCCTGTGAGCCTGAGTGCCTCCCTCGCCATCGGGCGGAGATTATACGCCGCGCCGCCCGCGGCGGTCAACCCCCCGCTTGCGGCCGCCGGCGGCCCCGCGTACAATGCCCCCCTCACATCCGCACGGCGGGCGGGCCGGAGCCCGCCGCCCCCGCGCTCCCGATGGCAAGGAGACGAACCGGTGAAACGCTACAAGCGAGCCCAGGACATCCAGGTGGGCTGCATCGGCTACGGCGGGGCCTTCCACATGGGCCGCGCCCACCTGAGCCAGATGCAGCAGGCGGGCATGAGCCCCGTGGCCGTGTGCGACCTCGACCCCCAGCGCCTGGAGGTCGCCGAAGAGGAGTTTCCGGGCATCGAGACCTACGACTCCCCGACCAAGCTCCTCAAGCAATCCGACGTGGACCTCCTGGCCATCATCACCCCCCACGACACCCACGCCAGGCTGGCCCTCCAGTGCCTGCGGGCCGGCCGCCACGTGGTGTGCGAGAAGCCCATGGCCCTCACCACCGCCGAATGCGACCGCATGATCAAGGCCGCCAGGGACAAAGACCTCCTCCTCTCCACCTACCACAACCGCCACTGGGACGGCTGCATCCTCGAGGCCCGCGAGCGCATCCGCGAGCGCGGCATGATCGGCGAGGTCTTCCGCATCGAAGCCCACATGGGCGGATACGGAAAGCCCGGCGACTGGTGGCGGTCCAGCAAGTCTATCTCCGGAGGCATCCTCTACGACTGGGGCGTCCACCTGCTCGAATACGCCCTCCAGCTCATCGACGCCGACATCGTCGAGGTCGCCGGCTTCGCCAAGACCGGCTTCTGGGGGCCGCAGACCGCCTGGAAGGGCGACACCCACGAGGACGAGGGCTTCGCCGTCGTCCGATTCGCCGACGGAGCCTGGCTCACCCTCGCCATCTCCCACCTCGAAGCCCACCCCAAGCCCGGACAGCTCGAGATCACCGGCACCGAGGGCGCCTACATCATGGACGGCGGCTCCTGGGAAATCGTCACCCCCACCCGCAACCAGACGGTCATCCGACGGGGGCGCAACCGCCCCTCCGAGGGCTGGCGCTTCTACCAGAACATCGCCGACCACCTGGTCGGGGGCACGCCGCTGGTCATCACCCCCGAATGGGCCCGCCGCCCCATCCACATCCTCGACCTGGCCGACCGCAGCGCCCGACGGGGCAAGGCCCTCAAGGCCAAGTACGCGTAGGGGAGGGGGCTTCGGGTTTCAGGTTCCGGGTTCCAGGGTGCCGGGTTTTGGGGGGGGCAGGCCTTCGCGCGGGCGCGGGAGCGGGCCGTGCGCGCGGCGGCCCCCTCCGGGCGCACGGCAGGCCTTCGC
>JBKHIY010000091.1:0-17220 GCA_046538415.1 Candidatus Brocadiia bacterium | reverse complement strand
AAAAGTTTTGCGTCCATGCGGCGAGACGGTATAATGATCTCTTTGGAAATCGCCGCGAAACGGCGGGAAAGGCCCTCCATGGCGGAAGCAGACCGCATCCTGGTGGTCGACGACGAGGAGGACACGCTGGACCTCCTGCGTGCCCTGCTCGAGGACGCGGGCTACGCGGTGGAGACGGCCGCCGACGGCGAGACGGCCCTCGAGAAGACCCAGGAGCAGCTGCCCGACCTGGTGGTGCTCGACATCATGATGCCGGGGATGGACGGGCTGGAGGTGTGCGACCGCCTGCGCTTCGACGAGAAGACCCGCGACGTGCCCATCATCTTCCTCACCGCCAAGCGCGACGCCTACTGGCACTCCCGCGCCTCCGTGCTCGATGCCTACGCCTATATCGAGAAGCCCTTCTCCGCCGAGCACCTGCTGCGCGAAGTGCGCAACTGCCTGAACATCTTTGGGAGAAGCGAACGTGACGACGATCGTCAGCACCAAGGCCCGTGAGATCCTGGACTCGCGCGGCAATCCCACCGTCGAAGTCGAGGTCGAGTTGGAGTCGGGGGCCAAGGGGCGGGCCGCCGTCCCCTCCGGCGCCTCCACGGGCGAGAACGAGGCGGTCGAGCTGCGCGACGGCGACAAGAGCCGCTACGGCGGAAAGGGCGTCACCAAGGCCATCGCCAACGTCAACGAGGTCATCGCCCCCGAGATCGAGGGACTCGAGGCCACCGACCAGGTGGGCATCGACATCCTCCTCCGCGAGCTCGATGGCACGCCGAACAAGGGCAACCTGGGCGCCAACGCCGTCCTCGGCGTCTCTCTGGCCATCGCCCACGCCTCCGCCAACGCCCTCGACCTGCCTCTCTACCGCTACATCGGAGGCACCAATGCCCGCACCCTCCCCGTCCCCATGATGAATATCCTCAACGGCGGGGCCCACGCCGACAACAATGTGGACATCCAGGAATTCATGGTCATGCCCTTCGGGGCCCCCAACTTCCGCGAAGCCCTGCGCATGGGTGCCGAGACCTTCCACACCCTCAAGAAGGTGCTCGCCGAGCGCGGCCTGGCCACCAGCGTGGGCGACGAGGGCGGCTTCGCTCCCAACCTGGAGTCCAACGAGGCGGCGCTCCAAGTCATCATGGAGGCCATCGAGAAGGCGGGATTCGCCCCCGGGGACGACATCTACCTGGCGCTCGACTCCGCTGCCAGCTCCTTCTTCGACAAGGAGAAGGGGCGTTACGTCCTCGAGGCGGAGGGTAAGGAGAGCGGGGCGGAGGAGATGATCGACTTCTACAAGTCCCTGGTCGGCAACTACCCCATCCGCTCCATCGAGGACGGCCTGGACGAGAACGACTGGGAGGGCTGGAAGAAGCTCACCCAGGCCCTCGGCGAGCAAGTCCAGCTCGTGGGCGACGACCTCTTCGTCACCAACACCGAGCTTCTCCAGAGGGGCATCGACGAGGGGGCCGCCAACTCCATCCTCATCAAGGTCAACCAGATCGGCACCCTCAGCGAGACCCTCGACGCCATCCAGCTGGCCCACACCCACGCCATGACCGCCGTCGTCTCCCATCGCTCCGGCGAGACCGAGGACACCTCCATCGCCGACATCGTAGTGGCCCTGAACACCGGGCAGATCAAGACCGGCTCCCTGTGCCGCACCGACCGGGTGTGTAAGTACAACCAGCTGCTACGCATCGAGGAGGAGCTGGACGACAGCGCCCTCTTCGGCGCCCGCCTGTGGCCCAAGCCCTGAGGCCCGCCACTCCCGGCGCGCCCCGCCTGCCCCGGACGCCTGCGTGGGGAGAGCCATGCCCGCGCGCAGCCAAGTGCGACGACGAAAGCCTCGATACACCCTCATCGTGCTGGCCGGCCTCGTGCTCGTCGGGGTCCTGGTCGCGGCGAAGCTGGCCACGCGGAAGTTCGCGTGGTGGAAGGAGGCCAGCTTCCGGGGCATCGTCGTGGCCCGCCAGGCCGAATGGCGCGAGAGCGGCGAAGCCGCCGAGGCGGCCGAGGCCCTCCAACACCCCGACCGGTGCGACTTCTACCTCGAGATAGAGGCCGACCACGAGACGCGCCGCCACAGGGTCGTCCCCTCCCTGTTCCGCGAAGCCCGGGAGGGAAGCTTCGTGGCCAAGCGCGCCGGCACCTGGGAAGCCCAGTGCGCGGCCCCTGCCCGCGGCGGCTCGCCGCCGCCCCCCGGGGAGGGCCACGGCGAGGCCGGCGGGACCTCGCAGCCCTGAGCCCGCCCGCTCGACGTAACGTGATGGAATTCTTGATTTTTCGTTGACAAGCCCCCGCCACCATGGTAGACTCCCGCTAACCCGACGAGCGCAAGATACGGCGAGCGCCAGTCGTGTAAGCGCGGAAAGTCATTCGTGGTTAGCGAAGGGCCCAGCGACGTAAGCTTGCACGACCACCCCGGCAGGCGCGGAGGGAACTCGGCGGCCTGGGCCAGAGCCGGCTTCCGCGGGCGCCAAGGCGTCCTATCCCTGTGGTCGTGTGGAACGAAAGGGGGCGCGCGATGTCGACCACGACGAAGAAGGAGCTGACCAACAAGATCGCGGAGAAGCTCAAGGAGAAGCAAATGCTTGTCCGCGACGTCGTTCAGGCCTTCCTGGACGAATGCGTCAGCGAGCTCAGCAAGGGCAACCGCCTCGAATTCCGCGACTTCGGCGTCTTCGAGACCGTCGCCCGGGCCGCACGAAAGGCCCGCAATCCCAAGACCGGCGAAGTCGTCCAAGTCCCGCCCAAGATCGTGGTCGACTTCAAAATGGGCAAACGCATGAAGACCATGGTCAACCAGCAGGAACCCGCCCCCGGCGAGGAGGAGGAGGAAGCTCCCCAGGCCGAGCCCCAGGAAGCCCAGCCCGAGGCGGCCGGCCCGCCCCCCATGCCGGGAGCCGCTCAGCCCCAGGGCCCGCCGCCCCCACAGCCGCCACCGCCACCCTCCTCGAACGAGTAAGCGCCCGCCGGAGGGCGACGGCAACGCCGTGCGCTCCGTCCCCTCATCCCCGACCACATGCATGCGGCCGCCGGCGCATCGAAGCGTCGGCGGCCGCGTGCGTTAGGCCTCTGGCCGGCCTACCAGGTAGTGTCCTCCTCGGCCTCCTGGTCGGTGCGCACGGTGGGCGTGAGCTTCCCATCCACCTCCTTGATCACCACGAGCACGCGGCACTGGTGGCAGGGAATCTCCTGGCCCTCCTTGACCGGCTCGGGCAGGTGCAGGTGGGCGTAGCACTCTGGGCAGACGACGGTCTTGCCCCCGTCGCGGATCATCTCCATAGCCTGTAGCTCCACACAGAGGGCCTTGCGGGCCTCCTGGTCGATGTGCCGCCCGGGCCCCCAGTTCATTGTAGCCGGGCTTGGAAGAGGGTCAAGCCCCGCTCACAGCTCGTCGCGCTCGATGCTGGGCGGCTCGTGCTTGAAGCAGTACAGGCGATGGGCGGAGGTGCCCACGACCAGGCGGCGACCGTCGGCCGAGAGGAGCAGGACGCACACCGCGCCCTCCAGCGGCGGGGTTTCGGCGAACACGTCGCCGGTGGGCCGCAGGAGCACCACCTTGCCGGCCAGCTCGGCGGCGGCGATGGCTTCGCCGTCCAGCGAGGAGGCCACGAACCGCCAGCCCACCGGCGAATCGCGCTGCCACAGCACCTCGCCGTCCTCGCCGTAGCACGCCAGGGCCCCGCCCAGCGAGGCGGCCAGGACGTTCTGGCCCGCGCCCAGGAAGCCCACCGAGGCGACGTAGCCGTCCAGGGGCTTGCGCCACACCTCCTTGCCCCCCTTCTCCAGACGGGCTACGAAGCCCAGGCGGGAGCCCACGGCGATGCTCGGCTCCTCGGCGTAGCTGATGGCCACGTGGGCCACGCCCTCGAGCTCTTCGGCGGCCCAGAGCTGCTGGCCGGTCTTGTCGACGGCGAAGGTTTGCTTGGCGGCGGCGACCACCGCGAGATCGCCCTGGGGAGCCATGGCCACGTCGGCGATGGGCCCGAAGGTGGGCTGCCAGCCCTCCTTGTCGGGGTCGGCGTCGTCGGTGCCCAGGCCGAACAGCGGCTGGCCGCCGAGGCCCACGCCGAGCACTTCTCCCGCCAGGGTGCCCGCCACGGTCCAGGAGCCGTCAGCGGCCACGGCCACGGCGGAGAAGTCGCTACGCGGCGGATTCTCCTTGGGCGGCGCGGCCCACTGCACGCGGCCCCGCGGGTTGAGCATCGCCACCTCGGGGAACGACGCGCCCACGGTCCAGATGCCCTGGAACGTGGTGGCCACGTCGCGGACCCGGGTGGAGAAGCGGATGTCCCACTGGGGCTTGCCGATGCGGTCGTAGGTGACCAGGGTGCCGTCGAGGAAGCCCAGGGAGTAGAACAGGCCGTTGAGCGGCGCGTCGCCCGAGGTCGGGTTGTCGCCCAGCCGCCGCGTCCACGCGGGCTCCAGCACCTTGACGCCGGGGGCGAGGGGCTGGGGCTCGGCGGGTGCCGGGCCGCCTCGGGGGGCCAGGGGCCTCCAGGCAGTGCGCGGGGCCTCGGCCCGGGCCGCGGCGAGGAGGGCCTGGATGGCCCGCTCGACCCCCGGCTCGTCGGTCGCGGCGGCCACCACGGTCTCCACGCCGGGCTCGAAGGCGGAAACCTGCCAGCACAGCAGGGCCCCGCCCGGGCCGGGATGGTCGGGCGTGAGCGAGCGGGGCAGCAGGCCGTAGCTGTCCACCGCCTGGAGGAGGGGGTGGGCCGCGACGTTGCCCAGGAGGATGGCATCGTAGGGCACGTTGGGCAGGGGGGCGCCCTCGGGGGCCGGGCTGAGGGCCGGGGTTTCGGCCTTCTCGTCGCGCTTAGGGGGCTTGGCCAGGTCGGCGGCCAGCTTGATGGCTACCGGCCGTTCGGCGGACTCGAGGGCCGCGGCCAGCGGCTCGGCCTTCTCCGCCTCGCCGGCGGTCCCCACCACGATCCACAGCGGTCGCCGCGAGCGCAGGAAGCTGCGAATACGGGCACTGTCGAAGACCGCCAGCGGGCCCCGGCGGCTCGCCCACCGGGGCGTCGAAGCCTCGACCCTGAGCTTCGCCGTGGCCTCTCCCTGCGCCAGCGGCGTGCTCACCGCCACCGTCCACTCGCCGGGGCGGTGGAGGGGGGCGAAGGGGAACTCCTCGCGGTAGCCCCCCGGGGTGTGGGCGCGGTAGACGCGCAGGCGCTCGGCGCCCTGGGGGTCGCGGAGGCTCACCTCGAGGGGCACCGCGGCGTCCATCGGCTCCTCTTCTTCCTCGCCGTGCACGTAGGCGCTCACCGTAAGCCGGCGGCCGGTGAGCCGCGCCGTGCGGATGCGCACCCCCTTGACCTCTTCGGGCAGCATGGCGAAGCAGTCGAGCCCGCCGCCGGGCAGGTAGATGCGGAAGGTGGGGTGGCCCTTGACGTGGGGGGCGTTGACCTTGGTGCCGCCGAAGACGTCGTAGAGGCAATAGTCGCCCTCGCGCACGGTCACCGTGGCCAGGCTGGGGGCCAGCTCCCACTGGAGGCCGCGGAAGACCTCCTCGCGCTGGCGGTTGTTGGCCACGAACAGGTAGCGGCCCTTTCCGCAGCGCTGGTCGGTGATCACCATCATCCGGTCGGAGATGGTGAAGTCGCGGTCGAACAGCGCCTTGAGCTCCGTGCGAAGCTTGCCCAGGAGGGGCGCGATGAGGGTGTTCTGGGCCACCACGTCGCGGCGCTCCAGGGTGGTGTCCTTCTTCTCCTCCTGGCCCTGGCTCCACAGGCGCTCGTGGTAGTCCCACAGGTTGGGGAACTCGATATCGAGCTTCCTCGCCCCTTCGAGGGTCACTTCCGTCGTGGGGTCCGTGAGCACCACGCCTGCGCCCTGGGCGTAGGCCTCGAGGGCGGCCTGGACCTCGGGGCGGATGCGGGTGAGCCCCACCACGAGCACGGCCTTGCTCGGGGTCGCCTGGCCGGCCAGGAGCTCCTCCTCGGTGAGGAAGCTGGCCGTGAAGTGGGCGCTGAGGAGGGCCTCGTAGGCGGTGATCAGCCGCCACGGATACTGCGTGGCGTGGGAGGCGTCGCCCGGCTTCTGGCCGATGCGGTGGGCATGCTCGGTGAAGGAGTAGAAAACGGCCACGTCGTCCCGGGGCTTCTCCAGGGCGAGCAGGAAGTCGCCGAAGCGCAGGAGCCGCTCGTTCACGCCCCCCACGCCGGCCACCAGGGCCGTGCTCAGGCGCCCGCCCGCGGGTTGCTCGAAATGGTAGTCCAGCGTCGCGGGATACACCACGCCCTCCACCTTGCGGCACAAGGCCAGGCCGGTCGCCGCCCGGACCTCGTCCACCTCTGCTCCCAGACGCAGGAGGGGCATGAACCACAACGGCTTCTGCCAGTTGCCCATCCGCAGCAGGTCGGGCGCCGCGGCCGACCACATCATCCCCGCGGGGCCGGTGAGCCGCGCCTGGGCCGTGATGGCCCCCAGGCCGCGGGCCGCCACCGGCGGATACACGCCCAGAGAGAGGCTGGTGGGAGCGGCGAGCTGCGAGGTCGCCGCGTAGCCCGGCTCGATGGCCCGCACGCCCTCCGCCCAGGTGGCCAGCGCGTTGCCCAGGACGCTGGCCCGATAGCGGAGGAAGGCGTCCCAATGCTCCCACTTCGCTCCGTCTCGCCACGGCATATCCTCGAGGCCGAGGCGGTCCTTGAACGCGGCGAGGCGCGCCGGGTGGCCGAAGGGCTGTCCCCCGCCCGCCTCGTCCGCCAGGCCCAGCGTGGCCTCCGTGGTGAAGTGCAGGCCGGCGCAGCCGGGAAAGCGCCGCTCCGCCAGCAGGCGGTGGTGTACCCGCTGGAGGGCCGCTCGGACGACGGCCTGCTGCGAGAGGTCGTGCTCGGAGCCCAGGAGGGGCACCCCTCCGCCGCTCACGGCGCAGGCGTTCACCCACTCGATGCCCTGGCGGGTGAGCAGGTCGCCGGCCCGGGCGAAGGGGGAGGGGCCGTGCTGGAGCTCCAGCGGCTTCGCCTCGGGGCTCGACCGCACCTGGTCGTAGGCGGCCCCCACGTCGTCGTCGGCGGGGCTCTCGCGCCAGGCCGAGCGCCCCTGGAGAAACACCGTGTTGAGGCCCAGCACGCGCCGCCAGCGCAGCGCGTCGCGGGCGTCGGCCGGCGGGGCCTGGGGCCAGCCGATGATGCGGAAGTGGCTCCGCCGCACCCCGTCGCCGATGTGGAGGGGATAGGGCTCGCTCTGCCCGCCCGCCGCCTGGGCCACCAGGGTGTAGTCCCCTGGCGGCAAGCAGCCCACGTCGATCCCGTAGGTCACGCTGTGGCGGCCCGCGGCGAGGGAGCCGAGTCGGTCGGTCGACTCACGGGCGGGGCCGTCCTCGCCCGCGAGCCGGAGCGTCACGTCGACGTCCGGCAGCTCGGTGGCGGCGCCGATGACCAGGGTGACCTCGGCGGTCTCGCCGGCCAGGAAGCTGTGGCGTCCCTGCGGGGAGAAGAGGTGCAGCACCGGCGGGTGCTGGGCCGGCGGAGGCGGAGCCTTGGCGGCCGGCTCCTCGACGGGGGCCTGGGGTTCCGGCTCCGGCGCCTCGGAGGGCGGGGGGGAGCAGGCGGGCAGCCAGGCGCCCAAGGCGATGGCCCACGCCGTCAAGCACGCGGCTTTCTTCACGGCTGATCTCCCATAGGGTCAAAGAGTTTCTGCACTTGGAGGGGCACGGGGCGCGGGGAGCACGCTCAGGAAGTCTAGCGCAAGCGGCGCGCCTCGTCAAGACCGCGGGGGCCGAGCGGGCCTTCGACCCGCGAGGTTCTGCGGCCAGCGGCCGGCTTGACTCGGCCCCCCCTTTCTGCTAGCATTGCCCGCGTGCGGTCGAGCACGCCGAATCCGCCTTGTGCCAAGGAGAGTCCCATGGCCGCCGCCCCCTCCACGCCCGATTTCAAGCTCATCCTCCAGTCGGCGAACCCCAGCCGGCACGCGGCCATCGTGAACGAGCTGATGTACGTCTTCAACATCGACCGCAAGACGGCCACGGAAGCGGTGAACAACGCCCCCGTGGTGCTGATCGGCGGGCTCACCCAGCAGCAGGCCACGGTGCTCCGCACCCATGTGCCTCGGCTGATGAAGCTGGGCGCGGAGCTTCGCCTCACGGCCGAGGACGCCAGTGGCCTCAAGGCCCTCCGCTGGCAGCAGGTTCCCCAGTTCCTTCGCCGCCCGGCCAACGTGTTCATGTGTCCCTCCTGCGGCGAGCGGTTCGCCGTCCAGCGCTGGCAGCCGCGGCCCGCGGCCCCCGCCGCCGCCCCCGCAGCCCCTGCCGCGCCCCCCGAGCCCGGGGAGCTCGAGGAGCTGCCCGAGGCCGAAGCCCTCGAGGCCGAGCCTCTGGAAGCCGAGCAGGCCGAGGAGGTGGCCGAGGCGGAGCCCCTCGAGGAAGCTGAGCCCCTGCCCGAGGCCGAGCCTCTGCCCGGGGTCGAAGAGGAAGAGGAAGAGGAGGAGCCCGCCGAGGCCCCCCAGCCGGAGCCCCAACCAGCACAGGCGGCCCAGGGCGAGCGGCCCGCCGGCCCCCGCTACGACGTGTCCGTGGCCAAGGTGCGGGGGCCGAAGCAGGAGGACCTGGCCGAGCTGATCGCCGCCCGCCAGGGGGTGAGCTACGAAGAGGCCATGCAGCTGTGCGACCGCACGGTGGTGATGCTGTGCAAGGACGTGTCCAGCGCCGAGGCCGACGAGTGGCGCCGTGCGGTCGAGGAGATCGGGCTCAAGCCGCGCATCCGCAAACGCTCGGGATGAGCGGGCCGGCGGGCATTCGCTCCTCTGTGTCGTTTCCGCGCTTTCGGCCCCATCGCGTCGCGGGGACGCGTCTGCGGCGGCCCCGCCTCGCGGGGCTGCCGGGGCGCGCGGACCGCGCGGGAGGAGAGCCGCCGTGAACCCCCTGGAGCTGGGACGCGCCCCCCGCAAGGTCCACCGCCTGGGCGAAATCGCCGCGGTGCTCGTGCGCCACGGCCTGTCCTACTTCGTCCGCAGGCTCAACCTCAGCCGCTATCTCCCCCGCCGCAAGCAGCTCATGGCCGCCGGCGAGGACGTGGCTCTCGACCGCGAGAGCGTCGCCCGCCGGCTCACCCGCGTGATGGAGGAGTTGGGGCCCACCTTCGTGCGCCTCGGCCAGGTGCTCTCCTCGCGGCCCGACCTGTTCGAGGAGGAGACGATCCGGGAGTTCGAGCGGCTCCAGGACCGCGTGGCCCCCTTTCGCCCCGAGGAGGCGAAGGCCATCGTGGCCCGGGAGCTGGGCCGCCCGACGGGCGACCTGTTCGCCTCCTTCGACGACGAGCCGTTCGCCTCCGGCTCCCTGGCCCAGGTCCACTGCGCCGAGCTGCCCGATGGCACCGAGGTGGTAGTGAAGATCAAGCGCCCGGGGGTGGAGCGCCTGGTGCTCACCGACCTGAGCCTCCTTCGATCCGTGGTGGCCTACATCGAGCGCCAGGTGGCGGAGCTCCAGGTCTACCAGCCGCGGGTGGTCTTCGAGGAGCTGGAGCGGCGGGTGCGGCGAGAGCTGGACTTCGTGACCGAGGCCTCCAACACGGCGCGCTTCCACGACGCCCTGGCGGAGGTCGAGGGGGTGCGCTGCGCCCGGGTGGAGTGGGAGCTGACCACCTCGGATGTGCTCACCATGGAGCGCCTGCGGGGCGTGCGGATCACCGACCTGGCGGCGCTCCGCGAGCGCGGGGTCGACCCCCAGGCCGTCGCCCACCGGCTGGCCGAAGTCTTCCTCACCCAGTACACCGAGCTGGGCACCTTCCACGGCGACCCGCACCCGGGCAACCTCCTGGTGTGCGAGGACGGCTCCGTGGGGATCCTGGATTTCGCCATGGTCGGGCGGCTGACCACCGAGCTGCGCAACCGTCTGGGCGCCCTGCTCATCGGCATCGCACGACGCGACGTGGACGTGGTGGCCGAGGTGTGCTTCTCCCTGGGTCTGACCAGCGACGAGATCGAGGAGTCGACCTTCAAGCTGGGGGTCCACGAGCTGCTCGACAAGTACTACGGGATGCCCCTCAAGCGGGTGGAGCCGCGGCGGGTCTACGGCGACGTCACGGCCCTGGCGCGGGAGTGTCGCATCGTGCTGCCCCGCGACTTCGTGATGCTGGCCAAGTCGCTGGTCACGGTGATCAGCATCGCCCGCACCCTGGACCCCGAGTTCGACGTGGCCGCGCTCCTCCGGCCCCGGGCCAGGGAGCTGCTGCGCCAGCGCCTCTCGCCGCCGCAACTGGCCCGCAACGCGGGGCTCCACGCCTGGGGCCTGGCTACCCTGGTGCAGGCCCTCCCCCGTTTGGTGCTGCGCATCCTCCGTCGTGCGGAGAGCGGGCGCCTCCAGCTCACCTTCCGCCACACCGGCTACGAGGAGTTCGTCAGCGAACTCGATCGCGCGGCGAACCGCGTGACGGTGAGCGTGATCCTGGCCTCCATTGTCATCGGCTCCTCCCTCCTCCTGGCGCTCAAGACCCAGCCGCTGCTCTTCGGGCGCATCTCCTTCCTGGGCATCCTGGGCTACCTGGTGGCCGGCGTGCTCGGCCTGTGGACCGTGTGGGGCATCCTGCGCAGCGGGCGCCTGTGAGTTCCGGCGGGGGGCTCAGTGCCGGCCGGCGCGGTCGAGGCTTCGCACCGCGGCGTCGATGTGCCGGACCGTGGGCCCGAAGCTCACCTCCTGGTCCACGCGCCCCACGCTCCCGTTGCAGCGCAGGAGGTTGGTGTGGCCGCGGTGGTGCACGCGGGGGGGTGCGAAGAAAGGTTCGTAGAAGTCGCAGCCCAGCAGCCACTCGGGGCGGCGCTCCAGCATGGCCATGGACAGCCCCACGGTGGCATCGGCGACCAGGCCCTGACGGCCCCGGTAGCCGTAGGAGCATTGCACCTCGCCGCGGTCGGCCTGCCAGTTCGACCAGCCGTAGGTCCACGCTGGCCCCCGGCCGTCGTCGCCGGGGCAGAAGAAGGTGTGGTAGTCGGCGAGGTAGCGGGGATGGAGGTGGCCCCAGGAGGCGATGCGGCCGCGGCGGTAGATCACGTTCGAGATGCGGGGAGGCACCGTGAGGTTGACGAAGAGGGCCCCCTCGTGAGCCCTGGCGTAGGCCGTGGTGGCCGACCACAGGCGGCGGAGGTTCGCTTTGCAGCCCGCATCCCGGGCGCCGGCGCGGACGAAGGCGAGCACGGGCGCGGCCATGGCCCCCAGCACGCCCAACACGCCGATGAGAATCAGCAGGTCCCGCAGCGCGACTCCGCTGGCGGGCGCCTTCGCTGCGCGGCGCAACGCTAGGCTCGACCAGCCTTTGTCCATGGCGTCCCTCCCATAGGGCATAGAGGGTTCGTACGCGCCATCGCGGGATGGCGGGGCGGGGGCGCGCGGAGGGGAGGGGGTCTCGGAGGGGCAGGGGGGCACGGCGCCCCCGGCTGCCGCCCGAGCCCGACGTCGAATGCCCTCCTGGGAGCCCCTCAGCGGTGGTCTCGCCCACTCGACTGCCGGGCCGGCCGACGCCTGGGACGGGGGGTGCCGCGCCGTGGCGGGGCCGCAAGCAGCCGTAGGGAGTGTCGGCGCAAGGAGCGCAGGGTTTAGGGCCGGGTGGTGAGCCGCGTTGCGGAGAACGCTCTCGGCCTAGTCGTAACGGTAGTATACTTCGAGGGATAGGATGGCGAGGGCGGTGACGTAGATTTTGCCGCCGCCGTGCCTGGCCCAGCGGTCGCCGTGGGGGTCCCAGCTCCCGTCGTGCTCGTTCTGGAGTTCGAGGAGCACGCGCTTGAGGCGGGCGTTCCAGAAGCGCCACTCGTGGCCGCCGATGCGGCTGAGCGCCAGGGCGGCGTGGTACCAGAGGTACATGTTGGCGGGCGGCCGCCAGTTGCCGTCCGCGAACCTGGGCAGGACGGGCGGGTAGTGGAGGAGGAAGGCCACGCCCTTCTTGATGTTGCGCTCGTCGTGCTCGGCGTCCGCGAAGAGGTGGGCGTTGAGCCCCGCGGCGGTCATGGCCGACAGCGAATAGTCGTCGCGTTCCCACAGCCGCTTGGTGTCGTAGGCGATGGCCCCGTCCTTGGCGCGAGTCATCTCGTCCAGGAACTCGCGGGCCCGGGGCAGCACGGTCTCGGGGAAGTCGATGCCCACCCGCTTGGCGCTCTTGAGGGCCATCACCTGCCAGCCGGTCACCGAGGTGTCGCCGCGTCCGGTGCCCGTGGCGAAGCCGTAGTCCCAGCCCCCGCACTCCTGCTGGGCGGCTACGATGGCGTCCACGGCCCGTTGGGAGGGGAGCTCGAGGCTGGTGTCGCCCGACATCCCCAGGGCTTCCACCAGGGCCATGGTGCAGATGCCCTGGTGGTAGAGGCGGCCGGGAAAGCGCCCGTCCTCGCCCTGGGAAGCGAGGAGATAGGCCACCGCCTTGTCCACCGTCTGCTGGAAGGGTCCTTCGATCTCGTGGTGGTGCCCGGCGCCGAGGAAGGCCAGGAGGGACAGCCCGCTGACGCCGAGGGTGAACTCCGGGCGTCCGCCGAGGGCCCCACAGTCCCAGCTTCCGTCGGGCCGCTGGTTGCGCTTCAGCCACTCCAGTCCCCGCTTGACCGCCTCCTCGGTGTCCCTGCCGCCGCCGTTGCGGCGGACGAAGAGGTCGCGCACCCTCTCGTCGCGCGAGCCGAAGGCCAGCTTGAGCACGGGGGGCGAGGGCAGGCTCACGGCCACGGGGCGGATCAGCTCGCCCCTGGGCAGGGCCTCCTTCGCCGGCGGCTGGGGCATGGGGAAGTCGGGCTCGGGGGCTTCGATGGTCACCGGCGAGAGCGTCACGCTCTGGCCCTCGACGCCGCCCATCCGCGAAGCGGCGTAGCGGAGAAGGAAGGCGATGGCCACCAGGCCCAGCAGCAGGTGGAGTAGGCGAGGGCCCCAAGGAGATTCCAGGAGCAGAGGGTTGGGCCGCTTGGTCGTGCGCACCACCCTGTCGGCGGTCACGCCCAGGGGCTGCCCGCACGCGTCGCAGATGTTCCCGGTGGGCTCGGTCTGGGCTCCGCAGTGGGGACACTCCATTGGCCTGTGCTCCTTGCGGCGGGACTAGCGGGGCGTGACCCGGAACCACCATTCCCTGGTAGAGCGGTTGCCCGCCTTGTCCTCCACGCTCACGCGCACGGCACACTTGCCCTCGCCGAGGGGCCAGGAGAACTGGAACTGGACGGCGCCGGCCTCCACCGGCTGGCCCTTGCGTACCCCGGCGCGCTCGAAGTCCACGGCATAGAGCCCCTTGTCGATGATGGTCACTTGCCGCTCCCGAGGGGGCTTGCCCACGCGGCCCCTGAAGTCGACCTTCAGCGAGGTCACGTCGATGCCCGAGGGGTCGGTGCACACGAAGCTGATCTGGGGCTCCAGGGTCGCGGTGTCGCTGCCCGGCGGCGGGACCGCTCCCACCACGGCCGGCCCCTCGGTGTCCCAGGCCACCTTGAAGGTCAGCGTATCGCTGGCCTTGTGGCCCAGGGTGTCGGTGACGGTGAGCTCGACGCGGTGCTCGCCGGGCTTGAGGCGGTCGGCCATGGCGGGCCGGTAGAAGCATTCCGCGCGGGTGACCACGATCTCGCGGGGGGGCACGGCCTTCCCGTCGATCCGCATCTCCACGTTGTCGGGGGGAATGGGCTCGGCGACGGCCTGGGGCAGGATGGTGGCGGCGATGATGGGCCGGGGGTCGTGGGGGTCGAGGCGGTTGACCCGCAGGTTGCGGATCAGGGGTTTGCGGCTGAGCCGCTCCAGGAGTGCCTTGGCGTCGGGCTGCTGGGGGTCGAGCTCGAGGGCGCGGCCGAGGTGCTCCGTAGCGCCCTTGTAGTCGCCGCTCTCCATGGCCTGGGTGGCCCGCATGCGTTCGAGGAGGGGGGACTGGACGTCGCTCGCCGCCTCCAGGACGCGCGCCGCATCATCCCTGCGTCCCTGCTTCCAGGCGTGGCTGGCGAGGGCGAGGACCACCTGGCGGTGCTGTTGAGGGTCGAGCTGTTGGTCGGCCAGGAGGTCTCGGTAGAGCTTGGCGCTCTTCTGGCGCAGCTCCTGGGTGCGGTTCTCGCCTCTCGTTCGTTGGGCGGCGAGGAAGTAAGCGCGGGCCAGGTTGCGTCGGGTGAGCTGGGAGCCGGGCTGGAGCTTGTGGGCGGCCTCGTATTCCTTGAGGGCCTGGTCGTCCTCGCCCAGGTGATCGTGGGCCTCGGCCATCATGGTGTGGAGGAGGACGCCGTGGGCGCTGGCGATACCGGGATCGCGGAGCACGGCCTTGGCCGCCTGGATGCACTCGCGGCGCACGGCGCTGGAGAGGCCCGGGGCGTTGGCCCGGAAGGCGAGGGCCAGGCGGAGGGGGGCGATGTAGTTGGCCCGGCCGGCATGTGGCAGACGGCGACTCTCGAGCCACACTTCGAGCGGCTCGCCGCTGCGGTAGTGATCCAGCAGGCGCCACAGGCTGGCGGTCCGGGCGAGGTCGGAGGTGGCGCCGCCGCTGGCGGCGGCCCGGGCCGCGACGTCCAGGTGGGGCCGGGCACGCTCGAAGTCCCCCTCCTGGGCCAGGGCGATGCCCAGGGCGGCGTGGGCGTCCACGGCGTCCTCGTTCAGCTCGACGGCCTTGGCCAGGTGCTCGATGGCCTTCTGGGGGTCGGGCTCGCGGCCCTCGAACTCCCGGAGCGCGAGGGCCCCGAGCTGGAAGTGGAGGTCGGCGGCAAGCTCGTCGTCCGCACGCTCGAGGAGGCCCTGGTAGTACTGGTCGGCCAGCTGGGGGTCCTCGAGCTCTCGGGCGATGTTCGCGCCCATCTTGTAGAGCGCCAGGTCGTCGGGCCGAAAGGCCAGGCACTCGTCGAGGAGGGCGAGGGCCTCTTCGTAGGACTGGCTGCGGTAGAGGTCGAACGCGCGGCGATAGGTCACCCTGCGGTCGCGGGCGCGCTTCAGGCGGAGCGCCTGAGGCACACACACGGCGACGGCCACGGCGCATAGCGCGACCATGATGAGGGCGAACAGGCGCGTCCGCATGGTCTACCCGTCCCGAACGGTGCCCCGGGACCTTACAGGGGTCGGGCCGCGGTGTGGATGAAGGCCCAACGGGAGGCATTGTACGGGGCGGGAGCCGCGTTGTCAATGACCTTGGGCTACTGGAACCGGGGGTTGGGGAGGACGACGGGCTGGCCCTCGCGGTCGATCACGATGTTACGGAAGCCCAGGTGTTCGAAGGCCTCGTAGTCGTGGCCGGCGCCGCCGGGGTAGGCGAAGAAGAAGACGAACTCCTCGTCTCCCACGTTCACGCTGCGGTGCGCCCAGCCGGGGGGAATGTAGACCGCCTGGCCCGCTGCCACGGGTCGGCCGGCGACCTCGCCGGCCCGGCATTCCATGAGGATGTAGCCCCGGCCGCGCAGGCAGTAGTAGACCTCCGCCGTGTGCTCCACGGCGTGGTAGTGGCCCTTGGTCATGTAAAACTCGTCGCCCACCTTGCCCGGGTAGATCACCGTGGTGCCGAAGAGCAGGTGGGGATGCTCGTCGGGCACGTCGGCGGTGTAGACCTGGTAGAGGAGAGGGTCCTGGCGGGCGATGAGGGCCTCGGTGGCCGCGGCGTCCTGGTACGTGCCCCGCATGTCCGACAGGTGGCGGCCGAAGGCGTTGGTCGTCTGCTCGGGGCCGACGAGCCCCGTGTCGGGAAAGATGTCCACGCGCAGCGGGGCGAAAAGCTCATCCATCATGGTGATGGCGATCCTCTCGTTGGGGGGAGTCGAGGCGGACGGGAGCTCCGCGGCGGAAGCGGGCCGATTCGTAGATGACCCACAGCAGCTCGGAGATCTTGCGCCCCTCCCCGCCGTCCAGGGGGAAGGGGCGGCCGTCGAGCACGCAGTCGACGAAATGCGCCAGGATGCGCCGGTGGCCCGGGCCGTAGCGTCCCCGCTCGTCGGGCGCCCCGGCCGGCTCGTCCACGGCCAGGGCCTCCTGGCGGTCGGGCGCCCCGTCGGCGAATTCCCACTCCACCAGGCGATTGTTGTGGAGCACGGCCTTGCCCTTGGTGCCCGAAAGCTCGAGGCGCTGCGACCAGGAGGTGTGCGAGCCCGTGGTAGCGGTGATCACGCCCAGGGCCCCGGAGGCGAACTCGATAGTCGCGGCGGCCGTGTCCTCCACCTCCACCTCGTGGACCAGGGTGGCGATGCGGCCCGCGGCCTGCCGGGCGGGGCCCATCAGCCAGAGCATCAGGTCCAGGGTGTGGATGCCCTGGGTGGTGAGGACGCCGCCGCCTTCGGTGGCCCACCGGCCGCGCCACTCGTCGCGGGTGTAGTACCCGGGCTCCTTGCGATTCTGGAACGTGATGGCGGCCTGGAGGAGGGTGCCGAAGCGCCCCGCATCCACCGCCCCGCGCAGGAGCTGGGAGGCCTGGTTGTACCGATTCTGGTAGCACACGCCGAGCTGGACTCCGGCCCGCCGGCAGGCGGCGATGGCCCGGTCGGCCTCCTCGGGACCGATGGCGATGGGCTTCTCGCAGAAGACGTGGAGACCGGCCTCGGCCGCGGCCACGATGGCCTCCCCGTGGAGATGGTGGGGGAGAGCCAGCGACACGGCGTCCACCGCGCTCGAGGCGAACAGCTCTTCGTACGACGTGGTGTGAACCGGAGCGCCAAAGCGCTGGGCCGCACGGCGCGCTCGCTCGCCCACGATGTCGCACGTCGCCGCCAGCCGGGCACGCGGATGCCCGCCGATGGCCTCGAGGTGCAAGGGCGCGATGCGCCCGCAGCCCACCACGGCGTAGCGAAGCGGCTCACGCACGCACGGCCTCCTGCGGGGCGGAGTACTGGCTCGGGCCAGCAGCACCGGCGGCGCAGCGAACCGCCGCGCCGATGGCCCTCATGCGGTCGGGGAAGGCAAGCGGACGCGACGGGGCCGCGCCCGCACTGGGGAAGCGTGCCCAGCGATCAGTCCGAGTCCTCCCGCTCCTCCTGGCGGCGGATCATACCCACCTCGCCAGCCAGCTCGACGAACTGGCGGACGTTGAGGTCGGTGACCTGCTTGTCGTGTTTCCGCAGGCGCTCGTTGAACTTGATCGCTTTCTCTTGCATGTGCTCGTGGGTATCCTTCGAGCCCCCGTAGAGGCGGAAGTTCTCCATCTTCGTGATGCGCACGTGCCCGTCGCGGTCCAGGCCGATGCCGTGCACCGGCCCCGCGATCTTGCTCCTCTCCAGCTTGTCCCTCTTTTCCTTCTCCAAGCGATGCATCTCCTAAGGTGGCTTCACCTTCTGATTATAGAGCACCTCCCTCGGCCTGTCAAAGCATTTCCCCTGCGGCTG
>JBKHIY010000090.1:0-17283 GCA_046538415.1 Candidatus Brocadiia bacterium | reverse complement strand
AAAGCGTCGGCGCTCCGCCCCCTCGGGCGGCGCCGGAGGGGGGCCAAAACGAGCCCCCGACCTCCGCGGTCGGGGGCTCGTCCGTCGTTGGCTTTCTGGGATGTCGAAGGGCGCTCTCAGGCGGCCCGGCGGCGCCTCCGCCGCAGGACCATGAGCACGCCGGCGCCCAGGAGGCTCACGCTCGCCGGCTCCGGCATGGTGGCGAAGCCCACGTCCGGGTCGGGGGAGCTCAGGGCGTACGTCCCGGTGTTCCAGAAATCGGCGAGGGCGAGGGTGTCGCCGTAGTTCTCGCACCCGGCCCCCTGGGATGTAACCACCGCGGTGGCCAGGTCGGCGTAGAGGCCGTAGACCTGGCCCACGACGCCCGTGAACTGGATGCTGTCGTCGTAAGTGAGCTCGTAGGCCCCTCCGCCCAGCGCCACGAGGCACCCGGCCCAGTCGTCTCCGGCTTCGCTGTCCGAGCCCTCGCTGGTGGCGAATACGGCGGCGTATCCGCTGTGCTGAGCCAAGCCCTTGCCGTCGCAGGACAGCTCGAGCAAGAACTCCGCCTCAGAGCCGGACCACAGGCCCTGGGCACCCTCCTGGGCCTGGAGCAGCCCCTCGTAGCGGATCGCCAGGTCCACCGTCGCCTCCGTGCCCGCGGGGAGGGTGTCGGAGGTGACCTTGAAGGCCCGGTAGGTCTCCACGTCGGCGCCGCCCTCGAGCCGGTCGCCGAACACGGGATCGTGGATGGTGAGCTTGCTGAGAGCCTTCATCACCGCGGCGCCGGGCTGGGTGATGTCGCCCAGCGCGTGGGCCTCGGAGCCGAGGTCGAAACCGAACGGACACGCGGCGTGTGCTTCCGCGTGGGTCAGCTCCTCCTCCTCTTCCCCCGCGGCGGGCATCGAGGCCCGTGCCATGACGTAGGGCACGAGGCCCGCCTCCGCCGGCCGTGCGCCCGCCCAGACCACGGCGAGGCCCAACGCGAGGGCCGTCCAAACTAC
The DNA here is from genome assembly GCA_046538415.1 of Candidatus Brocadiia bacterium. Lineage (GTDB taxonomy): Bacteria > Planctomycetota > PUPC01 > DSUN01 > DSUN01 > JBKHIY01. Next base: position 16,300 of record JBKHIY010000090.1, on the reverse strand, counting down.
AAAAGACCTCTGCCTCATTCCCGCCACTCCTTTCGCGCTGTCGAGCCAACCTGTCGTACCACCGGGAGTCCAGCGCGCGGCTACAGAGGCAAGCCGCGACCCTTCCCGGCAAACCGAGGTTCCGTTTCTGCAAAAGTTGTGCCGGGCCGGGGCCTGCGCCACAGGAATCCGCCGCCCACCGCGCAGGCGCTTACGGCTCCGAGCGTTACGGCCACCGACGGACTCCGGGCCAAGGGGCTGTCGCAAGGCCGGGCGAGAGGCAGATGTTGACGAACGTCAACGCGGGCCTCCGCCGCGACGGGGCCTGCCACACCGTAAGCTTTTCTGACATCGAGACATGGCGTCCTTGACCCGGACGTTGCCCCTCGTCAACGGCCGGGGCCTCTGCCTCCTTAAGACCTTTAGCAGTGGGCACTTATCGTGTTGACGATCGGCAACGGGCGCCCGGATCCTCCCGTGGCCCCCGCCAGAAGCGGCCCGGCAGAGCGCCTGTTGCCCGGAGGGCGGAGTTCTGGTAGAAAGGGAGCAGGGACTTCCGAAGCCTGGCGAGGAGAAAGCGGAGATGCAGATCCGGAAGATGACGGAGGGGCGGCCGTTCCGCATGGGCAAGGGCGACACGCGAAACGTCTTCGGCCCGGGCAACGGGGCCAGGCATCTGACCTTCAACTACGCGAAGTTCGAGCCCGGCGTGGCCTTCACCCAGCATATCCACGAACACTCCGAGGATCTCATCGTGGTGCTCGAGGGGGGCGGCGTGATCCGGCTCGACGACCAGGAATTCCCCATCGCGCCCGGCGACGTGATCCTCGTCTCCGAGGGCGAGTTCCACGGCACCGTCGCAGGGCCCGAAGGCCTCACCTGCGTGTCCGTCCAGGCCCCGCCCGACCCTCGGCTCTACGACGGGAGCAGGGATTCAGCGGCCCGGCGCGACGCCTGAGGCCCCCCGCCCGCGGTCGGCGCCCAGAGAGGAAAGCTCAGTCGAAAGGAACCCCGATGCCCTCCGACCTGCAGTGTCCGAGCTGCGGCGCCACCTTCGCGGCAGGTGACGAAAAGGCCGGCGCCACGGTCGAGTGTCCGCGGTGCGGCCAGGAGGTGGCCGCGACGCCCGGGCCTCCCGCCCCGCCGCCGCTGCCCGACCAGCGCGCCAAGGAGGAGGCCGCCTCTGCGGGCAGCCCTCCTCCCCGCCACCCGGGCACCTGGGTGCTCCTGGTTCTGGTTGTGGTCGCGGCGGGCGCGGTCCTGGTCTTCCGCCACCTCGATAGGGGCCTCTGGCCTCGCTCCGAGGACCCGCAGGACGCCCGGACCGCGCAGGTGCCGGAACAGGAGCGCAGCGGGAGCATCTACGGCGCCGCCTACCCGGCGGACCAGGAGCCCCGGGACGACACCCTCCTGCGCATTCTCCAGCCACAGGAGGCGGTGCGGGTCCGCGACCTGGTGGCCGGGCACGTGGCTTCGCTGGCCACGAAGGGCCGGCACGAAGGGGCTCCAGGCCGCACGCTGGTACTCGCCCAGAAGGGGCTCAAGCTCCTCTACGGCGGGGCACTGGCCGACGAGTTTGTGGTCTACACCCTGGAGGGGGAGAAGAAGGGCCATTTCCACTCGATGCGCCTGGTGAACGTCCTGCGCGACATCGAGGAGGAGTGAAGTGCCGCCGTTTCGGCGGCGGGCAGGCGCTTCTCCGCGCATTTCTTCCGGATTCTGCGAAACAATCTGCCTCGCCCGTTGTTTGATCTCATGGAGCGGACGTCCGCAGCCCTGCTGGCGAGGGCGGCTCGTATGCCCGAGCTCTCAGACGACGATCTGGTGCGGCTCTACTGGGAGGGCGACGTCGACGCCTTCGACGCTCTGTTCGCCCGCCACAGCCGTGCCGTCTACGGCTTCGCCCGCATGATGCTCGGCGACTCCGACGGGGCCGAGGACGTGCTCCAGGAGGCCTTCCTCGCCGTGGCGCAGAGCGCCGGGGCGTACCGGCCCCGGGGCCGCTGTCGCGCCTGGCTCCTGCGCATCGCGCGGAACCTGTGCCTCACCCGCATCCGGGCTGCCCAGGCGCGGCGCCAGGCCTTCGCGCCCGACATGGCGGTCGGCCCCCAGGCTCCCGACCCCGCTCCCACCCCGCCGCGGCGAGCCGAACGCCGCGAGGACATCGCCCGCCTACGCGTCCTCATCGCCGGCCTGCCCGAGCGCCAGCGCGTGGCCATCCTGCTCTACGCCTTCGAGCAGATGAGCTATCGCGAGATCGCCGAAGTGCTCGACGTGCCCATCAACACCGTGAAGACCCTCATCCACCGCGCCCGGGCGACCCTCGCCCAGGGCCTCGACCACCCCTGAGAGGCCAAGCCATGCCTTGCCAAGTGGCCTGCGACGAGTTGTCCCGCTACCAGGCCGGCGACCTGGCGGCCGAGGCGGCCGAACGGCTCCGCGAGCACGTGGCCGCCTGTCCCGCCTGCCGCGAGCGGCTCGAGCGCCTCCGCCGCCTCGACGCGGCGCTGGCCCGCCTGGGCCGGGGCGAGCCCCCGCCGGGGACGCTCCTCCGCTCGCGCCGGGCCGTGGCCCAGACCCTGAGGGTTCGGGAGCGGCGGGAGCTGATGACCCTCGACGAGGTGGCCGCGTTCCTCCGCATCGGGCTGGACGACCTGGCGGAGATCGTGCTCGAGCTGCCGGCCTTCGAGGTGGCCGGCCATGTGCGCGTGCGGCGCAGCCGCCTTATCGAGTGGGTCGCGGGTCGGGAGCGTGCGTGGTCGCGCAGTTCCGCCGAAAGCGAAGTGGCCCACCTCTTGTCCGACGCGCCTTGAGAGGAGACCTCCCATGTCCCCCTCGCTCACCGACCATCTGACCCTGTGGCGCACCGCGGCCGCCGACCTGGCGGCGGGCAAGCCCCTGTCCGAGGCCCTCGAGCACATCCACCAGCTCCTGGCCAAGACCGAACTGGGGCCGGTGGCCGACCAACTGGCCCGTCGCGTGCGCAGCGGCAGCCCCCTCTCCCAGGCGCTGGCCGCCCACCCCCGCACCTTCTCCCGCTGCGTGCTCGCCATGGTGAAAGCGGGTGAAGCAGGCGGGGTGCTGGACGTGGTGGCGCGGCGCATCGCGGATGGCCTGCGCGACGGCAGCGTGCCGCTGCCCGACGCCGGGGAGCAAGCCGACGACCCGGGGCGGTTCACTCGCGCCCTCGCCCGGCTGCTCTCCTGCGGGGTGCCCGCCGTGGAGGCCCTGGAGCTGCTGGGCCAGGAGTTGGCCGGCCCGCGGCTGGCCGACGCCGCGGCCTCGATCCGCCAGAGCCTCCTGGAGGGGAGCGACATGGCGTCGGCCAGGGAGCGCTTCCCTACTCTCTTCCCCCAGGAGGTCCGCGCGGCGGTGGCCCGGGGCGAGCGGCAAGGGGACCTCGACGAGCAGCTCGACCGCGCGGCAGACGCCCTGGAGAGCGGCCCCGAGGCCGAGGCCCCATCGCCGGAGCCTCAGTCGGGCGCCGCGGTGCAGTTCGTGCGTCGCACCCTCCGGCGGGCCATGGAACAAGGGGCCAGTGACATCCATTTCGAGCCCAGCGCCGATGCTCGGGGCCAGGTGCGCTTGCGCGTGGACGGCGTCCTGCGCCAGGGCGAGCCGCCGCCCGAGGGCCTGTTCGAGCAAGTGGTGAGCCGCATCAAGAGCATGGCGGCCATGGACGTAGCGGAGAGCCGGGTGCCTCAGGACGGTCGCATGATGCTCGATATCGCGGGCCGCAAGCTCGACCTGCGGGTCTCCGTGGTGCCCACCATCGCAGGGGAGCGGGTCGTGATGCGCGTGCTCGACCGCGAGGCCGTGGTCCTGGACCTGGAGCGTATCGGCCTTCTGGACGACGATCTGGCCACGTTGCGCGAGTTGTGCCACTTGCCCAACGGGATCGTGGTCTGCAACGGCCCGACCGGCAGCGGCAAGAGCACCCTCCTCTACGCCATGCTGATGGAGATGGACCGCCGGCGGTGCTGCGTGATGACAGTGGAAGACCCGGTGAGGTACTGTCTCGAGGACCTCTCGCAAGTCCAGGTCATGGCTGGGCGGGGCCTGACCTTCGCCCGGGCTCTGCGGAGTATTCTCCGCCAGGACCCCGACGTCATCATGGTCGGCGAGATTCGCGATCTGGAGACCGTGCAGGTGACCGTTCAGTGCTCGCTAACCGGCCACCTGATGCTCACCTCCCTACATGCCAACACGTCCCCCGGCGCCATCCGCCGGCTGCTCGACATGGGATTGGAGCCCTTCCTGGTGAACGCCACGCTGGCGGGGGTGGTGAGCCAGCGCCTGGTGCGGGTGCTGTGCCCGGAGTGCAAGGAGCCCGCCGAGCCGCCGCTGCACTCGATTCCTCCCGCGGCCGCGGACTTCGTTCGCAGCCACGGGCGGAGCACCTTCTGGGCGCCCAAGGGCTGCGAGCGCTGCCGGGGCACGGGCTACCGCGGGCGCACGGCCATCCACGAGATCCTGGTGCCCGAGGACCGCGTGCGCCGGGCCGTGTCCGGCTCGGCGGACCTGGCGACCCTCCGCAATGCGGCCCTGGCCGCGGGGATGAGGCCCATGCTCCTCTGCGGGATGGAGAAAGCTGCCCAGGGCATCACCTCGGTCCAGGAAGTGTGCCGCGTGGTGCCCCACGGCCCCAACGACTGACCCGCGGGTCCCCGCGCCCCCAGAGCCTCTCATGGCCGCGCCCCGGAAGTCGTGGTCACCGCCCGGTCGGTCGCGAGCACGCTCTTACCGTCGATGACCAGGCGCGTGGCGGCGCAGGCCAGCCACGCCGACTCCTCGCCCTCCCGGGAGCGGACGGCCACCAGGCGGCCGTCGGTGGCGATGCCGCGACAGTCGAGCCCCTCAGTGCCGAAGAGCACGCGGTGCGCGTATCCGCTCTCCTGCCAAGCCACGCCCACGGCGCCGTCTGCGGCGATGGGCTCCAGCGGCGGCAGGCTGCTCGCCTCGCCCTCGCGATAGGCCCGGAGGACGGTGAAGAAGAGGGCCCGCCGGGCCTTCTCCTTCGTCGAGGCGGTGAGGTGCCACTGGTTGGGATATCGGGAGCGGCGCTTCGCGCTATACTCGGGCGGCGGGGTGAACTGGTCGGTCTGGGAAAACGCAAGCTCCCGGGGCTGGACGAACCGAACCCGCAGGCGTGCGTGGCCTCTGCGGATGAGCACGTCCCTCGTCTCTGGGTCCACGCTCATCTCTTCGAGGGCGTGGAGCCACCACTCCCACGTCACCGGCTTGGGGGCCTCCACTTCGTCCACGAGTACGAACACGCGGGGGCGGACGTGGACGATGTGGCGGAGGAACTTGGTGAGCCGCCTTCCGTAGGCGGCGCTGGCGTCGCCCAGGGCATAGTCGTAGTGGCGGCCGTGGAGGAACTGGGCGATGCGGCCCGCGGCCTTCCAGGAGCGCTTGACCTGGCCCTGCCCCCCGTCGATGGTGATGCAGTTCTTGGCCTTCGTCTCGCGGGTCCAGTTGTGATGATGAGGCGAGCTGTACCAGGGGTAGTAGCCGGTGGCGATGGCCAGGGCTTCGCCGTAGCCTTCGAGCACGAAGGCATTCTGGTCGGCGTGGCCGTGGCTGATGGAGCCGTAGGGGCTGGAGCGCATCACCAGGTAGACGTTGTCCTCGGTATCCGCGAGGTCGGCGTGCATGGCCACCAGCCCCGCCCCGGGGAAGGCCCGTGCCTGGGGGAGGTCGGTGGGCGGCTTGGGCTCCAGGTCGGGGTCGTAGAGGGCGAAGCCCAGGGTGCCGCTGCCCGGCCCGGCTCCCATGGCAGCGGGGTACCAGCGGATGTAGGGATCCTGGAGCAGGGTGGAGAAGGCGTACATGAGGTGCCCCGAGCCCCGCCCCGGTGGGCCGTGCTGGCCGTCGCCGAAGGGCGCCATCCGGGCGTAGGGCGGATTGGTGTAGAGCTTATAGTAGGGGGTGTTCTGGAAGAAGGGCTTGCGCATCAGGTCCTCGCCCGTGGCGTGCTTGAGGGCGGCGACGAAGTGGAGGGCGAAGCCCATGTAGGCCCGCCAGTAGCCAGGCCCCTCCTGCCAGCCGCCGTCCTCCTCGCCCCACGCGGGGAATACCCCGCGGTAGAGCTTGAGCACGTAGCGGAGCCACTGGCGCGCCTCGGGCCATTCGTGGGCGAAGCAGATGGCGGCCTCGCCCAGGAAGCCCACGTCGCGGGCCGGATGGCTGGAGTAGGGCCGACTCTCGTAGGGCATTCGCCGCAGGCGGCGGAGGAACTGGAGCGAGCGGGCCTTCATCACCGGCTCGATGCGGGCCCGCTCCTCGGAGGTGAACAGGTCGTAGGTCCAGTCGTAGGCCCGGGTGCCGCGCTGCATCACCCACATGGCCGGCTCGTCGTAGGAGAAGAGCCCAGTGGGGCCCTCGGGGTCCCAGGAGAAGAAGTGGAGCAGGCGCCGCTTGGCCTCCAGGCCGAGCTCCCGCTCGCCGCCGAGCAGGTAGGCCAGGGCGCACAGCGCCATCTTGTCCATGGGAGGCCGGGTCTCGCGCATGATCTTCACGCAGTGGGGCCCCCGCTCGGGGCCCTTCTTGAGCCAGTCGGGCTCGGGCACCAGCTCCTCGCCGACCCATTGCCTGGCTCGGCGCACAAGCCGCTGGTACTCCTCTCCCAAGGGGCCGCGGACGTGGGTCCGCGCCCGCTCGAGGCGTTCGCCGGGGAAGAACAGGCGCGGGTGGCGCTCGGGGATCTTGGCGATGAGCGCGTCCATCTCGGGAAACGGCCAGACCTGTGCGTCGTCGGGCACGTCGAAGGTGCGGGCCTTGCCCCATGCCATGGCCCCGTCGGGCGCAGCCACGCCCACTCGCCAGTGCCAGCGGCCGGGCTCGAGCGGCCTGGCGGGGATGTGCACGCTGATGGGAGCTTGGAATCGCAGCGTACGCTCCTCGGGGAAGTCGGGCGAGGGGGCGACGGCGAGTACGTAGTGCTCCGGCCGCTTGCTCACAGGGAGCCAAACGAAGGCGGGCGGGGTGATGGCCGTGGTGCTGTGGTGCGCGGGGGCGAAGGGCTTCTCGCCGGTCTTGGGCCGGCGGTCGAGTTGGCGCTTGAGCGCCTCGGCGGCGGGCGGCCCGCCGGCGACGGCGAGCAGGGGGAGAAAGCCAAGAACACAGGCAAGCACGGCAGCGGGGTGGGTCATCTCGCGGGGGCTCCTCGGGCGCGGGTGGGTGCGGTGGCGCTCACTCCTGGCCTCCCCCGAGCCATCCCTTTCTTCGGAAGAGGCAGAGCATGGCGACGGTGACGGCGATCATCACGGCCCACACGGCGGGGTATCCCCAGTACCAGTCGAGCTCGGGCATGTTAAGGGGCGAGGCCTGGGGGTTGAAGTTCATTCCGTAGATGCCGGCGATGAAGGTCAGGGGGATGAAGATGGTGGCGATGATGGTGAGGACTTTCATCACCTCGTTCATCTTGTTGCTCAGGCTGGAGAGATAGACGTCCATCAGGCCGCCGGCCAGCTCGCGGTAGGTCTCGACGACGTCCAGGACCTGGATGGCGTGGTCGTAGCAGTCGCGGAAGTAGATGCGGGTGGTCTCGCCGACCAGGTCGCTCTCCTCGCGTATGAGGCTGTTGATGGCCTCGCGGAGGGGCCACACGGCGCGGCGGACGTTGAGGAGGTCGCGCTTGATTTCGTGGACGCGTCCGAGGGTCTGGCGGGAGGGGTCTTCGACCACCTCGTCCTCCAGTTGCTCGACGACCTCGCCAAGCTGTTCGAGGAAGGGGAAGTAGCCGTCGACCACGGCGTCCACGATGGAGTACATGAGGTAGTCGGCGCCCTGGCGCCGGATCTGGCCTTTGCCCTTGGCGATGCGTTCGCGGACCGGCTGGAAGCAGTCGCCGGGGTGTTCCTGGAAGGTGACCACGAAGCCCTTGCCCAGGAAGATGCTCACCTGCTCGGTCTCCACGGCCTGCTCGTAGTGGAGCATTCGCAGGACGTGGTAGATGTGGCTGGGGTAGTGGTCGACCTTGGGACGCTGGCGGAGGCTGAGCACGTCCTCAAGGGCGAGGGGATGGAGGCCAAAGAGCGAACCGATGCCCCGAATGGCCTCCAGGTCGCCGAGGCCGTCGAGGTTCACCCACGTGACCCCGTCCCGATCCCGGTAGGGAGCCAGCTGGTCGACCGTGTCGACAGTAGCCTCCTCGACACGGTCCTCGGTGTAGTGGATCACCTGGATTCCCCTCGGGGCGCAGGCTCCCTCGGGCGGCGAAAGGGTTCCTGGGGGCAGTCCGGTGTGTGTATCGTGTCTTCTTCCAGCCATCGGAGGTCTCCCTGGCTTGTGACCTCGGGCTCGGGCGGGGCCTCGCGGCGCGCCCCCAGATTCCTCATGCTCGGTGGCCTGGATGGTACCCCGGGGACGCATGCCCCGTCAAGCCTTCGCGGGGACGTTGGGCAGTTGACAGCGGGCGGGACGGCTACTACACTCTCGCCATTCGACAGGGCGGCGCGCCCCCGCGGGTCCGGGAGGCGCGGCTGCCTGGGGCAGGACGATGGACCGATTGCGGCAGATCCTGGCCTTCCTGCGGCCCTACAAGCGGCCGCTGGTTCTGGCCATTGTGCTCACCGGCGCCCTCACCCTGGTGGGCATGGCCCCGCCGCTGCTGATGCGCCGCCTGATCACCGACGTGGCGGGCGAGGGCGAGTGGGGCCCGTTTCCCCTCCTGATGACGCTGCTGTTCGCCGTGCCCCTCCTACGGGCGGGGATCAACGCGGCCAATAGCATCGCCCTGAACCGCGTGGCCCAGGGAATCATCCGGGACACCCGCAGGCGCCTGTTTACCCACCTGATGCGCCTGTCCATGCGGTTCTACGATGAGACGCCGGTGGGAGCCATCCACCAGCGTCTGACGGGCGACGTGGCGAACATCTCAACGGTGGCCACGGGGGGCGTGGTGACGCTGTCCACCGACGTGCTGGCCGTGGGCTTCGCGGTGGTCGTGATGCTCGGCCTGAGTCCCAAGCTCTCTCTCCTGACCTTCGCCCTTCTCCCGCTGTATTTCCTGAACTACCGTTTCTTCTCCCACCGCATTCAGGCGGCCAACGCCCAGTTGCGTTCCCGCATGGACCACATCTCTTCGATGCTCCAGGAGCGCCTGAGCGCCCACGAGCTCATCCAGTCCTACGGCCAGGAGAAGGCCCAGGCCACCCACTTCTCCTCCCAGGCGAAGTCCATCATGGACGCCGCTGTGCGCGGCTCGGCCTACAGCATCTCCTTCAACCAGCTCTCCGCATTCATCAACAAGCTGGGCAACACCGCCATCTACGGCGCCGGCTGCTACTTCTTCGTGCGGGGCGCCATGGCCTACGGCGACGTGGTGGCCTTCTGCGCCTACGCCACCCAGCTCCTGGGTCCCGTGGTGCGGCTGTCCTCGGTGATGAACCAGCTCGCCCAGGTGGGCGTGTCGGTGGACCGGGTGGACGAGATCCTCAGCCGCCGGCCGGCCATCCAGGAACGGCCCGACGCGACGGCGGCGGCCGAGCTCCAGGGCACGGTGCGCATTCGGGGACTGACCTTTGGCTACGAGAAGGACAGTCCCGTGCTCCAGGACCTGGACCTCGAGGTACCCGCCGGCGCCGACCTGGCGCTGGTGGGGGCCGCCGGCTCGGGTCGGTCCACCCTGGCCATGCTCCTGCGGCGCTTCTACGAGCCACAGGAAGGGGCCATCGAGGTCGACGGCCAGGACATCCGCGGTCTGCGGCTTCAGGATTACCGCCGCGCCCTGGCCCTGGTACTGCCCGACTCGGCCATCCTCGACGGCACCATCCGCGAGAACCTGCGCTACGGCAAGCCCGACGCTCCCACGGAGCGGGTCGTCGAGGTGGCCGAGGCGGTGGGCCTGCACTCCTTCGTGGCCAGCTTGCCCGAGGGCTACGAGACGCGGCTGGGCACCGGCGGGATCGCTCTGTCGGCCGGCGTGCGCCAGCAGATCGGCATTGCCCGGGCGCTCCTCTCCGAGCCCTTCATTCTCATCATGGACGAGGCCACGGCTTCTCTCGACCCCGACTCCGCCGAAGCCGTCAACCAGGCGGTCCGCCAAGCCATGGCCCAGCGCACCTGCATCCTCATCGTCCACCGCATGCTCATGGCCCGGGACGCCGACCGCGTGACCGTGCTCCACGAGGGCCAGGTGGCCGAGGAGGGCACGCACGAGGAGCTCATCGCCCGCCAGGACGGGCTCTACCGCACCCTCTACGCCCTGCAATACGGCGAGCAGCGCCTGCCGCCGGCCCAGGAGAGGTAGGCCCATGGACCCGCTGTGGCGACTGATCCGGGAGCGCGCCAGGCCATATGCCAAGGCCCTCTTCGTGCGCTTCCTCATCGCTGCCGCGGTGGCCGCCACTCCCTACGCATTCAGCTTTCTGGGCAAATGGCTGGTGGACGAGGCGCTTCAGGTCACCGGGCCGCCCAAGGTCGCCGGCCAGGATTTCCCCGCCGTCGAATGGAGAGCCAAAACTACGGAGGAGAAGCTGCGCCTGCTGGGCGTCTTCCTCGCCGCCAGCCTGGCCATCCACCTGGCCATCACCGCCGCCAGCGCCCTGTCCGAGCTGCTCAACTCCCGCACCGTCCACCGCATGACCTACGACCTGCGCCGCGACGTCCACCAGAAGCTCTCCCGCCTGGAGATGGGTCTTTTCGGCCAGCAGCAGGTGGGCCAGCTCATCTCACGGACCCTCGACGACACGGGAGCCATCCCGGGGAACCTCACGAACCTGATGGTCAACGCCTGCACCCAGGCCGCCATGCTCGTCCTGGGCCTCGTCCTCCTCCTTCGCCTCAATCCCTCGATGACCCTCGTGGTGGCCGCCGCGCTGCCCTTCTACGCCCTCACCTGCGCCCTCTTCCTGCCCCGCCTGCGCCGCAACGCCGAGGCCATCCGCGACCGGGTGGCCGCCTTCAACGGCCACATCGTCGAGCGACTGGCCAACATCGCTACGGTCAAGAACTACGCCCAGGAAGACCGCGAAGAGGCCCTGTTCGCCGAGAAGGTGGAGGCCAATCTCGCCCTCGCCCGCCACCAGCACCGCCTCAGCCTGGGCTTCAATACCCTGACCACCATCCTCACCGGCCTGAGCACCCTCGCGGCGCTGGCCTTCGGCTTCCTGAACATCCGCGCCCAGCGGATGTCCCTGGGCGAGGTGCTCGCCTTCTACCAGGTCACCGCCCAGCTCTTCGTGCCCATCGGCGCGCTGGTGGGGATGACCACCGTGGCACAGACCCTCCGGGTCCTCGGCGAGCGGGTCCATGGGCTGCTCGATATCGAGGAGACCCTCCAGGACCCGCCCGACGCCATCGAACTGCCCACCATCCGGGGCGACGTGGCCTTCGAACGGGTGTCCCTCCGCTACCGGCCCGGCGGCCCCTTCGCCGTCCACCAGGCCACCCTAGTCATCCCCGCGGGAACCGTGGCCTGCATCGTCGGCCCCAACGGCTGCGGCAAGAGCACTCTCATCGCCCTGCTCATCCGCCTCTACGACCCCACCGAAGGGGTGGTGCGCCTCGACGGGGTGGACATTCGCAAGCTGCGCGTCCGCCGCCTGCGGCGCGCCATCGGCAACATCCTGCACGACTGCCCGGTGTTCACCGGCACGTTCCTGGAGAACCTCCGCTTCGGACGGCCCGAGGCCACGCAAGAGGAGGTCGAGGACGCCGCCCGGATTGCGGAGCTGCACGACTTCATCGCCCGCCAGCCCGGGGGCTACCACACCCCCATCGGACGCCAGGGCCTAAGCCTGAACGCCGAGCAGCGGGTCAAGCTCGCCGTAGCCCGGGCCCTGGTCACCCGCCCCGCGGTGCTCACCATCGACGACACGTTCGCCGTTCTCGACGACGAAGTCGCCTCCCGCCTCCGCGCGGCTATCCGCACCGCCCTCGGCGACCGCACGGTGCTCGTCGCCACCTCCCGCCTGAGCCTGTGCCAGGAAGCCGACCTGGTGGTCGTCATGGGGCGGGGAACGGTGATCCAGATGGGGACCCACCAGGAACTGCTCGACACCCCCGGCCTCTACCGCCGCATGTACATGCGCCAGATGGGGATCGAGGACCTGGAGTCCCCCCCGACGCCGTGACCGCCGCCAGCCCCTCAGGGACCCTCCTGCCCCGGGGGTTCCCCTTCCTCGCGGCCGGCCTCGTCCTTCCCGAGCGCCTGGCCCTCGCCTTCGCCCCGCGGCGGCGCCTCGGGGCTCTCGAGCTCGGCGTCGTCGCGGGGCCGGATGGCGCCGATGGCGTCCTTGACCCGCTCGTAGGGGAACACGGTGAGGTAGCGGAGGCCGGGGACGTTGGAGACGTGCTGGGCCATCTTGCGCACCTCGCCGTAGAACTCGCTCATCACCACCCGCTCCTCCACCTCGCCCGCTTCCTTCACCGCCAGCAGACGGTGGATGGCGTAGAGCCCGAGCACGAAGGAGAGGATGAACAGGAAGTCCAGCCCCCGCAGGCTGATGGCCGGCAGTTCGAAGGCGGCTGCCCCGTCGGTGAGCGTGGCCCAGCGAAGCGTGAGGCTCAGCTCCCGGTTCGCAAACCAATCCGCCGTCAGCCCACCCAGCAGCGGCCCCACCGTCGCCGCCAGCCCCGAGGTGAGGGCATTGGTGGCCAGGTACGCCGTGGCCGTGCCCCGGGGAGCAGCCTTCAGCGCGATGTTGCCCGCACACAGGGTCACCCCCGCCGAGCTCATCCCCGCCAGGACGTGGATCACCACCAGAAGCGGCACCGTCAGGGCGTGGGGCTCGGGCATGGTCAGGAAGGGCCACAGCACGATGCTCACCAGGAACAGGGGCCCCGAGACGGTGAGCACGGACTTATTGGTGAAGCGGTCGGCCAGCCGGCCCCAGATGCGCAGGAACGCCACGTTCACCAGCTGGCTGAGCACCGCCAGGGAGATGATGTACCCCATCCGAAGCTCCAGGCGGCGCAGCATGTAGACCGCGAAGAACGGCGCCGCCAGCGTGATCGCGAAGTTCCACGTGCCCAGGAATACCAACAGGGTGCGGAACCCGCGGTCGCGAAACGGGCGGGCCAGCGTGGCCAGGAACCCCTGGGTCGGCGCCGCCGTCATCCGAGGCTCCGGCACCCGCCCCAGAAACCACAGGCCCACCATACCGAACACGGTGCCCAGCCCGAACAGAATGCTGTAGACCGCGATCTCCCGCTCCGGGAAGTGCTGCCGGTAGAGGTCCACCCCGAAGCCCGCGAGGAGGCTGAGCCCTGCTCCCACCGCGATGGCCCCCGCCAGGCGCTTGGCGAAGTAACTGCCCATGGTCGACTCCGGCACCAGGTCGCGCATCCACGAGCTGAAGGCGCACGTGGAGATCGCACCCAAGCCGAAGAAGGCGAATAGCGCCACCAGGAAAACGGTCAGCCGGTACTCCTCGGGCACCGCGAAGGGCACCAGGGCGATCAACACCCACGCGCTGCGACTCAGGAAGCTGCCCAGCACCACCACCGCCTTGCGCACCCGCAGCCGGTCGACCAGGAAGACCGCGGGGATCTGGAGCGCTTGGGCGAACGGGCCGATGGCGGCCAGCAGACCGATGGCCTTGTTCGAAGCGCCCAGCAGCAGGGCGAAGGCCACCAGGAAGGCCCCGCTCGTGAGCACGCCCATGGCCTGGGAGGCCATGCCGTCGAAGAGCAGCGAGCGCAGCCCCCGGGCCACCTCCCCTTCCTCCAGGCTCTCGCGGGGTCGCAGCCATGCAAACATCCTGGGATCTCCCTGGGCTCTGCCGGCCCGCGTGTCCCGGCGTCAGAGGTCGGCGCGCTGGCCGGGCTGGGGGATCACGACGTCGTCCACACCCAGCTCGCGCAGGGCGCCGGCGATGGCCTTGTTCTCGGGCAGCTCGCCGTGGACCACGAAGGCGCGGCGGGGTGGCGCCTCCATCGCCCGGAAGTAGTCCATCAGCTCCCCGTGGTCGGCGTGGGCGCTGAGGGCGTTGATCTCCTCGATGCGGGCCCTCACCAGGTACTCCTCGCCGTAGATGCGCACCGGCTGGCGCCCGGAGATGAGGTACCGCCCGAGGGTGTGCTCCGCCTGGTAGCCCACGAAGAGGACGATGTTCTTCGGGTCCTCGATGTTGTTCTTCAGGTGGTGCAGGATACGCCCGCCTTCGCACATCCCGGACGCGGAGATGATGACCATCGGGCCGGGAGCGTGGTTGAGGGCCTTCGAGTCCTCGGCATCGGTGATGTAGCGGAGGCGAGCGAAGGAGAAGGGACTCTGGCCGCTGAGGAACCGCTCCCTGGCCTCCTGGTCGTAGCACTCGGGATGCCGGCGGTAGACCTCGGTGGCGCGGGTGGACAGGGGGCTGTCGACGTAGACCGGGAGCTCGGGGATGCGGTCCTTCTCGTGGAGCTCGTCGAGGAAGTAGACGAGCTGCTGGGTGCGCCCCACGCTGAACGCGGGGATGACCAGCTTGGAGCGCTTCTCGCACACTTCGTTCACCAGCGCCTGGAGCTTGGCCTGGACGTCGGCCTTCGGCGGGTGGTGGCGGTCGCCGTAGGTGCTCTCCGTGATCAGGGTGTCGGCCCGGGGCACGACCACGGGGTCTTTGAGGATGGGCATGCCCTTGCGGCCCATGTCGCCCGTGAACAGCACGCGGTGGGTGGCCCCGTTGGAGCGGACGTCGAGCTGGGTGATGGCCGCTCCCAGGATATGGCCCGCGTCGTGGTAGGTGAAGGAGAGGCCCTCGACGGCCTCCCTGGCCGTCTCGTAGTCCACCGGCTCGAAGCGGCGCATCAGCTCCTCCACGTCGGCGGCGGTGTAGAGGGGCTCGAAGGGGCGCTTGCCCTGGCGGCGGCGTTTGCGGTTCACGTACTCCACGTCGCGTTCCTGGAGGTAGGCGGCGTCGCGGAGCATGATGTCGCACAGGTCGATGGTGGCGGGGGTGGCGTAGACCGGGCCGCGGTAGCCCCGGCGGACCAGCGTGGGGAGGTTGCCGCTGTGGTCGATGTGGGCGTGGGAGAGCACCACGGCGTCGATCCCCTGGGGCTCGACGGGCATGGTGCGGTTGCGCTCGAAGGCCTCCTTGCGCTTGCCCTGGTAGAGACCGCAGTCCAGCAGCACGCGATGGGAGCCCGCGGACACCAGGTGCATGGAGCCGGTGGTGGTGCGGACGGCACCGAAGAAGCGGAGTTCCAAGACGCTCTCCTCCAACCGCGCTACTCGCGAATGAGAATGAGCCCCACCAGGTAAAGCGCGTAGAAGGCCAGGAGCACCCAGCCCTCCTTGTGTGTCAGGCGCCGCCCGGTGCGGGCGAGGACCAGGAGCAGGACGAAGATGGCCACCATGGCGGGGAAGTTGTAGGCCTGCGTCGTGCGGCTCATGGTCAGCGGCGTGATGGTCGCCGCGGTGCCTGTGACCAGGGTGATGTTCAGGATGTTCGCCCCGACCACGTTGCCCAGCGAGAGCTGGGGCACGCCCTTTCGCGCCGCGGTGATGGCCGTGACCAGCTCGGGCAGCGAGGTGCCGAAGGCCACCAGGGTGAGCCCGATGATCATCGGCGGCACGCCCATCGCCGTGGCCAGCTTGACCGCGTTGTCGCTGAGCAGCCGGCTGCCGCCGACCACCACCGCAGCGCCGATGAGGAAGACCGCCAAGCTCTTCCGCAGCGACATCGATGGCCCCGCCGACGAATCCACCGTCTCCGCCATGGCCCCCGGCCGGGGCCGGTGCCGCCAGTAATCAGCCGCCAGGTAGCCCGCGCCACAGGCCAGCAGGAGGATGCCGCTTGCCCGCGCGAGGCGTAAAGGCAGCGTGAGCACCACCATCAGCACGCCGGCCCCCAGCATGGTGAGCGAGGGCACGCGGAAATCCCGGGCTCGCACGCTCATCGCCCGCAGGATGCACAGCAGGCCGAGGATGAGACCGATATTCGCGATGGCCGAGCCCACCGCGTTGCCGATGGCCAGCCCCGGGTTGCCCCGAAAGCTGGCCGTCGCCGAGACCGCCAGCTCGGGCGCCGTCGTGGCCAGGCTCACCAGCGTGCTGCCGATCACCGCCTGGGGAATCCGGGCGTAGTAGGCGATGGACACGCTGGAGGTGACGAACAGGTCGCCCCCCTTGATCACCAGCACCATCCCCACGGCCAGCAGGAGCATCACCGCGGGCGGCGACTCCAGGAACTGGGCAGTGGCCATGGCCGAGTGACCCTTTGGAGGCATAGGGAGCGACGCTGCGCTGCGGCAGGCTCCGGACCGGGTCTCCGATTCGACGGCATCGCGGGGACGCCCGCCATTCTACCGCCCCGCGGCACACTGTCAAGCACGGAGCGGCCAGGCGGCTGCCCCTTGGTACCGCCCCTTCGGCCACGGTCCGAGG
>JBKHIY010000089.1:0-17307 GCA_046538415.1 Candidatus Brocadiia bacterium | reverse complement strand
ACTCGTCCTTCCCTGCCCTCGCCGCTGCAATAGCCGCGCCGAACGGTATTGGGGGTGCAGCCCCTTTTTTCGCACCCGCTGCACTCTTGTGTGCCCGAACCACGGTGCTGTCGAGTGCGCCGAAGTCGAAGTCGAACCGGTCCAGCTTCCGGCCCGTGGCCAGGAGCGCGTCGAGGACCTGCTGCCAGAGCCCCGCGTTCCGCCAGCGGCGGAATCGGTCGTAGACCGTCTTCCACGGCCCATACCGCTCCGGCAGGTCCCGCCACGGTGCACCGGTCCGTAAACTCCACACGATCCCATTCAGCACATGGCGGTGGGGCCTGTACGGGCGGCCCGGCCTGCCCGCTCGTTCCGGTGGCAACAGCGGCTCGATCAGCGCGTACTGCTCGTCCGTCAAGTCGTACCGCCCAGTCACGGCATCCCCCGAGATACGGGGACTTGCTTCGCGTTTCACGGGGTATGCTCATGACCATAGGGCTTTCCGCCTCGGGATTCAAGACCCAATTGTCGGACACAGCCTAGTCCTCGATCTCGATTTCCTCGAGGGCCTTGGCGAGCCGCTCCATGCGCTTGGCCACGGGCAGGTTCTGGGGGCAGGCCTCGGTGCACTGGCCGCAGGCGTCGCAGCGGCTGGGGTCGATGTCGCCCTTTCGCTTCAGCTCCTCGAGCTGTTCCTCGCCGGCGGGCAGGCCGAAGATCTGGTAGAGCTGGTAGACATTCATGAGCTTGTAGATGGGCAGCTCGAAGGGGCAGGCGTTCACGCAGTATCGGCATCCGCTGCACAGCATTTCGCCGTTCGCGAAGTCCTGGAAGGCGCGGACGAAGCGCTCGCGCTGTCCGGGGCTGAGGCTGGCCTCGTCGCTGGCCAGGGCGGCGTTTTCCTTGAGGTGTGCAGGCTCGTTCATCCCGCTGAGCACGGTGGTGATGGCGGGGTTGCTGAAGAGGAACCGGAAGGCGATTTCGTGGACCGGGCGGTCCTTGAGCTCGACCAGCTCGACGTCGAAGGCCTCGCTCTGGCCGACCAGGATGCCGCCGTAGAGCGGCCCCATGATGGCCACCCCCACGTCGTGGTCGTGGGCGTAGGTGATGGCCTCCTCGACGTAGCGGTTGGCGAAGTTGTAGTAGACGGTGATGAACCGGAAGTCGGGCACCCGCCCCAGCCAATCGATGATCTCGTTCGGCCCGGCGTGGGTGGTGAAGCCGATGTGGCCGACGATGCCCTGGTCGCGGGCCTCGCGGAGCGCGGCCAGGGGGCTGTCCTTGCCCACGCAGGCGGCCTCGAAATGCTCCTCGGCACTGAGGTCCCAGAACTGGTAGAAGTCGAAGCGGTCCACGCCCACGCGGTCCAGCGACTGCTCGATGCACGTCCACATCTGGTCGCGGGTGTGGATGGCCAGGTTGCGCTCCAGGCGGGGCTCGCCGGGCCGGGGCTGGGCCTTGGCCGAGAGGACCAGCTTCTTGCGGGCGATGGTGCGGATGGCCTCGCCCACCCACGCCTCGGCGTTCTCCTCGTAGCTTTTCCAGGAGTAGGCGGAGCCGCAGTCGATGTAGTTGAGGCCCCGCCGCACCGCCCGGCGGATCATGTCCACCGCGTTCTCGCGGCCCCTGAACCGCATGGTGCCCACGCCGAGCAGCGAGACCTTGACCCCCGTGTCGCCCACCTCGCGGTACTGCATCCGAGGCTCCTCGTCTTGCGTTTGCCCTGCACCCATTGCTCGTCGGCGAGGAGGCTATTCTACTCGCCGCGGCCCGGACGGGCAAGCCGGGGCAGGCGGTTGACACCGCGCCGCGAGGGGCCCATGATGACCGAGGGAGGGCGCCCTGGAGGACGGGCCGCCATGGCCGGGCCGAACTGCCACCGCTGCCGCTTCTTCAGCGTGACGTGGGACCGCCGCCTGCGCTACGCCTGCCGGGCCTTCGGCTTCCGCTCGGCCCGCATCCCCTCCATCGTGGTGCGCGAGACCTCGGGCCACGAGTGCTCGCTGTTCCAGCCCAAGGACTCGCGGGAGGGCGACGAGTCCGCCTCCCCGCCCTGACTACGGGCCGAGGTCGAGCACCTGGCAGCGCCCCGGAGAGCGGGGCACGGCCACGGTGCGCCCGTCGACCTCCAGGGGCACGGGCTCGGCGGCGTCCGTGAAGTCCGTGCGCCGCACCAGCAGGCGGTCGCCCAGCCGCAGGGCGGAGACCACCGGGCCGGGCTCCGAGGGCACGGCGAAGGTCACCGGCGCGCCCCGGTCGAGGAACTCCTTGTAGCGGAGGGCCGCGGCCCACACCTGGTGGAGGGGCCGCAGCTCCTGGGCGAGCTCCGCCTCCAGGCACCACAGGAAGAAAGAGTCGTGGCCCCGCAGGAGCATGTGCCACAGCAGCTCCCGGTAGCTCTCGGTGCTGAACTGCCGTACCGCGGGGTCGGGCTCCCTGGGCGGCGAGGTGGTGGTGTGGTGGACGAAGGAGACGATGGGCACGTCGGCGGGCGTGTGTTCCCCGGCGTTCGAGGCCACCAGGAGGAGGTTGTAGAACCACCGGTAGTCGCCCTCCGCCCAGGGATACCAGGACCAGGTGCGGTACCAGGTGTAGACCGTGGGCATGGCCAGGGTGTAGCCGCAGGGGCCGAACTCGTGGACCCAGGGCCGCACGGGGCACTTGTGGTCCCACCGCACGGGCACGGCCTCCCGCGGCGGCTCCTCGAAGTAGTCGTACCAGTAGCGCCAGCCGTTGTGGGGGTAGACGGCGTAGTTGCCCACCAGGGCATCGGGGACGTGCTCGAGGACGGGGCCGGCGTAGCATCGCCGCTGGATTTCGCAGCGCACGGCGCGATAGGCCTTCTGGACGGCCCGGAAGTCGTCGACGTCGCCGATGTGCTCGCGGCACACCACGCAGCGGCGAGCCGCGTCCCAGCCGCCCTGCCACTCGATGGGGCCGTCGATCTCCCAGTCGGCGAACACCACGTCGGGCCTCACCCCCGCCTCGGCGTAGCCCCGGCAGAAGAAGGCCACCTGCTCGCGCATCGCGGGGTAGCGGCTCTCCAGGCGGAAGGGGCAGCCGAGCTTGCGGCGCCTGGCCGACGAGGTGTCGAAGAAGCGGCGGCCCTCGGCATCCACGTGGGCCGTCTCGGGGCTGCCGTCGCACACCGTGTAGGTACAGGCGTTGGCATTGACGTTCACGCGAAGGCCCAGGCGCTGCTGGGCGGCGCCGACGGCCAGGGCCCGCTCGAGCGACGCCTCGCGGCCCTCGCCCGGTCGCCAGGTGGCGCAGGCGGCGATGCCCCGCGCATCGAGGGCCTCCAGCGTGCGTTCGATGGCCTGGGCGTCGCCGGGCACGCTCATCACGGCCCAGACGTAGAGCGGCAGGCGCTCGCCGCGGGGGAACTCGAGGGGCTGGGTCTCGCGGAGGACGAGGGCGATGCGCTCTTCCTGGGTCATCCGCTTCCTCCTGGCGCCGGCGACCGCGGGGCGGGCCGCGGCCAGTGCGAGCATGGGGCACAGCAGCGCGATGGGGAGCCGCATGGCAGAGGCCTCCTTCCCTGCCGCCATCATGGGCCGCCGCCACGAGCCTGTCAACCACGCGTGGGCTTGAGCGGCTGCGGCGCCCATGCTACGATGTGGCGGCTGCTCAAGGTCCAGCCGGCCCTACGACACGGAGATCGCCATGCGTCGCCTCCTGTGCCTCCTGCTTGCGGGGCTGGCCGCCCTGGGCGGCTGCCAGCCCGCGGGCGACGATTCGTCGAAGGCCACCCGCCACGGCCCGGCGTTCACGGTGGAGACCTGGGACGGGCGGCGGCAGGTGGGCCACGTCGTGCTCTCGCCCCAGGCCTCGGAGGACGCCCTGGCCCTGGACGAGGTGCGCCAGGTCAGCCGCTACCGGCCCGAGGGCAAGGGCCAGGTGGTGGCCCGGGTGGAGGGCTTCGAGCCCCTGGGCGAGGCCGAGCTGCGCCGCTACCGCGAGCGCGCCCTGGCCGCCGACCGCCAGCACCCGGGCTGCGCGTCCGTCCTGTGCCTGGACTACGGCCAGGACACCCTGACGCCGCAGGACACGCAGCTCTACCGCTACCACGCCCTGGTGATGGTGCTCAAGGACGAGGGGCGGAAGGTGGCCGACCTGGAGCTGGGCTTTCGCGAGGGCCGCAGCCGCCGCCGGGTGCTCTTCGCCCGCTCGGTCTCGCCCGAGGGCGTGAGCCGCTGGCTCGACCCCGCGAGCCTCCAGATCTCCGTGCCCCCCCAGGACGCCCAGCACCTGGACACCCGGCGGCGGGTGCTCTCGGGGCGCATCCCCGGCGTCGAGGTGGGCTCCCTCGTGGAATACGCCCACGAGTACGACGAGTACAACCCCGACGTGCCCGACTACTTCTTCCCCGGCTTCTACTTCCAGGGCGAAGAGCCGGTGCTCGACTCCATCCTCGAGGTGCGGGTGCCCGCGGGGCGGAAGCTCAACTGGCTCACCCGCCACATATCCCCGGCCGCCCGAGAGCCCCAGCGGACCGCCAGGGAGGGCCTCGACGTCTACCGTTGGGCACTGCACGACCAGCCGCCGGTCACGCCCGAGCCCATGATGCCCGACCGCCGCGACCTCGTACCCAGGGTGGTCTGCTCGCTGTTCTTCGACTGGGACGAGCTGCACCAGCGCACGGGGCGCTACCAGCGCGAGCGCATCGAGGTGTCCCCCCGGGTCCAGGCCCTGGCCGACCGCCTGACCGCGGGGGCCGAGGGCGACGAGGCGAAGCTCGCCGCCCTCTACCACTGGGTGCAGCGCAACATCCACTACCTGTCCATCAAGGCCTCCCTGTCCAGCGGATGGGCCGGCCACCCCGCCTCCTGGACCCTGGAGAACGGCTACGGCGACTGCACGGACAAGGCCATCCTCCTGGCCAGCCTGGCCAAGGCCGTGGGCATCCCCTGCTACCCGGCCATCGTGCGCACCAACACCGCGGGCCGGGGCACCACCGAAATCCCCGTGCCCGACGAAAACCACTGCATCAACCTCGCCAGGCCAGGCGGGAAAAACGTGTTCCTCGACTCCACCGCCACCGACTACCGCTACCCCTACTTCCGGGCCGACGACCACGGGGTGAAGGCCATCATCCACATCACCGGCCAAATCCTCGACGTGCCCGTGCCGCCGCCCCACGCTAACCTGAGGGACAGCACCCAGAAGCTCACCCTCGGGCCCGACGGCGAGGCCCGGGCCGCCGAGCACAACGCCTACACCGGGACCTACGAGGCCTCGGTGCGCGGCTACTGGCGGCGAGCGCCGCCCGCCCTGCGAGCCGCCAGGATGCAGCAGTACCTCCAGCAGCGCTGCCCTGGAGCCGTGTGCACCGGCTTCGAGCTCGGCGACCTGGAGGCCCTGGGCAAGCAGCTGACCATGGACATCCGCTACCGCATCCCCGGCCTGGCCACGCGCCGGCGCGACCTCTACATCGTCTCGCCCCCCGGCTTCGCCCGCGAGTTCGACGAGGCCGCCCTGCCCACCCGCCGGTGGGCCATCGAGCGGCTCACCACGCGGGAGTATCGCACCACCCTCGAGGTCACCGGCCCCGAGGGCTACACCCTCGCGGGCGTACCACAACCCATCACCATCCACGGCGAGCACCTGTGGTACGAGGGCCGGGCCGAGGCCGGGGACGACGGGCGCACGCTGACCATCCGCGAGACCCTCAAGTACCTCACCCGCGTGGTGCCCGCGGAGGACTACCCGACCTATCGGCGGCACGCCGCCCGCATCGCCGCCTGGAGCCGCCTCAAGCTCGTGTTCCGCAAGAAAGCCCGATAACCGCGCCCGGCCGGGGCCTCGCCCCGGCCCACGCAAAGCCCGAGGAGTGCGATGAGCACTGCCCCCTTCGCCCAGCGGCCATTCTGTCTCCCGGGCCTCGTCCTGGCGCTCCTGTGCGCGGCGCCGGCGGCGAGAGCCGACCAGGCGCTCTACCTCCAGGGCGGCGAGGAGTACCACGGCCGCGTGCTCCGCACCGAGGACGGGAAGCTCCACTTCCTGACCGGCGGCGAGGAGAAGGTCGTGCCCCTCGACCAGGTGCAGCGCATCGAGTTCCAGCGCCGCAGGCAGTACGACCAGGTGACCACAGCCCAGGAGCTGGCCCAGGCCTCCGAGGTGTTCGCGAAGCTGCTGGAGCCGCGGACGGAGGATTTGGCCGAGCGCTTCCCGCAGGCCGACTACGTGGTGCTGGCCGACCGCACGCGGGTGACCATAGAGGCCGACGGCCGCTACGAGGTGCGCCGCCTCCGGGCCTGGCGGGTGCTCAAGCAGAGCGGCGCAGGGGTGGCGCGGCGCACGCTGGGCTACTTCCCCGACCGCCAGGAGGTCACGGTCCGCTACGGCCTCACGGTGCTGCCCGACGGCTCGGTGGCCCATCTGTCCGACACGGCGCTGAAGGACGAGGCGCTGCACGCCCGCCTGCCGGCCTACGACTTCCGCCACCGCCTGCGGTTCACCCTCCGGGGCGCCTCGCCGGGGGCCACGCTGATCCTCGCCACCTCGCTGGAGGGCGAGGCCACGCTGCTTGCCCCCCTGGTGGTCGACCGGGTCTTGTGGGACGACCAGCCGGCACTGCGTCGCTCCGTGCGCATCGAGTGTCCCGAGGGCCAGAGGCCCGCCGTGGCCGCGACAAACGGCCTGGAGGCCGCCGGGGCGGGCCTGTGGGAGGTGCGCGACACGCCCCAGCTGTTCCCCGAGCCTATGATGCCGCCGCATGAGGCCTTCGCCCCGCGTCTGGTCGTGGCCTGGCCGAAGGCCACGTGGGCGGCCATCGCCGGGGCCTTCCTCGAGCGCGCCGGGGGCGGGAAGGACCTGGCCACCCGCGGGGTGCCGCCCCGGGGGCTCTTCGACCAGGTGCGCACGGCCATCCGCCTGGAGGAGGTGCCCCTCGACCATCTGCCCGACGGCCCGGCGCCGCCCGACGCGGTGCTCCGCCGGGGCTACGGCAACGAGGTGGAGCGGGCGCTGCTGCTGGCCGCGCTCCTGCGCGGCGCCGGCTGCGAGGCCCGCACGGTGCTCGCCCGGGGACGCGACGAGGGGCCGCTGGTGCCCGCCGCGCCCCGCCTGTGGGGGCTCGCCCGGGCCGTGGTGCGCGTGGTTCAGCCCGACGGCACGGTCCTGTGGCTCCAGGCCGACCACGACGACCGGGCGTTCGGCGAGCTGGACCCCGAGGTCCAGGGCGCCCAGGGGCTCGACCTGCATACCGGCGAGCTCGTGGACCTGCCCGTGCGGCCCGCCGAGCGAGAGGCCGCGGTGCGCCACGTCGAGGTGACCCTCGAGCCCGACGGCAGCGCCATGGTGCGCGACGCCTACCGCCTGCGGGGCCACTACGCCCGCCGCGTGCGGGGCCTGAAGAATCTCTCCCAGGCGGCGCTCCGCACCTGGGCCGCCCGCCAGGTGGGCAGCGAGGTGACGGGGGTCGACCTCCTGGAGTTCCACCACTCCGACTTCCATCGGGCCAATCTCGAGGAGCGGTTGCGCACCGTCTACCGCGTGCCCGCCCTGGCAGAGAAGGCGGGGGACTTCCTGCTCCTCCGCCTGCCCAACGCCCAGGAGCCGGCCACCTCGGTGGGCCGCAGCCGCCGCCACTACGAGCTCTTCTGGGAGGGCCGGGAGCGGGAGGAGACGACGTTCGTGGTCCGCGCCCCGGAGGGCTACCAGGTGTATGCCCTGGGCGAGGGCCTGGAGGCGGAGGGCGAAGGCTGGTCGGCCTCTGCCGCCTTCCGCGGCGACCCGGAGGAACCGGGGGTGGTGCGGTTTCGCGACGTGTGGGAGCGGCGGGCGCTCTCGGCCCCGAAGTCGGCCTACGCGGCCTACCGCGCGGCGCGCATCGGGCGCAGCCGTCTGCGCAGCGAGGTCATCGTGTTGGTCCGGCGATAGCCGCCCGAGCGGAAGGAGACGCCGTGGGCGACGTCTCGAGGATCGACCTGGCGGTGATCGCGGTCTACATCCTGGGCATCACCGTCCTGGGCTGCACGTTCGTGCGTCGGGAGCGGAGCACGGAGCGGTTTTTCCTGGCCGGCCGTCGTCTGCCGTGGTGGGCGGTGGGCCTGTCGATCTTCGGCACCCAGCTCAGCGCCATCACCTTCATGGCCATCCCCGGGCGGGCCTACGCGACGGACTGGACGTGGCTGGTGGGGAACGTGATGATCGCGGTGATGGCCCCCGTGATCGCGTTCGTCTACCTGCCGTTTTTCCGCCGGGCGCCCATCACCTCGGCCTACGAGTACCTGGAGAGCCGCTTCCACCCGCGCCTGCGCGACTACGGGGGCCTGGCCTTCGTGCTCATGCAGCTGGGCCGGATGGGGGTGGTGCTCTATCTGCCCGCCCTGGCCCTCTCCGAGGTCACGGGCCTCAGCGTGGTGGCCATGGTGGTCGTGGTGGGGCTCCTGATCATCGTCTACACGGTGATGGGCGGCATCGAGGCGGTGATCTGGACGGACGTGGTGCAGGTGGTGGTGCTGCTGGGCGGGGCCCTCTACACCGTGGCGCTGATCGCCTCCGACGTGGGGGGCCTGGGGGCCATCGTCCGCGCCGGCCAGGCAGCGGGCAAGCTGCGCCTGGTGCGCTGGACCGCGGACCCCACGGTCGAGGCCCTGTGGCTGCTGGTGGTGGGCGGGGCGCTCACCCAGCTCATCCCCTACGGCTCCGACCAGACGGTGGTCCAGCGCTACCTGACCACGCGCACGGAGCGGGAGGCCCGCCGCTCCATCCTGCTCAATGGCGCGATGTGCATTCCCAGCTCGCTGCTCTTCTTCTTCATCGGCACCGCCCTCTTCGCCTACTACCAGGCCCATCCGTCGGCGGAGGTGGCGGCGCTGAAGATGGACCGCGTCTACCCCTATTTCATCGTCCACGTCCTGCCCCCGGGGGTGGCGGGGCTGGTGATCGCCGCGGTGTTCGCCGCCTCCATGTCCAGCCTGGACTCCAGTCTCAACTCGGTGTCCACAGTGTGCGTGAACGACTTCTACCGCCGCTACGTGAATCCCCGGGCGTCGGACCGCCGGGCATTGGCGGTGGCCCGCTGCCTGACGGTCTTCTGGGGCCTGCTGGCCACGGCCATCGCGGCGTACATGGCGGTGAAAATCCAGCAGAACCCGGAGCACAAGGGCGCCTGGCACACCTTCGTGGTGCTGCTCGGCCTGCTGGGCGGCGGGCTGGCGGGGCTGTTCGTCCTCGGCCTCTTCGTGCCTCGGGCCACCTGGCAGGGGGCGCTGGTGGGGGTGGTGGCCAGCGCCGGGGCGCTCTACGCCGCCACCCGGCTGGACCTCAAGGCCCTCTTCGGCGACGCCGTCGAGGGCCACACCCTGCACAAGGCCTTCGGCTATCCCCTCGTGGGGATCGTCGCGTGCGTGGTGGCGGGCGCGGTGGCCAGCCTGCTGTTCGCGCCCCGCCCGCCCGCCGAGGTGGCCCCCTACACCGTCCAGGGCACCCGCCGCGCCACTCGAGCGGCCCGCAAGTCCGGAAAGGAGACCCGACCATGACCCGGGAACGCCTCACTGCGCATCTGCCCCGCCGCGGCTTCCTGGCCGCCGCCGCGTCGCTCACCGTGCTGCGGCCCGGCTCGGCCCGCGGCGCCCCGGCCAACGACGCCCTCGAGCTCGGCCTCATCGGCTGCGGGGGACGCGGCAACTGGGTCGCCAACCTCTTCCAGAAGCATACCCCCGCACGCCTCGTGGCCACCCACGACTACTTCACCCAGAAAGCCCAGAACACGGGCGAGCGTTACAAGGTGCCGTCGGAGCAGCGCTTCGACGGCCTGGAGGGCTACAAGCGCCTGGTGGAGTGCAAGCTGGACGCCGTGGCCATCGAGAGCCCGCCCTACTTCCACCCCCCGCAGGCCGCCGCCGCGGTCGATGCGGGCAAGCACGTCTACGTGGCCAAGCCCATCGCCGTCGACGTGCCCGGCTGCCACACCATCGCCCAGGCGGGCGAGAAGGCCAGCGCGGCGAACCTGTGCTTCCTGGTCGACTTCCAGACCCGGGCCAACGACTTCTACCGGGAAGCCGTGCGCCGCGTCCACGCCGGCGACCTCGGCACCCTGGTCCTCGCCCAGGCCAACTACCACACCGGCTCGCTGGGGCGCCGCGGCTGGGGCCCCAAGCCCGAGCAGCGCCTGCGCGGCTGGGTGCGCGACGTGGCCCTCAGCGGCGACATCATCGTGGAGCAGAACATCCACGCCCTCGACGTGGCCACCTGGTGCCTCGACGCCCACCCCCTCAAGGCCGTCGGCACCGGGGGCAACAAGGCCCACCAGGGCGCCGGCGACTGCTACGACCACTACTGCGTGACCTTCACCTTCCCCCACGACGTGGTGGTCGACTTCAGCTCCACCCAGTGCATCCGCGGCCACAGCGACATCGGCTGCCTGGTCTACGGCACCGCGGGCACGGCCCACACCCACTACGGCGGGCACGTGATGATCCGGGGCAACAAGTCGTACAAGGGCGGCGACACCGGCCCCATCTTCACCCAGGGCGCGGTGGCCAACATGAAGACCTTCCACCAGAACGTCACCCAGGGGCGGTTCGACAACCCCACCGTGGCCCCCAGCGTGCGCAGCAACCTCACCTGCGTCCTCGGCCGCACCGCGGGACGCCAGGGCAGGATGGTGACCTGGGACGAGATGATCGAGGCCAACGAGAAGATCGACGCGCGCCTGGAAGGCCTCGAGGCCTGAGGCCCGGGCCGCCGCTGACCCAGGAGAGCATGCCCCGGTGACGCGACGAGCCGCCGCCACGGCCCTCGCCCTCCTGCTGGCCCTCTTCGCCCTCAGGATGAGCCTGAACGCGGGGGCCACGCTCCGCTCCGTGGACGAGGCTCACTACTGCGTGGTCGCGGCGCGCCTGGTGGATGACGGCGGGCCGCTCTACGCCAACGCCATGAGCTTCGCGGGGCCGGTGGGCCACTGGCTGATCGCCGGCGTCTTTCGCCTGGCGGGGGTCTACGCGATGCCCGCCTACCGCCTGGCTGCGGTAGGCTGGTGGGCGGCGACCGCGGTGGCGCTCTACGTCGGGGGCCGGAGCCTTTTCGGCCGTCCCGCCTCGCTGGCCGCCGCGGGGGCATTCCTCCTGGCGGCCATGAACCCGGGGTTCCAGGACCTCCGCATCGAGACCCTCACCCCCCTGCCCGTGGCCCTGGGGGTGGCCTTCTGCGCCCGGGGCGTGGCCCGCCGCCAGGCCGTGTGCCTGGCCCTGGCGGGCGCCGCGGCGGCGGGGGCGTTCCTGATCCGCCAGCAGTCGGGTCCGCTGGTGGGCGCCATCGCGTCGCTGCCCCTGCTGGCGTGGGCCTGGCGGCGGGAGCCGGGGGGCGGGTGGCGGGCGGTGTGCGGCGCGGCGCTGGTGGCCAGCGGCTTCGTCGCCGCCCTGGCCGCGGTGGGGCTGTGGCTGGCCCTGCGGGGCGCGGGCCACGAGGCCTTCTACTGCCTGTGGACGTTCAACTGGTCGTACCTCCGCCACTGCACGCCGGGAGGCGGCTACCTGCCCACGCCGGCCTTCCTGGCCGTGCGGCTCGTGCGGTTCCTCCGTGCCGAGGCGTTCCTGCCCATGGCCCTTGTAGGCGCCGTGGTGGGCCTGGGCTGGCGCGGGGGCCGGGACGAGGCGGGGGCGATACCGTGGCGAGCGACGGGGGCTTTCCTGGCCGTGCTCGCGGCCACCATGGCGGTGGTGGCTTCGCCGGCCAACAAGTTCTGGCTCCTGCCCCACAGCTACATCAGCTACGTCGCCTTCCTCTACGTGCCCATGAGCCTGCTGGTGGGGTTGTGCGTGGAGGCTGCGACGCGCGGCGGCGACGGGCGGCGGCTGGCCTGGGCCGCGGCGGGCCTGGCGGTGGCCTACGTGGTGGTTCCCGCGCTGCGGCCCACGGATTCGGTGGCGATGCGCCTGGGCATCTACTCGCGGGCCTTCCCCCTGGGGCTGTGGCGACTGGCCGCGGCCCTGCCCGCCATGGCCTGTGCCGGGGCGCTGGTGGGGGGCCGGGCCGCGGCGGCGGCGGCGCCCGCGGCGTGGGCCCTGGTCTACCTGGCGGCGCCCCGTGCCCTGGGCTGGGAGGGCGCCCACTTGCCCGCGGCGCTGGGGATGCTGGCCGTGGGCCTGCTGTGGCAGGCCCGCCAGCGGCGGGCCTTGTGGCTGGCCGCGGCGGCCGGCGTGGTGCACGCGGCGGCGTGCCGGCCCACCTGGTCGCCCCAGGTGGGGGTCGTGGTCGGTGCCGGGGCATGGCTGCTGCTCCAGGGCCGCCTGCGTCGGCGCGAGGCGGCGGTCCTGGCCCTGGCCTACGTGGTGCCCGCCGCGGGGTTCGGGCTGTGGGTGGCCTTCGCGGCGTCGGCTCGCCCCTTGTGCACCCTGGGCCTGGCCGCGCGGGCCGACGCGCTCTACGGCACGCTATTGGGGCGGCTGGCGGCGTGGCGGCTGAGCGCCACCCTGGCCCTCGCCGGGGCGGCCCTGGCGGCCTGGGCCTCGGGCGGACGGCGAGAGGGCCTCCGCCGGGCCCGCGACGGCCCCTTCGGCCTCCTGGCCCTCGCCGTGGCGGGAGCCCTGGCGGGCGGGCTGATGCCCGCGCTGGCGCCCGACCGGGTGACCGTCGCGGGCACGGCTCTGGTCCTGGGCGCGGCGCTGGGCGCGGTCGCCCTGGCCCGCCGGGGCGCGGCGCCGGCGGGGCTGCGGGCCTCGCTGCTGCTGGGCTGCGGATGCGCGGTGGCGGCCGTGTGTGCCCTGGTGCGGGGCCTGGAGGCGCCCGTGGTGCGCCAGCCCACGAAGGTGCACGCGCGGCTCGCGGAGGCCATGGGCCACGGCTCGCGGGCCTACGTGTGGGGCAGCCCCTTCGAGGTCGAGCTCTACGTCCGTGCCCGCGCGGTGCCCGCGGCGCCGCAGATCTTCCCCTGGCTGCTGGAGGGCGTGGGGCCTCCGCCCCTGGGCGAGGGGCTCTACGGCTACCCCCCGGTGGCCACCCGCGAG
This sequence comes from Candidatus Brocadiia bacterium, assembly GCA_046538415.1. Classification (GTDB taxonomy): domain Bacteria; phylum Planctomycetota; class PUPC01; order DSUN01; family DSUN01; genus JBKHIY01. The sequence continues at coordinate 4,372 of JBKHIY010000089.1, read as the reverse complement.
GCGCTGGACCGCGGCCTGTGCGAGGCCCTGCCGCCGACGGTGGTGGTGATGGCCGAGCCGCGGCCCACTATCGCCGAGCTGCCCCGCTTCGGGCCGCTGCTGCGCCGCCGCTACCGGGTGGCCGCGAGCCTGCCCGAGGGCACGGTGTATCGCCTGGTCGAGCCCTGAAGGAGCGGTCCATGAGGTCTCCCGCGAGCGATCGGGCGACCCTGGGCGCCCGGCGGCTTGATCGCCGCATGCGGCGGCGGTAAGATGCGGCGTCCGCCGGCTCGCGACGAAAGGGACCTCCCCATCATGCAGCCCTCCAGAGCCCTGCTGCCTATCCTCCTGCTGGCCGCCGGCCTGGCGGCCGGCGGCCAAAGCCTGAGCCTGCGCCTCGACTGGGGCGGGGCGGCCCTGGGGCGCCCCTTCCCCGTGACCGGCGGCGTGCCCTTCGCACGGGGGGCGCTGGCCGACGCGGACGCCGTGCGGCTCACCGCCCGGGGGCGCCCGCTGCCGCTCCAGGCCGAGGTGCTGGCCTGGTGGCCGGACGGCAGCGTCAAGTGGCTGCTCCTGGACTTCCAGGCGGCTCCCGGCCTCGAGCGCTTGACCCTCGACTACGGCCCGGGCGTCGAGCGCCCGCCGGCCCGCGGCATCGTGGCCCGCGCCGAGGCCGACGCGGTGACCGTGGACACCGGGCCGCTGAAGTTCCGCGTGCGGGAGGGCGGCAGCGGCTTCATCGACGACCTGTGGTTCCGGGGCACCCGGGTGGCCGCCGCGGGGGAGGGCCGGCGGCACTTCATGGACTTCGTGCACACCGACAGCCCCGCCGACTACCGGCCCATGAGCCGCCTGGTCCGCGGGGGGCGGCCCGACGCCTCGACCCTCGTGGTCGACGCCGTGATCCTGGAGAAGCGGGGGCCGCTGCACGCGGTGGTGCGCGTGGACGGCCGCACCACCTACCGCCACGTGGGCTCCACCATCGAGGGCACCGAGGCGAAGGGCGCCTGTCCCTTCCGTCTGCGCCTCCACGCCTACGCCGGCCAGTCGTTCCTGCGGGTCGAGCACTTCTTCGTCTACGAGGGCGACGGCGACCACGACTTCGTCCGCGCCCTGGGCCTCCGCCTGCCCCTGCCACCGGGAGCGAGCACCATCCGGTTCATCGGCGACGCGGTGGTGCGCCCCGAGCAGCCCGTCGCCGGCCTCTGCCAGCAGTCGGCCGACGACTTCCAGGTGTGGGCCAGCGACGGGCGAGCCGTCCAGGTGGTCCACCTCGGGGGGCGTTTCGAGGGTGTGCTCGACGTGGCCGGCGAGGGGGCCGGCCTGGCCATGGGGGTCAAGGAGCTGTGGCAGAACCACGCCAAGGGCCTCCGCGCCGACCTCCAGGCCCGCCACGCCACCATCTACCTGTGGCCCCCCGAGGCCCCGCCGCTCGACTTCCGCCGACACGCCCGCGAGTGGAGCGTGGGCGAGACCGGCGAGCCCGACGACAAGCGCAGCGACAAGCCGGCCCCCTTCCGAGCTCAACGGCGCCCCAACTACCGCCTCGCCTCCAAAGGCACGGGCAAGACCCACTACGCCTTCATCCACCTCCACGGCCCCGAGGAGAAGCCCCGGGACATCCGCGCCCTCCACGCCCTGGTCGACCACCGGCCCCTGCTCTGGGCGTCGCCCGCCCACTACGCCCGGTCGCTGGCCCTGGGCCGCTACCGCGAGCGGGTGCCCGGCGAGCACGAGGCGCTCGAGGAAGCGCTCGACGCCCCCATCCGCTTCTGGCGATTCTCCCAGGACCACTTCCGCTGGTACGGCATCTGGCTGTACGGCAACCTGTGCCAGTGCATCAACACCTACCTCCCCATCGGCCGCTGGGAGCGGAGCTTCGGACGCTGGGGCTGGGCCAACGGCGACAGCATGGGCCGCCTGGGCTACGCCCTCGTGCTCCAGGCCCTGCGCAAGTGCGAGCGGGCCGACCTGGAGTTCGCCGAGAGCTACCTCTACAACGTCCACGACGTGTGCTCGGTCCACAGCCCCGCCTACCCCGAGCACTTCGGGAGCCACTTCGCCTACTTCAAGGGCACCAGCCACCGCCACGGGGCCTGGCCCTGGGCCTGCCCCTACACGGGCATCCGGGGCTCCCATCCCGTGGGGGCCAAGATCTACTACTACCTGACCGGCGAGGGACACGTCCGCGACATCCTCGACGAGGTCACCCAGCTCGCCCTCACCCGGCCCAGCGGGGGCATGGGCGACGGCCCCCTGGGCCCCAACGCCCAGGCCTTCCTCTACAAGTGGGAGACCACCGGCGAGGCCCGGTGGCGGGAGAAGCTCGAGGAGGAGCTGACCGGCTCCAGCCTCCAGGACGCCTCGGGCGGCTGGGAGGTGATGCTCCACGCCGCCTTCGGCATCTACAACGCCCTGGAGGAGTACATGGAGCTCACCGGCGACCGCTCCCTGGCCCCCCTGGCCGCCCGCTTCGCCGACCAGGCGATGCCCGAGAAGATGAAACGCCACTGGACCCGCCTGGGCTACTACCGCGTCTACGCCGCGGCCTACAACATCACGGGCCAGCGCAAGTACGCCGAGGCCATCGAGCAGATGCTGCCTCTCTACATCGAGGAGGCCCGCAAGTCCATCGCCCTCAAGCTCCCGCCCGAGGCCTGGCCGGGCAAGGCCGGCGGCCCCCGCTTCTTCGCCGACGGCAACAGCATTCGCGACATCCCCTTCGCCCTCTACGCCCTCCACGCCGCCAGGAAGGAGGGCCAGCGATGAGGCGCCTGGTCCCTCTCCTCGCCCTCATCGTCTCGCCGGCCCTCGGGGCCGAGCTGCGCCACGGCGACCTCGCCCTGGTCGTCCGCCGCGACGGCTGCGGGTTCATCGACTCGCTGCGCTTCCAGGGCCGCCAGGTGGCGGCGGCGAGGGAGGGCCTGGGCGCGGCCACCGTGACCCTCACGCCAGCGGGGGACGGCAGCGGCGACTCCCTGTTCCCCCTGGCGCCCGCGGCGACCCTGCGGGCGGCCATCGAGCGGCTCGAGGTCGAAGGCCACGCCCTGGTGGCCACCGGCCGCTACGTGGGAGAGGGGGCGAGCGTGCCCTTCGCCCGGCGCATCGAGCTGGCCGACGGGGCCGTCGTGGTGCGCGAGGAGGCCGACTTCTCTCGCCTCGACGCCCGCTTCCACGTGGCCGAGCACGTCCTGCGCCTGCCCCTGGCCGTGTGCGGGGACGAGCACCTGCGGATGTTCGCCTTCGGCTGCGCCGACCGCGCCGAGCTGTTCCGGATGGACATGAACGACATCCACCGGGGCGGCAAGCAGCTGATCTCGGCTCCCAGGGGGCACTGGCCTTACTGGGACCTGGGCGGCGTGCTCCAGCTCCCCACCAGCTACCGCGTGTGGCGGGCCAACCACGCCGACACCATGGCCTATCCCGTGGACGAAGGCCAGGGGGCGCCGGGATGGGCCGACTACTCGGAAGTGGACTGGGGCGTGACCGCCGTCGTCGAGCGGCCCGCCGATGCCGCCCCCTGGGCCATCGAGATCGACGCCCGCCAGGGCCTCCTGGCCATCGCCCCGCGGCCCGCCAGCCAGCTCCCCCTGCCCGGCCCGGAGCTGGGCCGGCGGCCCTTCGCCTTCCGCCTCGTGCTCCACACCACGAGCTGGCCCGCCACCATGCCCTGCGAGCTGCCCCTCGACCTCTACGCCGCACTGCTCAAGGACATGGCGACGGGGCGCGACCGGCCCATGCCCTGGGTGCTCTATCGGCTCGTGGGCACGGCCCACATCCCCACCATCATCCACCGCGAGCGAGTCCAGCCCTCGACCATGCTCCGCACCCTCTATCGCGGCGACGCCTGGCAAATGCAGGCGCGAATGAAGTCCATCGGCAGGAGCGTGCCCCGCAACCAGCCCATGGCCCAGTGGGAGGAGGCCGCGCGGGAGTACCTGGAGGTCATCCGCCAGCGCGGCCTGCCCTAGCCCACTCTACCGCCGCCGAGCCCTGGAAGAGCCGTCCGCGGACTCCGCCGCGAGCGACCGGGCGGGCCCCTGCACAGAAGGCATTTCGCGGCGCCCCTCTTTCCCATCGTCGGCCCTGGCGCAACTCGGGGCTGGCGTCGGGAGTCGCCCCCTGGCTGTAAGTCTATGGCGAGCCGCGCCTTAGGCCCGCCTCGACCCGAGCCGCAGGCGAGTGTGGTAATGTTCTACACAGAGATTTCGCCGTTTGTTGGAAAGTCCCACACCGCGCCCCCCTGGTTGCATGCCTTAGGGGTAGAGGGCGCGCGCTCGAGCCACCGCCGCACCGGGCGGGCGCGTAGAGGGACGGCCAGAGGCCAAAGGCCACAGGCCCCATCGAGCATCCAGCATCTAGCATCCAGCATCGAGCATCGAGACCCGTGAAT
>JBKHIY010000088.1:0-17810 GCA_046538415.1 Candidatus Brocadiia bacterium | reverse complement strand
CCACCATCTACCCCTACACCGCCTGGCGCGTGCCCTTCATCCACAACGCGTTCGAGAACTCCGCGGCCACCATCAGCGGGGCCGAGGCCGCCTACCGGGCCCTCAAGCGCCTGGGGCGCATCCCCGAGGATAAGACCATCAACTTCATCGCCATGGGCGGCGACGGCGGCACCTACGACATCGGCTTCCAGTCCCTCTCCGGCGCCATGGAGCGGGGCCACGACATGGTCTACATCTGCTACGACAACCACGCGTACATGAATACCGGCATCCAGCGCTCCAGCGCCACTCCGCTCGGCGCCTCCACCATGACCGCCCCCGCGGGCAAAGCCCATCCCGGCAAGGAACAGGCCCGCAAGGACCTCACGGCGTGCATGATCGCCCACAACATCCCCTTCGTGGCCCAGGCCTCGCCCCATAACGCCCGCGACCTGATCACCAAGGTGCGCAAGGCCCTCGACGTCGAAGGCCCCGCCTTCCTCAACGTCATCGCCCCCTGCCACCGCGGCTGGCGGTGCAAGGTCGAGGACTCCATGCAGATGGCCCGCCTCGCCGTCGACACCTGCTTCTGGCCCCTCTTCGAGGTCGACCACGGGGTGTGGAAGGTCAACTACAAGCCCAAGGAGAAGAAGCCCATCACCGATTGGCTCAAGCCCCAGGGCCGCTTCAAGCACCTCTTCAGCCCCGAAAACGAGGGCATCATCGACCAGCTCCAGGCCGATATCGACCAGCGCTGGGAGGAGCTGCTCGCCCAGGAGGAGCGCAGCCAGAAGAAGGCGGCCCAGGCGGAGAAGGAGGAGTAGCTTCCCCCGCCTCCCTGCCGAACCCCCAGGGCCGCCGGCCGCCCGGCGGCCCTCTGCGCGCCCGGCACTCGCCGGGCCATGGATAGGAGCCGCCCACGTGGATGCCCCCAGCCGCTGGCTCGCCGCCGCCGGCGCCCTCGCTCTCGCCGCCACGGCCGCCGCGGGCGAACGCGACCCGGGAGCCTACCTCGCCACGGTGCGCGCCTACGCCGACGCGCTGCTCGAGCACGGCCGCGACGTCTACGGCTCCCAGCATTCGCCGCTCTTCGCCACCACCCTGGACCGCCAGGCCCTCCGCCTGTTCCAGGGCGAGGCCCTGGCCCGGATCAAGAGCATCCCGCGCCGCGACTGGGGCATCCGGCCCTACGACCGCGCCGTCGAGGGGGCCAACCCCATGCACCACGAAAACCTCTACCAGGTGCTCTACGCCCTGGCCCGCATCACCGGCCAGGAGCGCTACCGGCGGGAGGCCGACCGGGCGCTCGCCTGGTTCTTCACCCACTGCCAGAGCCCGGCCACGGGCCTCTTCGCCTGGGGCGAGCACCTGGGGTGGAACTTCCTGGCCGAGCGGCGCATCCGTCAGCACAGCGAGCCGGGCACCCACGAGTTCTACCGGCCCTGGGTGCTCTGGGACCGCTCCTTCCGCCTCGCCCCCGGACCCTGCGGGGCCTTCGCCCGCGGCCTGTGGGACCATCAGATCGCCGACCACGAGAGCGGCGACTTCTCCCGCCACGCCGCCTACGACCGCCACGGGCCGGGCCGCAACTCCCAGTACCCCCGTCACGGCGGCTTCTACATCGCCACCTGGGCCGCCGCTTACAAGCATACCTCCGACCGCCAGTCCCTCCAGGCCATCGAGTGCCTCGTCGAGTCCTTCGACCGCCGGCGCAATCCGAAGACGGATGCCCTGCCCGCCGAGACCCACCGCCGCTCCAAGGGCAAGCTCATGTGGCCGGGCAGCAACCTCTCCCTGGCCATCGACCTGTGGGACGGCGCGGCCCTCGTGCCCCAGCCGCTAGCCGAGAGGATGCGCGCCTCGGCACGCAGGACCGACGCCGTCTACCTGCGGCTCGACCACGCTCCCGCCGCCCCGGACGGCGGCTTCCTGACCCGGGTCAACACCGATACCCTCGGCCTCTACCAGCCGGGGGCCTACACCCGCGCCTGGGCCACCGCCTACGGCCAGTCGACCCACGCCGACGCCGCACTGCTGTGCCTCCAACGGTACCGCCAGGTGCGGCTCGAGGGCTACGCTCGCCTGTTCCGCCAGGCGGCCGGGGTCTACCTGGACTGCGAGCCCGACCCCGAGGTCGTGCTCCACCCGGGGGTGATGGGGCAGGTGATCGAGCTGATGCTCCAGGCCTGGCGGACGAGCGGCGAGGAGCGCTACCGCAGCCGGGCCCACCACTTCGCACGCCACGCCCTGGCCACGTTCTTCGAGGGCTCGCCGCTGCCCCGCGCCACGTCGCGCCACGACCACTACGAGGCCATCACCCGGGCCGACACCCTGGCCATGGCCCTCCTGGACCTGTGGGCCGCGGAGCAGGAGCCCGCGGTGGACCTGGGGTTCGTGGGATGCGAGCGGTAGGCCTCGTCGGCTCGCTCTCGCGGTCTTGCCCGCCTTCGCCCCGGCTATGTGCCGCCGCCTTCCGCGGCAGGCTCGTCCAGGCGGGCGATGTAGGGCAGGTCGCGGTAGCGGTCGGCGTGGTCGAGGCCGTAGCCGACGACGAAGGCGTCGCTCACCTGGAAGCCGCGGTAGTCGACCTCTAGCTCCACCTCCCGGCGGCAGGGCTTGTCGAGCAGGACGCAGGTGCTCACCGAGCGGGCGCCCATGCGCTCCAGCTCCCTTCGCACGGCCAGCAGCGTGCGCCCGGTATCGGCGATGTCGTCCACCAGCAGCACGCGGCGCCCCGCGACCTCCAGGCTCCCGTAGCGGCGGAGCGTCACGCGGCCCCTCGAGTTCGTCCCGTCGCCGTAGCTAGAGGCCTCGACCAGCTCCACCGTGGCGGGATGCTCGAGGCGGGCCAGAAGGTCGTCGAGGAAGACCACGCTGCCCCGCAGGACGGCGACGATGGTCAGGCGCCGGCCCGCGAAGTCGCGGTCGATGGCCGCGGCCAGCTCGGCCACCCGCCGCTCGATCTCCGCCGCGGTGAAGAGCACGGTGCCCGCAGCCATACGTCAGCCGCTCCTCGAGCGCCGTCAACGTGCCGGGGCCGTCGCCGGCCTCGCGCCAACGGCCCGCAGGATACCTGCTGGGGCTGGGCGCTGCAAGCGGTCGGGGGGCGCTCGCTAGCGCAGCTTGTTCACCTCGTCGATCACCTGGCGGATGACCGGCTCGGAAGGCTGCTTGACGGAGATGAAGCTGGGGCCGCGGGCGACAATGCCCCCCTCGCGGATGGCCACCCACTGCCGGGTGTATAGGATGCCTGGGCCGGTGCGCGGCTCGCGGCTCACCTCCACCACGTCGCCGTCCGGGCGCTCCACGGCATGGGCCGCCCGGGCCTTGCGGCTGGGCGCCCGGACGGCTCGATAGCGAGGAAGCAGCGGGCACAGGTAGACGGGTGTCGGACGCCACCCCATGACGAGCGTTCGCCCTCCTCACGAACGGCACAGCCCGAGGCCGCGCGTGCGGCGTATTGGCTTGGAGATGTGGCTGTGGCCTTCGCGTCTCAGCGCCCCCCATCAAGCCTAGCCCAAGATCGGACAGCCGTCAAGCCCAGGACGACCCCTTCCGCACCGTCAGCCGCGCAAGGCCGCAGCGGAGCGGGCAATACGCTCAAACCGCGGGATCCGCGGGGCACGCCGTCCCGGCCGGCGGGCTAGCTCCCGCCCGGCTCCCGGGCCTCCGCAACCGTGTAGAGCCACCACCGCCTGACGCGCTCGCGGCGGGAGCGGGGCTGGCGCTCGAAGTAGAGCCTCATCTCCCGTCCGTCCCCGGTGCGGACCCTGTACCAGTGCTTGCGCACGTATTGCTCCGGGCTGCCGCTGCGGCAGCGGGAGGTCTCTTTCCATTGCTGGAGGATTTCGGCGACCTCGATCTCCTGGTCGCGCCATCGGAAGCGCCGCGGCAGGCCGGGCTCGCCGCGGGCCATGCGGCGGGTGTCCATGGCCCCGGGGAGGGGTCGGATGGCCTCGCTGACGAATCGTCGGGCCATGGGGGCGCGCCGTCCTCCCGGGGCTTTCAGGCGTAGGCTCCGAGCTGCTTGGCCAGCTCGACGATGCGGCGGAAGTTCTCCAGGCTCACGCTGGAGGGCACGGAGTGGTCGGAGGAGAAGATGTAGCCGCCGCCCCGCTTGAGCACGGGCACCACGCGCTGCATCTCCGCGGTGATGGCGTCGAAGTCGTCCCACAGCACGGCGTTGATGCCCCCGTGGAGGAGGAGGTCGTCGCCGTAGGCCTCCTTGAGGGGGACGGGGTCCATGCCCGCCTTGACCTCCAGGGGGTTGAGGCCGTCGAGGCCGATGTCGAGCAGCTCGGGCACGAAGGGATTGACGTCGCCGCAGGAGTGCAGCTCGGCCACCGCGCCCTTGGCGTGGGCCCACTCGATGGCCCGCTGGTGGAGGGGCTTGAGCAGCTCGCGATACATGTCCAGGGAGAAGAACTGGTTATGCTTGTAGCCCATGTCGTCGGGCCACACCACGGCGTCGAAGCGGTAGCCGCGCTCCCACGCCATGTCCAGCAGGGCGATGTCCAGGTCGAGCATGTGCCGCCACAGGTCCACGATCCACTCGGGGTCGGTCACCAGGGCCATCAGGAGGCGCTCGGTGCCCACCATGCGAGAATGCGTGACGTCGAAGCCGAACCACAGGCCGGCGGAGACCCAGTAGCCCTCCTCCCGCCAGCGGGGGTAGTCGCGCGCCAGCCGCTTCCAGTCCACGCGGTCGGGGCTGGGGGCCATGCGCTTCTTGGCCTGCCGCCAGGCGTCGGCGTCGGTGACCGTGTAGTCGATGAACTCGGGGGTGGAGGCGGCGTGCTTGAAGTCGCGCTGAGTGGCTCCCCACTGGGTGGTGTAGATGCGGTATTCGTCGGTTTCCTCGATGGTGCGGCGCTCGTAGCGGGGGCTGTTGTCCACGCCGATGCCGGCCGTCTTGTCCAGGCCGAAGTAGTCGACGAAGGAGGCGTCTTCGGGCATGCCCTCCCGCCGCCACCGCTCGATGGTCGCGCCCCAGGGGCTATCGATGATGGGCACGCGGTCCGCTTCCTGGTGCTGGAACATGCGGGCGAAGCGCTGGCGAGACGTCAGCTCGGCCATGGGCCACCTCCTTCGCGGCCAGGGGACAGGGACGCGACGACGCGCACAGGATAGGCCACCGGCCCGAAGGGGTCAAGGCCCCCAGGTCGCGGGCTCGGTCACCAGCCGTGTTCGAGCTTGATGCGGGCGATGGTCTCGCGGTCGGGCCTGAAGGGCAACGAGGGGAGGGGCGGAGTGGGCAGCTGGCTGGTACCCAGGAAAGGGGTGGTGGCCAGCTTGAGGTTGTAGGCCAGGACCATGAGGGTCTGGAGGTTCACCACGTCGAGGGTGTTGTAGGCGAGGAGGGTTTCCAAGGCTCGGGGGTTGGCGTTGTTGTGGTAGTCCCACCACAGGAGGACGGCGAAGAAGCCATCCACGTCCTCCAGGTCGTCGCGCTCGAGCCCGAGCTGGCGCTCGCAGCCCTTGAGGCCACCCCGGTAGCCCAGGCTGGCCAGGACGTAGCGGAGGTCGATGTGGGCCTGGCGCATGGGGAGGCCGAAGTAGCTGCGGATGAAGGGGATATCGAAGCGCTTGCCGTTGTAGGTCACCAGCAGGTGGTAGCGGTCGATGTCGGCGGCGAAGTCGAAGAGGTTCTCGCCCTGCACATAGTGGCGCAGGGTGGAGCCGTCGTAGAGGGTGATGGCCGTAATGTAGTCGTCGGGGCTGCCCAGGCCGGTGGTCTCGATGTCCAGGTAGGCCACGCGATGGCGGAAGGTGGCGAACATCCGCCACTGCTCGCGGCTGGGCAGGAGGGAGTAGAAGTAGCCCGTATCGTCCTCGGCCAGGCGGGCCATCGAGTCCTCGGCGTGCCGCCTCACACGGTCCGAGATGCGAGTGGGCAGGGGCAGGGCGCCGCAGCCGCAGGCCTGCTCCCAGGTGTGGACCCCGGCGTCCCACAGGCGCAGCTCGCACTTCGGGCCGACGCCTGGGATGTGGCAGAACGTGTGCTCGAGCATTCCCTTTCCCCGAGCCGCGCGATCGCATTCCTGCGGCGTGCAGCGGGGCGGTCCTCAGAAGTCGGCCTCGCCGGGCTCCTTCTCCCGCTCCGCGGGCTTCTTCTCGCCGACGCGCAGCGTGGGCATGGCATCCCAGGTGCCCGCGGCGTGGCTGCCCGGCATGATGCGGTCCATGACCAGCGCGCCCTCCTCGTCGGCCTGCACGCGGACCGTGGCGGCGGGGCCTCGGGGCTTCTCCTCGGGCTCTTCGTCGCCGCCCTGGACCCGGATCTCCTGGCCGTCGATCCGCATGGTCACCGTGCGCCTGGCCATTCTCACGCCGGCCGCTCGGGGGGCGTCGCCTCCCGGCCCCACGTTCACGGTGACCATCGCGTTGCCGCCGCCAAGCCCGCCGAAGGCGATGACCGGCATCTTGCCAATGTGGCGCGCGGCACGCGCGAGCCACGGCACGGGGCGCTCATGACCCTCCTCGTCCTCCTCCGTGGCCAGGCGGACGGCAGTCTCCCTGCCCAGGAGGACGCCCGGGTCCGCCGCCTCGCAGCCCTCCACCAGGGTCACGGCCTGGACGTAGAGCACAAGGCCCTCGTCGTCCTGGGCGACGACCTGGCCCAGGAGAAAGCCGCGGAAGCCCTTCACCGCCTCCCGCAGCGCTTGCTCCTCGGCCTGGGCCTGCTGCTTGCCTTCGGGCGGCTCGGCGGCCAGGGCGGCGCTGGCCAGCGCCGCGGCGATGGCCAGGTGTGTAAGCATCCGCTTCCCATCCATCGCTCGCTCCCTTCTTCGGTTCGAAACTGCGATGAAGTCCTCCGCACGGCTGTGGGCCGGGCGACTACTCGGGGGCCCCCTGCCGGCGATAGGCGTCGAGGGCGGCGCGGTAGACCTCCTTGAGCGGAGCCCCCCGCTCGAGGGCCGCCCTGCGGCAGTCCTCGTACTCCGGGGCGGCCTGGACCGCCTTGCCGTCCAGCCGCCCGGTCTTGACCCGGATGGCGCCGTACTCCGTCTGGACGGAGGTCCAGCTCCTGGCCAGCTTCCGCCGCGAGGCGATACTGCGGCGCACGCCGAAGGTCGAGGTCTCCGTCAGCACGATGTTCTCGATAGCGGGCGCCGCATCGGGCGCGGCGATAGCCGTGAGCACCACGCCGGGGCGGCTTTTCTTCATGTACGCGGGCACGAGGAAAGCATCGAGGGCACCCGCCTCGAGTAGGCGGTCGACCACATGGCCGGCGATCTCGGGCGACAGGTCGTCGAGGTTCGCCTCGATCACCGTCACCTCGTCCGCCTCGTCCTCGCAGACCGCCTGGCCGACGAAGAGCCGGAGGACGTTGGGCACCCCGGCCCGCTCGCGGCTGCCCGCCCCACAGCCCACCGCGTGGACGGTCATGGCGGGCCGCGGCCCGAATTCCTCCGCCAGGGTGGTGAGCAGCGCGGCGCCCGTCGGCGTGGTCAGCTCGCCCTCCAGGTCGGTGCCCACGGAGGGGAATCCCACCAGGAGCTCCGCCGTGGCGGGAGCGGGCACCGGCAGGCGGCCGTGCTCGCACTCCACGAAGCCCGTGCCCGTGCGCAGCGGGCCGCAGACCACCCGCTCGACGCCCAGCAGGCGGAGGCCCACGACCGCCCCCACGATGTCCACGATGGCATCCACGGCGCCCACTTCGTGGAAGTGGACGTCCTCGACGGCGCAGTCGTGCACGCGGGCCTCGGCCTCGGCGAGCCGCTCGAAGACGGCCGCCGACCGGTCGCGGTCTTCCTGGGGCAGCTCGGAGCGGCGGAGGATACCGAGGATGTCGGGCAGGCCACGGTGTGCGTGAGATGCCCCTCGGCCCTTGACCTTCACGCTCAGCTTCCTGGCCCCCAGGCCGCCGCGCCGGACCTTGCGGGAGCTGAGCGAGAAGGCATCGACCTCCAGCGAGCGCAGCTCCCGCCGGAGGGCTCGCAGCGACGCCCCGGCGTCCACCAGAGCCCCCAGGATCATGTCGCCGCTGGCGCCCGAGAGGGGGTCGAAGTAGGCGAGCTTCAAGCGAGCCGCTCCTAGGGGCGCGGGGGTGCGATGCGTCGGGTGCCTGGAGAGTACAGCCTGGGCGGCTACTTCTTCTCGGGCGCGGGGGCCTCGCCCTCGTCCTGGGGCTCGGCCTCCTCGTCCTTCTCGTCGGGCTTCTCGAGGATTTCGTCGGTGAACTCGACGGACTTGACGTAGACCAGGGGCTCGAGTTCGGCCTGTTTCTTGTGCGGGCGGTCGCGCCCGCTGTGGCGCTTGTAGAGGAACCAGCGCTTCTTCTCGCCGTCGAGGGTGATGATGTAGAACTGCCCCGAGCAGTCGCCCGAGACCTTCTCGCCGTCCACCGTGGTGAACGTGGTCACGTACTGGTTCCACAGGTAGCCGGTGTCGAGGAACACCTTGACGCTGGAGCCCTGGTTCTTCCACCGCCAGTCGCGCTCGAAGTTCTGGGTCTCGGGCTTGACGTCGATGCGCTTGAGCTCGGAGAGGAAGTAGTCCTCGTGGGCCCGCTCGGCGCGGTTGAAGATGCGGATGGGCTGGTCGGTGCCCCGCCACACCCAGCCTTGGAGCACGGTGCCGTCGGAGTAGGTGACGCGGGCGGGGACGGCGTAGGAGGGCTTGCGGGCGCGGCCTCGGAAGGGGTTACGCGGCTTGGTCTCGGCGGCCTGCTCGTCCTTGTCCTCCGGCTCTTCGCCCTCGGTCAGCGCGGAGAGGGGCTTGGGCGGGCGCACGCCGGGCCGGGAGGGCTTGTCGATCTCGTCCTCCGAGACGACCGCCGCCCCCCCGTCGTCGGCCTCGCCGGCGAGAGCGCCCGCGGCCAGGAGGCCCAGGGCACAGGCGAGCAGCGCGGTTCTTCTCAACATCCTCACACCTCGCGAACCATCTTGTCTGCGAGCCCCGTCGCTTCGACCAGGATCATAGCGCCTGGCGAGGCGGGGATCAAGGCCGCGGCTGCGCGTCCTCCCCCCAGGGCTCCACCTGGCCGCGGAAGGCGTACCAGGCGACCGTGGCCCAGTCGCCGCCCACGTTGCGCACGGTCACGCGGTGGCGGCCCGGGGGCAGGGGGCACTCCAGCGTTCGCTCGTGCTCGGGCGCCGAGGGCTCGTTCCGCCCGTCGCGGTCCCCAAGCTCCACCCGCCGCACCAGGGCACCATCCACCAGGCATTCGAGCACCGACCCTTGCGCCGCGACGGCGCGCACGTGGACGAGCAGCGCGCCGCCCCGAGGCAGGTGGACGAGGAACGTGGGCGGGTTGCGCAGATGGGCGTGGAGCTTGCCCTGGAGGAAGCCGTTGAGCGCCCACTGCCCGCCCACCGTGCCGTCCGCCTGGACGGGGAACTCGCGGCGAGCGGGCCGCGCCCAGCGCATCGCGGGCACGATGCGCCGGGGGGCCATTCGCACCTCGGGGACAGCCGCGTAGTCGAGCACGGCCACGGCGTAGGCCTCCAGCTCGGGCAGGGCGACGAGCAGGCAATCGCCGTCGGCGCGGGCCGAGCCCCTCCGCTCGCCCGCCCAGTCGGGCGAGCAGACCCGCACCGCCTGAGGAAGGGCCGCCGTGGGCAGCCGCACGCTCAGCCCCTGGCGGCGCCGCCGCAAGCGGCCCTCCTCGACGCGGCGATTGACGGCGTGGAGCAGCAGCGCCGGGGGCTCCTCGCGCGCCCAGAGGGCCAGGCTCAGGCCCTCCTCGCTGGCCTCCAGCGGCCGGAAGCCCAGCAGCCGGGCATCCAGGTAGAGCGAGCGGTGGCGCTGGTAGAAGGCCGTCTGCCGGGCGATCTCGCGCAGCGTGCCGTCGCGGCGAGCGTCCTGGCCGAACGGCCCGCGGACGGGGAAGGCGAAGAAGCCGCCCGCCGCGTAAATCTCGGCGCCAAGGACCCGCATCCACAGCTCCCTGTCCCCGGGCGGCACCTCCAGCCAGGGGAAGCCGCCGAAGCCCCAGTCGTGGAAGAACACCACGGGCACCCGCGCCCCGGCCAGCTCCCGGCCCGAGGTCACGACCGAGGCCCACTGCTCGAGCTGGCTCTCGGAGAAGTCCACCCGGCCCTCCCGCGCCCGCCAGCGCTGCCACACCCCGAGCACCTGGAGGTCCACGTGGGGCGCGAGGCCGTTGGCGCTCAGCAGCACCCGCCGGCCCTGGCTTCGCGCGTAGTCGCGTATGGCCCCCGCGAGCCAGGCCCAGGCCCGCTCGTCGCGGGCCCGGCGGAAGAGGTGCCACTCCCCGGCCAGGGGGTTCGACGGGTCGTGAGGCCGCTCGACGTGCCCGTGCTCGGCCAGGTAGGCCCGGTAGCGGAACGACGCCATGGTCCCGTCGGGGCACATCTTCTCGTCCTCGAGGGCGATGCCGAAGCGCTCGCGCCACCGCGGGTCGTCGGGGGCCCAGCCCCGCTCCTCGCAATAGCGGCGGCGGAGAAACTGGCGGAAGTCGCGCACCGAGTAGTCGTCGAAGCCCTCCCTCGGCCCCAGCGCCGCGTCGATCTCGTCCATGAACAGGTAGTCGGCCCCCGCGTCGACCTGGAGCTTGCACCAGTGGAGCAGGTACTGGCGGTAGGCGGGGCTGGAGAGCGAGCCGTGGCGGACGCCGGGCTGGCCCCAGGCGTCGACCAGCTCCCCGTCGGGGCCGCGGGTCGCCATGTCCAGGAGCTGGGCTCGGCTGATGCCGTTCTCGCCCTCGTAGAGAGCGCTGCACGTGGTCCCGCCGCCGAACAGGGCGCCCAGGCGGTGCGCCTCGCCCACCAGGTGGCTCGACGCCGCGTAGTCGCGGGCGTCCCGCCACCGGAACCAGGCCCGCACCAGGACGTCGGAGCCGACCTTGCGGGCCAGCTCCACGCCGTAGCGCGAGTGGATACTCTCGTTGATGGTGTAGGCGACCGCCTGGCGGATGTCGTCCACGGGCCTCTCGCGGCGCAGCTCGTCGGGGAAGTCGGGCACGGGACGCGTCCAATCCTCGTCCGGCTCGGGGGCCAGGGGGCGTGCGCTGCGCCGCAGCTCGGCCCCGCGGGCCACGAGCCGCTCGACCTGACCCGTCCACGCCGCGGGCTCGCCGGGGTCGAGGGGGGCCAGCCACGCCCACAGCCCCCGCCGCGCCCGCTCCGCGCTCGCCTGCGCGGGATAGAAGTAAAGGTGCGACGGACCGTAGCGCTGGACGAAGGAGAACGGGGTGCCCCACGCGTCCGCGTAGCCCAGGAACACCGCGGCGAGCGCCACGCCCGTCTCCTCGCCCCAGGCGACGACCGCGGGGTGGGCGTCGCTGAGCTTCCCGGCCGTATCGCCCCGCTGGCCCCAGGGCGAGACGCCGGCAAAGGCATCGCGCTCGCCCAGCGACGCCACCCGGCCCGAGTGCAGGGCGTCGTCCTCCGACCAGAAGGCGTAGGAGTCGAATAGCGGCTCCGACAGGCGGAACCGCGGCAGGGCCCATACCCTGGCATCGGCGTCGCCTGTGCCCAGGAGCTTGAAGCCGACCAGGACACCCTCGTCTACGCAGACCAGGTGCACCTGCGCCGCGGCCTCCATGCCCAGCGGCATCGCCATCCCCGCCAGCACGGCGTCGCCGCTCGCCGCGTAGCGCACCCGGGCCGGGTCGCGTCCGGTGGTGTGGACGCCGGCCTCGTCGGCCAGAGCGAAACGCACGAGGCTCCGTTCCGCCGACACCGGGCGCCACCGCCGGGCACCGTCGCGCAGCTCCAGGCGCAAGGAGCAGACGCCCAGCCGCATGGTCAGCCGATACCGGGGGGCGGTGACCACCAGCCGCCCGCCGCGGACCGACGCCGAGGGCCTGGCCCCCGCCGACGCCGCGAGCACGGCGACCGCAAGGGCCACCCACCGGCCAGGGACCGCGCGGCGGCGGCTCACAGCAGGTTCTCCCGGGCGAAGGCCACGGCGTTGCGGAAGATGGCCACCCCCCCGCCCTCGGCCGGCGGGTCGCCCGCAATGGCCTCCCGGGCGTAGTGGGGATGATTCCATGGGAAGAGGTAGGCCTCGGGATGGGGCATCATCCCGAAGAGGCGGCCCGTGGGGTCGCAGATGCCGGCCACCGAGGCCGCCGAGCCATTGGGGTTGTGGGGATACGCCTGCGTCGGCTGCCCGGTGGCGGGGTCGGCGTAGCGGCAGGCCACCAGGCCCTCGGACTCCAGGCGGCCGAGCACGCCATCGAGGGCCAGGAACTTGCCTTCGCCGTGGCGCACCGGCAGGTAGAGGCGGCGGATGCCTCGGGTGAAGACGCACGGGCTGCGGGGCTCGACCGCCAGGTGCACCCACGCGTCGCGGAACAGCCCCGTGTCGTTCCACGTCAGGGTCGTCGTCTGGCGGCGGTAGTCGCCCTCCAGGCCGGGCAGCACGCCCAGCTTGACCAGCACCTGGAAGCCGTTGCACACGCCCAGGATGAGCTTGCCGTCGGCGATGAACCGCTGGAGCGGCTCGGCCAGCCGACGCTTGAGGCGGTTGGCCAGCACCCGGCCCGACGCGATGTGGTCGCCGAACGAAAAGCCCCCGATGACGAACAGGATGTGGAACGCCTCGAGCCTGCGGCGGCCGTCCAGCAGGTCGTTCAGGTGCACCTGCTCGGCCACGGCGCCCGCCAGCTCGAAGGCCCGCGCGGACTCCGCTTCGCAGTTGAGCCCGAAGCCCGTGAGAATCAGCGCCCGCACGTCAGATGCCATCGAGGGTGGCCTTCCACCGGGACTTCAGCTCCAGGACGTCGGCGTCCACCACGGTCTCGCCGCCCAGGCCGGCGATTCGCAGGCGCGGCTGGGCGGTCACCTCGCCCACGCAGGCCAGGGGCACTCCCGCGAGGGTCTCCTCGAAGGCCACGCGGTGCGCCGGCGGCACGGTCGCGATATAGCGGCTGGCCGACTCGCTGAACAGCAGCACGTCGTCGCGGGCCACGTCCTGGGCGGGCACCCTGGCGAGGTCCACGCGGAGGCCCAGCTCGGCGCCGAAGGCCACCCTGGCCAGCCCCGCGCCCAGGCCCCCCTTGCCCGGGGCGTGGACGGAATGGACGAGGCGGTTTCGCACGGCGCGGCTCATCGCGTCGAGCAGGGCCTTCGCCCCCTCCACGTCGAGCCGGGGCACGTGGCCGCCGACGGCCTCCGGCGTCCCCGCCCGGGCCGCAAGGTAGCGAGCGTATTCCGAGCCCCCCAGCTCGTCGGCGGTCCGGCCCACGACGTAGAGGAGGTCGCCGGCGGCCTTGGCGTCCAGGGTCACCGCGGCCCGCACGTCGTCGATCTTGGCGATGAGGGAGAAGAGCACGGTGGGCGGAATGCTGATCTTCACCCCGCCCCGGCTCGAGTCGTTCTTCATCGAGTCCTTGCCGCTGATGAGGGGCACGCCGAAGGCGGTGGTCGCGTCGTAGAGGGCCTGGTTGGCCCGCACGAGCTGGGCCAGCTTGTAGCGGCCGTCGGGCGTCTTGGGGCTCTGGACGGGGTCCGGCCAGCAGAAGTTGTCCAGCCCCGCCATGTGGTCGACCCGGGCCCCCGTGCCTGCGGCGCGGCGGACCGCCAGGTCGACGATCCACGCGACCATGTGGTAGGTATCGAGGTCGGCCAGGTGGGGGTTGACCCCGTAGGTGAGCACCATGCCCTCGGTGCTCTGGTAGTCGATCTGGAAGACCGTGGCATCGGCGGGCACGTCGTCGCGGACGCCCACGAAGGGCTTGACCACGGTGAGGCCCTTCACCTCGTGGTCGTACTGGCGGGCCTTTTTCTCGATGGAGCACAGGTTCAGCCCCGCCAGCAGCTCGGGGAGGGCCTGGGCCGGGGCCGGCGCGGCCCCGAGGTCCGGCGCCGGCGGCTCCGGCGGCTCCCACACCGCCTCGAGGTGCATCGTGGGCAGGCCCTCGTGCATGAACTCCAGGTCGACGTAGGCCACGGTGCGCTCGCCGTAGCGGACGTGGAAGGTGCCGGAGTCGTTGAACTGGCCGAGGACCGTGGCCTCGACCTCGCGTCGGATGGCGAGGGCCAGGAAGTCGTCGATCTTCTCCGGCGGCACGGCCAGGGTCATGCGCTCCTGGGCTTCGGAGAGGAGGATTTCCCAGGGGTCGAGGCCCTGGTACTTGAGGGGGGCCTTGGCCAGGTCGAGCTCGGCCCCGCCGGCGGAGGTGGCCATCTCGCCCACGCTGGAGGACAGGCCGCCGGCCCCGTTGTCGGTGATGCAGGTGAAGAGCCCCAGGTCGCGGGCCTCCAGCAGCATGTCGGTCATCTTCTTCTGGGTGATGGGATCGCCGATCTGCACGGCCTGGGCGGGGCTCTCCTGGCGCAGCTCCTCGCTGGAGAAGGTGGCGCCGTGGATGCCGTCCTTGCCGATCCGCCCGCCGGCCATGACGATGAGGTCGCCGGGGTCCGCCTTCTTGTGCTCCGAGGGCTGGCCGCACACGGTTCGCGGCAGGCGTCCCACGGTGCCGCAGTAGACCAGCGGCTTGCCCAGGTAGCGTTCGTCGAACAGCTCCCAGCCGTAGCCGTAGGGGATGCCGCTCTGGTTGCCCCCGTCGATGACGCCCTTGTGGACGCCGTCGCGGATGCGCCGGGGGTGCATGAGGCCCTCCGGCAGCCGGCCCTGGTAGAAGGGCGAGCCGAAGCAGTAGCCCCAGACGTTGATCTGGAGCTGTGCCCCGCGCCCCGTGCCGAAGGGGTCGCGGTTGACCCCCACGATGCCGGTGATGGCCCCGCCGTAGGGGTCGATGGCGGAGGGGCTGTTGTGGGTCTCCACCTTGAAGGCCAGGCTCCAGCGGTCGTTGAAGGCGATTACCCCGGCGTTGTCGTGGAACACGCTGAGCAGCCAGGGGCACTGGGGCCGCAGCGCCTCGGTGGCCCCTCGGATGTAGGTCTGGAACAGCGAGCGGATGGTCTGGCGGCTCTCGCCATCGCTATAGTCGATCACGGCGTTGAAGATCTTGTGCTTGCAGTGTTCGCTCCAGGTCTGGGCCAGTAGCTCGATCTCGGCGTCCGTGGGCTGGGGGCCGAGGCCCACCGCCTGGCGCTCGGCCTGGCGGGCGGGCCCATCGAAGTAGTCGCGGATGGCGTGCAGCTCCTCCAGGCTCAGCGACCAGATGTGCTTCGAGCTCAGGGCCTCGAGCTCGTCGTCGGGCACGTGGAGGTCGAAGGTGCGCACCTCGGCCCGCTGCTCGCCCCGGATCACGGGCACCTCGAGGTCGGGCTCCGCGGCGTGCCACTCGGCGGCGCTCTGGACCACGACCCGCTCGATCTGGAGGTTGGCCAGGAGGTCCACGCCGATGCGGCGGACGTCGTCGCGGCCCAGCTCGGGCCCCGCGAGGAAGTACTGGGTCTCGGTGTAGACCGCGGCGTCGTCGGGCAGCTTGCGGCCTGCGATATCCTCGATGGCCGTCTTCGCCGTGCGGCCCACGTTGTCGGTCACCCCCGGCTTGAAGCCCACGGTGATCAGCCAGTGGAAGGGCGGGGCATCGAGCCGCCCCAGCGCCGAGTGCTCGATCACCGGGTCGGTGAACTCCTCCCGCACGGCCTCCACCTCGGCCTCGCTCAGCTCCGCGTCGATTTTGTAGACCGTCCGCGTGCGCACGGCGTCCACGGGCAGGCCGAGGAAGGTGCGGATGCCCTCGGCGGCCCCGTCGCCGCGCGCGTCCTTCACGCCCGGCAGGGTTCCGATCTCGATGCGATGGACCATTGGGAGACTGCCTCGCCGCTAAGCCGCCCCGCAGTATACCGGTTTCCCGCCGCGGTGCAACCGTGCCTCGACCGCCACGGGACGCCGGCATTCCGGGCGGGCTTGCGCGCAAACGGGGCTTGGCCTATGATAGACTGCAAGGGGCGGGCAGGCCCACAGGTCGAGCTAGCCAAGGAGAGGCAGGATGAGCACGGGTGGCGGACTCTTCAACGTCTCGGAAATCGTCCAGATGGCCATCGACGAGGAGCACAACGGCTACTTCTTCTACAACGCCCTGGCCGACTGCGCCGACTCGCCGAAGCTCCAGGAGACGGCCCGACGGCTGGCCGAGCAGGAGAAATACCACGAGAAGCGCTTCATCGAGATGCGCGACCGCCTGGGCGCCTATCAGCCCCCCGAGCAGTATCCCGGCGAGTACGCCGACTACGTCAACGTCCTGGTCGGGGGCCGCGTGTTCCCCGACGAGGAGGGGGCGGTGAAGCTGGCCCAGGAGGCCGGCGGCGACGCCGATGCTGTCGACACCGCCATCCTCTTCGAGAAGAATACCCTCCTCTTCCTCAACGAGATGCGCACCCTGGTGCCCGAGAAGGACCGCCAGACCATCGACGAGCTGACCGACGAGGAGCGCCAGCACCTGGTGGACCTCTCCGCCGTGCGCGGGGAGCTGGCCTGAGCACGCCCGCCTTCGGAAGTCAAAGGGCACGGCCCCGAGACGGGTCGTGCCCTTCTGCGTACAATAGGGTCCCGCGCAGGCGGGGGCCCTACGCCTCGGAGCCGGCCCGCCGGGCGCTCAGCCCCTGGATGAGGGCCCGCCGGCCCTGGTGGACCAGCACGCCCGCGAGGACGAGCAGGACGAGGGCGGTGACGCCCATGGTGTAGTTGGGCACGTCGGCCTTCACCAGGTTGTCGTAGGCCTGCCACACCAGGGCGGCCATGGTGGTGGCCAGCATGAAGAGCGCGGGGATCACGGTGTAGAGCGTGGGCTTGCCCCGCTGGAGCAGGTAGGCCGTGATGGTCATCAGGGCGAGGGCGGCGATGAGCTGGTTGGCCGCCCCGAACATCGGCCACACCTGGTCGAACGCGTCCTTCTGCACGGCCAGCACGTAGGCCACCACCACCGCGGGCAGCGTGGCCACGAAGCGGTTGCGGAACACCCGCAGCGGCGGCCCCGCCAGCTCCGTGGTGATGAACCGCGTGAGCCGCACGCTGGTGTCCAGGGTGGTCATCACGAAGGCATTGACCATGGTCAAGCCCACCACCAGGCCCAGGCGCGGGAGCCCCAGCACTTCGCCCAGCGGCCCCAGGATGGGCCGCGTGAGCACGTTGTAGCCCCGGCCGAAGGCCACCAGCTTGCCCTCCTCGGCCAGGATGGTCTGGAGCGCCGGCCCCCGCCCCCCGGCCTGGGTGGCCGTGTAGTAGAGGCCCGCGGAGACGGCGATGAGCGACATCAGGGCCAGCCCTCCCTCGACCAGCATCGAGCCGTAGCCCACCAGCCGCCCGTGCCGCTCGCTGGCCAACTGCTTCGACGTGGTGCCCCCCGCCACCAGGCTGTGGAAGCCGGAGACCGCGCCGCAGGCCACCAGAATGAACAGCATGGGCCAGATCGGCCCCCGCGACGCCGACATCGCGGTGGTGAAGCCCGGCGCCTTGATCTCGGGGTGCACCCACGCGATCCCCAGGTAGCCCAGGCCCATCCCGAAGATCAGTATCCACGTGGCAATGTAGTCTCGCGGCTGGAGCAGCACCCACACCGGCAGCACCGACGCCACCATCCCGTAGACCAGCAGGATCACGATCCACGTGCCCTGCACCGACTCCTCGGGCACCCCGAAGTCCTGGAGCTCGATGGGCACCACGAAGCCCAGCCCGATGACCCCCACCAGCAACCCCAGCGCGATCACCGTGCTCACCACCGTGTTCAGGCCCAGACGATGGGTCAGGAACCCGAACAGCACGGCGATGCCCACCAGCGAGAAGGTGGGAAGCACGATCTCGGGGGCGCTCACGAACGTGCCCACCGCCGCGTTGCAGAAGGCCGTGACCACCAGCACCAGCCCGATCCACACGAAGGCCAGGAACAGCACCCGCGCCGCGGGGCTCACCGCGCCCCGGGCCACCTCGGCCAGCGAGGTGCCCCGGTTGCGCACCGAGATCATCAGCGACAGGTAGTCGTGCACCGCCCCGATCAGCACCACCCC
>JBKHIY010000087.1:0-17815 GCA_046538415.1 Candidatus Brocadiia bacterium | reverse complement strand
TCGCGCTCGGGGGCGGGGAGGGTGATGACGAAGGTGGTGCCCTGGCCGGGCTCGCTCTCGCAGTGGATTTCGCCGTTGTGCTCGAGGACCACCTGCTGGGCGTAGGCCACGCCCAGGCCGGTGCCGCTGCTCTTGGTGGTGAAGAAGGGAGTGAAGAGCTGGTCGAGCTCCTCGGGGCTCATGCCCTTGCCGTCGTCGGCGACGGTGATGCGCACCTGGCTCTCGTCGAGGCGGGAGCGGATGGCCAGCACGCCGTCGGAGCCGATGGCGTCGATGCCGTTGCGGATGACGTTCAGGAAGGCCTGCTTGAGCTTGATGGGGTCGACGGAGAGGGCGGGGACCTCTCGGGACAGGGACTTGTCGATGCGGATGTTCCGCTCCGCGCAATCGTTGCGGAGGAATCGGATGATCTGGCGGAGGAGGCGGTTGATGCTCACCCGGCGGGTGGTGTCCTTGGGGGAACGGGCGAAGTCGAGGTAGAGCTCGGTGACCTTGCGCAGTTGGCGCACCTCGCGGAGGATCACGTCGAGCAGGCCGCGGGCCTCGGAGCTGTCGGCCTGGGCGGCCTTGGCCAAGTCGTCGATCTCATCGCCCAGCATCTCGGCGTTGAGGAGGATGGAGTTGAGCGGATTCTTGATCTCGTGGGCCAGGTGGGAGGCCATCTTTCCGATCACGGACAGCCGCTCGCTCTGGATGAGCCGCCGCTCCAGGCGCTTGCGATCGTCGATGTCCTTGAGGATCACGAAGCTGCCGAAGGCCTGGCCCTGGGCGTCGCGGAGGGTGGTCTCGGTGAGCAGGACGTGGACTTCGCGCCCGTCCTTGGTGCGGCGCACGGTCTCCCGGGCGCGGACGTATCCCCGGCGTTCCAGCTCGCGGCGGATCACCGCCAGCTCGTTGGCGTATTTTTTCTTTCGGGGCAGGAGGATTTCGATGCTCTGTCCGACCGCTTCGTCGGCGGTGTAGCCGAAGGTCAGTTGTGCCCCGCGGTTCCACAGTTGGATGTGGCCGTCCAGGTCGAGCCGGATGATGGCGTCGGGGTATTCGGCGACGATGCGCTCGAGGGTGAGGCCCGGCGCAGGGAGGGGGCCCTGCGGCTCGACCTCGGCGGCGGACGAGGGTTTTCCCTCTTGCGTGATCTCGCTCACTCGCATTCCTGGACCGGGGCGGGCCGGGCGGACGGGGCAGCGTCGCGCGAAAGGCCCCTGGCGTTCCCCCGCGCGGCGCGTCGGGGGCCGGGCCCTCTGTGGCGCGCCGGTTTGCCCGCTATTCTAGCGCGCGGGCGCGCAAGATCAAGGATTAAAGAAGTGAGAAGCGACCAAGAGGAGCGCGGGCGGGCCGCAGGGCGCTACTCTTCGACCGGGTACTGGGGCCGGAAGGGCGGCTGCTCCTCCTCGGTCTGCTCGTCGGCGGGGGAGGTCGTCTCCTTGGGCGCTTCCTTGGGCCCGGGGGTCTCGAACACGATGTTCTCGACGCTGATCTGGACGGCGGGGGTGGGCTCTTCGCTGGGGAACATTTCCTCGTAGCGCTGGGCGACGACGGCCCGGATCTGGTCCTGGATGGCGAGGATGTTGGGCCGGTCGTAGAGTCGGCATCGGATGCGGATCTCGGAGGGCAGGTCGGCATCGGGGGCCATGACCAGGGACGCGGAGGCGTCGGCCACCTCGTCCATGTCGCGCAGGGCGCGGTTGACCACGGCTTCCACGCCCGGGGCGCTGACGGCCACGCGCCCGCTGGGAGTCTCGAAGTGGAGGTAGCGCCGGGGCAGGGTGCGGGCCACGTTCTGGACGGCGCGGATCGCGGCGCCCAGGAGGAGGAGGACGGCGAGGAAGATGCCCAGGTAGACGATGGTGGACTCCTGGCCGCGCACCGCCGGCGAGGCGGGCACCAGGTTGCCGCTGTTCAGGGCGATGACGAAGCTGCCCAGGAACACCGCGGCGAGCAGGCTCACGAAGAAGTCGATCCAGTTTGCGATCCGCCGCATCCGGTTCATGGTCCGGTCCCCCTTGGCTCAGTGTTCGCGCTCGAGGCTTTCAATGAAGGTGGTATCGACTCGTCCGCTGACGAAGGCGCTGTGGCCGAAGACTTCGAGGTAGAGGGGCACCGTGGTCTTGATACCCTCGATGACGAATTCCTCCAGGGCGCGGCGCATGCACAGCCGGGCCTCCTCCCGGGTGGGCCGGTGGACGATGAGCTTGGCCACCAGGGAATCGTAGTTGGGCGGCATGCGGTAGCCGGCGTGGGCGTGGGTATCGACTCGCACGCCCGGCCCGCCGGGGGCGTAGAAGTGGGTGATGAGGCCGGGATGGGGCTGGAAGCCGTTGCTGGGGTCTTCGGCGTTGATGCGACACTCGATGGCGGCGCCCTGCATCTTGACGTCCTCCTGGCGGAAGCCCAGCCGCTCGCCCCCGGCCAGGAGGACCTGCTGCTTGACCAGGTCGAAGCCGGTGACCATCTCGGTGACCGGGTGCTCCACCTGGATGCGGCAGTTCATCTCGATGAAGTAATGGTTGTTCTCAGAGTCGACGAGGAACTCCACGGTGCCCGCGCCGTGGTACTTGGCGGCGGCGGCGATGCGCACCGCGTCCTCGCCGAGTCGGCGGCGCAGCTTGCCCGTGATCACGGGGCAGGGGGCTTCCTCGATGAGCTTCTGGTGACGCCGCTGGAGGCTACAGTCGCGCTCGCCCAGGTGGACCAGGTGGCCCGCCTTGTCGCCCAGGATCTGGACTTCCACGTGGCGTGCCTTCTCGATCACCCGCTCCATGTAGACGGAGGGGTCGGAGAAGGCGGCCTCCGCCTCGGCCCGGGCCACGGACAGGTAGTTCAGGAGGGTCATCTCGTTGTGGGCGATGCGCATCCCCCGCCCGCCGCCTCCCGCGGCGGCCTTGATCATCACGGGGAAGCCCAGCTCGCGGGCCAGCCGCCGGGCGTCGTCCTCGCTCTCGATGGCTCCCTCGCTGCCCGGCACCACGGGCACGTTGCACTTGCGGGCCAGCTCCCTGGCCGCCACCTTGTTGCCCATCAGGCGGAGGGTCTCGGCGGAGGGGCCGATGAACTCGATGCGGCAGTCGCGGCACACCTCGGCGAACTGCCCGATCTCGGAGAGGAAGCCGTAGCCGGGGTGGATGGCGTCCACGTCGGCCACCTCGGCGGCGGCGATGATGTGAGGGGTGTTCAGGTAGCTCTGGGCGCTGGCCGCGGGGCCGATGCAGATCTTGGCGTCCGCGAAGTCCAGGTACAACGCGTCGCGGTCCGCCTCCGAGTAGATCACCACGCTCTCGATGCCCAGCTCCTTGCAGGCCCGGATGATGCGCAGGGCGATCTCGCCGCGGGACGCGACCAGGATTCTGGAGAACACCGCGGTGTAGCTCCTTGAGGGGACTGGCTCAGTCCTGCCTGGGGGCGATGAGGAACAGCGTCTGGCCGTACTCCACGGCCTCGCCGTTCTCCACGCACGCCGCCTGCACGGTGCCTTCCACCTCGGCCTTCAGCTCGTTCATCACCTTCATGGCCTCGATGATGCACAGCACCGTGTCGGGGGCCACCTCGTCGCCCATGTCCACGTAGGGGTCGGCGTCGGGCGCCGGGGCGCGGTAGAAGGTGCCCACCATGGGGGACACCACGCGATGGGCGGACTCCTGTTCCTGGGGCTCCGAGGGTGCCTCGGCGTGAGGCCCTGGAGCGGCCTGGGGCCCATGGGCGCTATGGGTTAACAGCACGGGAGCCGCCTGGTGGGCGGGGCCGCCGCGGCGGAGGACCAGCTTCACCCCGTCGCAGTCGACCTCGAGCTCGTCGAGTTTCCTGGCGTCCATCAGGTCGGTGAGCTCTTCCACCAGCTTGCGGATCGCTTCGATGTCCATGGGACGGCTCCCTGTGGGTCGCTCAGGCGCGTTCGAGGTATTCGCCGGACCGGGTGTCCACGCGGATCTTCTCGCCCTCCTCGACGAAGAGGGGGACCTGGACGGTGGCGCCGGTCTCCAGCCTGGCCGGCTTGGTGGCTCCGCTCACGGTATCGCCCCGGACCCCGGGCTGGGTGTGCTCCACCTCCAGGACCACGCTGTCGGGCAGTTGCACGTCGATGATGTCCTGGCCGTGGAAGGCCACCAGGACCTGGGTGTTCTCCTTGAGGAACTGCTCCTTGCCGCCGAAGACCTCGGAGGGGACGGGCATCTGCTCGTAGGTCTCGGGGTCCATGAGCACGTAGTGCGTCCCGTCGCGGTAGATGTATTCGAGGGGCCTTTTCTCCACGAAGGCCTGCTCCACGGGCTCCTTGGCCCGGAAGGTATGCTCGAGCACCGCGCCCGTATCCAGGTTCCGCAGCTTGGTGCGCACGAAGGCCGGGCCCTTTCCCGGCTTGATGTGCTGGAAGTCCAGCACCTGGTGCAGGGTTCCCTTGACCACGAGGGTCATGCCCTTCTTCAGATCGTTGCTCGTGATCATCGGCACGGGATGCGACTCCTCACTGGCACAGGATAGCGGTATCGAGCGTCTTGGGCAACGACGAAAGCACTTCGGCCCCGTCGGCCCGCACCACCACCAGGTCCTCGATACGCACGCCGCCCCACCCCGGCAGGTAGACCCCCGGCTCCAGGGTCACCACCATGCCCTCGGCCAGCTGCCCCTCGGCCCGGCGGCTCAGCGACGGCTGCTCGTGGACCCGCAGGCCCACGCCGTGGCCCAGGCCGTGGACGAAGGCCTCGCCGTGCCCTGCCTGGTCGAGGGAGCGCCGGGCCGCGGCGTCGACCTCCCGCAGGGCGACCCCCGGGCGCACGACCTCGCGGGCCGCCTCCTGGGCGGCCCGCACCGCCTCGTAGACGGCCCGCCAGCGGTCGTCGGGCGGGCCGAGGAAGAGCATTCGCGTGCAATCCGAACAGTAGAGGCGGCGCACGGCCCCCCAGTCGATGAGCACGGCGTCGCCGGGCCGGAGCACGGCGTCGGTGGCCTCGGCGTGGGGCAGGGAGGCCCGCTCGCGCCCGGCCACGATAGTGTCGAAGGCCGGCTTGGATGCGCCGTGGAGGCGCATCTCGTAGTCCAGGCGGGCCGCCGCTTGGCGCTCGCTCTGTCCCGGTGCGAGCCGGTCGCGCAGGGCGCGGAACGCGGCGTCGGCCGCCGCGGCGGCCTCCCGGATGAGCTCGATCTCCCCTTCGTCCTTCACGGCGCGCAGGTTCTCGACGAGATCCTTCCGCCCCACGGTCTCGGCGCCGTCGAGGGCCGCCACGAAGCGCTCGTGGTCGGCCACGGTGAGGGCCGTGGTCTCGAAGCCCACCCGCTTCAGGCCGGCCTGGGAGCAGGTCCCGGCCGCGGCGGCCAGCAGGGAGTCGTCGTGGACCACCAGCTCGCACCGCGGGGCCTCGGCCTGGGCCTGCTCGGCGTAGCGGCCGTCGGTGACCAGCCACGTACGGTCGGCGCCGACGAGGAGGCAGGCGCTATCGCCCCGGAATCCGGACAGGTAGGTCACGTTGGCCCCGTGGGCGACGAGGAGGGCATCGAGCCGGTCCTGGCGCAGGGCGTAGCGGAGGCGGTCCATGCGTTGCGGGTGGGCGCTCACCGTCGTCGCAGCTCCTTGAGCTTCTCGATGGCCTGTGCCGCCTCGTCGCTGTCGCGGTAGGTGCGGGTGAGGCGCTCGAGAGTCTTGATGGCCTGCTGGTAGGCCCCCTGCTTCTCCATGGCCTCGGCGGCCAGGAGCAGGGCCCGGGGCGCGCGGTCGCTGTGAGGCCGCTTCTCCTGGAATCGGAGGGCCTCCTGGGCCGCGGCCTGGTGGTTGCCCTGCTGGAGGAGGTAGACGACGCGCTGGAGGCGTGCCTTCTCCTGGAGCGCGGATGCGGGGTAGTCCTCGAGCAGGCGGTCGACGTTTCGGAGGGCCTCGTCGAGGTCGCCGCGCTGGGCGTGGGTCTCGGCCAGGAGGAGGAGGATATCGTCGGCGTACTCGCTGTCCTTGCTCACCCCCTGGTCGTCTTTCTTGGTGCGGCCGATGAGCTCGCGGGCCTGCTTGAGGGCCTCGGCCATGTTGTCCTCGGCGATGGCCAGGCGAATGCGCAGGTAGGTGGCGTAGCCTTCGAGCTTGTCGGTGGGGAATTCCCATTCCCAGTCGTTGAGGACCTGGCGGGCCTCGTCGTAGAGCTCGCGGCGGAGGTAGTCCTCGGCGCTGCGAGCGAAGGAGCCCCGGCGGGCGGTCTCCACGCTGGTGGGCCGCTCGTGGATGGGCATGGCGGCCGCGGCCTGGTAGGCGCGGCGGGCCTTCTCGGCCTGGCCCTTGGTGCGATAGAGGTCGCCCACGCGGATCTGCGCCAGGCGCACCTGGGAGTCGGCGGCGCTCTTGTAGTCGGTCAGGGTCTTGGTATACTCCCGCTCCGCCGCCTCGAGGTCGTCGAGGAAGTAGTAGTAGACGTCGCCCTTCTCGTTGGCCAGGCGGGCCTTGGCGTGCACGTCGTCGGTGCGCAGCTCGGCGCGGGTGAACACCCGGATGGCCTCCCGGGCCTGGCCCTCGATGCCCCGGATGTGGCGGCCGAGCAGCAGGCAGACGTGGACGAAGGTCTCGTCGTCCAGCTCCTCGCCTCGCTGGTAGAGCTCGCGGCACACGGGCACGATCTCGTAGGGCTCCTGGGGCTCCTCGTCGCCCTCGGTGCCCCGCAGCTTCTCCAGATCGCCCTCCTCCTCCAGGACCTCCAGCACGCGCACCAGGACGACGAGGTCCTCGGTGGCCATCTTCTCGAACTGGTAGTCCCTGACGATGGGGTAGTAGTGGGCCAGCCGGTCCCACTCTCGGCGCACGGCGCGCCCCCAGCCCGGGCCGGCGCGGAGCTTCTGGCTCACCGCGTAGGTGCGGGAGCCGCGGGTGAGGCTGAGGGTCACGGTGTAGTCGCCGGGCCGCAGGTAGACGTGGTCGGGGTCGCGGGCCGTGCTCGAGGTGCCGTCGCCGAACTCCCAGCGGGGCTGGCAGCGCAGGGCCCTGTCGGCGGGGCGGCTGCGGTCGCGGAAGGCGAAGCGGACGAGCAGGTGCTGGTCGTTCAGCGGCACGTCGCCCTCGTTGGCGTAGGCGAAGTCGGCCCCCACGGCCTGGCCTCGCACGCGGTAGTCGGCCAGCCGCCCGTAGCGCAGGGGGGCGTAGGCGGCGGCGGGGATCACCTTGTAGTGGCGGTACTTCTCGCCCCGCCGCATGCCCGGCTTCCACCACGCGGCGCTGGCCGCCTGCTTGCCCTCCCGCTCCGCGTGGTACATCTCCACGGCGTGGAGGCCGGCCTCCAGGGCCACGGGCTCGCCGGCGAAGCGCTTGCGGCGGGGCATGCCCCCCCATCGGCTCTTGGACGCGACCACCCGGCCGTCCACCAGCAGGTAGGCGATGTCGTCGGCCGACACCGCGAAGTGCACCCGCTGGGCCTCGGGCAGGTGGAGCCAGCCGGTGTAGTGGCTCAGGTAGTTGTCCGAGGGCCCGAAGGGGTTATGGCCCTGGTGGATCTGGCCCACGGGGCCGCGGCCGTAGCGCTCCGCGGTGCCCTCCCAGACCTTTCGGATGCCCGCCAGGGACGTGCAGTCGCCGCCCTCGTAGGGGCGGGTCTCCAGCCACAGGCCCCGCCTGGGCACCCACTCCTCGGCCGGCTTCTTGGCCTTCGGGTTGCCGTAGTAGACCTGGAACTGGCGGGCCTCGGCGGGCAGGCCCACCACCAG
Source organism: Candidatus Brocadiia bacterium (assembly GCA_046538415.1). Lineage (GTDB taxonomy): Bacteria > Planctomycetota > PUPC01 > DSUN01 > DSUN01 > JBKHIY01. The sequence continues at coordinate 10,153 of JBKHIY010000087.1, read as the reverse complement.
CCGCACCCGGCCCCCGAAGCCGATGTCCACGACGCGGAACGGCGCCCGCTCCGAGCCCGCGGCCACCCGCAGGTCGCGGCCCTCGGGCTGGAGGAAGGTGGCGGTGGGGAAGCTCACGTAGCAGCACTCGAGCCCCGGGAGCCTGGGCTGCTTCTCCTCTCCCGCCGGCACCTCCACCGTGCGGCAGGCCTGCCAGCCCGCGAAGCGCTCCCAGTCGGCGCCCCGGGCCGGGCCGCCGCCGACCAGGACGCACGCCCATGCTGCGACGAGCACCGCTCGGAGGAGACGCACCGGATGGGCCTTCCTGCATGGCATGCGGACGCTGCGCTTCACGCCCAAAGCCTACCAGATCGGGGGAGCCAAGTCAACTTTTCGCCGACACTTGGGCCGCCTACGCCCTCCCCGGCGGCCCGCTCGCCGGCCCGTGGCCGGGGCGCTCGACGCTCACCCGCCGGCCCGTCTCCGCGCTGCGGTAGGCCGCCTCGCACACCTCGAGCACCCGCAGCGCCGCCTCGCCCCCGGCCACCACCTGGCGGCCCGCCGCCAGGCGGCGCACCACGTCGCGGAAAAACTCCACGGCCACCTGCGTGCCGCAGTAGGCCTCGGGCACCACCACGTCGCGGTAGCGAATGGTCCGCTCGGGGCAGGAGGCCCATTCGCCGTGGACCGAGCGGACGGCCAGCGTAGGATGCGTGCCGATCACCGGCGCCCACGTGGCGTCGCCCTCGTCGCCCCACAGGGCGAACGACGTGTCGTAGGGGCTGGCCAGGCCGGCGGGCATGACGTAGGCGCAGTGCAGCGAGCCCACCGCCCCGCCCTCCAGCTCGAGGGCCACGCTGGCCACGTCCTCCACGTCGCTCGCCGCCTCCGTCAGCCGCGCCGTGAGGGCCGAGACGGCCACGATCTCCCGCTGGCACACGAACCGTACCAGGTCGATGTAGTGCGAGCCCAGCCACAGCAGGATGCCGCCGCCCGAGCGCGCTTTCTCGAATAGCCACGCGAACTGCGGGTCGCGCATCCGCACCGCAGCCGAGGTGGTGACCATCCGCACGTCGAAGCCGTAGAGCCGCCCCATCACGCCCTCCCCCACCCAGGCCCGCATCTGGCGGGCCACGGGGCTGTGGCGCCACATGTAGCCGCTGGCCATTCCCACCCCGTGCCGCCGGCAGGCCTCCAGCACCCGCCGCAGCGACGCCGCGGTGCGGGTGCAGTGCTTGTCGATCACGACGGGCACCCCGGCCCGGGCGCACGCGATGGCCGGGGCCTCCGCCTCGTCGGTGCGGCGCATGATGAAGGCCACCGCGGGCCGCTCCGCCTCGAGCATCGCCTCCAGGTCGGGATACACCGCGTCGGCGCCCGCCCGATCGGCCCGGACGCGGTCGGCCTCCACCAGGGCGATGCGGCCCACCGTGTCGGGGATCAGCCGCAGGGTGTCCAGGAACATGAAGGCATGGGGCGCCGTGGTGCCCACGAATCCGACGGTCAGCGGCTCCATATCCATCGCTCCCGGAAGAAGCGGCTGCCGCCCCGCGGCGGGCTCAGCGCCGCCACCGCAGGGTGGCCACCCACGCCACCCACTCCCTCTGTAGCTCGGCCAGCGGCTTGCCCGTCACCGCGGCGAGGGTCCTGGCCCCCGTGGGATCGTCGCCCACGGCGGCGCGGAACTCGCGGTAGAAGCGGCGCAGGAGACCCTGCTTCTGGAGGTAGAGGGCCAGGTAGCGGGCCTCGGCGTAGTGGAGGGCCTCGCGCTCGCCACGGAACTGGGCGGTGGTGGTGGCCACCAGCTCGGCCAGCGGCACCAGGCGGTCCTCCCGGACGGCCCTCTGGAGGGCGGGCAGCCGCCAGTTCACCAGGCCCTCGATGGTGTCGTGCCGGATGCGGCACTGCTCGTGGAGGGAGGCCAGGGCCTCGTCGAACCACGTGGGCGCCCGGGGGAAGTCGGGCGTCATCAGGGCGTGGGTGAGCTCGTGGACCAGAGTCCCGCCCCCCGTGCCGATGTTCATCACCAGGGCCTGGCGGTCGGGCTTGTAGTAGCCGAAGTGGCTCACCCCGGTATCGCCGAACAGCTCCTTCGCCCAGTGGCGGTAGCTCTCGGCGTCGCGGAACAGGTAGATGCGGATGGGGTAGTCGGGCTTTTTCTCGAAGTAGCCCCGCCACAGGGCCTGGGCGCTGGCCAGGATGGTGTGGCGGCGGAAGGCCTCGAAGTCGCGCCGCGAGAGGTTCCCCGCCACCAGGAACACTCCCTCGCGCTCGACGATGAAGCTCTCGTCCAGCTCGGCCCGCATGCGGCGGAGCTGGCGGGCCAGCCGCGACTCCAGCTCCTCCCCGGCCTCCGCCGCGAGGAGCGCCGCCGCGGCCTGGAGAAGAACGACGGGAAGCAGGCCACGCGCCGAGGTCGCTGCCATGGGCTCCTCCTCCTATCCCGCCGAACCCTATTCCCGGGGCTCCAGCCGCTCCAGCCCGCCCATGTAGCCGCGCAGGGCCTGGGGCACGACCACGCTGCCGTCCTCCTCCTGGTAGGCCTCGAGGAGGGCCAGGATGAGGCGTGCGAGGGCCACTCCCGAGCCGTTGAGGGTGTGGACGAACTGGGGCTTGTGGCCCCTGTCGCGGAAGCGGATGCCGGAGCGGCGGGCCTGGAAGTCCTCGAAGTTGCTGCACGAGGAGACCTCCTGCCACCGCCCGATGCCCGGTGCCCAGACATCGAGGTCGTAGCACTTGGCCCCGGCGAAGCTCAGGTCGCCCCGGCACAGCTCGACCACGCGATAGTGGAGACCCAGGCGCTGGAGCACCGCCTCGGCGTCGCCCACCAGGCCCTCCAGCTCGTCGTAGGACGTGCCGGGGCGGACGAACTTGACCAGCTCCACCTTGTCGAACTGGTGGACGCGCATCAGGCCCCGCGTGTCCTTGCCGTAGGAGCCGGCCTCGCGGCGGAAGCAGGGGCTGTAGGCGGTGTAGCGGATGGGCAGGCGCTCGCCGTCGAGCACCTCGTCGCGGTGGATGTTGGTGACCGGCACCTCGGCGGTGGGGATGAGGAACAGGTCGTCCTCCTCGCACCGATACATGTCCGCCTCCAGCTTGGGCAGCTGCCCGGTGCCCGTCATGCAGGGCCGGGTGGCCAGTGCCGGGGGCCAGACCTCCGTGTAGCCATGCTCGGCGGTGTGGAGGTCGAGCATGAAGTTGATGAGGGCCCGCACCAGGCGGGCGCCGCGGTCGGTGAACAGGGCGAAGCCGGAGCCCGCGAGCTTGGCCGCCCGCTCGAAGTCCAGCCCCCCCAGGCTCGCCCCCAGCTCCCAGTGCGGCCGGGGCTGAAAGGCGAACTCTCGCGGCTCGCCCCAGGTGCGCCGCACCACGTTGCTCTGGGCGTCGGGGCCGGGCGGCGCGGTGTCGGCGGGGCAGTTGGGCACGCGGATGAGCAGGCCGTCGAGCTGTTCGTCGAGCGCTCGCAGCTCGCCCTCGAGGGCTTTGATCCGCTGGGAAAGCTCCTTGAGCAGGCGGAAGGTGTCGTCGAGGTCTTCGCCCCGCTTCTTCTTCTCCGCGACGCTCTTGGAGGCGGCGTTGTGCTCGCTGCGCAGTTCCTCGACGGTGTGGAGCTTCTCGCGCCGGCGGGCGTCCAGCTCGAGGATCCGGTCCACGCTCACGTCGGCGCGCTTGTCGCGGCAGGCGGCCTCGACCTTCTGGGGGTTTTCGCGAATGAACTCGATGCCCAGCATGCGGCCCCCTCTCCTCGCTGCGTTGGCTATCCCGCGGCCTGGCTTCGGAACCACTCGACGGTCTTGGCCAGGCCCTCGCGGAAGGACACCTGCGGCTCGTAGCCCAGGAGCTGGCGGGCCGCCGCGATGTCGGCCTGGGAGTGGCGCACGTCGCCGGCTCGCGGCGGCTCGTAGACCGGCTCGAGCGACGTGCCCAGGATTTCGTTGAGCAGGGCCACCAGCTCGTTGAGGGTGTAGCGCCCCCCGCAGGCCACGTTCATCGTGCGGCCTACGGCCTCGTCCGCCGTGCAGGCCAGGAGGTTGGCCCGCACGCAGTCGTCCACGTAGGTGAAGTCGCGCGACTGCTCGCCGTCGCCGAAGATGGTGGGACGCTGGCCCGCCAGCATGGCGGTGATGAACCGGGGGACCACCGCGGCATACTCCGACTGGGGGTCCTGGCGCGGGCCGTAGATGTTGAAGTACCGCAGGCACACCGTGGCCAGGCCGTAGCAGGCGGTGAAGGCCTGGCAGTAGTGCTCCCCGGCCACCTTCGAGGCGGCGTAGGGCGAGAGCGGGCTGGGCGCCATGGTCTCCACCTTGGGGAGCGTGGGCTGGTCGCCGTAGGCGGAGGACGATGCGGCGAAGACCACCCGCCGCACCCCCGCGTCGCGGGCCGCCACCAGGAGGCCCAGCGTGCCCACCACGTTCGCCCGGTTGGTCGCCTCGGGGTCGTCCACGGAGCGGGGCACGGAGGCCAGGGCCCCCTGGTGGAGCACGTAGTCCACCCCGTCCACCGCCTCGCGCACCAGGGCGTCATCGGCCACGCTGCCCTCGAAGAGGGTCACCGAGTCGCGCGCCGGGGCGAGGTTTTCCCGCTTGCCGGTCGAGAAGTCGTCGAGCACGCGCACGGTCTCTCCGCGCTCCAGGAGGCCCATGGCCAGGTTGGAGCCGATGAAGCCCGCGCCGCCGGTCACCAGGTAGATCGCCAAAGCCCGGGTCTCCTGCCCTGCGTCCCTCGGCCTCCCTGCCGCGAGTCCCCGCGCCCTCCGCATCTCGCGGCGACATTATAGGCGCCCTCACCCCCGCGCGCAACCACCCGGTCCCGGGGGCCTCGCCATTCGCCTCGCTCGCTCGTGACAACCGGCGGCGCCTCTGCTATAATGTCGCCTCACCCCTTGACGGAGAGGCCCGCCTATGGCCAACATCCTGCTCTACGAGAGGGTCCCCGAGGCCTGGTTCGAGCCCTTCGCCGACTTCCTGCGCCAGAACCAGCCCGACGACCTGGCCCTCGACCTCGTCCAGCCCGAGGGCGAGGCCCCCGACGACGCCCTCGCCCTGGTGCCCGACGCGGACGTTCTGGTGGTGGGCCTCACCGGCCAGCACCGGGCCGTGGGGCGCCGGGTCTTCGAGGACGCCGTGCGCCTCAAGCTGGTCCAGAAGCTGGGCAGCCGCGAGGAGGGCGTCGACGTGGTGGCGGCCATCGACGGCGGCGTGCCCGTGAGCCTCCTGCCCGCGCCCGCCCACGTGGCCTGCGCCGAGCACACCCTGATGGCCATCCTCGCCCTCACCAAGAAGCTGCTGCCGGCCGTCGAGGCCGCGAAGCCCCGCCGCATAGGCCGCGCCGCCAACCCCGCGCCACCGCCCGCCGAGCCCTACGCCTACAACTGGGCGGGCCTCGATGCCATCGGCATCCTCGCGGGCAAGACCCTCGGCCTGGTGGGCATGGGCCACATCGCGGTCGAGGTGGCACGCCGCGCCCGCGCCTTCGCCATGACCGTCCTCTACCACGACGAGCCCGCCCTGCCCGACGACGAGGCCGACGAGCTGGGCGTGGCCTACCGCCCGCTCGACGACCTGGTGGCCGAGGCCGACGTGCTGTCCCTCCACGCCGCCCTCACCCCCGCTACCGAGGGGCTCATCCACGCCGAGCGCATCGCCCGCATGAAACCCTCCGCCCTGCTCGTCAATACCGCCCGCGGCGGGCTCGTCGACGAGCAGGCCCTCGCCGACGCCCTGGCCGACGGCCGCCTGGCGGGAGCCGCCGTCGACGCCTGGGCCGCCGAGCCCGTGCCCCCCGACCATCCCCTGCTCAAGCCCGACAACGTGCTGCCCACGCCCCACGTCGCCGCCGGCACCCTGCCGCCAGAGGCTACCTTCGAGGCCCTGCTGCCCAATATCCTCGCCGCCCTCCAGGGCGAGCCCATCGAGGGACTCGTCACCCCCCCGCCCCTCGACCTCGAGGAGCCGGGACAGCCGCCAGAAGAAGAAACCGAAGGCCAGGAAGGGGAATCCGCCGAGCACGAGCCCGACGAGCCGGCCGAGGAGGGGCCTACGCCCCAGGACTGAGCTCCCCCAGCCGCTCCGCCGCCGCCAGCACCTCGTCCATCGCCACGCCGCCCACGCCGCCCCGCTCCCAGCCGTCGACCACGCCCACCGCCCGGCCCCGCGGCGACCATACCCGCGGATCCGTCGCCCCGAACACCGCCACCGTGGGGCTGCCCACCGCAGCCGCCAGGTGGCTCACCCCCGAGTCGTTGCCCACGTAGAGCCCGCACAGGGCGAGCAGGCCGGCCAGCTCGCGCAGCGAGGGCCCGGCCACCACCGCGCCCGCGCTCCGGGCGACGGCCCGTAGCTCCTCGTCGTCGCGTTCCGCCGGGCCGAGGAGCCACACCGCCTCGCCGCCCAGCCGGGCCGCCAGCTCGGCGAAGCGCTCGGCGGGCCATCGCTTCGCCCGGCCGCCGCTGCCCGGGTGAAGCGCCAGAAAACCCTCGCCCACGCCCGCGGCATCGAGCCGCGACCGGGCCGCCGCCAGCCACCCCGCCTGCGGCGCCAGGCGCGGGGCCCGCGTCGCCACGGGGCAGCCCGCGGCCTCGACGGCGCCCAGCAGATGGTCCACGGCGTGCATGCCGCCCGAAGGCCTGGCGGGCCACGCGACGAGCCTTCCGACGCCGCTTCGCCGCAGGTTCGCCGCCAATCGCTCGTCGCGGCCAGGCCCGTAGCACAGGCACCGCTCGCAGCCGGCGAGAAGGGGCGACGTGCCCTCGGGGGCGAAGAGGCCCAGCAGCCGCACGTCGTCGAAGGCCACCCGCGAGGCGGCCAGCCCGGCGTCCACCGCCAGCTCGAACCCCGCCGAGCCCACCGCCAGAAGGCTCGCAGCGGGGAACGCCGCGGTCAGCGACTCGAGGACGGGCAGGGTGAGCACGGCGTCGCCCAGGGCGCCGGGCCGCAGCACGGCGACCCGCGGCCCCTCGCCCCCGCCGCTCATGGCCTCGCCTCCCCGTCGGAGCCGCCGCGCCCCCCCACCGTCACGGGGCCGGGCAGCGGGGCACCGAAGGCGGCGTGGGCGAGCACGTGGAGCGGATGGTAGACGGCCTTGCCCGTGCCGTGCTCGAGCTGCATCCGGCAGGCGCTGCACTCGGTGACCGCGGCGTCGAACCCGCCCTCGCGGACCCGCTCGAAGACCCCCGCCCCGATGCGCATCGAAAGCTCGTACTTCTCCCGCAGCAGGCCGGCGCTGCCCGCCATGCCGCAGCAGCCCTCCTCGATGGCCTCCACCTCCAGCCCGGGCACGAGGCCCAGGAGCCGGGCCGCCGCGGGCTCGAGCCCCGCGGCACGCGAGTGGCAGGGGGTGTGGTAGGCCACGCGCATCGGCACCTCGGCCAGCTCGAGGTCCAGGCGGCCCGCCCGCCACAGCTCGAGCAGGAAGGCCAGCGCGTCGTGGCAGTGCCCGGCCACCTGGCGCGAGGCCTCCCGGCCCACGAAGTCGCCGTACGTCTCCCGCAGGCACAGCAAGGCCGTGGGCTCGGTGGCCAGCACCTCGCGGCCCACCCGCACGTGGGCTCGCAGGGCATCGAGGTTTCGCCCGATGGCCCGCACCGCGGCCCGGGTGTCGCCATAGCACATGGCCAGGATCCCGCAGCCCCGCAGGCGGGGGACCTCGGCCTGGATGCCCGCCGCGGCGAGCAGCCGCACCAGGGCCTCGCCCACCGCCGGGTCGTTGTAGGCGGCGAAAACGTCGGGGAAGTAGACCACCCGCTCCCGCCCTTCGCGGCTGGCGGCCTTCCCCCGGTCCAGCCGCTTGTGGAGGGGCCGCGCGGCGATCCGGGGCAGGGGCCGCCTGCGGTCGATGCGAAACGCCTTCTCCATCGCCCATCGGGCCGGGCCGAGGCGGTTCAGGGCGTTCACCGCTCCGGCCAGCGGCCAGGCCAGGCGGCTCAGGGCGTCGAGCCGGGCGAAGAGCCATCGCCACAGCCGCGGCCGGCGCTCGGCCCCCAGCCGCGCCCGGGCCTCCAGCATCAGCTTGGGCACGTCCACGCCGGAGGGACACTCGACCTTGCAGGAGCCGCAGACCAGGCACAGCTCGGCCAGCTCCTCCAGGGCGTCGAGGGCGCCGCCGCCGTTCATCCGCCCCGCCGCCATCTCGCGCAACAGGTTGGCCTTGGCACGCGGCGAGGCCGCCTCCCGACCCAGGGCCTTGAACACGGGGCACATCCGGGTCACCGCCACGGGCAGGGTGCGGCAGGTGGCGCAGCCGTGGCAGCGCTCCGCCTCCCGGGGCCAGCCGCCGTCCTCCCACGCCAGGCGCTGGGCTACGGGCCTCGAGCCGTAGCCGGGGTCGAAGCGAAGCGGGCCGGTGAGCGAGAAGCCGCGGCGGGCGTCGGGCACCTTCTTTCCCGGGTTCAGAAGGCCCGAGGGGTCGAAGGCCCGCTTCACCTCGGCGAAGGCCCGGGTGAGCGGCCCGTAGACCTTCTCCAGGTACTCCGTCCGCGCGATCCCGTCGCCGTGCTCGCCGCTGACCGTGCCGCCCAGGGAGACCGCGAAGTCGAACACCTCGTCCGCCAGGGCGCGCATCTTGGCCACCTCGGCGGGCTCGTGGAGGTCGAGGAAGGGACGGGTGTGGAAGTTGCCCTGCGAGGCGTGGCCGTAGACCGCCGCCTCGACCCCGTGACGGGCGAAGATGCCGTGGAGCCCCTCGATGTAGCGAGGAATCGCCGACGGCGGCACCGTCACGTCCTCGATGAACGACACGATCCGCCGCCGGCCCGGCCGCCGGTAGAGCAGCGGCAGGGTGGCCTTGCGCACGGCCCACAGCGCCGCCGCCTCGGCCTCGTCGCGGGGCTCGACCACCCCGCTGGCCAGCCCGTCCTCGCGCGCTCGACGGGCCGCCGCCCCCAATCGCTCCCGCACCTCCGCCTCCGTGTCCGCGTCGAACTCCACGAACAACTGGCTGTGGCCCGGCGGGGGCAGGAAGCGGGCCAGCCCCGGCCGCCCGGCGCGGATGGCCTCGACCGTGTGGGCGTCCTGGAACTCGACGGCGCTGGGACCCAGCTCCAGGACCTCCAGCACCGCGCGGCCCACCGACTCGAGCTCCGGCACGTGCAGCAGGGCCATGCCGCGGGCGCCAGGCAGGGGCACTACCCGCAGCTTCGCCGCCACCACCAGGGCCAGGGTGCCCTCCGAGCCGCAGACCAGGCGAGCCAGGTTCAGCCCCCCGTCCGCCACCACGCGCTCGAGGCGGTAGCCGCAGGCGTTCTTCGTCGTCCGCGGCTGGTGGTCTCGGATCAGGTCGGCGTGGCTCTCCACCAGCAGGCGCACGGTGCGATGGAGCTGGGCCTCGCGGGTGTCCTCGGCCATCAGGCGCTGCCACCCCGGGCCGTCGAGGCGATAGGGCCGCAGGTGAGCGTGGGTGCCGTCGGAGAGCACGACCCGAAGCTCCTCGACGTAGTCGACCGTGCTCCCGTACTTCACCGAGTGCGAGCCCGCCGAGTTGCTGGCGATCATCCCTCCCAGGGTGCAGTAGCCGGAGCTCGAGGGGTCGGGCGGAAACCACAGGCCGCGCGGGGCGAGCGCCGCGTTCAGCTCGTCGCAGATCAGCCCCGGCTCCACCCACGCGTGGGCCTCCCCGACCTCCAGAAGGCGGCTCATATGCGGCGTGAAATCCACCACCAGACCGTCGCCCAGCGCCTGGCCCGCCAGGCCCGAACCCGCTCCCCGCGCGGTCAGCGGAACGCCCCGCGCCCGGCAGGCGCGCACGGCCGCCGCCACGTCGTCCGCGTCGCGCGGCGCCACCACGACCAGCGGCTCCACCCGATAGATGCACGCCGCGGTGCTGTAGAGCGCCCGGGTGGCGGGGTCGAACGCCACCTCGCCTCGCACACCGCGGCGAAGCTCTTCCTCCAGCCCCTTCGCATCGTGAATCGTGGAAACGCCCATGGGCGGGACCGAAAACTCCTCGGCGCTCAAGCCAGCCAGGTAAACGCAAGCCGACTCGCATGATACACCAACCTCCGCGCCGCAACAAGCCATCGCCCCGCGGCGGCGTCCCCAGCAGGCCCGGCCTGCCCGCTCCACGTTCCGCCAGTTCCCTCGCCTGGCGACGAGCCGCCGCTTGCAGCCGCCCCGGCGCCGCTCTGCGGACGCACCCACCCTCGACAGCCCAGGCCAGCGGCCGGGCCGACCATCCG
>JBKHIY010000017.1:0-57873 GCA_046538415.1 Candidatus Brocadiia bacterium | reverse complement strand
AATCCCTCGCCCGCGGAAGAGGGACGCAGGAGCGTCCAGGACAGGGGGTCCCGACGCGGGAGCGTCGGGACGAGCAGGGGGTGCATTTTGCCGCGAACGATTAACGAAGTTTAATGGCGGCTTTGAGGGGGGGCTTCGGTTTGTAAGGGTGGAGGGGAAGAGCCCACGCGAACGCCTCCGTCGCCCGCTCCGCGGGCTGGGGCTCGTGGGCCGTGCGGTGCTCTGAGCAGGTGCCTCCGCCCGCGGCTCGCGGCGCCCGGGCCGTGGCGCGCGGGCTGGGTGCGGGGCGGGCCTCAGGCGGTGGGCGGGCCGGCGTCGGCCCTGGCGTGGCCGAGCGCGTGGGCCACGAATTCGCGGAACAGGGGATGAGGCCGGTCGGGCTTGGACTGGAATTCGGGGTGGAACTGGACGGCGAGGAACCACGGGTGGTCGTGGAGCTCGATGATCTCCACGAGTTGGCCATCGGGGCTCACGCCGCCGAAGATCATGCCCCGCAGGCGCATCTTCTCGCGGTAGGCGTTGTTGAACTCGTAGCGGTGGCGATGGCGCTCGTGGACGGTGGCGGCGCCGTAGGCCTCCTGGGCGTGGGTGCCGGGCAGGAGCTCGCAGGGGTACTGTCCGAGGCGCATGGTGCCGCCCAGGCCGGCGATGCGCTTCTGGGTCTCCATCAGGTCGATCACCGGGTGGGGGCACTGGTCGTCGAACTCGGAGCTGTTGGCCCCCTCGAAGCCGCAGACGTTGCGGGCGAACTCGACGACCGAGCACTGCATGCCCAGGCAGATGCCGAAGAAGGGGACTTTGTGCTCGCGGGCGTAGCGGATGGCGGCCACCTTGCCCTCGATGCCCCGGTAGCCGAAGCCGCCGGGGACGAGGATGCCGCCGACGCCGCCCAGGCAGGCCTCGGCGCCCCGCTCCTCCACGTCCTCGGATTCCACCATGCGGACCTTCACGCGGCAGTCGTTGGCGATGCCGCCGTGGGTGAGGGCCTCGTAGATGCTCTTGTAGGCGTCGCGGAGGGTGATGTACTTGCCCACCACGGCGATCTCGGTGGTGTGGGCGGGGTTGCGGAGGGTCTCCACCATCTCGGCCCAGTCGCCCAGCTCGGCGGGGCCGCAGCGGAGGCCCAGCTTCCCGACGATCAGCTCGTCCACGCCCTGTCGGGCGAAGACCAGGGGCAGCTCGTAGATGAGGTAGCTGTGCTCGAGGTCGCGCTCCTCGACCACCGCCTCCTCCTCGACGTTGCAGAAGAGCGCGATCTTGGCCCGCGCCTCGTCGCTGATGCCCACCTCGGTGCGGCAGATGAGCACGTCGGGCTGAATGCCGATCTCCCGGAGGCGGCCCACCGAGTGCTGCGTGGGCTTGGTCTTGATCTCCCGGGCGGCGCGAAGGTAGGGGACCAGGGTGAGGTGGACGTAGAGGACGTTGTCCTTACCCACGTCGAGGCGGAACTGGCGGATGGCCTCCAGGAAGGGCAGGCCCTCGATGTCGCCCACCGTGCCTCCGATCTCGGTGATCACCACATCGACGTCCTCGGTGGCCATCCTGCGGATGGCGGCCTTGATCTCGTCGGTCACGTGGGGGACCACCTGGACGGTCTTGCCCAGGTAGTCGCCGCGCCGCTCCTTGTCGATCACCGCCTTGTAGATGGAGCCGGTGGTGAAGTTGGAGAGCCGGCTCACGGTGGCCTGGGTGAACCGCTCGTAGTGGCCGAGATCGAGGTCCGTCTCCGCCCCGTCGGCGGTCACGTAGACCTCGCCGTGCTGGTAGGGGCTCATGGTGCCGGGGTCGACGTTGATGTAGGGGTCGACCTTCTGGACGGCGACGCGCAGCCCGCGGCGCTCGAGCACCAGGGCGAGGGCGGCCGAGGTGAGGCCCTTGCCCAGGCTGGAGACCACGCCGCCGGTGACGAAGATGTGCTTGGTCATGGGGCTTCCTGTGAGCGGCCGGGCTGGGCGGCGCCGAGGGCCTCGCCCCCGCCGGCGTGCCAGCTCTGGAGGGGCCGCACGCCGAGGGGCCCGGCTCTCAGCGCGGCGATGGCGCTGGCCGCCGCCGCGGCGCCCTGAATGGTGGTGATCAGGGGCACGCCGCGGAGCACGGCGTTGGTGCGAATGGACACCTCGTCGCGTCGAGGCGTCTTGCTGCTGGGGGTGTTGATCACGAGCTGGACCGCCCGGTTCTTCATCATGTCCACCACGTTGGGCCGTCCTTCGGAGACCTTGAGCACCCGCTCGGCGGGGATGCCCACCGCGGTCAGGGCGCGGCACGTGCCTTCCGTGGCCACGAGGCGGAAGCCCAGCTCGTGGAACCGCCGGGCGACCAGCACGATCTCCGCCTTGTCCCGGTCCCGCACGCTCACGAACACGGTGCCCGAGCGGGGCAGCTCGGTGCCCGCGGCCTGCTGGGCCTTGGCGAAGGCCACGCCCACCGCCTCGTCGATGCCCATCACCTCGCCCGTGGACTTCATCTCCGGCCCCAGCACCACGTCCACCCCGGGAAAGCGGTTGAACGGCAGGACGGGGGCCTTGACGGCGATGCCCGGGCGGGGCGGGGAGCCGCCCACCCCCAGCTCGCCCAGGCTCTGCCCCAGCATCACCTTCGTGGCCACCTTGGCCAGCGCCACTCCCGTGGCCTTGCTCACGAAGGGCACCGTGCGGGAGGCCCGGGGGTTGACCTCCAGGACGTAGACCTGCCCGTCCTGGACCGCGTACTGGACGTTGAGCAGGCCCCGCACCTGGAACTCGAGGGCCAGGGCGCGGCTCTGGCGCCGCACCTCGTCGAGCACCAGCTCGGGCAGGGTGTGGGGCGGGAGCACGCAGCAGCTGTCGCCGGAGTGGACCCCCGCGGCCTCGATGTGCTCCATGATCCCGCCGATGTAGACCTCCCGGCCGTCCGCCACGGCGTCCACGTCGAGCTCGATGGCGCCCTCGAGGAACTTGTCGACGAGCACGGGATAGCCGGGGGCGGCCTCGATGGCCAGGGCCACCAGCCGCTCCAGCTCCTCCTCGCCCAGGCAGATCTCCATGGCCCGGCCGCCCAGCACGTAGGAGGGCCGCACCAGGACCGGGTAGCCCAGCTCCCGGGCCGCCTGGCGGGCCTCTTCCAGGGAGGTCACCGAGCGGTTGGCCGGCTGGCGGAGGCCCAGGCGGTCGAGGGCCTGGGCGAAGCGGCGGCGGTCCTCCGCCCGGTCGATGCTCTCCGGGCTGGTGCCCAGGATGCGCGCCCCGGCCGCCTCCAGGGGCACGGCCAGGCTCAGGGGGGTCTGGCCCCCGAGCTGGACGATGAGGCCCTCCGGCCGCTCCGCCTCCACGATGTTGAGCACGTTCTCCAGCGTCACCGGCTCGAAGTAGAGGCGGTCGGCGGTGTCGTAGTCGGTGGACACCGTTTCGGGGTTGGAGTTGACCATGAGGGTCTCGTAGCCGAGCTCGCGGGCGGCGAGGACGGCGTGGACGCAGCAGTAGTCGAACTCGATGCCCTGGCCGATGCGGTTGGGGCCGGAGCCGATGATCAGCACTTTGGTCCGGTCGCTGGGCCGGGTCTCGTCCTCTTCCTCGTAGGTGGAGTAGTAGTAGGGGGTGTAGGACTCGAACTCGGCGGCGCAGGTGTCGACCAGCTTGATCGTGGGGCGGATGCCGGCCTCGAGGCGCAGGCGGCGGGCGGCCATCTCGTCGAGGCCCAGGTGGCGGCCCACCAGGGCGTCGGAGAGACCCGCCTCCTTGGCCCTGCGCAGGAGCCGGGGCGTCACGCGGTCGGGAGCGGGGACCGCGGCCAGCTCCGCCTCCACCGCCACGATCTGGCGAATGCCCTCCAGGAACCAGGGGTCGATGCGGCTCGCCGCGGCCACGTCGTCCACGCTCCAGCCCTCCCGGAGGGCGGCCAGCACGCAGGCCAGGCGGTCGGGGTTGGGCGTGATGAGGCCGCGTCGGAGGGCCTGGGGGTCGTCGGCGGGCACCGCGGCGAGGCGGGCCTCCAGGCCGCGCACGGCCTTGAGCAGGGCCTCCTTGAAGGTCCGCCCGATGGCCATGGTCTCGCCCACGGACTTCATCGAGGTGGTGAGCGCGGTGGCCGCGCCGGGGAACTTCTCGAAGGCGAATCGGGGCACCTTGACCACGCAGTAGTCGATGGTGGGCTCGAAGCACGCGGGGGTCTGGCGGGTGATGTCGTTGGGCAGCTCGTCGAGGGTATAGCCCACGGCCAGCTTGGCGGCGATCTTGGCGATGGGAAAGCCGGTGGCCTTGCTGGCCAGGGCCGAGCTGCGGGAGACCCGGGGGTTCATCTCGATGACCACCATCCGCCCGTCCTCGGGCCGCACGGCGAACTGGATGTTCGAGCCCCCGGTGTCCACCCCGATCTCCCGGATGATGGCGATGGCCGCGTCGCGCATCGCCTGGTACTCCCGGTCGGTGAGCGTCTGGGCGGGGGCCACCGTGATGCTGTCCCCGGTGTGCACCCCCATGGGGTCGACGTTCTCGATGGAGCAGATGATCACCACGCAGTCGCGGTGGTCGCGCATCACCTCCAGCTCGAACTCCTTCCAGCCCAGCAGCGACTCCTCGACGAGCACCTCGTGGATGAGGCTGAGGCTCAGGCCCTGGGCGGCGATCTCGGCCAGCTCCTCGGTGTTGTAGGCCACCCCGCCGCCGGCCCCGCTGAGGGTGTAGCTGGGCCGCACGATGGCGGGCAGGCCTACCTCCTCGCCGATGGCCAAGGCCTCGGCCACGCTGCGGGCCACGCCGCTGCGCGGCAGGTCGAGCCCGATGCGGCCCATGGCCTTGCGGAACTGCTCCCTGTCCTCCGCCTTGGCGATGGCCTGGGGCGAGGCCCCGATCACCTCCACCCCCAGCGCCTCCAGCGTGCCCCGCTCGCTGAGCACGGAGGCCACGTTGAGCGCCGTCTGGCCGCCCAGGGTGGGGATCAGGGCCTGGGGGCGCTCGGCCTCCATGATGCGGGCCACCACATCGGGCGTGATGGGCTCCACGTAGGTGGCGTGGGCCATCTCCGGGTCGGTCATGATGGTGGCCGGGTTGCTGTTGACCAGGACGATGGTGTAGCCCTCCTCGCGGAGGGCCTTGCAGGCCTGGGAGCCGGAATAGTCGAACTCGCAGGCCTGGCCGATCACGATGGGCCCGGAGCCGACGATGAGCACCTTCTCGATGTCCGCCCGCTTAGGCATCGCGGCCCCTCCGGGGCGAGGAGGGGGCGAGGAGGGAGACGATGGGATTGTGGGGCCCGGGGCGGGGGGCGTGGGGCTGGGCGGGGGCGGCGCTGGGGCTCATTCCCATTCGATGGTGCTGGGCGGCTTGGAGCTGATGTCGTAGAGCACGCGGTTCACCCCCTCGGCCTCGTTGATGATGCGGCTGGAGATGCGTGCCAGCAGCTCGGGGGGGAGGCGTGCCCAGTCGGCGGTCATCCCGTCGCGGCTGGTCACGATGCGCAGGGCCACGGCGAAGTCGTAGGTCCGGGCGTCGCCCATCACGCCCACGGAGCGGACAGGCAGGAGGACGGCGAAGGACTGCCAGATGTCGCCGTAGCCCTCCCAGGCGCGCATCTCCTCGTCCACGATGGCGTCGGCCCGCCGCAGCATCCCCAGGCCCGAAGGGGTGACCTCCCCCACGATACGCACCGCCAGCCCCGGGCCGGGAAAAGGCTGACGATTGCGAATCTCGCGGGGGAGGTCGAGTTCCTCGGCCAGGCGGCGCACCTCGTCCTTGAACAGCTCTCGCAGGGGCTCCAGGAGCTCGAACTTCGACCACGAGGGCATCCCGCCCACATTGTGGTGGCTCTTGATGCGGGCCGAGGGGCCGCCGAAGGCCGAGCGGCTCTCGATCACGTCGGGGAACAGCGTGCCCTGGGCCAGGAAGCGCGCCCCGCCCACCCGCTCCGCCTCCTCGGTGAACACGCGGACGAACTCGTCGCCGATGATCAGGCGCTTCTCCTCCGGGTCGCTCACCCCCCGCAGGCGGCCCAGGAAGCGCTCCGAGGCCCCCACCACGTCCACCCGCAGGCCCATCTCCCGGGCCTGGGCGACCACCTCGTCGGCCTCCCCGGCGCGCAGCAGCCCGGTGTCCACCAGGATGCAGGTGAGCTGGTCGCCCACGGCGCGGTGGACCAGGGAGGCCACCACCGTGGAGTCGATGCCCCCGCTGAGCCCGCACACCACGCGCTCGGTGCCCACCCGCTGGCGGATGGCGCGGGTGGCCTCGTCCACGAAGGAGCTCATCGTCCAGTCGCCCCCGCACTGGCAGATGCGGAACAGGAAGTTGCCCAGCATCCGCTCCCCTCGAGGGGTATGGCTCACCTCGGGGTGGAACTGCACGCCGTAGAGCCGGCGGCGGGGCTCGCAGAAAGCGGCGATGCCCAGCGAAGGGGTCCGGGCCGAGACCACCGCGCCCTCGGGCAGGCGGCTCACCCGGTCGCCGTGGCTCATCCACACCGGCTCGGTGGCCTCGCAGCCCTGGAACAGCGCGTCGTTGTCCACCATCTCGATGGTGGCGGGGCCGTACTCCCCGCTGTCGCCGGCCTCGACCTCGCCGCCGATCAGCCGGGCCATGAGCTGCATCCCGTAGCAGATGCCCAGCACGGGCACGCCCAGGTCGAAGAGCCGGGGGTCGCAGGAGGGCGCTTCGGCGGTCCACACGCTGGACGGCCCGCCCGACAGGATCACCCCCCTGGGCTCCAGCTCCCGCACTGCCTCGAGGGAGATGGAGCAGGGCTCGAGCTGGCAGTAGACCTTCTGCTCGCGCACCCGCCGGGCGATGAGCTGGCTGTACTGCGAGCCGAAGTCGAGGATCAGCACCAGGTCGTGCTTCACGGCGCCCCCCGGCCGGAGGCCTGGCAACGGGCCATGGTCTCTACGAACCGCCCGAACAGGTGGCCGGCATCGTGGGGGCCGGGCGAGGCCTCCGGGTGGTACTGCACGGCCCACAGGGGCAGGGAGCGATGCCGGAAGCCCTCCAGCGTGTGGTCGTTGAGATTCACGTGCGTCGGCTCCACCTCGTCGGCGGGCAGCGAATCCGGGTCCACGCAGAAGCCGTGGTTCTGGCTCGTGATGTCCACCCGCCCGCTGGCCAGCTCCTGCACGGGGTGGTTGGCCCCGCGATGGCCGAACTTCAGTTTAAACGTTTTTCCGCCCAGCGCAAGGCCCAGGAGCTGGTGGCCGAGGCAGATGCCGAAAAGCGCCACCCGCCCCACCAGGCGACGCACCTGGTCGGCGATGGGACCCAGGGCCGCGGGGTCCCCCGGGCCGTTGGAGAGCACGATCCCGTCCGGCTCCCAGGCCAGGGCCTCCTCGGCGGGGGTGGTGGCGGGCACGGCCCGCACGCGGCAGCCGTGGCGGGCCAGCAGGCGCAGGATGTTCCGCTTCGTCCCGAAGTCGTAGAGGACCACACGGAAGCGGGCCTGGGGCGGCGGCTCCCAGTCGTAGGGCTGGGCGCAGGTGACGTGCCGCACCATGTCGCGGCCCACCAGCCCCGGCCAGGCGCGGGCCATGGCGACGAGCTCCGGGGGGCTCTTGCCCTCGGTCGAGATGGCGGCCTTCATGGCCCCCGCCTCGCGGATGTGGCGGGTCAGGGCGCGGGTGTCGATCCCCTCGATGCCGATGACCCCTTGGTCGGCCAGGTAGCGGTGCAGGGGCTGGCGCGAGCGCCAGTTGCTGGGGGCTCGGCAGCACTCCTTGACCACCAGGCCTTCGACCTGCACGCGGGCGCTCTCGGGGTCCTCGGGGTTCACCCCGTAGTTTCCGATGAGGGGGTAGGTCATGGCCACGATCTGGGCGGCGTAGGAGGGGTCGGTGAGGATCTCCTGGTAGCCGGTCATCGAGGTATTGAAGACCATCTCCCCGCATCGGGTGCCCGGGGCGCCGAAGGAGCGGCCGGCGAACACCCGCCCGTCCTCCAGGGCGATGAGGGCCTCGGTGGCGTCTTCCACCGCAATCTCTCCTGCCAGGCCCGCCGCCTCGGCGGGCTAGCCGCCGTTGCTCACCGAAACGCGGGACATGGCGAACCTCGAGCACCCAATCCCAGGGCATGCCCGGGCACGAAAGCTGGGTGAGGAAACCGAGGACGGGAACGCGGGCCGACACGCGGCGCGCGGTCCGTTTCGAGCTGGCTGTTGCCCGCCGCTCGGTGCCGCGTGGGCTTGCCGAAAGACCATCACGAATGGCGCGAAGGATCGAATGACACGAATGAAGAGGAAGGGTCCAGGGTCGGAGAAGGGGAAGGGACGGGCGGGGCTCTCCTGTCCTCCACCCTGTCCCCCTGATTCGTGCCATTCGCCTATTCGTGTCATTCGTGCTGCCTCTTCTCCGCTCCTTCGTGTCCGGTGCGTCCTGGATTTCTCCCCAGGTGCTGGGGAGAAATCCAGGCTAGCGGGTCTCCATGGCCAGCTTGTCCACGGCTTCGGCGACGGGGCAGGGGTAGTGGCCGGTGAAGCAGGCGGCGCAGTAGTCGCCGGGCCGTCCGCCGACCGCCTCGAGCAGGCCTTCGACGCTGAGGTAGCCCAGGGAGTCGACGCCGATGAACTGGCGCACCTGCTCGACGGTGCGGCCGCTGGCCACCAGCTCGGCCTCGGTGGGGAAGTCGATGCCGTAGAAGCAGGGATGGCGGATGGGGGGGCTGGAGATGCGCAGGTGGATCTCCCGGGCCCCCGCCTCCCGCAGCATGCCCAGGCGGGTGCGCGAGGTGGTGCCCCGGACGATGGAGTCGTCGACCACGACGAGGCGCTTGCCGCGCACCACGTCGGCGATGGCGTTGAGCTTGATCCGCACGCCCAGTCCCCGCCGGCGGGCGGCGGGCTGGATGAAGGTCCGGCCCACGTAGTGGTTGCGGATGAAGCCGTGGTCGAAGGGCAGGCCGCTGGCCCGGGCGTAGCCCAGGGCGGCGGGCAGGCCGGAGTCGGGCACGGCGATCACCAGGTCGGCCTCGGCGGGGCACTCCTCGGCCAGGCGCTCGCCCAGGCGGCCCCGGACCACGTGACAGGTCTGGCCGAAGACGCGGCTGTCGGGCCGGGCGAAGTAGATGTGCTCGAAGATGCAGTGCGCCCGGTCGACCGCCTCGGGGGGGCAGAAGCGGTGGGAGCTGAGGCCCCGGGCGTCGATGCTCACCACCTCGCCGGGCTCGATGTCGCGGATGTAGCGGGCGCCCACGAGGTCGAAGGCGCAGGTCTCGCTGGCGATCACCGGGGAGCAGCGCAGCTCGCCCAGGGACAGGGGGCGGAAGCCGTGGCGGTCGCGGGCCGCGATGAGCTGGCTCCTGGCCATCACCAGCAGCGAGAAGGCCCCCTCCAGGTGGCTCAGGCAGTGGGCCACGTGGTCGGGGCGGGCCAGGTGGTCGGGGTCGGCCATCAGGTGGACCAGGATCTCGCTGTCCGTGCTGGTCTGGAAGATGGAGCCCCGGCCCTCGTAGTAGCGGCGGAGCTGGCGGGCGTTGGTGAGGGTGCCGTTGTGGGCCACGGCCACCAGGCCCTTGGAGTACTCGATCACCAGGGGCTGGACGTTCTGGGGCTTGGGCGAGCCCGTGGTCGAGTAGCGCACGTGGCCGATGGCCATGTGGCCGGGGAGGGCGTCGAGGTGCTCGGGGCGCACCACCTCGTCCAGGTGGCCCATGCCCCGCCTGCTGCGCAGCGTGCGGTCGTCGGAGACGACGATGCCGGCGCTCTCCTCGCCTCGGTGCTGGAGGGAGTAGAGGCCGAGGTAGGCCTGGTGGGCGGCTCCGTCGTAGCCGTAGATGCCGAAGATGCCGCAGGCCTCCCGGGCTCCGCTGGTCATGCCGGCCGCCCTCCCGCCGCGGGCGCCTGGAGCTGGTC
Organism: Candidatus Brocadiia bacterium; assembly: GCA_046538415.1. Taxonomy (GTDB): domain Bacteria; phylum Planctomycetota; class PUPC01; order DSUN01; family DSUN01; genus JBKHIY01. The sequence goes on along the minus strand of JBKHIY010000017.1, from coordinate 48,075 downwards.
GTAAGGCACCAGGGAGGCGTATTCGAACAGGCCGGTGAGCGCCGTGTTGTGGGTGGGGATGCCTGCCTCCTCGACGGCGGCCAGGGGGTTGAGCCCGCCGACAACTACCAGGCCGGCCCGTCCCTGGGGCACGGGCACCTCGAGCAGCGGGCGGTTGGGCTTGCCCACCGTGAGCAGCCCCCCGAGGCCCAGGCGGTCGAGCTGGGCGCCCAGCTTGCGCGCCCGCGGCACGGCGACGGCGGGGATCTCGCGAAAGCTGGCCCCGATCACCCCCCGCCCGGTGCGAGCCGCCTGCCGGACCGTGGTCATGTGGCCGCGGATGAAAATCTCCAGGGGGTCCAGGCTCGAGCCCTCGTAATAGATCATCTCGGTGAACCGCACGGGCCGGCCGTCCGCCACCTCCAGGAGGCCACCGAAGCGAGAGGTCGTCGGGATGCCGGCCCCCAGCAGCACGCCGTTGAGCGTCAGGCTGCACACCGTGCCGATGACCAGCGTGCCGTGGGGCACGCGGAAGCCGCCCAGCACCTCGCCGGGGTGGCCGACCACGGCCAGGCGGCCCATCCCCAGCCCGGCGTCGAAGACGGCCCGCATCTCCCGCATCGCCGCGTGAATCGATTCCGCGGGCACGACCGAGACGTTCAGGATGATGGTGCCCTGGCGGCGACGGGGCTGGAAGGTCATCTGGTAGCTCAGCTCATCGACCTTCGCCGAGACGAAGCCCACCTTCTCGGCCACGAAGGAGTTGGCCAGCTCCTGCTCGCCCCGGGGCGTGATCTCGCGGCCCCGCTTGCCCCGGCTCACCGTCAGGCCCTGCTCGTCCATCATTGCCAGGTAGTAGCGCACCGTGCGCTGGCTGATGTCGATCCCCATGGCCTCCAGGTCGCGGGCCAGCCGGCTGGCGCCTAGGGGCCGCCCCGCCGCGTGGAGCGCGCGCAGGACGGCCGCGATGCGCTTGCGACGCCTGATGTCCGCAGAGCGAGTCTTCCGGGTGGCCATGGCTGAACCGCATCATAGCCTCACCAGCCCTTCGTGTCAAGGGCTCACCGGCTTTTTTGCCCCCAGGCGAGGCGGCACCTTGCGCGGTGAGCGGCCGAGGCTCGGCCCCCGTCCTCGGCACCGCTTGCCGTCTGGCCCGGGGGCCTGGGGTCCCTGCCGCGTGACGAGAGGCTCACCATAGGGTTAGGAGTGGCAACACCTTAGCTCACCCTGGGTGGCGATCGGGAGCTGCATGGCCTGACTCCATGGCGGAGCGAAGGAACGAAATGCTGGGCTGCAAAGGTTTCCCTTGACATTCGCGGCAGATCATGGATAATGCGGCATCCTTTGCCGTTCGCGCCTGGCCGTGTTGACGGGCTGCTGGAGGTGCCCCGGCGGGGCTTGCCGCGGGCGGCGAGGGCGGTTGGGCAACGGGCCGTTGGAAGAAGGCTGGATGAGGAGACGCCTCGATGCACCTGAGCCGCCAGAACGCCAATGAAGTGACCCAGACGTCGAACCGCTCGCGGGACTGGTCGCCCACCTCGGGCATCTGCACCCGCTGTATCGACGGCTGTCGCGGCAACTGCGAGATCTGGAAGGCCACCCTCCGAGGCCGCGAGGTCCTCTACCCCGGCCCATTCGGCACCCTCACCGCAGGCTGCGACAAGGACTACCCCGTCGACTACTCCCACCTCAATATCCACGGCTACGCCCTCGGCGCCAAGGGCCTGCCCGAGGGAGCCCAGGGCGACCCCGACAACACCCTGTTCACCATGGTCGACACCGAGACCACCTACGGTACCGACCATCCCGTGAAGCTCCGCCTCCCGGTCTTCACCGGCGCCCTGGGCTCCACCGACGTAGCGCGGAACAACTGGGAGCACTTCGCCGTCGGCGCCGCCATCGCCGGCATCACCATCGTCTGCGGCGAAAACGTCTGCGGCGTCGACCCCCACCTCCGCCTCGGCGCCGACGGAAAGGTCGTCGACAGCCCCGAGCTGCGACGCCGCGTCGAAACCTGGAGCAAATGGCACGAGGGATACGGCGACCTCATCGTCCAGCTCAATGTCGAGGACACCCGCTTCGGAGTCGCCGAGTACGCCGTCAACGAACTCGGCGTGGAAACCATCGAGCTCAAGTGGGGCCAGGGCGCCAAGTGCATCGGCGGCGAGATCAAGCTCCCCACCATCGAGCGAGCCCTCGAACTCCAGAAACGCGGATACCTCATCACCCCCGACCCCTCCGACCCCGCGGTCCAGGCCGCCTACCAGGACGGAGCCATCTCCGAGTTCGAGCGACACAGCCGCCTCGGCTTCATCGACCAGGAGGCCTTCATGGCCGAGGTCGAACGCCTCCGCGGCGTGGGCGCCAAGCGCGTGACCCTCAAGACCGGCGCCTACCCCATGCGCGAGCTGGCCATGGCCATCAAGTGGGCCTCCGAGGCCCGCCTCGACCTCCTGACCATCGACGGCGCCGGCGGCGGCACCGGCATGAGCCCCTGGCGAATGATGATGGAGTGGGGCGTGCCCACCTTCTACCTCCAGGCCATGACCCACGAGCTCGCCGAGCGGCTCGCCGCCAAGGGCGCCTTCGTCCCCCACCTGGCCATCGCCGGCGGACTGTCCACCGAAGACCACATCTTCAAAGTCCTCGCCATGGGAGCCCCCCACGTCAAGGCCGTCTGCATGGGCCGGGCCCTCATGATCCCCGGTATGGTGGGCAAGAACGTCCACCACTGGATGAAAGGCGGCAACCTGCCCAAGGCCGCCGCCCGATACGGCCAGACCGCCGAGGAGCTCTTCGTCGGCTACGAAGACCTGGTCGCCAGGTTCGGCAAGGAGACCGTCGACCAGATGCCCTTCGGCGCCGTGGGCCTCTACAACTTCTGCGACAAGCTCAAGGTCGGCCTACAGCAGCTCATGGCCGGCAGCCGAAGCTTCTCCACCGACACCATCGCCCGCGAAGACCTCTTCGCCCTCACCGAGGAGGCCGCAAAGGTCAGCGGAATCCCCTACGTCATGGACGCCTACCGCGACGAAGCCCTGGCCATCATCGACGCCTAGCCCAGCACGGTAGGATGGAGGGCACCACAATCAGAAACCAGCCCGAACACCTGACACGACCGACCCGAGCCCTGTAACGCCCCAGCCCCGCCCCGGGGCGGCCCTTGGAGAAAGGACGACGCCATGGCCGTCAACGTGGACACCACGAACCCCTTCGCAATCGCCCAGCAGCAGTTCGACGAGGCCGCCGAGCTCCTCGGCCTCGAAGAGCCCCTCAGGGCCTTCCTCCGAGTGCCCATGCGCGAGTTCCGAGTCCACATCCCCGTCCGCATGGACGACGGCAACGTCGAGGTCTTCGAGGCCTTCCGCGTCCAGTACAACGACGCCCGCGGCCCCACCAAGGGCGGCATCCGCTTCCACCCCCAGGAGACCATCGACACCGTCCGCGCCCTCGCCGCGTGGATGACCTGGAAATGCTCCGTCGTCGACATCCCCCTCGGCGGCGGCAAGGGCGGAGTCGTCTGCTCCCCCAAGGACATGTCCCCCGCCGAACTCGAGCGCCTCAGCAGGGCCTACATCGAGGCCATAGGCCGCATCCTCGGCCCCTCCATGGACGTCCCCGCACCCGACGTCTACACCACCCCCCAGATCATGGCCTGGATGATGGACGAATACTCCAAGCTGGTGGGCCAGAACAGCTTCGGCGTGATCACCGGCAAGCCCCTCGAGCTGGGCGGCTCCGCAGGCCGCGGCGACGCCACCGCACGAGGCGGATGGTACACCATCCGCGAAGCCGCCAGGGAGCTGGACATCGACCTCCGCGGCGCCACCGTCGCCGTCCAGGGCTACGGCAACGCCGGCTCCTTCGCCGCCATCCTGGGAGCCGAGCTCTACGGATGCAACGTCGTCGCCGTCACCGACAGCCGCGGCGGGGCCATGAACCCCAACGGCCTCGACCCCCGAGCCGTCCGCGACCACAAGCGGCGCACCGACTCCGTGGCCGACTACCCCGAAAGCGACGCCGTGACCAACGAGGAAATCCTCGAACTCGACGTCGACATCCTCATCCCCGCCGCCCTCGAAAACGTCATCGCCGGCGCCAACGCCTCCAACATCAAGGCCAAGATCGTCGCCGAAATGGCCAACGGCCCCACCACCCCCGAGGCCGACGCCATCCTCCACGACGCAGGAGTCCACCTCATCCCCGACTTCCTGTGCAACGCCGGCGGCGTCAGCGTCAGCTACTTCGAAATGGTCCAGAACTTCAACCACTACTACTGGACCGAAGAAGAAGTCCACGAGCGGCTCGACCGCAAGATGACGGACGCCTACCGCTCCGTCCTCGCGGCCTCGCGCCGCCACGGCACCCACATGCGCCTCGCCGCCTACGCCGTCGCCGTCCAGCGCGTCGCCGAAGCCGTCCGCCTCCGCGGCTGGGTGTGAGCGAGCGCCTCGAGCCGCCGGAGGGCTTCGAGGTCCCAGGTTCCGGGTTCCGGGTTTCGGGTTTCCGGCACCGGGGAGCCGCCCGCGGCGGCCAAAGGCACGCCCACGGGCCCAAAACAGCGCCCACTCCCGCGCGGAATGCCGGAGCCTGGGGACAGGAAGGAAACCGTGATCTCGCAGCAGCGCCCGAGTTCCTCGGCCTTCAAGGCCCGCGGAAGGCGGCACGAGAGGAATCAGTTCAGTCGGTCGGTGATCAGGATGAACCTCTCCCCTGGCCGCTGGCGGACCCTGGCCAGTACCTGGGCGAACAGCGTAGGGAAGATGGACTGGTCGCTGCGGAGAGCATGGCAGTCGATCAGCGCTCCGTACCTGGCTATGCCGTCCTCCGCGTCCGACGGCGTGCGGCCATCGTAGGCGGCCCGCATCGCGGACATCATTGTCTGGCTTGTGTCGAGCGAGACATGGACGCACCTACAGATGCCGTACTCGAGCAGCGTGTCTTGAATGGTGTAGAACCAAGGACGGCAGTTCCCATATGACCAACCTGCCCCAAGAGCGACAGCGACCCTGTCATGCAACTCGCCCCAGTTTGGCGCCCCGGGGCACGTGCACTCGACCATGTCCGCGTCTTCAGGGCACTCGATGTGGACTGAAGTCCCGCCGCTGAGCTTCAGGTCGAACCCCGCTCCCTTCGTTCCATGCTTGCGGATCACTGCTTTCTTGCCCCCCAGCTCGGCTGGTGGAGCCAGCGGCCACACAAGCTCGAGCCCTGCCTTCGGTCCCCATTCAAACACCTCCAACCTCCTGCGCCGCCTCCTGTAGACCGTGGCGCCGGGCGGCGCGTCCTGCGTGAGCATCGTCTTCGGCTTGACTTCCCGCCACCAACGTTCCATAAGGTCCCGCCCCAAGATGCCGATGAGTGCCAACCCAGGCGGATGACATCGCCTCACTGAGGTTGGGCTGAGCTGCTCATCGACGAAGACACATAAGTCCCCGCCACGTTTGCGGAAGGGGAAGACGTCCTCGACCTTGGCCCTCTTGGACGGCGGGAGTTCCAGGAATCCCACTCCCGAGCCCTTCGTCTTGATCTCGATCCGTCGGTTGCATTGCTTCAGCAGCCACAGGGTCTTCTGCTTCAGGAAGTCATCGAACCTGGCAAAGAGGAGGCCAAGGGAACCATCGCTGTGGACCCTCCTGTCCGCCTCAGGAACCAAGAGGCCAAACCGCCAGAGGTCCCCAGGCGATGGGTTGAGGACGCGGACTTCCTGGACGTTCCCCAGAAACCACTCTTCGCTGACCTGGCTCTGTTGCAAGGCCATCTCGGGTCCCAGAGTTGGCGCGTCACACCTGCAGGTACTGCTGGGCAAGGCGGTGGGTTTCTGTTTGCGGCATCGGTTCCCTGCCGACCACAGAGGCAAGCTCGCATGGTTGTTCGGGACTTGGGTACCGGATGCGCCGCAGGTCGGTCGCGTTGACCTGGGTGTGCCCGCTGAATGAGCGGAAGAACCTGTTGCTTGCCGTGACGACCGGCACAGCTTCCACAGGCATAGCCTCCGCTGCATTGGTGAAGCTATGCTCACGCGACCTCGGCCGCCAAGGGCGGAAGTTGGCGGCTCGCTGGCTTCTTCCGCGCGGCGACGCGCTGTAGCCGGCACCGTACCTCCGAGGCCTCGTATTGTCAGGCGCTGCGCTGCGGCCGCAGGGGTATCGGCCCTCGAGCGAATGCGTAGGAAACGGAACGGGGGTAGCAGGCATCTGGGCTGCTTTCCTCCCGACGGTCCCCGTACCTACCTCTCGTCCCGACGGTCCTCCGTCGGGACGGGATGTCCTCGACGCTCCCGCGTCGGTCCTCCCGCTGCGGGTGGAGGAAGAGGGACGGAGGACCGTCCCGGGACAGGGCGTCCCCACGCGGGAGCGTGGGGACGAGAGTGGGGCGGGAGGGTGGGGAGGAGAGGGGCATGCGTCCTTCGCACCGGGCGTTGGGGGGGGGCTGGCTGATTGGCGTAGCCTGGGCAAGGCTGGTCGGCGATTCGGAGCGAATCGGCGACCAGAACCTTTCTGGGGGCCGGTTTTTGTGGGCAGGGCGGCTCAGGCTCCGGCGCCTCACCCATAAGTCTTTGCGGAGGAGGGGGTTGGGGGGAGGAACCGCTTTCTCCAGATCCAGAAAGGGGTTCCTCCCCCTCGGCCCGCAGCGGGTGAAGAAAAAAGGACGACGCGCAGAGTTTTGGGCTTGACTCGCTATGAGTGTAGTGTATAATTGCACGCGGCGGAGGAGCACGGCGGGCCGTGGGGCGGCGCGATGGAGGTGGGCCATGGACGTCTCGCTCTCAGAGGGGCCGGGGACGGAGCTGCGGGACAAGCTGCGGGCCGAGAGCCGCGTGCTGCGCCAGCGGTTCGAGGCCATGCGGGCCGGCGGGCGGCACACGACGGAGAAGGGGCTGCGCAACGAGCAGGTGCTGATCGACTACCTGCGCGAGCGCCTGCCGGCGCGCTTCGGGGTGGCGCGGGGCGAGGTGATGGACTCGCGGGGCGGGCTGTCGCGCCAGTGCGACGTGGTGGTCTACGACGCCCTGCACGCGCCGATGATCCAGAAGTCGCCGCTGTCGCGGGTGTTCCCCTCGGAGAGCGTCTACGCGGTGATCGAGCTCAAGCCGGTGCTTTGCAGCGACACGCTGGGCAAGAGCCTGGAGGTGGTGGAGTCGGTCAAGGCGCTGGACCGCTCGGCCATCGTGGAGCAGCACAACGGCCATCGCATCTACCACGGGCCGAAGGTCAATCCGCCGCCGTTCGGGGCCGTCTTCGCCCTCTCGGCGCCCAAGCTGGGGAAGACGCTGGTGCCGACCCTCGACCAGCGCCAGTTGCGGTGCCCGCCCCGCCTGCGGGTCGACTGCGTGTGCGTGCTGGATGCGGGGCTGACCTATTACTTCGCGAAGGGGGCCACGCGGGAGGGCGAGCAGCGGTGGGTGCCCACGGTGCTGCGCCGGGGCGCCCGGCTGGGCCACTACGAGAGCGGGGAGGACACGCTGCTGCTGTTCCTGCTCTTCCTGCTCTACCAGCTGAACGCGAAGGAGCTTTGGCCGCCGAACTTCTTGTGCTACGTGGACGCGCTGGGGCTGCCGGAGCCGATTCCGTGGCGGCTGCGGGTGGGCTAGGCGAGGTAGCACACGGCCCGCTGGCGCTCGGGGTCTGCGACGATGTGGATGTGGGCGCCGTCGGCGGCGGCGGGCACGTCGATGACCTTGATGAGCTGGTCCAGCTCGGCCGCGTCGGGGGCCAGCTCGCCCAGGACGTTGGGCCCTCGGGTGAGGAAGGCGTCGTTGAGGGTCGCATCGGCGTCGCCGGGGTAGACGGCGCAGTAGATGATGCCCGCCTCCACGAGGTCCTGGAAGAAGTGGGTGCCGTAGGAGACCTCGGGCACGTGGCCTGCCTCCTCGTGTGCGATTTCGACGAGGATGGCGGCGTTGTCGATGTCGGCGTAGCCGACGTTGACGCCCAGGGCGATGTTGCTGGAGCCCCATCGTCCGGGGCCGACCATGGCGGTCCGGCCGTTGCGCAGCTTGGTGTGCTTGTTGATGGTGCCCACGATGCGGCCGAGGGACTTCTTGGTGGGGATGCTGGCCTCGGCGTAGCGGCGGGGGTCGATGTAGATGAGGAAGCGGACGTCGTGGAGGAGACCGCCGCCGACCAGGCGGGAGGAGCGGAAGACGGTGCGCTCGGCGGGCACGTCCTCGGGCACGCTCACCTGGTCCACCCCGCCGGGCATGGCCATGGGCCGGCACTGGAGGAGGTTGACCCGCACCTGGCCGTCGCGGTCGACGAAGCCCGTGAACTCGGTGTCGACGGGGGAGCCGTAGGCCCGCTCGAGCTTGGCCAGCATCTCGCCCAGGATGGGCACGAAGTCGGTCTGGTTGATGAGCTTGTTGAAGGTGAGCACGAGGTCGTCGGGGGCGGCGTTGATCACCCGGGACACGGGGTCGGTGACGCCGCCCTGGGCGCGCACGGAGACCAGGTAGTGGAGGCTGGGGTAGTCGAGGTCGTGGAGCAGCTCGGCGATGGGCACGCTGACCAGGCGGTTGCCCTCGAGGTCGAGCACGTCGGCGAGGCGCTGGGAGTACTTGGCGATTCGGGGGCCCACCTCGGGCCGCAGCTCGGGATGGCTGACGGCGATCATTCGGGGGTAGTCGCCGCCCACCCGCTCCACGGCCCGGGTGCCCAGGCCGAAGACCAGGCGGATCATGCCCTGGGCCGGGTCGATCCGCTCGTTCCACGCGTAGAGGTTGCGGGAGAAAGCGACCCCCGCGAGGGGAGGGAAGAAGCAGTGGCGGTAGGGCATGCCCGAGACGCGCTGGACGAGGATGGCCATCTGCTCGTCGGTCTCGCTCAGGCCCCGGCGGCTGCGGTAGGACAGCGCGTCGGGATTGAGGGCCGAGGCGTAGACCAGCTTGACGGCGCGGAGGAAGGCCTCCATGCGCGCCTCCGGGCCGCCCTGGTTGGGGCAGAACTCGCTGCGGTACTTCCCGGCGAAGACGTTGCCGAAGCTGTCCTCCTGGAAGCTGCTGGAGCGGACGATGATGGGGGCCTGGCCGAAGTAGTCGAGCATGGCCCGGAACTGCTCGAGGATCTCGGGGGGGAAGCGCCCCGCCAGGAAGCGCCCCTCCACCTCCTCGAAGTCCTCCCACGACAGCTCCCCGCTGCGCGAGAGCGACAGGCGGGTGCGGAACAGGTCGTTATTGACCAGAAAGGTGAAGAAGACGTCGGAGCCGATGTAGAAGGAATCGTGGGGCTCCAGGGCGCGGGAGAAGTCTACCTCGCCCTCTTCCTTGAGCAGGATGGCCCGCGCCAGGAGCATGCCCGCGGCCTTGCCGCCCACCCGCCCCGAGCCGATCACCCGGTCGCGGATGCCGAACAGGTCGGGCACGGTGAGGTACTGCTCGGCCAGGCGGTCGAGCTCCGCGTGGGCCCCGAGCATGATGTGGGCCAGCTCCTGGCGGAGGGCCCAGGCCTCGGGGCTCAGCGTCGCCGTGTCCCCGGCCGTGCGCCAGTGGTCGGAGAGCCGGCGGTAGATGCTCTCCCAAGGCGCGATGGAGTTCATGCCCCCCCGCAGGGGGTGGCTGGTGCCCGTGGAGGAGACGGCCGCCGCCTCGCCGCTGTGCGACAGCGGCGTCCACGCCCCGTCGTGGACCCTGTGGGGCAGGAACATCTGCGGAGAGTAGCGGTCCCACACTTTCTGGGGGTGCACGACCACGGCGTCGCGCGCGCGGTAGACGTCCAGGAGCAGTTGGGTGGTATCGCGGATGCGGGCGATGGCGTCGAAGCCGTGCTGGCCCCGCAGGAGGGCGAAATAGGCCACCGTGTCCAGCTCGTAGAGGTAGGGGCAGGTGACCTGGAAGAAGTTGGCCAACTGCTCGTCGGTGGCCCACTCCTCGACCAGGCTGGAGAGGCTGTCGAAGACGTAAAACGTCTCTCGCCCCCGCTCCTCGATGATGTGGTGCACCCGGCTGCTGAACAGGTCGAAGCCCTCGCCGGGGTCCACCTGGACCGTCTCCGCCGCCGAGCGCGGGGGGATCACGGGGGCGTGGGGCGCGAAGCGGATGTAGGTGCAGCGCCGCCCCTCGCTCAGGCCGTGCTCGATGAACGGCCCGGCGAAGCCCACGTAGTCGCTCAGCCGCTCCACCTGCCAGACTACGTTGTCGCCCAGGCGAAGCCCATGGACCACCTCGTCGAGGGCGGGAATCCCGCTGGAGACGTATCGGGGGTCGCCGTCGGACATCCGGTATCCCCTGGCTCCACGGTAAGCAGTCGCTCAAGGTCCCAGTATGTATCGATTATCCCGGTTCCGAATCCGTTGTGCAAGCCTCGCCGGGCCTCGCGGGGGGCGCTTGCGGCGGGACGGGCGCCGGGCTAGAATGGGGCCCGCAGCGGCGCGCTCTGGAGGGCGCGCTTTTCCTTGGCCGGACCGACGGGAAGGAGCTGGTGCAGGTGAGCAGACCGCTGGTGAGCGCGGTCGCCGCGCTCTTGGTCGCCGCAGGGATGGGCGGAGCGGCAGGGGAGCCGCAGAGGCCGGCCTATCCGTCGCCCTACGCCGTGGTGGCGTCGCCCGACGGCTCGCGCCTCTACGTCTCCCACCACGGCGGCGGCACCGTGTCGTTCGTCGACCCCGCGGCGGGCAAGGTGGTTCGCGAGGTGGCCGTGGGCGGCGCCCCGGCGGGGCTGGAGCTCTCGGCCGATGGCGCCACCCTGTACGTGGCCGATGCCGAGGGCGGCTCCGTGGCGGTCGTCGACGTCCGCGCGGCCAGGGTGCGGACGCGTTACGTCGCGGGGCGCTCGGCGTACGGCCTGGAGCGCGGCGAGGGGAGCACGCTCTACGTCTGCGACCGCTTCCGCGACCGCGTGAACGTTCTGGACGCGGCCAGCGGCAAGGTCGCAGCCGGCCTGCCGGCCACCCGGGAGCCGCTGTTCTGCGCCCTGTCGGCCGGCGGCACGCTGTGCGTGGCCAACATGCTGCCCCTGGGGCCGTCGCTGGACCCCGACAACGCGGCCGCCGTGGACCTCTACGACGCGACCGCGGCCAAGCACGTGGCCACGCTGCGCCTGCCCTCGGGAGCCACCGACGTGCACCAGGTGGCCTGCTCGCCCGATGGGAGGTGGGCCTACGTCGTCCACGTCCTGGCCCGCTTCAACCTCCCGCCCACCCAGCTCGAGCGGGGCTGGGTGAACAACAGCGCGCTGACCATCCTGAGCCTGGAGCGGCCCCCTCGCGTGCTCACCACCGTGCTGCTCGACGAGGTGAGCCGCGGCTCTGCGGTGCCCTTCGGCCTGGCCCTGAGCCGCGGCGGCGAGCGCCTGGTGGTGAGCTTCTTCGGCACCCACGAGCTGGCGGTGATCGACCTGGCGGGCCTCCACCAGGCCCTCGACCAGGAGCCCGAGGAGCGCCTGGCGGAGCTGTCCAGCGAGCTCTCGCTCCTGCGGCGCTACGGGGTGATCCGCCGCGCCCCCAGCGGCGGGCGCGGGCCGCGCGGCCTGGCCCTCGACCCCGACGGGGCCACCGCCTACGTGGCCAACGCCTTCTCCGACAACCTGGGCGTGGTGGACCTCGCTCGGCCTCGCCTGGTGCGCACCATCGAGCTGGGGCCGGCCGTGGAGCCCGACCTCGTGCGACGCGGCGAGATGCTCTTCAACGACGCCACCATCTGCTTCCAGAGCTGGCAGAGCTGCGCCTCGTGCCACCCCGAGGGCCGCGCCGACGGACTCAACTGGGACCTCCTGAACGACGGCATGGGCAACCCCAAGAACGCACGCTCCCTGCTCTACTCCCACCGCACGCCCCCCGTCATGGCCTCCGCAGTGCGGGACAGGATGGAGGTCGCCACCCGGGCCGGCCTGCGCTACATCCTGTTCCGCCAGGTTCGCGAGGCGGAGGCCGAGGCCATCGACGCCTACCTCCGCGCCCTACGGCCGCGCCCCAGCCCCTACCGCAATCCCGACGGCTCCCTCACCGACGCCGCCCGGCGCGGCGAGGCCATCTTCCAAAGCGCCCGCACCGGCTGCGCCTCGTGCCACAGTGGGCCTCTCTACACCGACCTCAAGACCCACGACGTGGGCACCCGCGGGCCGTTCGACCGCCGCGACGCCTTCGACAATCCCACTCTCATCGAGGCCTGGCGCACTGGCCCCTACCTGCACGACGGCCGGGCCGTCACCCTCCGCCAGGTGCTCACCGACTTCAACAAGGACGACCGCCACGGCCGCACCTCCCATCTCACCGACCAGCAACTCGACGACCTCGTGGCCTTCCTCCTCTCCCTCTAGCCCTGCCCGGGCGCGAAAGCCGCTTGACTCCGGCCCTCCACCTGCCCCATGATAGGGAAGATGGGTAGCGAGGGGACATCCCGCCCACAAGGAGAGACGGCCATGTTAGAACGTGTCCGCGCGCCGGTGAGTGCTCTTCTGGTCCTGGTCCTTCTGAGCCCCGGGTGCGCCTGGATCCAGGAGCACCAGAAGACGGCCATGGGCGCGGCCATCGGCGCCGCCGGCGGCGCCATCGTGGGCGGCGCCTACAAGGGCAAGAAGGGAGCCCTGTGGGGCGGCCTGCTGGGAGCCCTGGCCGGCGGAGCCATCGGGGCCTACCTCGACCATCGCGACAAAACCGCCGCACAGACCAAGCAGGACTACAACTACCAGCCCGCCCAGGGCGTGCGCCTCGACCTCGTGGGCGTGGGAGCCAAGCCCCAGCAGGTCCAGCCAGGCAAGCAGGTGGACCTCCAGGCCACCTACGCCCTCATGGCCCCCGACGACCAGCAGGAGGTCCAGGTGACCGAGACCCGCGTGGTGACCCTCGACGGAGCCAAGGTGGCCGAGACCACCGCCCAGGTGGCCCGCACCTCGGGCACCTACACCAGCGTGGTGCCGGTGACCCTGCCGCCCGACGCGGCCAAGGGCACCTACGAGCTCCAGGTGAATCTCGCCGCCGCGGGCAAGACCAGCCAGATGAAGTCCGCCTTCACCGTCAACTAGCCTCCCCATGGCCAGCCCGTGAGCCCGTCCGGCGGACCCCGCCGGCGGGCTCACGCTCTATCGCGGAGGAGGCCCGCCCGCCGCAGCTCCCCGACGACGCGCCGGTGGAGCTCCCCGTCGGCCGTGTCGGCGGTCACGGCCAGGCGTATCACCCGCACCCCAGGCTGGCGCCGATAGTGGGCGAGCAGGGGCGCCGTCTCCTGCTCGTAGACCGCCAGCTTGCGCTCGACGGCCCGTCGATGGTCGTCGGGGCGGCCCGGGTGGTCGGAGCCGTGGCCCTGCCTGCGGCGGGCCACGCGGGCACGCGCCGCCTGGGGCTCGCACTCCAACGCCACCACGCAATCCACCCTCACCCGCGGGGCGATGGCCCGGGCCTGGCCCACGTGGCGAGGCAGGCCGTTGAGCACCAGCACCTCGCGGCGAGGGTCGAAGCGCGCCCGCTCGATGAAGGCATCGAGCAGCCGCTGAGCGAGGTCGAACCGCTCGTCGGGCAGCAGCGCCTGGGCCGCCAGCAGCCGGCGCACGAACGCCACGTCGGCCTCGGGCAGGCCCCGCCGGCCGGCCCCGGCGGCTCGCAGCTCGGCGCCGAAATCGAAGTGGCGGAAGCCGCCGCGGCGCTCGAGCCGCGCCCCCTGGGGGCTCTTGCCCGCGCCCGTTGGACCCACCAGCAGGATGGCCCGAATGGGCGGCGCCCCGGTATCGGAGGGTCGGGCAGTTGCGGAGGGCGGCATCATCGGCCGAGCAGGCGGAGGAGGATGTCGGGCCGGTCGGTGCACACCAGGTCGGCGCCCAGGTCTATCATCGCCTCCATCTCGGCCTCCGTGTTGGGGGGCCAGACGACGACCTCGAGGCCCGCGGCATGAGCGGCTCCGATGTAGTCGCTGGTGGCGTGCCGATGGTGCACGCTCAGGCGCTGGGCGCCTACGTAGAGGGCCCGCTCGATGGCGTCGGGCGGCGGCTGGGCGAAGATGTGCTCGATGGCCACTTCGGGGCTCAGGTCGCGCACGGCGTTGAGGCGCTCGGTGTCGCCGCTGGTGAGCACCACGTCGTCGAGAAGGTCCCACTCCTCGACCATCTCCAGGACAATCGCTTCGGTGCCTGGGGCCTTGAGCTCGATGTGGGCCTTGCAGCGGTGGCGGAGGAGGTCGAGCAGCTCGGCGAAGGTGGGCACCCGCTGGCCCTCGCCGGCATCGAGCTGGCGGAGGGCGGCCAGGGGCAGCTTGGCCACGCGGCCCGTGCCGTCGGTGGTGCGGTCCACCGTCTCGTCGTGGACCAGCACCGGCTGGGCATCGGCGCTCAGCCGCACGTCGCACTCCACGTAGTCCACCCCCAGGGCGATGGCCCGGCGGAAGGAGCGGAGGGTGTTCTCGGGCTCCAGGCCGGCGATGCCGCGATGGCCGATGACCTGTGTCATGGGTCTCCGCATGGCCTCATCGCTGAGAGACGAGATGGTGGGGCACGAGGCCGCAGGCCTCGTGGTAGGGACCGGAGCCCACGGTGGAGCGGGCCGGCTTGAGCGACCAGGTCTGGAGCCTGGCGTGGAGGCGGAGCTTCTCGGCGGAGAACTCGGGGCCGAAGAAGCTGCTCTCCTCGAGCCAGCCCATCTCCCGGTCCATCGCCGCGGCTACCGCGGGGTAGCGGGGCTGGCGCTCGAGGCGCAGGCGCTGGGCGCGCTCGCCGCGGCAGGCGGCCACGAAGCTGCTCACGCACGCCGCGTGCAGCGAGCTGATGCCCACCCGGTCCTCCTCCACCGTCGCGTTGGCGGGCAGGTGGCCGCTGTCGCGCACGTGGTCGGCGAGCTGGGTGCACAGGTGGAGGAACTCCTGGCGGGAGACGAAGGGCCTCTCGGGCATCAGCACGGGCTTGTCCACGGGGCCGATGACGGGGCGCCGCTCGACGGCCCGGGGCAGGGCTCCCCGCTCGTCCTCGGCGAGGAGGGTCTCGCAGAGGGCGGTGAGCAGTTCGGCGGGGGAGAAGTGGGGGTCCAGCCGCGGCTGCCCCGCCTCCTCGCCCCCCGTGCAGTAGGCGAACAGCGCGTCGCGGCTCACGTGGGTGGGCTGGGGCGCGAAGAGCTCCGCGGCCCGGGCCATGCCCACCACCTGGCAGTCCTCGCGCCCTCGCAGGTACTGGCACAGGCGCCGGAAGTTCCGCTTCGCGTGGTCCACCAGGTGGGGGGTCTTCAGCTCGTAGGCGAAGCCCAGCTCCTCGACCGTGCGGTTGCGCCCGTTGGCGTAGAGGAAGTCCTCGGTCCAGCCCTTGGAGCGGATGCGCACGGGGTGGCCGAGGAAGAGGGTGAGGCACTCGATTCCCGTCGCCACCCGCCGGTCCAGCTCCTCGGCCAGGCGGGCCATCTTCTGGGCGAACACGTCGTCGTGGCTCAGCGCCGGCTCGATGCCCAGCGAGAGGTAGCAGGAGGGGCCGTCGGGCGAGGCCTGGCCCCGCGTGGGAAACACCAGGGCTCCGGCGTACCACACCGGCCCGGCGTGGCCCGGGCAGTGGGGCCATCCGTAGACGTAGGGCAGTCCCATCTCGGCCGCGGCGCCGAAGCTGTGGGGGGAGGTGAACACGGCGTGGCGGCTGGTGGCCACAGGCCCCTTCCAGAAGGCCTCCTTGATGGCTTGTGTGGCTCGGCGCTCGTAGTCCACGAGGGTGGCCACCCCGTCGGCCCAGCCGGCGTCCTGGACCAGTTCGGGCACCAGCGGGTGGTTGTTGGAGTCGGTGTGGATGCCGATGTCGTGCTCGGTCATGGCGGCGATCACCGGGTTGGCGCCCCGCTGGCGCATGGAGCGGGCCTTGTCGCCGATGACGTGGAAGGTGCCCCGGAGGCCGAGCTCGGTGAGGGTCTGGGCGATCCAGCCGGGGATCGCGTCGATGCCCGCGTCGGCCGGGTAGACGGTGTCCTCGACGTCGAAGTTGAGGGTCACGTACATGCGGGCCATCCTCCTGGGGGGCGGCGGGAGCGCGGGGGATCGTAGCGGTCCGGCTGCCGCCTGTCAATCGCCCGGGGCGGCGGGGAGATGGGGGCAGAGGCGACGGAGCGCCGCGGCGTGGCGCGGGGGAGCCGGCGTGGCGGGAGGGCTCAGTACTCCCGCCGCTGGCGGGAGGAGGGGATGTTCATCGCCTTGCGGTACTTGGTGACCGTGCGCCGGGCGATGTCCAGGCCTTCGGCCTGGAGGGTAGCGGCGATTTCGTCGTCGGAGAGGGGGTTGGTCTTGTCCTCTTCCTCGATGACCCTCCGCACCCGTTCCTTGACGCTCTTTCGCGACTTGACGGTGCCGTCGGTGGCGCGGGTGCCGCCGGTGAAGAAGAACTTGAGGGGGTAGATGCCGATGGGGGTCTGCATGTACTTGTCGGCGATGGCCCGGCACACGGTGGAGACGTGGACCCCGGTGGCCTCGGCCACGGTCTGCATCTTGAGGGGCACGAGGGCGGAGACTCCCTTCTCGAAGAAGGCCCGCTGGATGTCCACCATGGCCCGGGCGATCTTGTAGAGGGTGGTGCGCCGCTGCTCGATGGAGTCGATGAGCCAGCGCGCGGCCTGGATTTTCTTTCGGATGTACTCCTTGGCCGGCTCGCTGGTGCGCTTGTCGCGCAGGAGGCGGGTGTAGGCGGAGTTGAGGTAGACGCGGGGCAGGCGGTCGTCCTCCAGCCGCACCTCGTACTGCCCGTCGACGTATTCCACGACCACGTCGGGGATGACGTAGGGCGAGACGTCGGCGCTGAACGCCACGCCGGGCCGGGGGTTGAGGTGGCTGATGAACTCCACGGCCTGCTTGACCTCGTCGATGGAGCAGCCTGCGGCCTTGGCCACCTTGGGGATGCGGTTCATGTAGAGGTCTTCGAGGTGGTGGTCGATGAGCTTGCGGGCCAGGGCGTGGTCGTCGGGGTCGTCGCGCATCTGGAGGAGCAGGCACTCGCGGAGGTCGCGGGCCCCCACCCCCGGGGGATCGAGGTTCTGGATGATCTCCAGCGCCCGGCGGGCCTGGTCGACGCTGGCCCGGCCGTCCATCGACTCCACGACGTCCTCCAGGCTGTAGGGCAGGTAGCCGTCGTCGTCGATGTTGTAGATGATGTTCTCGCTCACCTCGCGGAGCTCGTCGGGGGTGTCGAGGAGGCTGAACTGGTCGAACAGGTAGTCCTGGAGGGAGATGGGCCGTGCCGCCGTGTTTTGCATCGCCTCGAACTTGCGGTCGGTTTCGGAGTCGCTGGAGCTGCGCCGCACGGTGCGGGAGGCGAAGTCGCGCCAGGCCTCCTCGATCTGCTGCATCTTCTCGAAGTCGTCCTCGTTGTCGGTGCGTTCGTCGCGGGGCTCGTCCTGCTCCAGCTCCAGCTCTTCGTCCTCGTCGAGGGCCTCTTGCATTTCGAGGACGGGGTTTTCGAGCATTTCCTGCTTGATGCGCTGCTGGAGTTCGAGGGTGGGGAGCTGGAGGATTTCGATGGATTGTATGATCTGGGGGGCGAGCTTCATTCGAAGCTCGGGCCGCTGCTGGAGGAAGGCTTCCATTCGCATCCGCATCGCGCTGGCCTCCTATGGGGCGATCTCGCGGCGCCCTTCGAGGGCGTCGCGGAGGATGGTCTCGTTGGCGTACTCGATCTGGCTGCCCGTGGGGATGCCCCGCGCCGGGAGGCTCACGCGCACCCCCAGGGGCCGCAGGAGCTTGGCCAGGTGCTGGGCGGTCACGTCGCCCTCCAGGTCGGGGTTGGTGTAGAGGATCACCTCGGTGATCCCGTCGTCCTTGAGCCGCTGGAGGAGGCGGTCGATGGTCAGGTCCTGGGGGTGGACCTCCTCGAGGGGAGCGATGCGGCCGAGGAGCACGTGGTAGACGCCGCGGTAGCTGCTGGTCTTCTCGATGGCCATCAGGTCGCGGGGCTGCTCGACGACGCAGACCAGGGAGTGGTCGCGCTGGGGGTCGGAGCAGATGGGGCAGGGGTCGGTCTCCGTGATGTTGCAGCACACCGAGCAGTGGCGGGTGTTCTGCTTGACGTCGCGGATGGCCCGGGCCAGGGCCATGGCGTCCTCCTCGGAGGCCTTGAGCAGGTGGAGGGCCAGCCGCTCGGCGGTCCGGGTGCCGATGCCGGGCAGCCGGGCCAGCTCCTCCATGAGGCGGACCAGCGACTGGGTGTAGACCTCGGGCACGGTGTGCTCCCTGGGGGCCTCACATCAGGCCGGGCAGGCTGAGGCCCCCGGTGGCCTTGCTCATCTCCTCGTTGGCCATCTCCTTGGCCTTGGCCAGGCCCTGGCGTGCGGCGGCGAGGATGAGGTCTTCCAGCATGGCCACGTCGTCGGGGTCGACCACCTGGGGGTCGATCTTCACGGCCACGGGCTCCTGCTGGCCGTTGACGAGGATGGTGACCATGCCCCCGCCGGCGGTGCCTTCCACCACGCGGTCCTTCAGGCTTTGCTGCGCGGCGGCCATCTTCTGCTGCATTTTCTGTGCCTGTCGGACGAGGTCGCCCATTCCGCCGGGTCCACGGGGCATGGTCTATTTCTCCACTTTGACGATCTTGCCTTCCAGGATGCTCAGCGCCTGGCGCACGGCGGGCTGGCGCTGGGCTTGCTCTTCGAGCTTGCTCCTGGCTTCGAGCTTTCGCTGATGGGCCGCGGCCTGGTCGTCGCGGCGCTCATCGGCTAGGGTTTCGGGACTCTTTTTTTTTTCGCTTCGCGGGCCGCTGGCCTTCCCCTCGGGGGCCTGCTGGGAGGGGGCGGCGGCGAGCCGGGAGCCGAGGGCCTCCAGGCGGCCGATCACCTCGCCCAGGGGCTGGAGGCCGTCGCCCTGGGCGAGCTTGACCAGGGCGAGCTCGATGGGCACGCGGCTGTGGGCGCTGTCCTTGACCTTGCGCAGAGTGTCCCACAGAACCTGGCTGATGTAGAGCAGGGAGTCGACGGAGAATCGGCGGCGCTGGCGGTCCAGCTCCTCCACGTCGTCGGGCGTCTCGTCCAGGAGGGCCTTCTGGGGGCCGCAGACGGCGAGGACGAGGAGCGAGCGCACGTGGTCGATGAGCTGGGTGAGCAGGCTCTCGGTGTCCTTGCCATCCTGGAGGGCGCGGTGGAGGAGCTGGAGGGCGGGGCCGGGCTCCTGGCCGGCGATGTGGTCGAGCAGCGCGAAGATGTCCTTGCGGGGCAGGGCTCCCAGGGCCTGCTCGACGTCGGCGGTGGCGATGGTGCCGCCGCAGTAGGAGGCGAGCTGGTCGAGGAGGGTCTCGGCGTCGCGCATCCCGCCCTTGGCGCTGCGGGCGATGAGGTGGAGGGCCGCGGCGTCGGCCTCCACCCCTTCCTTCTGGCAGATGCCCGTCAGGCGCTCGGCGATGTCGGCGGTGCAGATGCGGCGGAAGTCGAAGCGCTGGCACCGGGAGTGGATGGTCTCGGGCAGGCGGTGGGGCTCGGTGGTGCAGAAGATGAACTTGACGTGGGGCGGGGGCTCCTCGAGGGTCTTGAGAAACGCGTTGAAGGCCGAGCGGCTGAGCATGTGCACCTCGTCCACAATGTAGATCTTGTGGCGGGCGTGGGCGGGGGCGTAGCGCACGTTTTCGCGCAGGGCACGTACGTCGTCCACGCTGGTGTTGGAGGCCGCGTCGATCTCCACCACGTCGATGTCCTCGCCCTCGGCGATGCGGGTGCAGAAGGTGCACCGGTTGCAGGGCTCGGGGGTGGGGCCGTCCTGGCAGTTGAGGGCCTTGGCCAGGATGCGGGCGGTGGTGGTCTTGCCGATGCCCCGGGGGCCGCAGAAGAGGTAGGCGTGGGCCACGCGCCCGCGCGCGATGGCGTTCCGCAGCGTGGTAGCCACGCTGTGCTGGCCGACCACCTCGTCGAAGGTCTGGGGCCGGTATTTTCGGGCCAGGACCAGGTAGTCCACGTGCTCTCACCCGCCTCGGTCCGCCCGCCGTGAGCGGGCGGGGGATAGGTAGTGGCCGTGCACTCTCCGTCGACTCCGCACGGGGCAGCCGAGCGGGGTAGTTAGCTCCAGCCAGGCAACCCTACGGCACATGGGAGGAGGTGCTTAAGGCTGCTTCCTCTCGGACCTGACCTGGTTCACACCTTCCCATTGCATAGGACCCGGCTTTCGACGCCACTTGCCCCGTCGCACTGCCGCGCGTCGAGAGCCTCGGGAGAGCATCGACCCCGGTATAGCGGATTCCGGGTACAGGGCACCGCTAGTTCCCCGTCTAGCACGGCCATTTTGGTTGTCGCCGCGGGCTCACTCCTCGGCTTCCGTCTCGCGCGGCTCCTCGTCTCGCCGTGTGACCACGATGCGCTCGATGGCCACGCTCTCCAGCGGCACCGGTCGGCCGTCCCGGCTCTCGCTGGGGAGCTCGCCGATGCGTCGGGCCACCTCCATGCCCCGGGTCACCAGGCCGAACACCGTGTAGTCGCCGTCCAGGTGGCGGCGGCCACGGAGATTGATGAACAGCCGGCCCGCCACGTTGGCCCCGCCGCCGGCACCCCGGTCGAAGGCCACCGTGCCGGGGATGTGGGAGCCGAAGAAGGACGCCTCCGAGCTGTCCTCGAAGGCCACCGTCGGCCCCGTTTCGCCCTCCCCGGGGGGCTGTCCGGCCAGCACCATGCGCCCCGGGAACACGGCGAGGAAGGCCGTGCGGTCGTAGTGGCCCTGCCGGGCGAGCTTGACGAACGTGCGCGCCGCGTTGGGCGCCGCGTCGGGCAGCAGGTCCACCTCCAGGGTGCCCAGGCTGGTGACGATCCGCGCCCGGCACTGGCGCAGCGCCGCGACAGCGGGATGGACCTGCTTCGGCTTCGCGGCCGGGGAGGGGGGCAGGCTCAGGCTCTGGGCCTCGGCGGCGCCCGCCCCGGCGGCGAGACCCAGAAGGACCGCGACGAGAGTTCGGCGGGTGACCATCGTTCCTCCGTTGCAGCGGGGCCGCGAGTCGCCGGCCATGTGGCGGAGAGGGCGGGATTCGAACCCGCGAGCCCCCTTATGAGGGGCCACACGCTTTCCAAGCGTGCTCCTTAAGCCACTCGGACACCTCTCCCGTTGGCGGAGAGAGGGGGATTCGAACCCCCGGGCGGGGCATATACCCCGCCAGCGGTTTTCGAAACCGCCCCGTTCGGCCGCTCCGGCATCTCTCCACCCTCAAGGGGCCGCACAGCCACCCCGTCGCTTGCGAAAGAACTGCCTCAGCAGCTCGCCACACGCCTCGGCCAGCACCCCGCCCGTCGCGGGCACCCGATGGTTCAGCCGCTCGTCGGCCAGCAGCCGGTAGAGCGACTGCACGGCGCCGGCCTTGGGATCCAAGGCCCCATAGACCAGCCGGTCGATACGGGCCAGCACCATGGCCCCCGCGCACATCGCGCACGGCTCGAGGGTCACGTACAGCGTGACCCCCGTCAGGCGCCAGCGTCCCAGGGCAGCGGCGGCCTGGGTGAGGGCGAGCATCTCGGCGTGCGCCGTGGGGTCGCGCAGCAGCTCGCGCTGGTTGTGGGCCCGGGCCACCACCTGTCCGCCGGCGACGGCCACGGCCCCCACGGGCACTTCGCCGCGCTCCAGGGCCTCGCGGGCCTGGGCCAGGGCGAGGCGCATGGACCTCTCGTCGAATGCCTGGCCCTGAGGGGAGAGATGGGTCGTGGCTCCGCTTCCTCCGAACCCATGGAAAAGGAAGCGCCACCGTGCAGCTCGCGCCCGCGAGCGCTTCCTCGGCAGGGCGCCTGCACGCCCAGTCCCGTTCCCTCCGTGGCGCGCCCGGGAGGACTCGAACCTCCAACCTTCGGTTTCGTAGACCGCTACTCTGTCCGATTGAGCTACGGGCGCCTGCCGGCGGCGGCCCGGCTGGCGGGCCGCCGGCTGGTACCCCCACGGGGATTCGAACCCCGGTCGCCGGGCTGAGAACCCGGTATCCTAGGCCACTGGACGATGGGGGCTTACGACCCAAAAAGCCGCTGGCTGGGGGAGGAGGACTCGAACCTCCGCTCTCCTGATCCAGAGTCAGGCGTGTTACCGGTTACACCATCCCCCATTCGCTATCTGTTGCTCGCCCCATTATACCACCTGCGCGGCAAAAAGCAAGCCCCACGAAAGCGGCCCCACAGCCCCCTCTCGGCCGCTGCGGCGGCCCGTCGCAGCCGCCAGCGGCCAGGGGCCCGCGCCGAGCATTTGCTGATTGACTTCCTGCACCGCTTCTGGTACATTTCTTTCTTGTTCCCCGTCCCGTCGTGAGGATTCGGATATCGTGGCGCGCGGTCACAGTCCGGAAGAGTTCTTCGAGGTGTTCCGCGAAGTTCTCGACGGCAAGAAGAAACTCCGCGAGAAGCCGGCCGAGGAGCAAGGCGAGTCCCAGGAGGCCAAGAGCCCGCAGCCGCCGCCTCCTAGCCCGCCCGAGCCGGAGCCGCAGCGGCGGTGGCGAGCCCAGCGAGCCGCCCTGGCCGACCGCGTGCGCGTGTTCCTGAACGATACGGTGACCGTGAGCAAGGCGGTGGTGGTGGCCGCCGCCGTGGGCACGGTGCTCCTGGTGCTGGCCGCCTTCCTCCTGGGCAGGCAGGTGGGCTGGGGCCGGGGCGCCGCGGCCACCCGCCAGGAGATGGCCGGGGGCCCTTCGGCCCGCGACCAAGGCGGCGAAGAACAAGGCCAGGGCCCCAGCAGCCACGTCATCCAGCTCCTGTCCTCGGACAAGCTCGAGTACGTGGAGCTCGATGTGAAGCGCCTGAACGAGAGCGACCTGTTCCAGGCGCGCGACCTGCGGGCCTTCGTCCTGCCGGCCCCCCGACAGGGGCTCTACCGCCTGTGCGTCAGCGGGCCCAGCGACGCCGCGCTCCGCGAGGTGCTCCCCAAGATCAAGCAGATGCCTTCGCATCGCGGGGAGAAGGACTTCCGGCAAGCGAGAATCACCAAGCCCTAGCCCGCGTCAGCAGAGGAAGGGTCGGCGCCATGCAGGCCGCGGCCGAATGCATCCCTTGTGTCCTCAGCCAGGCCCTGGCCGCGGCCCGGCGGGTCACCGACGACCCCTGGCTGCATCGCAAGCTGCTCTTCGCCCTCATGGAACATCTGCCCCGCATGAACTTCGACCGCACGCCGGCCGAGGTGTCCTTCGATGCCATGGGATTCGTCGCTAAGTACCTCGGCGTGGCCGACCCGTTCAAGGAGGACAAAGCCCTGCACACGGCCAGGATGCTGGAGGCCGAGCAGGACATGCGCCGCGACATCCTGGCCGCCGATGACCCCTTGCGAGCCGCCATCCAGTTCGCCCTCGCAGGCAACATGATGGACCTGGGGGTGCTCCAGGCCGAGCCCATCGAGCGGGAGCTGGCTCGCGACGCGAGAGACCTGTGCCTGGCCATCGACGACTACATGGCGCTGCGCCACGCGCTGGCCCAGGCCCGCACCCTCCTCTACCTGCTCGACAATGCCGGCGAGGTGGTGTGCGACAAGCTGGTGGTCGAGCTCCTCGAGGTCCCCGAGGTCACCTGCGTGGTCCGCGCCGCGCCCATCATCAACGACGTGACGCGCGAGGACATCGAGCCCGTGGGCCTGGGGCGATTGGCCGAAATCGTGGACGTGGGGGCCGAAACCCTGGGCGTGCCCCTGAGCCACTGCTCGGCCGGTTTCCGCGAGCGCTTCGCCGCCGCCGACGTGGTGATCAGCAAGGGCCAGGCCAACTTCGAAACCCTCGACGAGGCGGACCGCGACGTGTTTCACATCCTGCGGGCCAAGTGCCGCCACGTGGCCCGACATCTGGGAGTGCCCCGGGGCGCCCCGGTGCTCGTGCGAACGCCCAGGGAGGCTCCCGACCACGACGACCGCAGCGAACGTCCAGCTATCGCCACCCGCAAGTGACCCGCACAGGAGGCAAGAGGCCATGTCCCTGCACAGCAGCCTGAGGTCCAGCAGCGCCCTGAAGCGCGACCGCAACGTCCTGAGCCGAGCCGAGCGCATCCAACGCCTCGAGGACGAGGGCAAGTGGGAGCAGGGCGAGTCGGTCTTCGGCCTGCCCAAGGTGCGCGTGCGCAAGATCAAGGTCCGGCACAGGAAGGAGAAGGAGAAGGCGGCGGCCGCGGAGGCGGCCGAGGCCGAAGCCGCCGCACAGGCCGAGGGCGAGGCCGAAGCCGAGGCCGAAGAGGAGTAGCCTTCGCCCCCCGCACGTGGTACAATCGACCGGGGAGGCCGAGAGGCGGTGGAGCGGGGCCGGCACAAGGAGGTGCACCATGCGTTGGCTTGCCACGACCATCCTGGTCCTTCTTCCCGCGGTGGCGTGCGCCCGCAGCAGCCTGCGCGGCTCGTTCCGGGGCGGGGGCCGGGTGGGGCGCCACGGCCGCGGAGGCCTCACCGTGCTCTACGGCCGCCGCGGCTCGGACTCCCGGCTGGGCATCCGCTTCCACAGCGGGGCCACCTGCTACCGGGGCGTGCGGGGCTACGGCATCGGCGGCCCTTACCGCGGCTTCTCCAGCTACGGTGTAGGGGGCAGCGGGGTGGTGGTCTACAGGGGCTGGTATCCGCACTCCCCGCTGCTCTATCGCGGGCATCCCGGGGCCGTATACCGCCGGGTGGGGCCATTCCAGCGCACCGACGCCGTGATCTTCACGGGCACTCCCGGGGTCCAGGTGTTCGGCTACAGGGCGCGCCCGATGGAGCGCCCGGCGGCGGCCCCCCCGAAGCCGTCGCCCATCGACGACGCCGGCCTGTCCGCCGACCAGCTGGTGGACATCGCGGATACCCTGTTCGCTCAGGGGCGTTTCGAGCGCGCCGCCGAGGCCTACCGGGCCGCAGCGCACAAGAAGCCCGACGACCCCATGACCGCCTTCGCCCTGGGCCACGGGCTGTTCGCCGTGGGGGCCTACGCCGAGGCCGCGGGGGCCCTTCGCCGCGGCCTGCGCCTCTATCCCGATTTCGTGGGTGTGCGCATGGACCGCCGCCACTTCTACGGCGACCCGGCGGCGTTCGAGGCACAACTTCAGCGCTTGGAGGCCTTCGTGGCGGCCCATCCCGACGACCGCCCGGCGCGCTTCCTCCTGGCCTACAACTACTTCTTCAGCGGACAGCGCCAGGCGGCCAGGGAGCACTTCCAGGCGCTGGGCCCCGGGGACAGCGAGGCCCAGATGTTCCTCCGCCACATGGCACGCGGCAAGTGAGCACCCGTCGAGCCAGGCAGGCGAACGATAGCGCGGCCCGCGAGGGACGCGGCCGTCGGTGGGCGTGGGTGTGCGCCGCCTGCCTGGCCCTGGGAGCGCAGGCCGGGTGGGGGGGCGGGGAGGGCAGCGAGGGCTTTCGGTTCGTCCATCTCTCCGACCTCCACTGCGCCCCCGCCCGGCGCAATCCGCCTCCTCGGTTCCCCCTCGACCCCCATCGCAAGGACCTGGTGCGGTCTTTCCAGAAGCTGGAGGCCGCGGTGCGGCACATCAATGCCGAGGTGCGGCCCGACTTCGTGGTGGTGACCGGCGATCTGGTGGACCGTCGCAACGATGTGGCGAGCCTGCGCAGGGTCAAGCGAATCCTCAGCGAGCTGGCGTGCCCCTACTACCCGGTGATCGGGGACCACGATGGTCGCGCCGCCTGGCGCCAGGTCTTCGGCCCCGAGCGGCTCGACTACGCCTTCACGTACGGCGAGTGGCGTTTCCTCGCCCTCGACGTCAGCGGGGGCCGGCTGCGGCCCGCCACCCTCGCCTGGCTGGGCGAGCAACTGGAGGCCGCCGAGGGACGCCCTACCGCCATCCTGGTCCACCGCCCCCTGGTGGTGCCCGAGGCAGCTCGGCTGGCGGCCCGTCGTCTCTACGGCGTGGCCCTCCTGCCCGCCAACGCCGCGCGGGCGCTGGAGATGCTGGACCGCCGGGACGGGGTGCGAGCGGTGTTCGCCGGCCACTGCCACCTGGCGCTGCGCTGCGAGCGCGGGGGCGTCGAGCACCACGTGGCGCCCGCCCTGGCGGCTCCGGGGAGCCCGTACCACGTGGTGCGGGTGAGCGGCTCGAGGGTGCGGGTGGAGCTTCGGCGGCTGGCGCGTTAAGGCGGGGGGCCGGAAACCGAGGTCCTGTAGTTGCCATCGGGCGCGCGAGATCCTATACTTACGGGGGACCGGGGTTCGTGTCCCTCGCGCGTAAGCAGTGGCGTCGTCGGCACTTGGGCGAGCGCTGCTGGGGCGTTTGCCTCTCCCGAGACCACGCGATGCACCGATCCATGGCCTGTGGTCTGAAGCGATCCGCGCGCCGCGTCGCCGCCCCGCGGGGCGAGGAGGGCGCCGTGCGCCCCCTGTTGCTGGTGCTGGTGGGCGTCCTGGTGGTGGGAGGCGTGGTGGGCGGCGTGCTGGTCTACCGGGCGTGGCGGGCGCGCCACTCGGCTCGGGAGCAGGGCAAGCTGTACTTCAAGGTGGGGCAGTACGACCGCGCCATCGCGTGCTTCAAGGAAGCGCTGGAGAGCGAGCCGGAGGACCCGCTGCTCCTGCGGGGCATGGCCCGGTGCTACCGGCGCAAGGGCGACCTGGACATGGCGGCGGCCTGGGCCCGCGAGGCGGCAGCCCACGACCCCACGTCGAAGGCCCACGTGCTAGCTGCCGAGATCGCGAACCTCCGAGCCGGCCACTGGGAGCCCCTCGCGCCCCAGGCCCCGGAGCTGACCCCCGAGGCCCGCAAGCATCTGGCCAAGGCCAGGGAGCACGCCCGCCAGGCCCTGGCCATCGATCCCCACGAGGGCACCGCCTACCGCGCCCTGGCCGAGACCATGGCCCGCCTGGGCGAGCTCGGCGAGGCCACGCGGCTGGCCCGAAGGGCGGTCGAGGAGGACAGCGAGTCGCACACCACGCGGGTGGTCGCCGCGCAGTTAGTCCTCGCCGAGGGCAACTGCGAGGAGGCGCTGGCCCACTGCACCTACGTCATCGAGCGCACCGACCCCGCCGACATGAGGTCCGCCAGCCCCAGGGCACGGCGGATGGCGGCGCTGGCGCGGCGGCTGGCCGTCGAGATCTACGGCCAGCAGAAACGCTACGAGGAGGCCATCGCGCGCCTCAAGGAGCTCCTTGCGCTGGGCGACGACCCGGCCTACGCCCACGTGCACCTGGCCAAGTGCTACCTGCTACAGGGCGAGTACGCCAAGGTGGTCGAGGAAACCACGCGGGCGGAGAAGATCCTGGGGCCGAAGATGGCCGACGTCCAGCTCCACTACCTGCGCGGCTGCGCCCTGATGCAGCTCGAGCAGTACCACCGGGCCGTGGACGACTTCGGCATCGCGAGCAAGGGCTCGCCCGAGGACGCCACGGTCCACGCCGCCCTGGGAATGGCCCACCTGCGCTGCGGGCAGCGAGCCCTGGCCCAGGACGCCTTCCTGCGGGCCCTGGAGATCGACCCCGATCGCCTGGACGTTCGGGTGCAGGTGGCCGAGCTTCTGGCCGACGAGGGGGAGCTCCAGGAGGCGCTGTGGCAGTTTCGGCGAGCCATCGAGCGCGCCCCGCGCCAGCCGGAGCCCTACGACGCGATGCTGGAGTTCTGCATCCGCCGCGGCCTGCACGAGAAGGCGGAGCGGGAGTTGATGCGGCTGTTCCGCCTCCGCCCCGACCTGCCCGACGTGGCCGCCCGGCTGTGCGAGCTGCGCCTCCGCGAGGGCGACGGCGAGCGGGCCGCGCTCTTCGCCCGGCGGGCCCGCGCCCGCGAGGCCGACAATCCCCGCTATCTCTACCTACTGGCACAGGCCGAGGCGGCGCGGGGGAACTACCACGCGGCCCACCGCCAGTTCGCGCGGCTGGCGCGCCTGTGGCCCAAGGAGGTCCAGGTGTACCTCAAGTGGGCCTCCACCCACGAAGAGGCGGGCCAGGAGGCCGATGCCGAGCAGGTCTACCAGCGGGCTCGCCGGGCCGTCCCCGGCTCCACGGCGGTGCGCACCGCCTACGCCCAGTTCCTGCTCGCCGCGGGACGCGACGAGGAGGGGCGGCGCGAGCTGCGGGCCGTGATCGACGCCAGCCCGGCGGAGATGGCGCCCCGCGTCGCTCTCGCCGACCACTACCTGGAAGGGGGGCGGTACGAGGCCGCACAGCAGGTGGCCGAGGACGCGGTCGAGGTCCTGGGCGACAGCGTGTCGGCCTACGGCCTCCTGGCCCGCGTGCACCGGGCCAGTGGCCGGTGGGAGGACTTCCTCAAGGTCCTGGGGAAGATCGCGGAGGAGATCGACCCCGATGCCTTCGTGGCCTACCAGCGCCTGGCCGCCTACATCCACGCGGGCGCCTACCCCAACGCCGTGGCGGTGGGGGAGGACGCCCTTCAGCGCCACGAGCAGCACCGCCGCACCATCACGCTGGACCTGGCGGCGGCTCGCTTCCTGGCGGGCCGCCGCCGCGAGGCCCTCGATGCCCTCAGCCGCCGGGTGAGCGCGGACGAGCTGGATGCCGACGCGGGCGTGCTCCTCTCCCTCCTGCGACTCGCCGCGGGCGAGCAGGTGGGGCACCTGCCCGCCTGCCGACGCGACGCGCTGCCCCCGGCGGGCCTCGACGCCTGGGCCGCCCTGGCCCGCCGCAACGAGCATGCGCCCGATACCGCCCGGCGCGTGGCCCTCCGCCTGATCAAGGCCCTCGTCTACGAGAACAGCGGCTGGCACGACACCGCCGCGGCGGAGCTGGAGCAGGTGCTGGAGTTCGCGCCCGACTGCCAGTTCGCCCGCATCCTCCTGCCTCTCCTGATGGAGAAAGCGGGGCGCCGCCAGGAGGCCATCGCCCACTGCGAGAAGATGCTGGAGGAGAGCCCCCAGAGCCCGGCCATGAAGCAGCTCCTGGCCGACCTCGTCCTCCTCCAGGGAGAGCCCGAGCGGGCACGTCAGCTCTACGCACGCCGTGGCGCCGGAAGCGCTGTGCCGCTGGGCGCGCTGGCCAAGCAGGCCCTCCTCGCCGACGCCTGCGGCGACCCCCGGGCCGGCGCCGAGGCCTGGCGCCAGGTCCTGCGCCACAAGCCCGAGCACCTGGTGGCCAAGAACAACCTGGCTTGGCACCTCGCGGCCCACCTGCGCCAGGAGCTGGACACCGCACTCGATGCCGCCGCCTTCGCTCAGAAGCTCGAACCCGAGCACCCTGCCATACTCGACACCGTCGGGTGGGTCTACTACCAACTGGGAGAGTACGAAGAGGCCATCGCCCGGCTCCAGGCCGCGGTGGCGCGAGCGCCCCACAAGGCCCTTTACCACTACCACCTGGGAATGGCCTACCGGGAAGTGGGTAAGACCGACCAGGCCATCACCTTCCTGAGGCAGGCCGTCGACCTGAACGCCGAGGACCCGCTGGCCGACCGGGCGCACCAGGTGTTGCGTCAGCTTCGGTTCTGAGACGACCTCCAGGAGAGAGGCGTGCGACCGACACACCAGCACCTCCGCACGGTCGCGTTGGGGGCGGCCATGGGCCTTGCCCTCGCCCCGGTCGCCGCGGCCGACGGGCTCACCTCGTGGGAGTCCCTCCAGCGCCAGCGGGAGCGCCGCGGGGGCCTCTTTGCCCAGTGGGGCGCCGACCAGGAAAAGGTGCTCGACGCCCTGCGGGAGGTGGAACACCGGCGACGGTGGCAGGTGGCCATCCGCCAGCTCCTAGGACGCCTGGACGCCGATCCGTCGGACCTGGCGGCCCGCGATCTCTTGGGCCGCGCCTACCTGCGCATCGGCCAGGTGGCGCTGGGCATCCACGAGTTCCGCCGCGTCCTGTCCACCGACCCCACCTTCCGCTCCAGCCGCATCAACCTGGCGACGGCCTACCGCCAGGCGGGCCGCCTCGAGTTGGCCGCCGCCCAATTGGCCGAGCTGGTGGCCCTCGAGCCCGACGCTCGGGAAACCCGCAAGGCACTGGCCGAGCTCTACACCCGCATGGAGCGCTACGAGGACGCGGCCCGCGTGCTGCGCAAGCTGGTGAGCCTGGAGCCCGACGACCTCGACGCCCGGGTCCGCCTCGCCAGGGCCCTGGTGTGGAGCGGGCGCAAGGCCGAGGCCAAGGCCGCCGTGGAGGCCGCCATCCGGCTGGCCCCCGAGGAGGAAGGCCCCCGCCTCCTGCTCGCCGACTACTACCGCTTCCAAAACGAGTGGGACGAGGCGCGAGCCACCCTCGCGGCGCTCCACGAGCGCCGCCCCGGCCCCGCCGTGGCCGCTCGCCTGGCTCTGGTCCTCCTCCAGCAGCGCCGGTTCGAGGAGGCGGCCGGGGTTCTGGGGCCGGACACGGAATTGCAGGAGGCGCCGCGGCTGCACCGCGTCGCGGCCATCGTCGCGGCCCAGGGGCAGGGCGACCTCGAGGGCGCCATCCGCCTGTGCTCCCAGCTGCACCGGGGCGGCGACGCGCAGCACGCACGCCCCGTGCTCGCTCACCTGTGGTTGGCCAAGGGCGACGCCCAGGCCATTCGCGCTGTCCTGGCCGGCGTGCCCGACGTCCGCCCCCCGGTCCCCCAGGCGTTCCAGCGCCTGGTCGAGGCCACCAGGGACCAGCCGGAGACCAGGCGGCGGCTGGCCCTCCTCCTGAACATCGCCCTGGCGTTCGACCTCGCCGGCTGGCGCCAACAGGCGGTGGCCATCACCGGGGAGGCCCAGGAGCTGGCCCCCGGCAACGCCCTGGTCGCCGATTTCCTGGCTATGCGCCACGCGGCCGCCGGCCAGGAGGTCCAGGCCGTGGGGGTGCGGGAGCAGATGGCGGACGACCACCCGGAG
Source organism: Candidatus Brocadiia bacterium (assembly GCA_046538415.1). Classification (GTDB taxonomy): domain Bacteria; phylum Planctomycetota; class PUPC01; order DSUN01; family DSUN01; genus JBKHIY01. The sequence continues at coordinate 17,555 of JBKHIY010000017.1, read as the reverse complement.
AGCCCCGACGTGCTCCTCGAGCTGGCCCGGGCCTACCGCCGAGCGGGCAAGCTGGCGGCCGCGGAGGGGACCTGTCGGCGGGCCCTCCGCCTCGCCCCCCAAATGGTTGCGGCGAACCTGTTGGCGGCCCAGCTGGCTTTCGAGAGGGGCGACTACGCCGCCGCGGTGAAGGCCTGCCAGAGCGTCCTGGCCGAGGACCCCGCCCACGAGGCCGCCTTCCAGCGGCTCCTGTCCGCGGTGGTGGCGACCCAGAGGTTCGCCGACGCGCAAGTGGCCGTCCTGGCCCGCCAGGACGCCGACCGGTCCTACGTGCCGGGGCCGCTGGCCCGGGCCCTGGTGGCGGCGGGGGCGGAGCAGTACGGGAAGGCTCTCGCCCATTGCCAGACGGCGGTCGACCGCTCTGCCTACGACTGGCGGCTGCGCCTGCTGGCGGGCCTGCTGGCCAGTCGCCTGGGCGCGCTGGAGCTCGCCGCCCAGCACCTGGGCGTGGCCCGGCTGGCCGCTCCTGACCTCGTGCCCGCTCGGCTCGAGAGCGCCCGGGTAGCCCTCCGTCTGGGGAGGGTGGCCGAGGCCCTGGAGACTTATCGCACCATGGCCGCCGCGGTCCCCCACCGCCTGCCCCTTCAGCTGGAGTACGTGGATGCCCTGTCCCAGGCCGGGCGGCCCGAGGCGGCGATCACCCACCTGCTCTCGCTCGAGCCCCGCACCAAGGACGAGCGGCACACCGTCGGCGCCCGACTCGCCCAGGAGTACCTCCGAGAGGGAAACCTGGAGAAAGCCCTCGAAGAAGCCAGCGGCGTCCTGGCCGAGGACCCGGCCCACGAGGCGGCGCGTCACGTCGCCGTGGGCGTCTACCGGCGGCGGGGCGATCTCACGGGGGCGGCCAAGCTCTACGAGCGCCTGCTCGAGCAGGCGCCCGACCTGCCCGTGGACTCCGAGCTGGGCCTCCTGCGGCTCTTCCAGGGCCCGGAGCACTTCGCCGACGCCGCGGAGCGGCTGGAGCGGGCGGCGCGCGACGCCGAGGGGGCCCGGCGCTACGCGCTCCTCAAGTGGCAGGCCGCGGCGTGCCTGGGGGCCGGCCAGTTGCCTTCGGCCAGGGCGGCGGCGTTGGAGGCCCAGGAGGTGCGGCCCGAGGACGCTCCGCCTTCGCCGGCGATGATCGTCGTCCTCGCCGCGACGGGGGCCGAGGAGGCGGCGGGCAAGGAACTGGAGCGCCTGGCGACCGCGGGGGCCGAGTTCGCCCGGTGGCTCGATGAGGCCCTGGCCCGGCTCACCCGCCAGCGCGAGCTGGCCACCACCCTGGTGGTGGGCTACGCGGCGGGAGCCTTGGGATGGCGGAGTGGGGCGGTCAAGCTCTTCGAGGCCGCCCACGAGGCGGCTCCCGAGGAGCCGGCCATTCTCCACGCGCTGGCCATGGCTCGCCGCAGCGCCGGCGCCCTGGGGGCTGCCCTCGAGGCGGCCCGCGAGCTGGTGCGCCTGCGCCCCCAGTCGGGCGAGGCCCAAATGGTGCTCGCCAACCTACTGGAGCTCAAGGGCGAGGAAGAGGACGCGGGCGAGGCGTACCGGCGCGCCGCGGAGCGTCTGGACAAGAAGGACCTTCCCCGGTGGTACGAGCTGGCCCAGTGGTTCGCAGATCGGGGCGAGGTGGAGCGCGCCGTGGAGGCCTACCGCGCGATCCTGGCCGTGCGGCCCGAACATGCCCCCGCGGCGAACAACCTGGCATGGCTCTACGCGGTGCACAAGCCGGACAAGCTGGATGAGGCCCAGCGCTTGGCCGCGGCCGCCGTGCGCCACAGCCCCAGGGTCGCCGCGTACCGCGATACCCTGGGCTGGGTGCTGTTCCTCAGGAAGGACCACGCGGGCGCCCGGCGGGAGCTCGAGGCCGCCCTGGAGCTCGCCCCTGCCACGCCCACCTATCTCTACCACCTGGGTATGGTGCGCTTCGCCGCCGGCCAACGGGAAGCCGCGCGGCGTCTGCTCAGCAAGGCCCTGGAGATCGACCCCGGTTTCCCCGATGCTCACACCGCCCGGGCCACGCTCAAGCTGATCGAGCCCGAGAGCCAGGCCCCGGAGGCCGAGAACGCGCCCAAGCCCTGACGCGCTCTCCGGCGCCGGACCTGTCCCGGGGTGCCAGGGCGCTTGCGAGGCCAATAGCCATGGTGCAATGGCTGCGACGAGCCCGTCGGTTCCTCCTCGTCGACCTGTGGAGCGACGTACCCAGCCGATCGAGGGGGGAGGCCCGCGGGCTGCACGTCGTGCGGGTGGCGACCCTGGCCCTCCGCAACTTCTTCTCCGACCGGTGCACCATGCGGGCCACGGCCCTGGCCTACGTGACCCTTCTATCGCTGGTGCCCCTCCTGGCGTTCGGCTTCGCCGTGCTCAAGGGCCTGGGGGTGCAGGAGCGGCTCAAGCCGGTGGTGCTCAAGTGGGTGGCCGCGGGCCAGCACGACGTGGTGGAGCGGATACTGGACTATATCGAGCGGACGAACGTCCAGGCCCTGGGCGCCATCGGCCTGCTGTTCCTGGTGTGGACCACGCTGAAGGTGCTGGGCACGATCGAGCGCAGCTTCAACGAAATCTGGGGCGTGCGGCGCAGTCGCACGTGGTTCCGCAAGTTCACCGACTACGTGAGCGTGCTGGTCACGGCGCCCATCCTGCTGCTGGCCGCCATGAGCGCCACCACGGTGCTGCGCAGCGGGGTGGTGGAGCGCTACCTGCTGCTCGACCTGGCCTCCGAGGCGGCCTTGCGGGTAGCCCCCCTGGCGGGCGCGTGGGTGGCCTTCGCCGCCGTCTACTTGTTCATGCCCAACACGCGGGTCCGGGTGCGCTCGGCGCTCGTGGGGGGCGTGGTGGGGGGCACGGCGTGGCACCTGTGCTACTGGGCGTACACGACGCTACAGCTGGGGGTAGGGCGCTACAACGCCGTCTACGGCACGTTCGCGGCGGTGCCTATCTTCATGATCTGGCTCTACCTGAGCTGGGCACTGGCCCTCCTGGGCGCCGAGCTGGCGTGGGCCAGCGACCACGTGGTCCGCTACTGGGAGGAGCAGCGCGCCGCGGCGGCCAGCTACGCCTCTCGCGAGGCCCTGGCGCTCCGCGCCATGGCCACGCTGGCCGCGGCCTTCCAGCGGGATGGCGGCGGCCTCTCGACACGCGACCTCGCCGACCGCCTGCACGCCCCCTCCCGCCTGGTGGCCGACGTGCTCCACGTGCTCGTGGAGCACGGGCTGTGCGTGGAAACCCTCAGCGATTCGGCCCACGCCTACCAGCCGGCCAGGCCGCTCGAGCGCATCACCCCGGGCCACGTCGTGGGCGCTATGCGCGGCCACGGCGACGCCATCGCCCTGCGTCCCGGAGGCCCCGAGGCCGACGCCGTGGCCGAACTCATCCAGGCCTGTGGCGACCTCAAGCAGATGGGCCTCGAGTCGTTGACCTTCCGCGACATCGCGGCCCAGGCGGGGGCCGGTGAGCAAGGCCCAGCCGCGGGGACCGGCCCATGACGCCGCGCAAGCCCCGGGAGCAAGGCACGCCGGTATGGGGCACGGACCGGCGGGGCCCCAGGTCGCTGGGCCGCGAGCCGGTGTGGGGCTCGCCGCAGACGGTGAGCTTCCTGTGCCACGCCCTGCTCTTTCTCCTCGGGGGCGGGGCGTTCCTGGCAGTCGTGCTGTGGTTTCTATGCCACCCCGCTCAGCAGGAATCGGATGGCGTGGGCGCCGAGTCCCCCGCCGTGGTCCGAGAGCTGGACTCCGGCAAATAGCTGCAATGTGCCCATGCTAGAAGGTCCAGATCGGACACCCGCTAGGCCCTTCGGGGGTGATGAGCCCGACCCGGCGCACGCACGTGACAAGCCTATCTCAGAGCGGTTTTGGCGCGCGTAGCTTCTGGCCTGCATCGCCGTGCTACGGCCGGCGCGCCAGCGCTTCGTCGAGCAGGCGGTCCAGGGCATCCTGGTCTCCGGCTGGCTGATTCTCTCGCAGATGGCCAGGGCCGTGCGAGACGTGGCCACGCGCCTCGTTCCCGTGGCTCAAGCGCTTCTCCCGCCGCGGCTTCGCGGGAGGGGAAGCGGCTGGCAGAGGCCGGCTAGATCCGCAGGCGGAGGCCCAGCTCCTCGAGCTGGCGCTCGCCCACCTCGGTGGGGGCGCCGGTCATCAGGTCGATGGCCCGCTGGGTCTTGGGGAAGGCGATGACGTCGCGAATGCTCTCCAGGCCCAGGAGCAGCATCACCAGGCGGTCGAGGCCCAGGGCGATGCCGCCGTGGGGCGGGGCCCCGTACCGGAGGGCGTCGAGGAGGAAGCCGAACTTCTCCTGCGCCTCCTCCTCCCCGATGTTCAGGAGGCGGAAGATGCGCTGCTGGAGCTCGCGGCGGTGGATACGGATGCTGCCCCCGCCGATCTCGGTGCCGTTGAGCACCAGGTCGTAGGCCCTGGCCCGCACCTCGAGCGGCCTGCCCTCGAGGTGGCCGAGGTCGTCGGGGTGGGGGGAGGTGAAGGGGTGGTGGCGGGGGTCGGGGCGCTTGGCCTCCTCGTTCCACTCGAAGAGGGGGAAGCTGACGATCCAGCAGAAGGCGAACTCCTCGCGGGGCACGAGGTCCAGTTCCCGGGCGAGGCGTCGGCGCAGCTCGTCGAGCGCGGTGGCCACCACGGGCCGCGGGCCGGCCACGAAGACCAGGAGGTCGCCGGGCTCGGCGCCCATCTTGCGGGCCAGGGCCGCCTTGTGGTCGGGGGTGAAGAACTTGGCGATGGAGGAGGCCAGGGCGCCCCCCTCGCCCACCTTCAGCCAGGCCAGGCCCCTGGCCCCGAACTGCTTGAGCCACTCGGCCAACAGGTCGAGCTCGCGGCGGGTGTAGCGGGCGCCGCCCTTGGCGTTGAAGCCGCGCACCTGGCCGCCCTGCTCGATGGCGGAAGCGAAGACGCGGAACTCGCAGGCCGTGGCGATCTCACCGATGTCCACGAACTCCATGCCGTAGCGCAGGTCGGGCCGGTCCGTGCCGTAGCGGTCCATGGCCTCCTGGTAGGTGAGCCTGGGGATGGGCAGCTCGAGGTCGCGGCCCAGTATCCGGCCCATGAGCTCGGCCATCAGGCCGTCGATGAGGGCGTAGACGTCCTCCTCGGCGATGAATGCCATCTCCACGTCGAGCTGGGTGAACTCTGGCTGGCGATCGGCTCGCAGGTCCTCGTCGCGGAGGCACTTGACGATCTGGACGTAGCGGTCGAGGCCGGCGACCATCAGCACCTGCTTGAAAAGCTGGGGCGACTGGGGCAGGGCGTAGAAGTGCCCCGGGTTCAGGCGGCTGGGCACCAGGTAGTCGCGCGCCCCCTCGGGCGTGCTCTTGGTCAGCAGGGGGGTCTCCACGTCCACGAAGTCCCGGGCCGCGAAGTAGTCGCGAATGACTTTCAAGCAGCGGCTGCGGAACACGAAGCGGCTCTGGACCCCGGGCCGCCGCAGGTCGATGTAGCGGTAGCGGAGGCGATGCTCCTGGGAGACCTCCACCGCGTCGTCGATCTCCAGGGGCGGGGTCTCGGCCTCGTTGAGCAGCTCCACCTCGTCCACGTAGACCTCAATCTCGCCGGTGGGCAGCTTGGGGTTCACCATCCCCTCGGGGCGATGGGACACGGTGCCCCGGCAGGCGATGACGTACTCGGAGCGGAAGCCCTCGGCGGCGTCGTGCACCGCCTGGCTGTGGTCGGGCGAGAAGACCACCTGGGTGAGGCCGTAGCGGTCGCGGAGGTCGATGAAGATCACGCCGCCGTGGTCGCGGCTCGTGTGGACCCATCCGCAGAGGGTCACGCTCTGGCCGACGTGTTGGGCGCTCAGCTCGCCGCACGTGTGCGTGCGCTGGAGACGCATGGGAGGAGACCTTTCGCTTGACAGGGGCCATGCGGTCGGGGATCGTCGGGGCCGCCCCGCGGGGGACGTACCCCTTGCGGCGGGAGGGCTGCTACGGATTATGGTCGATGCCGCCGGCCCCCTGGCCGCGGCCTTGGCGCAGCTTGCGGGCCAGGGCGTGGATATCGGGCAGCTCGACCTCCTCTCCGCTCGCCATGTGCTTGAGCGCCAGGGTGCCGCGGGCCAGCTCGTCGTCCCCGATCACGGTCACGTGCCGTGCCCCCAGCTTGTCGGCGGTGCGCATCTGGGCCTTGATGCTGCGCCCCTCGAAGTCCATGTCGGCGGCCAGGCCCGCCTTGCGCAGCACGCCGAGGTGGGCGAAGGCGGCCTGGCGCGCGGCCTCGCCGAGGGTCACGATATAGAGGTCCAGCGGGGCCGGGGGCGTCGGCTCCTCGCCCGCCTGGAGGGCCATGAGCACGCGCTCGACGCCCACCGCGAAGCCCACCGCTCCCAGGTCCGGCCCGCCGAAGTCGGCGATCAGGCGGTCGTAGCGCCCGCCGCCGCACACCGCGTCCTGGGCCCCCAGGGCTCCGTGGGTGACCTCGAAGACGGTGCCCGTGTAGTAGTCGAAGCCGCGTACCAGGTAGGGGTCCTCGTGGAAGGCCACGCCCGCGGCCTCCAGGGCCGAGCACACGCGGGCGAAGTGGTCGCGCTCGCCCTCCGGCAGGTGGTCGAGAATGCGGGGAAGCTGGCGGGTGACGGCGATGCAGCCCTCGCGCTTGCAGTCGAGGACGCGGAAGACGTTTCGCTCCAGCCGCCGGCGGCAGTCGGGGCACAGCTTCTGGGCCTGCTCGCCGAGCCGGGCGCGGATGAGCTCGCGGTAGTCGCTGCGCGATTCCGGGGTGCCGATGGCGTTGAGCCGCAGGCGGCAGCCGGCGAGGCCCAGCTCCTCGAACAGGTGGCAGGCCAGGCTCACCACCTCGGCGTCCAGCAGGGGGTCGGTGGCGCCGATGGCCTCCACCCCGAACTGGTGGAACTGGCGCTTGCGGCCCGCCTGGGGACGCTCGTGGCGGAACATGGGGCCGATGTAGTAGAGCTTCTGGAACCGCTTGACCTTGTGGAGATTGTGCTCCAGGTAGGCCCGCACCACGGGAGCGGTGGCCTCGGGGCGGAGGGTCAGGCTGTCCTCCCCCTCCCCGATGGTATACATCTCCTTCTCCACGATGTCCGTGGCCTCCCCGATGCTGCGCACGAACAGGCGGGTGTGCTCGAAGATGGGGGTGCGAATCTCGCCGTAGCCGTAGCGGGCGAAAACGTGGCGGGCCGTGGCCTCCACCCGCTGCCACAGGGGGGCCTGCTCGGGCAGGATGTCCTCGGTTCCCAGCGGTGCGGCGAGGTCCATCGCGGCGCTTCCCGTGCGGTGAAACAACGCGAGGGCGCAGCTTCCACGAAGCCTCGCCCTCGCAACGGCGTATGAGTATAGAGTGGCCCGCGCCCTCTGTCAAGCCCAATTGCCCGGCCGGCGCTCAGGTGAGGGTCTGGGGGGCCTCCAGGGCGGTCTTGACCGCGTCGAGGAACCGGGCTCCGATCACGCCGTCCACCAGGCGGTGGTCGCAGGCCAGGGTAAGGGTGGTCATTTGGCGGACCACGAAGCCCTCCTCCGTGGCGAGCGCCCGGGGCGCGATGCGCCCCACGCCCAGGATGGCCACCTCGCCAGGGTTGATGATGGGCGCGACCGTTGCCACTCCGAACATGCCCAGATTGGAGACGGTGAGGCATCCGCCCTCGTATTCCTCGGGGGTGAGGCGCTTGTTGCGGGCCTTCTCGATGAGCGCCGCGCTGGCCGCGGCGATCTCCGCGAGCGACTTGCGCTCGCACCCCCGCACCACGGGCACCAGCAGCCCTCCCTCGATGGCCACGGCGAGGCCGATGTTCACCTCCCGGCGGTAGACCACCGAGCCGTCGGCCCAGGCGACGTTCATCTCCGGCACCTCGGCGAAGGCCAGGGCGCAGGCCCGGACGATGAGGTCGTTGAAGGAGACTTTCCGCCCCCCCTGCTCGCCCAGCTCCTGGCGCAGGGCCACGGCCCGCGTCATGTCCGCGTCCATGGTCAGATAGAAGTGGGGGATGGTGGACTTGCTGTGGGCCATCCGCTGGGCTACCACACGGCGCATGGCCGTCAGCGGCACCGGCTGTCCCAGGGGCACGCGAGGCCGGGCGGGGGCCTCCTCGACGTCGGCCCTCACGATGCGCCCTCCCGGGCCGCTGCCCGCGATGCGGTTGAGGTCCACCCCCCGCTGGTAGGCGAGCTCGAGGGCCGTGGGGGTGACCCGCCGCGCCTCCAGCTCCTGGGCGTAGGCCAGGACGTCGCGCTCGAGGATGCGGCCCTTCGGCCCCGAGCCCTGGACGAGCTGGAGCGGGGTCTTGCGCTCCCTGGCCACCCGCCGGGCTCGCGGCGATGCGAGGATGCGGTAGGGCCGCTCGGGCGGACGCTCGGAAGGGGCGGCCGGGGGCGGAGGGGCCTGGGGCGCCGGCTGGCTCGGCGGTCGCTGCGACGGCGCCTCGGGGGCTCCTGGCTGGGGTGCCGGCTCTTCGGGCGGCGGGGGGGCCGGGGCCGCCTTCGGCTGCGCGGCGGCGGCCGCGTTGGCCAGGGCATTCTGGACCTGCTCGTCGGTCGCCTCGTCCTCGGGCTCGCCGATGAAGGCCAGGACGGCGTTGACGGGCACGGTGTCGCCGGCGGTGTAGAGCAGCTTCTTGACCACGCCGGGGAAGTAGGATTCGACCTCCAGGGTGGCCTTGTCGGTGGTGATCTCGAGGAGCACCTCGCCCTTTTCGACGGGGTCGCCTTCGCTCTTGTGCCAGGCCTCGATGGTGGCTTCCTCGACCGTCTGGCCGAGCTTGGGCATTTGGACTTCCTTGAGCATGGGGGCTCCTCTAGTCTTCTTGCGGCTCGTCGGGCTGGCGCTCGGCGGCGGCGAGGAAGGCGTCGGGCAGGCTTCCCAGAAGCTCGGCGGGAGTGAGGGAAAGCTCGCCGGTGCGGAGGGCCGCCAGGTCGCCGGCCAGACCGTGGACGTGGACGGCGAGGCACGTTGCGGGAAAGGGCTCCAGCCCCTGGGCCAGGAGGCCGGCGACCATGCCCGTGAGCACGTCGCCAGTGCCGCCGCTGGCCATCCCCGGGTTGCCGGTGCGGTTCACGTGGACCCGCTCGCCGTCGGTGACCACGGTGTCGTGGCCCTTGAGGGCCAGGACCAGGCGGTGGCGGCGCGCGAAGTCGGTCGCCAGCTCCTCGCGCTGCGACTGTACCTGGCAGATGGGGAGGCCGGTGAGGCGGCCCATCTCGCCCGGGTGGGGCGTGAGCACCAGCGGCCCGGGGGCCTCGCGGAGCACCTCCGGGTGTCCTTCCAGGACGTTGAGCCCGTCGGCATCGACCACCGTGGGACGCTCCAGCGAGCGGAGCAGGGCGTGCACCAGCTTCTGGGTCGAGCGGTGGCGCCCGATGCCTGGCCCCAGGGCCACCACGGTGGAGCGCTGAACGAACTCGAGGATGGAACGCAGGGCGCCCAGGGCGAAGGCCCCCTCCCGCACCTCGGGGAATGGATGGGTCATGCACGCCGTGAGCTTGGTGGCCACCACGGGCAGCAGGGAGCGGGGCACGCCCAGGGTCACCAGGCCGGCTCCGCTCACCAGGGCCGCCCGGGCGGCCATGCAGCCTGCCCCGGCGAAGCCCGTGGAGCCGGCGAGGACCAGGACGCGGCCGAAGCGCCCCTTGTGGGCCTGGGGCTCGCGGCGGAGCTGAGCCATCAGGTCGGCAGGGCGGAACACCGTCACTCCTCGACCTCGGCGATGGCGGCCCGGAACGTCTCCGCGGCCTCAGTGATCCGCGCATAGTCGCTGCTGGCCAGCGCGTCCTTGAGCACCAGCTTGGAGCCCACGCCCAAGGCCACGGCGCCGGCGCGGAGCCAGTCAGCCGCGTTCGAGGCGTCCACGCCGCCGGTGGGCATGATGGGCACGTCGGGCAGGGGGGCGCGGAGGGCCTTCAGGTAGGGGATGCCCAGGATGCCCGCGGGGAAGAGCTTCACACAGTCGGCCCCCGCCTTCCATGCGGCGCACACTTCGGTGGGGGTGAAGGCGCCAGGCACCACGGCCACGTCGCGCTGGGCGCACAGGCCGATGGTCTCGAAGTCGGTGTTCGGCGCCACTACGTAGCGCGCCCCCGCGTCGATGGCGTCGGCCGCCTTCTGGGCGTCGACCACCGTGCCCGCGCCCAGGAGCGCCTGCTGGCCGAAGTCCTGGGCCACCTGCCGGATCATGGCCGCGGCTCGGGGCACGGTGAACGTGATCTCGATGGCCTGCACGCCGCCGTCCAGCAGGGCCTCGACGACGGGCCGCACCTGCTCGGCGGTGGACCGCACGACGGCGACGAGACGCAACTCGCGGATGCGGTCCATGACCTCCTGGCGTTGGGACATGCGGCCCTCCTGGCTGGCTATTCCTGCCCGTCCCCCTCGGGAGCCGGAAGATTGGTGTGGTTGATCATCGAGGCAATATAGCCCGCGCCGAAGCCGTTGTCAATGTTCACCACGCACACCCCGGAGGCACAGCTGTTGAGCATGGCGAGGAGGGCGGCGAGGCCGCCGAAGCTGGCTCCGTAGCCCACGCTGGTGGGCAGGCCGATGACCGGTCGGTCGGTGAGCCCGCCCACCACACTGGCCAGGGCGCCCTCCATCCCCGCGGCCACGATCAGCACGTTGGCGTCGAAGACCTTTCCCGCCCGCTGAAGAAGACGGTGAAGGCCCGCCACGCCCACGTCGTAGAGCTTCTGGACGGTGTTGCCCAGCAGCTCGGCGGTCACCCGCGCCTCCTCGGCCACGGGGATGTCGGACGTGCCGGCGCTGACCACCAGGATGGTGCCTGGGGGCGGGTCCTTGGGCTTGCGGTTGCACACGATCATCCGTGCCGGCTCGTGGTATTCGGCGGCGGGGTGGACGGCCTGGACGGCCTCGAACGTCGCCGCGTCGGCCCGTGAGGCGAGCACCTCGGCGTCGTGGGCCAGGAGCCGCTGGGCGATGGCCGCCACCTGGGCGGGGGTCTTGCCCTGGCAGAAGATCACCTCGGGGAACCCGCAGCGCAGGGCGCGGTGGGTATCCACCGTGGCGAAGTCCAGCTCCTCGAAGGGCAGTCGGCGGATGCGCTCCATCGCCTCGGCCACGCTCACCTCGCCGCTCCGCAGGTGCTCGAGGAGCTGGCGCAGGGTCTCCACGTTCATCGCTGGCTCTTCCCTTTCCTGGGGGCGCGGGTGAAGGGCAGCTGGGCCACGGCCGTGACGTCCGGCGATGCCACGCGCCCGGCCTCCAGAAGGGGCGCGGCGATGCCCGCGACCATCGCCGCGTTGTCCGTGCACAGGGCCGGCGGAGCGAAGCGCAGGGCGAGGCCCGCCTCCGATGCCTCGGCGGCCAGGCGCTCGCGGAGCCGGCTGTTGCAGGCCACCCCGCCGCCCGCCACCAGGGTGCGCACGCCGTGGTCGGCCGCGGCCCGGAGGCTCTTGGCCACCAGCACGTCGACCACCGCCTCCTGGAAGCTGGCCGCCAGGTCGGGCACCTCCTCGCGCGGCGGCGGCTCGCCCTCCAGGCCGCGGGCTCCCTGGCCGCGGCAGTGGTAGAGGACCGCGGTCTTGAGGCCGCTGAAGCTGAAGTCCAGCGAGCCGGGCTCCAGCATGGTCCTGGGGAAGTGCACGGCGCCGGGATCCCCGTCCCTGGCGGCGCGGTCGATGGCCGGGCCGCCGGGGTAGGGGAGGCCGAGCACGGCGGCGGCCTTGTCGAAGGCCTCGCCCGCGGCGTCGTCCGTGGTGGTGCCCAGCACGTCCATGTCGATGGGGCTCTGGGCGTGGAGGAGCACGGTGTGGCCGCCGGAGGCGACGAGGCCCACCAGGGGGTAGTCCAGCGGAGCCTCCAGCGTGGGCGCGTAGAGGTGGGCGTGGATGTGGTTGACGGCCACCAGGGGCACCTCCAGGAGCCAACTGAGCGCCTTGGCCGCCGAGAGGCCCACGAGCAATGCCCCAATGAGGCCCGGGCAGGTGGTCACGGCCACGGCGTCGAGGTCGTCCAGGCCCGTACCGGCCTGCTCCAGGGCCTGGTCGATGGTAGGGACGATGGTCTCCACGTGTGCGCGGCAGGCGATCTCGGGCACCACGCCGCCGTACTTGGCGTGGAGGTGCGTCTGGGAGGCGACCACGTTGGCCCGGATCTGGGCGCCGTCCTCGGCGATGGCTGCCGCGGTCTCGTCGCAGGAGGTCTCGATGCCTAGGATGCGCATGGGAGCGAGTGGGGCCCCGCGTGGCGCCCGGTACTCCCGGCCCGGCCGCGCTGGGTATCGTAGCTTCCGCCGGAATGGCGAGCCGGGGCTGCATCCGAACGGGAGGAGGACCAGGGGTCGTGATGCGGGCGCCGGGCCCGGGCGCTCAGCGCTTTCGGTAGACCAGGACGGCCTTGAGGGCGTCGATGGCGCTGTTGAGCGTGCGGTCGACGAACTCCTCTTTCTCGCCCTCTCCCTCGTCCTCCTGAGGGAGCGGCTCGTCGGGCTGCTCAGGCAGGTCGTCCTCCACGTTCTCTTCCACCCGCTCCTCGCGCCAGTGCTCGAGGAGGCCGAGCTCTTCCTCGTAGGTGGTCTCGACCTCGATATCGGGCTGGATGCCCCAGGGCTCTTCCTCCTTGGCGCCGCGCTCGCGGTGGATCATCCTGCCGCTGGGCGTGTAGTAGCGTGCGGTAGTGAGGCGCAGCCGGGCGCCGCCGTCCACGGGAAGGATGCTCTGGACGGAGCCCTTCCCGAAGGTGCGGGTGCCCACGAGGATGCCGCGCCGGTGGTCTTGGACCGCCCCGGCGAAGATCTCGGAGCCGCTGGCGCTGTAGTTGGAGGTGAGAAGGGCCAGGGGGAAGTCGGGGAAGGTGCCCTCCTGGTGGGCGGCGAAACGGTGGACGGTGTCGGGGGTGCGTCCCTTGGTAGAGACGATCACGCCGCTTTCGATGAACAGGTCGGTGACCTTGACGGCGCTGTCGAGCAGGCCGCCCGGGTTGCGCCGCAAGTCGATGATGAGAGCCTGCATGCCGTCCTCGCGGAGCCCATCCACGGCGTCCTTGAGCTCCTCGGGGGTAGTCTTCTGGAAGTTGCTCATCCGCACATAGCCGATCTTGGCCTTCTCGTCGACCATCTTCGCGGCCCGGACGCTGTGGACCGTGATGATGTCGCGGGTGATGGTGAGCTTTTCGCGCCCCGGTCGGTTTTCGTGGATCACGGTGATGGTGACCTTGGTGCCGGGCTTCCCGCGCAAGCGCTTGACGGCGTCCATGAGGGTCATGTTGTAGGTGCTCTCCCCCTCGATTTCGATGATGCGGTCGCCGGGCAGCACCCCGGCCCGCATGGCCGGCGTGTCCTCCAGGGGGGTGATGACGGTGAGGATGTTGTTCTGGTCGAGGGTGATTTCGATGCCCAGACCGCCGAACTCTCCCTCGGTGTCGACCTGGAGCTGCTGGATGTCCTCGGCGGTCATGTACTGACTATAGGGGTCGAGCTCGGCCAGCATGCCCTTGTAGGCGCCCAGGAAGAGCTTCTCCTCCTCCACGGGCCGCACGTAGTGGCGCTTGACCTGCTCGAGGACGGCCACGAACCGCTTGTATTTCTCGTAGCTGGCGTCCTCCTCGTTCGCCGCGGGGGCCGCCTGGAGGACCACCAGCACGGCGATGACGCTCAACCACAACAGCTCTCGACGGCGCATGCACGCGCTCCTTCTACAGCCGCCGCCCGGGCGGCGGCCCGACGCCTGCCGGGGCACGCCGGAAAGGGCTCGCCGCCCGCGCGGACAGAATGGGTGCGAAGACGCGAGGCCGAGACGCAAGCCTCGACCGCCTCCCATTATACGGCCAGCCTGGCGTAGGATCAAGACGCCCGCAGCCGCCCCAAGAGGCGGCCCGCCCCGCGCCGCCGCCAGGCCGGTCAGCTCAACAGGAGATACATGAGGCCCACCAGCACGAGGCAGATGGCCAGCGTGACCAGGAAGCCCACCCAGGACTGCCGCGTGGGCTTCACCAGGAAGAGGCCGCAGCAGCTCACCCACCGCCTGTGGGCAGGCACCGCCTCGTCGAGCGGGAGCTCCAGCTTCTGCTCTTGACCGATGGGCACGTAGATCTTGCGGAAGAACTTGTCGGTGACCTCGGGCTTCGGCGGGCGCGTGAGCAGGCTACCCACGATGCCCGCCAGGGTGCCGAAGAGCAGCGGCATGGCCGTGGTCGTGAACCGCGTGCACGCCAGGCGCAGGTCGCCCAGCTTCTTGCCCGTCCAGCCCAGGAACTGGCGGTCGACCCACGAGCGATAGGAGGAGGCCCCGGGTCCCCACTCGACCAGGTGATGGCGGGTGCGCTTGGCCCCCTCGCGGTCCTTCACGGTGTCCGTGACCAGGAGCTTGCCCTGCTCCTTGAGAGCATCGACGTCCTCCTCGGCGACGCGGGTGACGACGACGGCCTCGCGCTGGGCGAGATCGGCGAGGTTCCAGGAGATGGCGTAGCGGGTGGCCACGAAGATAGCTGCGGCGGTGATGATGCTGGCGAACACGCCGGGGGTGTTCATCCGCCGCCACAGGATGCCCAGGACCACGGCGATGCCCGCCGCGGCGGTGATATTGAAGTAGTCGAGGATGGTCTTCACCACACTCTCTCGCATGGCGATGGCGAAGGCCAGCGCGGCGGCGATGATCACCACCCCGGTTAGGCGGGTCACTTTCACGTAGTGCGCCTCGTCGGCCCCGGGGCGGATGTAGGGGCGATAGACGTTCTGGGAGAAGAGGCCCGCGATGGTCACCTGGAGGGCGTCGCCGGAGGACATGGCGGCGGCCAGCACGCAGGCCAGCATGAGGCCCTGGAGGACGTGGGGCAGGAGGTAGCGCACGGAGTCGCCGAAGGCCGCGTCGGGATGGACGCTGCTGCCCTTGCCGATGAGGAAGGCCAGCCAGCACAGGGCGAGGATACACCAGCCCATGGTGCAGATGCGCTTGAGGATGTTGCCGTAGGTGAAGCCCATCCGCCCCTCCCACTCGGTCTTGCCCGCGGCGGTGACGGAGATGAGGTGGGGCTGGGCCATCATGCTGAACGGGGCGTTGATGCACAGCACCAGCACGGTGAGCAAGGAGAAGTACTTGGGGTCGAAGAGGCCCAGGTAGTTCTCGCCCGCCCGGGCCGAGGTCTCCAGGGTGTGCTTGGCCGCGGCCCAGCCGCCTACCTCGTGCAGGGCCAGGGGGATGGCGATGAAGGACAGGGCGATGATCATCAGGCCCTGGGCCATGTCCGTACGCACCGCGGCCACGATCCCGCCCCAGTAGCTGTAGACCACGAACACTGCGGTGGCCACGAAGAGGATGCCGAAGAACCAGGCGTCGGCCTCCCGCCCTGTGGCCACCCCCCGCCTCTCCCAGTCCACGTCCTCCACCACCTCGGCCCGCTTGGTCTCCCTCTCCACCGCCGCCTTGCCCATCATGCCCTGCACCGTGCGGGTGGTGGCCAGGAGCACGCTGGCGGTGGCGATGGTCATCCCCACCATGGCCACCACCACGTAGAGGGCGCTGGCGGCCTTCCCGAAGCGCTCCTCGAAGTAGTCGGCCATGGTCAGGCAGCGCATCCGCCGCACGATGGGCGCGATGAGCCAGTAGAAGGGGGTGCCGAACATCCACATCCACGACACCCAGATGCCCGAGCCGCCGCGCTCCACGGTCTTGCTCGTCACTCCCGCCACGTCGCCCGGGTGCGTGCCCGCCCCGAAGGCGTGCATCACCATCAGCGGGACCCCGAACTGGCGGTTGCCCAGCAGGAAGCCCTCGCGGTCGTGAATCACCCGCTTGCTCCACCAGCCCATGGCCAGCATGCCCACGAAGTAGAGCAGGAGGATGACCCAGATGGTCACGTGGAGGCCAAGGAAGAACATGGCAGTTCCTCAAGGCGGCCGGCGGCGTGGGTCTCCCGGCTCACTTCCACGCGGCGGTCGGGGGCTGGGCGTAGTCGGCGTAGCGTGCGGCCACGGCGCCCTGCTTCTCGTCGCCTACGTGGAAGTAGATGCGGTAGCGGAAGGTGAGGGTCTCGCCCTCTTCGAGCGTGTGGTCGCCCTTGTGCTTGTTCTTGCGGTCGTGGGTGAAGTAGGAGAGGCCGAAGGGGTTGGCGGTGAGCAGGCCGTAGGTGCGTGCGTGCCAGGTGGTGGGATGTCGGAGGTTGCGGGGATGGTCGAAGATGGCGAATCCGTAGCGCTTCTCGCCCACCGTACCGGAGGCGTCGACCCACTCGGACTCTTTGCCCCAGGCGTCGCCGGCGGTCTTCCCCTGGGCGTTGACCAAGCGGCCCTTGTTGTTCGCCCGGAACTCGGGGCGCATCCGCGTGGCGCACAGGCCTCCCTCCTTGGTGTCGCCGAACACCACCTTGCCATACTTGGCGTGGAAGGCGATCTCCAGGTCCAGCATCCGGTGGGTGTGGGGCAGGCGGTAGACGCGCACGGTGCGGGTCTCGGCGAGCACGGGCTTTCGGTCGCGGGTCGTCCAGTCGAGGTCCTCGCGGAACAAGCCCATCACGGCGCCGCTGGCCACGGCCTGGAAGTCGCGGTGGAGCTGCCAGCCGGCGCCGCCGGAAATCGACCAGTTGTCCACCCCGTTCACGTCGCCGTGGGCCACCCAGATGCTGGTGTGGTGGGGATGGTCCTTGCGCAGGTTCTTCATCTCCGGCGGGATCTCGGTGGTGAGAGGGAAGGGGCGGGTCATCGCCGTCTGGTCGGGGCCGAAGACGGGGAAGAAGCAAGGCCGGCGCAACTGGTGGCCGGCGGGCTTGCCCGGGGCGAAGAGGTAGGTGGTGAAGGGCTTGCCCGCGATGGTGATGTCCACCGTCGCGTCGGGCCGCTCCAGCTTCACCGCATCGGCGTCCGCGCCCGAGGCGGCGGCGAAGTCCACCACGTAGCTCTTTGCCTCGCCGGCCTTCAGGGCGTCGAGCACCCACCACAGCTTCCCCTCGCTCACCTGGCAGGGGACCTCCTTCGCCCCGTCGAGCATCTTGGCCCGGGTCGTGCCGTCGGGCACGTCGATACACAGGGGCACGTGCAGGCGGTCGTGGTCGCCCGCCTGGACCACGAGCTCGCGGGTGGCAGCGTCGGCGTCGGGCCAGGCGCCCACGCACGCGAGGACGGCGCAAGCGACGACGGCAAGGCGGTGGAGCTTCATCGGCTGGTCTCCTCCAAAGCGAGCTTCCGGGCACGACAAGCTCCCGTAGTGTGCGCGAAACGCCCTGGCGTGTCAAGAGCCGCCACGGGGAAGCCATTTGCGTTGTCCGCGGTCGGGCGCCTTCGGAGCGAAGGGAGGAGGTGGCGGGAGGCCGCGAGTCGGCCTTGCGCGAGGGGGAAGGGAGGTCGGAGTGCCCCGTAGGGCCGCGCGGGGGCCGCGGGGGCCAAGTGCTCCCGCTGCTTCCAGGCTCCGCCCCGCTTCGACCGCCGCTCAGGCGGAACGAACAAAGCGGCGGAGGGCCTCCTTCTGCTTCTGCCAGGTGCGGCCCACCGCCATCGCCAGCATCCCCGACCTCCTGGGCTGCGGGTTGTGTTGCCACTCCCAGCATACAGCCCTGTCAAGGTCACTTTTTCGTGCCGTGGGGGTCAATTCCGCAGCGGGGTCCTCCCTTTTTCCACGTAACTCCCGAAATCCCCTCCCTCGCCGGGGGGCA
>JBKHIY010000202.1:0-3948 GCA_046538415.1 Candidatus Brocadiia bacterium | reverse complement strand
CCGCTTGGAGGGGGGGCTTCGGTTTGTAGGGGTAGAGGGGAGCGCGCCGGGTGGCCGGGGGCGTGGGGGCTCGGGGCGAGCGTAGGGAGCGGCGGGTGCGACCGGGGCGAGCGGGCGGGGCGGGGCGCTTGTGTCCGGGGCCTGGGTTCGCTATGCTAACGCCCCCTGGGACGAATCGCGGCGAGGAGCAAAGGAGAGGCTTGGATGGCCAAGATCGCTTTCATGGGGGCGGGGAGCACGGTGTTCGCGAAGAACGTGCTGGGCGACTGTATGCTGGCGGAGCCGCTTCGCGACGCCCACATCGCGCTTTACGACATCGATGCCCAACGGCTCGAGGACTCGGAGCGGATGCTGGGCAACCTGAACGCGAACATCAACGAGGGCCGGGCCACGATCAGCTCCCACCTGGGCACGGAGAGCCGGCGGGAGGCGCTCCGGGGGGCCGACTACGTGGTCAACGCCATCCAGGTGGGCGGCTACGAGCCGGGGACGGTGGCCGACTTCGAGGTGCCCAAGCGCTACGGGCTGCGCCAGACGATCGGCGACACGCTGGGCATCGGGGGCATTTTCCGCGCCCTGCGGACGATTCCCGTGATGCTGGACTTCGCTGGCGACATCGAGGCGGTCTGCCCCCACGCCTGGTTCCTCAACTACGTCAACCCCATGGCGATGGTCACGGGCGCGCTGCTGCTGGCCACGGAGGTCAAGGCGGTGGGCTTGTGCCACTCGGTGCAGGGCTGCGCCCGGGGGCTGTTGCGGCGGGTGGGGATGCTCGAGGGGGTGAGCAAGCTGCAATGGAAGGTCGCGGGGATCAACCACCAGAGCTGGCTGCTGGAGATCACCGACGGCGGCCGCGACCTGTATCCCGAAATCCGACGCCGCGCCGCAGAGATGAACCGCCAGGCCCGCCAGCCCGGCGGCGAGAAGCATAACGACATGGTGCGCTTCGAGATACTCCGCCACTTCGGCTACTACGTCACCGAATCCTCCGAGCACAGCGCCGAGTATATGCCCTACTGGATCAAGAGCCAGCACCCCGAGCTGATCGAGGAGCTGAACATCCCGCTCGACGAGTATCCCCGCCGCTGCGTCGCCCAGATCGAGGGCTGGGAGAAGCGCCGCCAGGAGCTGGTGGCCGACGCCCAGCTCTCCCACAGCCGCACCGGCGAGTACGGCTCCTACATCATGGAGGCCATGGAGACCGACGAGCCGTGCCGCATCGGCGG
Organism: Candidatus Brocadiia bacterium; assembly: GCA_046538415.1. Taxonomy (GTDB): domain Bacteria; phylum Planctomycetota; class PUPC01; order DSUN01; family DSUN01; genus JBKHIY01. The sequence goes on along the minus strand of JBKHIY010000202.1, from coordinate 2,722 downwards.
CAACGTCCTCAACACGGGGCTCATCCCCAACCTGCCGGCCAGGGCCTGCGTGGAGGTGCCCTGCCTGGTGGACCGCAACGGCGTCCAGGGCTGCTTCGTGGGCGAGCTGCCGGAGCCCTGCGCGGCGGTGAACCGCACGAACATCAACGTCCAGCTCCTGACCATCGAGGCGGCGCTCACGGGCCGGCGCGACAGGGTCTACCAGGCGGCCATGGTCGACCCCCACACCGCGGCGGAGCTGCCCCTCGACCAGATCGTGGCCCTCTGCGACGACCTCATCGAGGCCCACGGCGACCTGCTGCCCGAGTACCGGTGAGCCCCGGCCCGGCCAGGCTTGCTCCGCGCTTCCCTGGAGGATAAGGTCTATGCGACCAATACGACCTATAGGACCTATAGGACGGATAGGATTCCCGCTTGCCCTTGCCCTCGGCGCCGCCGCGGTCGTTCCAGCGCGAGAGGTTTCCGAGCCCAACGTGTGGGTGAAGGTCGAGGAGGCGGAGACGGGGGGCCGGGCCTCGCCCATCTTCTTCTACGAGCCCCATCTCCAGCGCTTCGTCGTGGCCACGGGCGCGCCGCTGGGCACCCAGCACTACGTCGTCGAGGAATTCGACCTGGCCACGGGCAGGTGGCAAAACGCCTACCCGGAGAACGCCCCGGAGAGCTACGCCCCCGCCTCCGGGCCGACCAAAGCCCCGCCTCATCCGCCCAAGGGCTGGCCGAACAAGGGGCGCAACCTGGTCGATGCCCAGGGCGTGAGCCGCGTCGGCTTCTTCCGCGCCGCCTACAGCGCCGACTCCCGCGCCCACTTCCAGTACGCCTACGACCCCGACTCGAAGGCCCTCTTCGCCTATCTCTGGAACAAGACCCTCCGCTACGACCCCGCGGCCCGCACGTGGACCGACCTCGAGGCCTCGCCCTCGCCCGCCGACCACCCGGGCATCCTCGCCGGCGGCCACACCGAGATGATCTGGGGCTCCCTGTGCACCGACCCCGTGAACCGGGAGATCCTCTCCGTCGGCGGCACGGCGGCGGAGGAAGGGGGGACACCGGGCACGTGGGTCTACTCGGTCGAGCATAACGCCTGGCGGCGGTGCCGCCCGGACGGGCGGCTGGCGCCGGCGCGGCGCGAAGTGAGGGCCTGCCAGGCCGAGGTGTGGCAGCTCATGGCGGCGTACAGGAGCCGCTTCCACGTGGCCGAGCCGCCGGAAGGCGGTCCGGACCTCGGGGACCGCCGCGACAGGGTGGTCGCCATGGTCCGGGGCCTGAAGCAGGCGGGGGAGCTGCCGCCCCGGGCCTCGGCCCTGGTCGGCGAGGCCATCGCCGCCGCGGACAGGCTCTCCAGGGTCGCCGACCCGGCGCTGGGCGAGGCCATCGCCCTCGCCCAGGCGCTCCACGACCGCCTCGACCTCGCCGCCCACGCCCTGGCGGCGGAGCCGCCGGGCCGGGCCCTGTCGCAGATGGCCTACGACGCCTCGGCCAGGAAGGTCGTCCTCTTCGGCGGCGACGGCCTGGACAGGCAGTACGCCGACACGTGGGTCTACGACTGCGCGACGCGGACGTGGGAGCAGCGGTTCCCCAAGCGCAGCCCGTCGCCCCGGGCGGGACACGCGCTCGTCTATCTGCCCAGAAGCCAGAAGGTGCTGCTGCTCGGCGGATTCGGCCTGGGCGACGGCCACAGCTACCTGTACGGCGACGTCTATCGCCCGATTCCCTTCGAGATGTGGGTCTACGACACCCCGAAGAACGAGTGGGCGCTGCTCCAGCACCTGCCGCTGCCGAAGCGCCGCGAGAAGGCGCCGAACACCCCGAGGGGCGACTACCGAGGAACCTGGCCGGCAGCGGCCAACGAGGACGACGTGGTCGTGCTCTTCCAGGGCGGCTCAAAGGGCCGGGTCACCTGGGCCTGCCGCGTCGATCCCTCGAAGACCGATGCCGAGGGCACCGCCGAGCACGGCGTGCCGCCGGGCACCGTGGCCTTCCGCGGCGACGAGGACAGCCCGCGGCCCGGCTGGCGCAGCTACGACCCAGCCTTCTACGAGCGCGGCGTGACCCCCGAGCCCGACAAGGTCAAGGCTTTCTACGACGGCCTGAAGCCGAATACCTGGACGCTGCTCACCCCGCCCAAGGGGGTGGACAAGTGCGGATGGGGCACTACCGCCTACGATCCCGACCGCCAGCAGCTGCTCTTCTGGGGCGGCGGACACAGCGAGTTCAAGGGCACCTGCGTCTTCCACTACAGCGTGCGGACGAATCTCTGGAGCATGTCTTGCCGCCCCGACTGGGTGCTGGAGTGGAGCGGCGGCTTCCTGTGCCCCGCCTTGCTCAGCTTCCGCAACCGCCCGCACGTGCCGGTCCACGCCTACCAGGCCTACGCCTACGACCCGCCGTCGGGCCTGATGGTGGCCGTGCGGGGCAGGACGTTCCTCTACGACGTGGCGGCCCGCCGGTGGCTCTTCCCGCCGAAGCTGCCGCCCTTCCGCGGCGACGTGATGCGCGTGTCGCTGGAGACCACGCCCCAGGGCATCGTCGCCTGGGCCGCGCTGGAGCGCCACGGCCCGGCCAAGCTCTTCCGCTTCGACGGGGAGGCCCGCGCCTGGCGGCCTTTGCCCCTGACCGGGCCGAAGCTCGGCGAGCCGTGGTGCGACGGCTCGGGCCTCTGCTACGACGCGAAGAGGCAGTGCCTGTGGCTGGCGCCGCGCAAGGAGCTCTTCCGCTACGACAT
>JBKHIY010000201.1:0-3975 GCA_046538415.1 Candidatus Brocadiia bacterium | reverse complement strand
ACTTCTTGTCCAGCTCGCCGAGCGCGGCAGCCGCGGCTCGGAACTTCTCCTCCTGTAGGCGGGGCGTCTGTGCCCCGCGTCCTTCTTCGAGGAGGCCCTGCGCCCGGGCGAAGGCCGCGGCGGCGAGGGGGTCGAGGTAGGGGGCGATGGCGAGCCCTTCGGCCTTGGCCTGGGCGAGGTGCTTCTCGGCCCCTTGGGGCTCGCCGAGGTCGAGCAGCAGGATGCCCGCGGCGAGGTGATCCTCGGGGCTCTTGGCCGTGTAGCGGGCGAGGCGGCGGACCGCGTCCGCATCGAGCTTCTCCCATGGGAAGGTCTCGGTCTCGCCGTCGGGGCGCCGGGCCGTGATGGCCTGGTCGTCGGCCTCCACCAGGTCGGCGCCGATGCCCGGGATGCCCAGCGAGCGCTTGGTGAGCCGGGGCTTCGCCGTGTTGATGCGCTGGATCATCTTCGCTTTCAGCGCGACGAGGCGCTGGAGTTCGTCGCGCCGCCTGGCGAGCCGCTCGGCCAGCGCCGGGTCCTCGACCTTCACCTTCGCCAGCTGCGCCGCCGCGGCGGCGAAGTGCCAGGCCCGCACCTTGCCCTCGACGGGCGCGAGCAGCCTCGCGAGCGCCTGGTCGGCTTCGGTCGCCCGCGCTGCCGGCTGGCGCGGAGTCTGGGCGGCCGGGTCCGGTCTGGCCGCGCTCGCCGTCGGCTTGGCGACCACGCACACCCGACACCCGCGGTCGTTGTCCCGGTTGGTCGGCGAGTCCACGTTACGGTTGGCCGAGCGACAGGCTGCGGGACCGCTGCGCCAGGAACCGCCCCGAAAGACCCGGCGGCGGCCGGCACCGGGGCCTTTGGGGTCCACCTGCGCCCCCTTCTCGTACGGCGCAAACCCGTCCTCGCACCACTCCCACACGTTCCCATGCATGTCGTGGAGGCCCCAGGCGTTGGGCTTCCTTTGCCCCACGAGGTGGGTCGAGCCGCCCGAATTGGAGCCGACCCATGCGTATTGCGGCAGGGCGGCCTGGCTGTCCCCGAAGTAGAACTGGGTGGCGGCGCCCGCGCGGCAGGCATACTCCCACTCCGCCTCGGTGGGCAGGCGGAAGGGCTTCTTGAGCTTGGCGCTGAGCTTCTGGACGAAGCCCTGGCAGTCGTTCCAGTTCAGCTGCTCCACCGGGTTGTCGGGCCTGGGCTTGAACGTACTCGGGTTCTCGCCCATCAGGGCCTGCCACTGGGCCTGGGTGACCTCGGTCTTCCCGAGCCAGAAGGGTCTCGAGATGCGCACCCGGTGCTGAGGGAACTCTCGTTGCCACCATTCAAGCTTGCCGCCGTGGACCTTCTTGAGCTGCTCCGGGCTGGTGGTGGGCGGGCTGCCCATGAGGAACTCGCCGGCGGGGATGAGGACCATCGTCATCTTCCCGCCGTCGTCGAGATCGATGTCCTGCTCGACGGGCACGCCGAGAGCCTTGGCCGTCTCGGCCTGCCGCCGCCTGGCCTCCGCCGCGTCGAAAGGCCACCCGAGGTAAATCTTCCACGGCCCGTCCTCCGACTCGATGTACGGCTTGAGGCGGCGGAGGCGGATGTTGCGGACCTCGGCGCGGCCGGACCAGGCATGGAGCCCGAAGGGGCGCATGGCCTCGCCCATGGGAAACAGACCGAATGCATGCCCCGCCCGGGGCTGGTGAATGACGCGGCCGCCGTCCACCCACGCCGAAATGCCCTGGTCGGTGACCCGCAGGCGGACGTCGTACCACCGGCCGGTGGCGAAGTCCATGCGGTGGGTGGTTGGATTGTCGTCGGCCCGCCGGCCGTCCACCTGGTCGAGGCCGACCACGCTGCCGTCCTGGAAGCCGCCGACGATGAGGCAGCAGGACTCTTCGCCCACGGGGAAGGTCAGGGAGGCGAAGTCGCCCTCGCCGCGCACGCGCCGCGCCTCGTAGGCCACCTCGTAGCGCGAGCGGGGGATGGGCCGCGTGGCGACGGCGCCCGCGAAGTGGTTGCCGGGCTGCGACTCCAGGACCAGCACGCCGTCCTCCGGGCCCGCCTTCTTGGGATTGGAGAAGGGTCCCCCGGTCGCCGGCCGCCAGCCCTCGCGGCTCTTGCCGTCGAACAGGTCTTCCCAGGGCCCCCACCGGGCCTGCTCGAGCGCCGGCGTTGCCGGCGGGCGGATGGGAGCCCTCCAGAGGTCGAGCTCGCCCGAGCCGCCGGGGCGGTCGGAATGGAAGTAGAGGGTGCGCAGGTCCGCCGAGAGCCCAGGCCCGCCGTCGTGGCCGTGCGCGTTGATCCGCGAGCCCAGGGCGACCGGCTCGCCGAACGGCTCGGCCGTGCCGGGGCGGGTGGACATGAAGATGTCCCATCGGCCGCCGCCGGCGCGGTCGGACTGGAAGAGCAGGACGGTGCCGTCGGGCGAGATCCAGGGGTTGGTCTCGAAGGCCTGGGTGTTGATCGTCGGGCCGAGGTTCTCCGGCTCGCCCCAGGAGGCGTCGGCGGCGGGTCGCGTGGCCATCCACAGGTCGCAGCGGCCATGGCCGCCCTCCCGCGGGGAGTGGAGCACCAGGGTGCACAGGTCTTCGGTGAGGCGCACCGAGTAGTCGTCCCTGGGGCTGTTGAGAGTGGGGCCGAGGTGCTGGGGCTCGCCCCAGGGCGCGTCCTTGTCGGGACGGATGGCCCGCCACAGGTCGGCTCCGCCCAGGCCGCCCGGGCGGTCGGAGGAGAACCACAGGCTCAGACCGTCGTAGGACAGCCACACGGAGCATTCGGCGTGTGGGGTGTTCACCGGCGGCCCCAGGCTCACCGGCTCGCCCCACTCGGAGCGCGCGTCGAGGCGGGTGCAGCGGTAGAAGTCCGAGTTGCCCTGGCCCCCGGGCCGCGTGGATTGGAAGAGCAGGGTGCGTCCGTCGGCGGCAACGAACACGTCGCGGTCGATGGCACCGCTGTTGATCTGCGGCCCCAGGTTCACCGGCTGGCCCACCCGCCAGCCGTTGGGCAGCGTGGTCCATTCCCCGGCTGGCTCGGGCGGGGGCGTGTCGCCGGCCGTCGCGTTCTCCACTTTGCGGCGGAGGGCGACGAGGGCGTAGCGGTGGTCGGCGTAGAGGTCGGTGTCGGCGAACTCATCGTCCAGGCGGTCGAGACAGTCGGCGGCGGCGGCCCAGTCCTCGCTCTCGACAGCCCGCTGGGCGCCCTCGAAGAGGGCCTCGGCGTGGCGCTCGTGGGGGTCGGCCTTCGGCGTCTCCGGCTCGTCCTTCTCCTTGGGCTTCTCCTCGCGGTCGGGCTTCTCGGCTTGGGGCTCCGTGTCGGGCGGGGCCTTGGCCTGCTGGTCGTCGCCTCCGCCGAGGACGGTGAGGAGGACGACGAGGAGGACGAGTGCGACGCCGCCGGTGACGCCGCCGATGAGCGCGGCGCGGCGGCGCTGGCGCTTCTTCGCCTCCAGCCGCTCGGCCCGCGACAGATGGCCGGCGGCGGGGAGGGTGCGGGTGGCCTCGGCGTGGGTCGGCGCGGCCGGCTGCGCCGCCCGGGCCTCCACGCGGGCCAATGCCTCGAGGAGTTTCCCGGCGCTGGCGTAGCGGTCGGCGGGGCTCTTGCGCAGCAGGCGATGGACGAGGCGGCAGAGGGCCGGGGGCGCGTCGGGCGCCAGGTCCTTGAGCGGGGGCACGCGGGCCTGGGTGTGCTGGACGGCCAGCTCGGCGGCGGTGGTGCCGCCGAAGGGCGGCCTGCCGGCGAGCAGATGATAGAAGGTGGCGCCCAGGGAATAGAGGTCGGAGCGGGCGTCGGCGGCCTGGCCCTTGGCCACCTCGGGCGGCATGTACAGCGGCGTGCCCAGGCTCTGGCCGGTGACCGTGATGCTGACGTCGGTGTCGGGGCGCTTGGCGAGGCCGAAGTCGGCGACCTTCACCCGGCCCTTGCGGTCGAGCAGGACGTTCGAGGGCTTGATATCGCGATGGAGGATGCCGCACTCGTGGCCCTCGGCCAGGGCGGAGGCGACCTGCGTGAACA
>JBKHIY010000086.1:0-18088 GCA_046538415.1 Candidatus Brocadiia bacterium | reverse complement strand
AGCATCGAGCATCCAGCATCGAGCATCCAGCATCCAGCATCGAGCATCCAGCATCGAGCATCCACCATCCCGCATCTTGACTCGGTGTGGGATTTGGTGTAGAGTGTGGCGGTTTCGTAGAGGAGAGCGGATGAGGGAAGGCAGGGCGGCCACAAGCAAGGACCCGGGGAGGGCTCTGCTCCTGGCGTGGCTCCTGCCCGGTGCCGGACACTGGTACGTCGCCCGCCGCGCGAGGGCTGCCGTCTACGGCTTCGCGGTGGTCGGGGTGTTCGTGGCGGGACTGGCCATGGGCGGGCTGGCGACGGTGTCGGTGGCCGGCCACAAGTGGGCCTTCTTGCTCCAGGTCTTCGACGGGCCGATGGTGCTGGCGGCGGCGGTGGCCAGCCACCTCGAGCATGCCCGGCCGGAGCCCTGCCGCCTGGCCGACCTGGGGCTGACCTTCACGCTGGTCTCCGCGGCCTTCAACGTCCTGGTGATGACCGACGCCTACTACCTGGCGGACCAGCCCCTGGAGGAGGAGCTGGGGGAGGAGGCGCCGTGAACGAAGCGCTCTGGCGCTACATCTACGGGCTCGTCCTGTGCCTGGTCATCTCGGTGGCCTACAGTACGACGCGCAAGAGGGGCCTGCGAGCGATCCTCCTGGACAGCGCGTTCTGCCTGGGCTGTATGCTGGCGGTCGTGGGGGTCGTGGGAGGGGTGGTCTACCTGCTCTGCGCGATGAAATAGGCACCACGAACGCGGAAGGACCCGCCGTGAGTGTCCGAGTCGCGGTTCTGGGGGCTTCGGGCTTCGGGCGCCACCACGCCAGGTGGTACGCCGAGCTGGGCTGCGAGGTGGTGGCCTTCCTGGGCTCCTCCCCACAGAGCGTGGAGTCCACGGCCCGCGCCCTCCGCGAGGCCATGGGCTTCGGGGGGCGCGGCTACACGGCGGTGGACGAGCTGCTGGCCGCCGAGCGCCCCCATGGCGTGAGCGTGTGCACCCCCGCCCCGCTCCACGGCGAGCACGCCCGCGCCGCGCTCCGGGCGGGCTGCTCGGTGCTCTGCGAGAAACCCTTCGTGTGGCGTCCCCACGCGCCCACCGACGACATCCTGGCCGAGGCCCGGGAGCTGGTGGCCGCGGCGGAGGACGCCGGCCTGGCGCTCGCGGTGAACACTCAGTACGCGGCCGCCGCCGAGGCCTACCGCGAGCTGGCCCCCGGGGCGCTGGAGGCGCCCCGCCGCTTCACCGGCGAGATGACCTCCCAGCTCAAGCCCGCCGGGCCGCGCGGCCGCGACATCTGGCTCGACCTGGCGCCCCATCCCCTCAGCGTGCTCCTCGCCCTCCTGCCCCGAGCCCGGCTCCAGGCGGGCACCGTGCGCGCCACCGTGGGCGAGGAGCGGACCGACGCACACTTCGAGGTGGCCACCGACGCCGGCCGGTGCGCGGTGGCCATCCACGTGGCCAAGCTCCGCGAGAGGCCCTTTCCCCGGCGTTTCGGCTTCGGCCGCCAGGTGGCCGACTGCGCCACGGAGCCCGACGACCAGGGGGTCTACCACGGCTACCTGCGGCTCGGCGACCGCGAGCGCCGGTGCGACGACTTCATGCGCACCTCGATCGCCCGATTCTGCGACGCCGTCCGGGGCCAGGGCCGGCCCCTGGTCGACGGCCACGCCGCCCTGCGGAACCTGGAGCTCATGCTGCGGGTGCTGGGCGAAGCCGAAGGCGCCCGCTGAGGCCCCGACCTGGTTGCCCACGATGGAGGCTCCCGGCATGAGCCCCCAAAGCCTCTTCCTGAGAGCCAACCTGGAGGCCGAACGCCACAAGTACCTGGAGAGCCAGAAGGCGGGCCGCGACCTCGGCCACCAGGCCATCGCCGACTGGCACCGACGCCACTGGACCCTGTGGCTGCGCGAGCGCTGGCTGGAGCACCTCCTGGGCACCACCCGCTACGAGGAGTTCGAGCCCGAGCGCTTCGCCCGCCTGCCCGCGCTGTTCGCCGAGCGCAGCGACCTCCTGGCCGAGGTGGTGGAGATGGTCCGGCGAGGCGCGGAGAACGCCGACATTCTCTTCTGGGCCGCGTCGGAGCGCCGCGACCTGCGCGTCGTGGTGCGCATCCTGGTGGAGCTGCGCCTGAACGAAATCCGCTGCTCGCGCTATTGCTTCGACTTCGCCCGAACCCCTCCGTGAGGAGGCGCCATGTCCGCTCTCCTCGACCGTTTCCTCGGCTACCTGGACGGCGAGCGCGACTGCTCGCCCCAGACCCTCCGCGCCTACTCCTCCGACCTGGTGGGCTTCCTCGACTTCGTGGCCCCCGACGCCGCCTTCGACCCCACCCAGACCACCATCCTCCAGCTCCGCCACTACCTGGCCCACCTGCGGCAGAGCGGAGCGGCCCGCACCACCATCGCCCGCAAGGTCGCCTCCCTGCGCTCTTTCTACCGCTTCCTGGTACGGGAAGGGGTGGTGAGCCACAACCCGGCCAGCGACCTCGCCGTGCCCCGCCGCGAACGCCACCTGCCCAACTTCCTCGACGAGGACGAGGTGGAGCGGCTGCTGGCGGCTCCCGACTCCCACGACGTGGCCGGCCGACGCGACCGCGCCATCCTGGAGATGCTCTACAGCACGGGCATGCGGATCGGCGAGCTCGCCGCCGTGAACCTCGAGGACGTGGACCTCATCGGGGAGGTGTGCAAGGCCAAGGGCAAGGGCAAGAAGGAGCGGCTGGTGCCCCTCGGCCGGCCCGCCATCGAGGCCATCCGCGACTACATGGCCGTGCGCACCAGCATCGCCCGGGGGCGTCGGGTGAACCGCCGCGCCCTGTTCGTCAACAAGGCCGGCGGCCGCCTCTCGGAGCGCGGCATCCGCCGCATCTTCCACAAGTACGCCCGCATCGCCGGCCTCGGCGAGAACGCCACGCCCCACACCCTCCGCCACAGCTTCGCCACCCACATGCTCAACCGCGGCGCCGACCTGAGGGCCGTCCAGGAGCTCCTCGGCCACGCCAGCCTCACCAGCACGCAAATCTACACCCACCTGACCACCGAGAAGCTCAAGGCCATCTACAACCAGGCCCATCCCCGCGCACGCCCCCAATGACCCGCATCCTCTACGTCATCACCGAGCTGGACGTCGGCGGGGCCGAGAACACCCTCTTCCACTTGGCCACGGGACTGGACCGCGACCTCTTCGAGCCCCGCGTGGCCGCGCTCTTCGGCGACGGGCCGGTGGCCCAGCGCCTGCGCCGGCGCGACATACCGGTCCAGTCCCTGGGCGGCCGGCGGCGATGGCCGTTGGCAGCCCTGTGGCGGCTGCGCCGCCTGGCCGCACAGGCCGACATCGTCCACAGCTTCCTCTTCCACGCCAACCTGGCCGCGCGGCTCGCCGTCCTGGGGGCCCGGCCCGCCGCGGTCGTGGCCTCGGCGCGGGTGGCCGAGCGCACCCGCCCCCGCCGCCGCCGCCTGGAGGTGCTCACCCACCGCCTGGTGGACGCCCAGGTGTGCGTGTCGACCGGGGTGCGCGACTTCTTCGCCGCCGGCGGCTTCCCCCGCGAGAAGCTGGTGGTGGTCCCCAACGGGGTGGACGTGGCTCGCTTCGAGGGCCGCGACCCGGCCTTCAAGGACCGCCTCCGCCTGGGGCCCGACACCCCCCTGGTGACCACCGTGGGACGGCTGCACGAGCAGAAGGGAGGCACCTACTTCCTCCGCGCCGCGGCCTCCATCCTCCGCTCCCGGCCCGACTGCCACTTCCTCGTCGTGGGCACCGGGCCCCTGGAGGAGAAGCTGCGGGCCGAAGCCCGGGAGTTCGGCATCAGCCGCCAGGTGACCTTTCTCGGCTTCTACGACGACGTGCCGGCCGTGCTCAAGGCCACCGACATCTTCGTCCTGCCCTCCCTGTGGGAGGGCATGCCCAACGCGGTGCTGGAGGCCATGGCGGCTGCGGTGCCCGTGATCGCCACCCGCGTGGAGGGCACGGTCGACCTCATCGAGCACGGAGTCACCGGCATCCTGGTCCTGCCCAGGGACGTGCCCGCCCTGGTGAGCGCCGCGCTCCGCCTGCTCGAGGACCGGGAACGGGCCGCCCAGCTCGGCCAGGCGGCACAGGACCGCGTGCGGGCACAGTTCCGCCTGGAGGACATGGTGCGCCGCCACGAGGAGCTCTACCGCCGCCTCCTGGCCGGGGCGGCCGCCCGAGACGCGAGAGGGTGAAGACGACGCGCGGAGGCCGAACTGCGACTACCGGAGGTGAACGATGAGGAGCCTTGCCCCACTGTGTGCCATGGCCTGCGCGGCGCTGCTGGCCTGCGGCTGCGGCAACGGCGGCGAGGAGGGAACCGGGGAGCAGGCCGCGCCCCGCGCCGGCGAGCTGCCCAGGCAGGCCGTCCTCGCCGCCCAGGAGGGCGACGCCCAGCGAATGAAGGACGTGCTCAACGAGGCGCCCGACCTGGTGCGGGCCACCGACTCCGGCGGCAAGACCCTGCTCTACTACGCCGCCCTGCACGGCAACGAGGCTGCCGTCGAGGTGCTCCTGCGCAACGGCTCGGACCCCAACGTGGCCAGCGACAAGGGCATCGCCCCCCTCTACTGGGCGGCCAAGAACGGCCACGAGACCATCGTCCGCCAGCTCCTGGCCAAGCGGGCCGACGTCCACGCCGCGACCCCGGATGGCCACACCCCCCTCCACGCCGCCATCGACCACCGCCAGGGCATCCCGCGCCACGACGCCTGCGTCCGCATCGCCAGGATGCTCCTGGCCAGGAAGGCCAGGCCGAACGCGAGGACGGCGGACGGCGATACGCCCCTCCACGTCGCCGCGCGCTACGGCCACGCGGACCTGGCGCGGATGCTATTGGAGAGCGGCGCCCACGCCTCCGCCGAGAATGCGGAGGGCCAGACCCCCCTCGGGCTCGCGCAGGAGATCGGCCACCAGGACGTGGCCGCGCTGCTCCGCGAGCACGGCGGCTAGCCGGCCCTCAAAGACGTCTGAGCTCGGCCACCATGGCATCGGTGGCCGCGGCCACCGCCTCCCGCCACCGGGCCTCGCCGAACTGACGGTCGAAGGGCGAGCGGGTGTGGGCGAAGAGGATGCCCCGCGAGGAGTTGATCAGGGCCCCGTAGCCGCGGGCGTCGAAGGTCCTGGCCACATCGGCCGCTCCCCCGCCCTGGGCCCCGTAGCCGGGCACCAGGAAGTAGGCGTGGGGCATCAGGCGGCGCAGCTTCTCGGCGTCCACCGGCAGATTCCCCGCGACCACCGCCCCCACGCAACTGTAGCCCCGGCGGCCCACGTGCTCCCGGCCCCAGCGGTGCACCAATGCCCCCACCCGCATGAAGACGGGCACCCCCTTGCAGGCCAGGCCCTGCACGTCGTCGGCGGTGGGATTCGAAGTCCGCACGAGGACGAACACCCCCCGGTCGCGGCGGGCCGCCTCCCGCACGAAGGGCTCCACGCCGTCCCAGCCGAAGTAGGGATTCACGGTGCACGCGTCGGCGCCCAGCTCGAACACTGCGCTCTCGCCCACAGTCACGGCCCCGACGGTGCCCCGGGCGTAGGCCTCGGCCGTGGACCCGATGTCCGACCGCTTCACGTCCGCGATCACGACGAGCCCCTGCGACCTGGCGTAGCGCACCGTCTGCTCGAACGCCGCCACCCCGGGAGCCCCCAGGCACTCGAAGAAGGCCGACTGGACCTTCACCGCCGGCACCCGCGGGGCCACGATGTCCACCGCCTCCCTACAGAACCTCTCCACCAGCCGTGCCGCGCCCTCGCGCGTCCACCCGCCCCCTCCCAGCACCTCGTCGCGCAGGGGGCCGGGAATGAGCTCCAGGCGAGGGTCGAGGCCCACCGAACAGGGGTTGCCCTTGGCATCCACGGCATCGGCGAGACGGTCGGCGAAATGCGCCATCGGCTTCTCCTGCTAGCCCGTCCCCTGCTGCCCCTCGGACACGGCGCTTCGGTCCCTGGCGACACACCACAGCCGCTGGCACGCGGTCCGGACGCGGCGGCCGGGGCCACGTTCGCAGGACAATCCGTCGCCGCCCCATGGGGGCAGCGACAGCCGGGGGGCAGTCTGGAGCGAGCGGCCCGCATAGGAGTGCGGACCGGTGCTGCGGGAACTCTTCGCGGCGAACGACGGCCAACGGTCGCGCACCGCCGCGCCAGCCGCTCACATCGCCAGGAAGTTCTTCAGCAACTTCGGACCCTCGGTCGTCAGAAACGACTCCGGGTGGAACTGCACGCCCTCCACGGGCACCTCCCGGTGGCGAAGGCCCATCAGCTCCCCCTCCGGAGTGTGGGCCGTGGCCACCAGACAAGAGGGCAACGTGTCCTCGCGGACGATCAGCGAATGGTAGCGGGTCGCCTCGAAGGGGTTCGCCAGCCCCCGCAGGACGCCGTGCCCGTCGTGCTGGACCATGGACGTCTTGCCATGCATCAGGCGGCTGGCGCGCACCACCTCGCCGCCGAAAGCCGCGCCGATGCACTGATGTCCCAGGCACACCCCCAGGACGGGCACCTTGCCCGCGAAGTGGAGGACCACCTCGTTCGACACTCCCGCCTCCCGCGGCGTGCACGGCCCCGGCGAGATGATGACGTGGCTGGGATGGCGGGCCTGCACCTCGGCCACGTCCACCTTGTCGTTACGATAGACCTCCACCTCCGCGCCCATGCTCCCGATGCACTGCACGATGTTGTAGGTGAAGGAATCGTAGTTGTCGATCATCACGACCATGGCACGGGAAGGCCTCGCAGCCCCCTCCTGGGTCCCCGCTACGGCTTAATGAGCACCGAGAAGCCCTCGCCGCGCAGCCGGGCCGCCACGCGCTGGGCCTCGGCCTTCGTGGCGTACGGCCCCACCCACACCGCGTGAAGGGACCGGCCGCCCGACTCCACGTCGGCCGCCAGCGCCGGGTAGCCTCTGCCCCGCAGTTGCTCCACGTGCCTGCTCGCTCGCGTCCGCGAGACGAAGGCGGCGACCTGGACGTGGTAGGCCCCCGAGGGACTGGCGGGCGGCAGCCCCGGTCGGCCACCGAGCCGCGCCCGGGCCTTCTCCGCGTAGGGGCTCGAGGCGAATGCCGTGGCCAGCTCGCGGTAGTGCTGGCGGGCCTCCGTTCTCAGGCCCGCGCGGTGGAGGGCCTCGGCGAGCACGAACAGCGCCTCGTCCGCCCTGGGCGATTCCGGCTCGGCGCGCAGGTATTCCCTGCACACCTCGGCGCCCTGCCGGTAGGCGCCCCCCTCGTAGTGGCACCGCGCCAGGCCGATGCGGGCCGTGGCCTCCACCTGTTCGTTGGGCGAGGCCGCCAGGCACGCCTGGTAGTGGCCGGCCGCCTCCCTCGCGGCGCCCCGACGGAGAGCGATGGAGCCCAGCATGCTGCGAGCCTCGGCAGCACGGGCCCCCGAGCCGCCCTGGGCCACAAACCCGCGCAGGCGCCTCTCCGCCGCGGAGTAGTCGCCGGCGAGATAGAGCCGCAGGCCCTCCTCGTAGGCCGGTTCCTCCGCGATGCCCCACCACCGGCACCCCGCGCACGCGGCCAGCACGAGCGCCAGCGCCAGCGCCGAAGCCCGGCGTGCGTCCAGGACGCGGGTCATGGGCTCTCCTCAGCCGCGGAGCCTCATGGCGAGCTGCGCCACACGCTGCCCGTAGACCTTGCACTGCTGCCTGGCGCGAGAGTCGGGCGGGCCGATGGCGACTGGCCCGTAGTGGTCGCCCGACGATGTGCCCTGGACCACCATCCCGTGGATGAGCAACGCGTGGAGGATGGCCGTGATCGTGGTCTCGTTGCCCCCGCCCACGTTGGCCGACGAAGCGAAGGCCCCTCCCACCCGTCCCTCGAGCTGGCCGTGGAAGGCCACGCTCTCGTCCAGCAGCTTCTTGATGGATGCCGCGGGGAGTCCGTAGTAGGTGGGGGAGCCGACCACGATGGCGTCGTATCCGAGCAAGTCGTCCGCCGCGACCTCGGCGGCGGGCCTGACCTCCACGTCCACCCCGTCCACCGACGCGGCCCCTTCGCCCACCAGCTCGGCCATGCTCCGGGTGTTCCCGCCGCGGGAATGGTAGACCACGAGCATATTCGCCATTCTGGATCTCCTGTGCGTCGAGTCCCCGCGCCTCGCCCGCCACGCGGGGGGCTCCGTTCATTATCACAGAGTCCCCGCGCCGGAGTCAAGTAGCCGTTCCGGAAGGCCCTTCGCCTGCTGGCTCCCGGCGCCGGCACGTCCTGTGGCCCGTCAGGTCGCTCGTTGACACTCCCCCCGGCGGGCGATAGAATCGAGCCCCAGGTAGGAGACGTCCGTGGCCTCGTTCGAGGAATTGGCCCGCCAACTCGCCGAGGCGGCGGAGCCGGCCGCGCGCATCCGCGCCGCCGAGAAGCTCGCCGAGATCGATGACCCCCGTGTGGCCCTCACCCTGGCGCGGGCCCTGGCCGACCCCCACGAAGCGGTGCGGCAGCGCGTCGAGGAGTTGCTCAGCCAGTTCTCCCGCGAGGGCAACCTGCGGGCCCTTCTGGACGAGGCCCAGCGCATTGCCGACCTGTTGGCCACGGAGGTCGAGCGCCTGCGCGGCTTCGCGCCCCAGGAGGCCCCGGCGGCGCCCACCGAGCCGCTGGAGCCCCCGCCCGACCACGAGGGGGCCTGCGCCATCGTCCGCCTCACGGGCGGGCCCCTGAACGTCAAGCGGGCCGGTCGCATCGTGGCCGAGCGGCTGAAGCGGCCGCTCTTCGAGATCACGCGCGAGGTGCACCGCACCAAGGGGTTCATCGCCCGCGAGGTCGCCTCCCCCGTCGCTCGCGCCCTGGTCCGCGAGTTGGCCGAGGCGGGCGTCGTGGCCGGCGCGGTGCCCGAGGAGCGGGTGCCGCAGCCCCTGGAGCCGGTCCGCGTGCGCGATCTGACCTACGAGCCGCGCCGGCTGCGAGGCCGCGTGCTGCCCAAGGGCGAGGAGGCGGTGGCCTGGGCCTCGGTGGAGCTGGTGGTGGCGGGGCGCCTGGAGCTGGACCTCCAGCCCCAGGCCATCGAGGAGGACTGGTCGCCGCTCACCCCCCCCATTCGCTCCCAGGGTTCGCGCCGGTCGGAGGAGCCGGTCTACGACTACCTGGTCGAGATGTTCGCTGGCGAGCCGCTACGCCGGCTTCGCCTGGTGACCCACGACCTGGACTTCGAGGTGATGCAGCGTCGGGTATCGAGCTTCGGCAAGGTGGCCCGGATGGCCCGGGAGCTTCTCCGCCACGTCCCCCGTCGCCGGGTGAGCGCCGGGGTGTGGCGGCTGGCGGACCGGGACGAGGACAGCTGGGAGGACCTGACGTTCCTGTCCCCGCTGGGCTTCGAGGACTACGTGACCTGGCAGCGCCTGCTGCTGGCGCTCGACCTGCCGCTGCCGCGCTGAGCCGTCTGCGGCGGGGAGTTGGCGGTGACGATGGGGCTCGAACGTCTCTGGCGGCTGGCCTATCCCGAGCAGTGCATCGTGTGTGGCAGCTTGCTGGACGGCCGCCGTCGGCACGTGTGCGCGGCCTGCCGCGAGAGCTTGCCCTGGGTCGGCCCCCACGTGTGCCCCCGGTGCGGCGCCTCGGTGGGCGCCCACGCGGCGACGGTGCGGGGCTGTGCCTCGTGTCGAGGCCGTTCGCTCGCTTTTCGCCGGGCCTTGGCGCCGTTCCGCTACCAGGGCCTGGTGCGCGAGCTGCTGCTGCGCTTCAAGCTCGGCGGCGAGGCGTGGCTGGCCTATCCACTTGGCGATCTGCTGTGCGACCACTTGGCCAGCGGGGGCGTGAGCCCGGTGGCCGACGTGGTGGTGCCCGTGCCCCTCCACTGGCGGCGGCGCCTCAAGCGGCGGTTCAACCAGGCAGGCCTCCTGGCCCTTGAGGTGGGGCATCGTTTCGCCCTGCCCGTCGCGGCCCGGGCGCTGCGGCGGCGGAGGCCCACCAGGAGCCAGACCTCGTTCAGCCGCCTCAGCCGCCAGGCCAACGTCCGCGGCGCCTTCGTCGTCCGCCGCCACGGCGTCGGAGAGCCTCTGGCGGCCCGGCTCGCCGACCGCCTGATGCGGCCCCCCGGGCTTCTGGGCAAGCGGGTGCTGCTCGTCGACGATATTCTGACCACCGGCTCCACGGCCCACGAGTGCGCCCGCGCTCTGCGAGCGGCGGGCGCCGCCGAGGTGCTGGTGGCCACGGTGGCCAGGTGAGCGGGGCCGGCCGCCTCGGCAGGTTCAGGCCCCGTCCCCCTCCCCCAGTGCGACTCGCAGGACGCCGTTGCTGGCCTCGAGGGCGGCCACGGCTTGCTCGCGGCCGATGCCCCGGCGGCCCATGAGGATGGCCGCCTTGAGGGATCCCCCCGCGTCCTCGAGCAGGCGCCGGGCCTGGAGGTCGTCGAGACCGCACAGGTGGCGGAGCATGCGGACGGAACGGAGGCGGAGCTTCTGGTTGGTCGCGGTGAGGTCGACCATCAGGTTGCCGTAGCACTTTCCCAGGCGCACCATGGCGGCGGTGGTCAGGGTGTTGAGGACCAGCTTGGTGGCGGTGCCCGCTTTGAGGCGGGTGGAGCCGGTGAGGATCTCCGGCCCCACGTCCACGGCCACGGTCACGTCGGCCTGGGGCAGGTCGGCGAAGCCCGGGTTACAGGTGATCATCACCGTGCGAGCTCCCAGGCGGCGGGCCTCCTCGAGAGCGCCCCTGACAAAGGGGGTGACGCCGCACGCGGCGATGCCGGCCAGCAGATCGGGCGGGCCGAAGCCCCGCTGGCCGAGCGCCGCGGCGCCGTCCCGGGGATCGTCTTCGGCGCCTTCCACGGCGCGCACCAGGGCCGGCGGGCCGCCGGCGATGATGCCCTGGACCTGCTCGGGGTCGGTGCCGAAGGTGGGCGGACATTCGGCGGCGTCGAGCACGCCCAGGCGGCCGCTGGTGCCGGCCCCCACGTAGAAGAGCCGTCCGCCGGCCCGGAAGGCCTCCACCACCAGGTCCACGGCCCGCGCGATGTCCAGCCGCGCGGCGTGCACGGCGGGGGCCACAAGGCGGTCCTGCTCGTTCATCAGGTCGACGATCTCGATGGTGGACATCGCGTCGAGCCGTTCGCTGGCGGGGTTGCGCTGCTCGGTGCGCACCTGCGCCAGGGGGTCGGTGGGCTCGTCGCCAGCGGGTCGATGGCTCATGGGATGGGCAGGCCGTTCCTTCCTGGGACGATGGTGCCGAGGACAGCTGGGCGACTGGCCCCCGTGGCTCCCGGCAGGTTGCCCGGGCGGCCGTGGACGGTCTCGCGGGCCAGGATGGCGAAAGCGACCGCCTCCTTGGCGTCCGCCGGAATTCCGAAATCGTCGGTGGTCCGCACGGGCACGGGGCGGAAGCGCTCGGCCAGCAGTCGCATCAGGGTGCGGTTGTGGCACCCTCCGCCGCTGGCGAGCACCTCGTCCACGGGTCCGCGGGGTCGCAACCACCGCTGGTAGGCCTGGTGGACGGTCTCGGCGGTGAGCGCCGTGGCCGTGGCCAGCAGGTCGGCTTCCGTCGACCCGCCCGCGTCGTCGAGCAGCCGGCGGACGAAGACCTCGCCGAACGTCTCCCGTCCCGTGGACTTCGGCGGCTGCTTGCGAAAATAGGGGTGGCGAAGCCAGCGGCGGAGGCGCGCCGCGTCCACCCGCCCTCGGGCCGCAGCGGCGCCGTGGCGGTCGAGGGCCCGCCGCCCGCCGCTGAGCGCGCGGCTGAGCCCGTCGAGCACCATGTTCCCCGGGCCGGTGTCGAAAGCCAGGACCTCCTCCGGCGTGCAGCCCGGGGGCAGATGGGTGACGTTGGCGATACCCCCCAGGTTGAGCACCAGCCGCCCCTGGAGGGCGTGGCGGTAGAGCAGGTAGTCGACCAGGGGCACCAGGGGGGCGCCCTGGCCCCCGCAGGCCATGTCGCGGGGGCGGAAATCGGCCACGGTGGTCACGCCGGTGCGCTCGGCGACGACCGCCGGCTCGCCGATCTGGAGGGTGCCCGCGATCCGCCGGCCCGCCACCCGTGTGGGCTCGGGCAAGTGCTGGACCGTCTGGCCGTGCGAGCCGATGAGGCCCACGCGGCTCATCGCCACGCCGGCCTCCCGGGCCACGGCCAGGGCCGCCTGGGCGAAGAGCTCGCCCAGTAAGAAGCTCGCCCGGCATACCTTGTCCGCCGTGGCGCCGGGCGTGGAGCAGACCTCGCCGAGCAGCCGCCGCACCGCGGGCGAGTAGGCCTCGCAGCGGAACGCCAGGAGCTCGGCCCGCAGCGAAGGCCCGCCTCCGCTCAGGGCCACCAGCGCGGCGTCGACCCCGTCGCGCGAAGTGCCCGACATGAGGCCGATGACGAGACTGGGCTGGCTGCTGCGGCGCCCCATAGCAGGCTCCTGGACGTTGGGCAGCTGGGCGCGGATTATAGCCCCGCACAGCGCGCCCCGCAACTGCCGGGAGCCCCGCGCCGCGGCTGTTGCCCAGCCTCTCACCGGCTGGTATGATGGGAGCATACCGGATGGCGGTTATACACAGGGGCTCGAAAGGACGCGGGAGACGCCCCGGCCGGTGGGCCCTCGCCATGCGCGGGCCTGGCGGGCACCCGCCAGGCCCGGGGCGCGACGAGGCCCGACGTGCCGCCGATCGTCCGCCGGCACCGCGTCCCAGGCGCCCCGATGCCCGAGCGCAACCCCCGCTTCGAGCCCCAGGCCCCAGACGCGTAGCACCGAAGGCGCACCGTGGCCCGTCCCGTGCCCGTCCACCGCTTCCAGAGCTTCGCCGAGCTGGACCGCGTCGTCCACGCCGTGTCGACGCGGACAGGAGGCGTCAGCCAAGGGCCCTTCGCCAGCCTGAACGTGGGCTTCCACGTGGGCGACGAGCCGGAAGCGGTGCTGGAGAACCGGCGGCGGCTTTGCCAGGCCGCCGAGCTGGAACTGGACCGCCTGGTGGCCGGCCAACAGGTGCTAGGCAGTGCCGTGGGCTGGGTCACCGAGGCCGACTGCGGTCGCGGCGCCCGGGACAGGGAATCTGCGTTGCCCGATGTGGACGCGCTGATGACCGACTCGCGGGGCGTTGTGCTGGCCGCCTTCTCGGCGGACTGCCCCTTGGTGGCCATCGCCGAGCCCCGCCGGGGTGCCGTGGGCCTCGCCCACGCGAGCCGCAAGGGCACCTTCGGCGACATCGCCGGACGCACCGTGCGGGCCATGCGCAAGCTGCTGGGCTGCGACCCGGGGGCCATGCGAGCGGCCATCGCCCCCTCCATCGGCCCCTGCTGCTACGAGGTGGGCGAGGACGTGCTGGGCGAGGCGGCGGCATCGGCCTCCGAGGCCCCACGTTTTCTCCTCCGCGACCCGGGCCGTCTGCGGTTCGACCTGTGGGGGGCGAACGTGGCGCAGCTGGTCGCGGCCGGCGTGCCGCGCCAGGAGATCGAAGTCGCGGGCATCTGCACGCGGTGCCATGCGGAGCGCTTTTTCTCTCACCGTGCCAGCGGGGGGCGGACGGGGCGCTTCGCTGTGCTTCTGGGCCTGCGATAGGGTGGGGGGACTGGGCCGCGGCCCGTCGCGTTTCGTGTTTTTACATCCTTTTACAAGACCCTGACAACTCCATGCGGAAGGCAGATAGGATAGTGAGCAAGCCTCGAGGACTGCGACGCGAGGGAGCCATGCGCCTGCGACTTCTGGGCATCGTGCTGGTGTTGAGCGCCGCTGCGGGACGGGCATCCACGTGCCGCTTCGAGTCCCTGAAGACCAGCGTGACCCATGGCGACTACGGCTACCGCTTCGTGGGCCGTCCCCGGACGAAGGACTTCGTGCTGGAGGCCGACGTGGCCACCACGTCCGCCGGGCCGGCGGTGCGCGTGGTCTTCGGCTTCAAGGACGCCCTGAACTTCTACTACGCGGAGGCGGGGGACACGGGTAGCGGCTTCGTGAAGGTGGAGAACGGCATCGAGAAGCGAATCGGGACCCCGCCGCAGGCCCAGCTCCCGCGGGATGCGGAGCTCACCCTGACCGTGATCCGCTGGCGGAAGTCCGTGCGCCTGTACCTGGACGGTCGCCAGGTGGCCGAGGCCTACGACGGCACCCTTCCCAGCGGGGCCGTGGGCCTGGGGGGCCGCAAGGACAGCGTGGCCATCGGCACCGTGCGCTTCCAGGCCGTGCCCGACGTGCGGCTGGCCGACGACTTCATGCGCACGGACGCCGAGGAGCACGTGTGGGAGAGGGTGGCCGGCTCGTGGCGGCTCAAGAAACTGCCCAGCGCCGGGCTATCCGCCAACGCCTTCATGTTCCAGGGCCAGGCCGACGAGCAGGGCCAGCCCGGGATGGCGCTGCGGGGCCACTGGTTCTGGCACGACTACGTGGTGCGGGCGGCGTGCCGGCCCCTGGCCGAGGAGGCCGTGGGGCTGGTCTTCTGCTACCGCGGGCCGCAGCGCTACCACCTGCTGCGGTGGGAGGGGACGGGGGGCGGTGGCCAGTTGCAGCTCATCCGCGTGGCAGACGGGAAGCGCCGAGTGCTGGGCCGCCGGGCCATGGGCTTCACGAAAGGGCAATGGTACCAGCTCGCGGTGCACGCCCTGGGGCGCCACGCCACGGCGGCCATCGACGGCCGGCCGGTGCTGGAGGTCCGCGATCCGCATCTGGTCTCCGGCCGCGTGGGGCTCTACTGCGAAGGGAGCCAGGGAGCGCTGTTCGACGACGTGGAGGTGGATGCCCCCCGGCAGTTCCAGGAGAGCTTCGAGCGCCCCGTGGCCGGGAAATGGCTGGAGCTGGGCGGCGCCTGGGAGCGGCGGCGAGGGGGCTTGGAGAGCGGCGACGAGGAGGGCCATCTCCTCATCGGCTCCGCGGCCAGCGAGGCCCGACTCGTCTCCGGCGAAGAGGGCTGGGAGGACTACACCGTGGCCGTGGATGTCCTTCCGCCCAGCAGCGGCGACGTGGGCGTCGTCGCCCACTACCAGGACGAGGCGAACTACTACCTCTTCCGCCTGTCCGCCGACTCGGCGTCGCTGATCCGCGTCGGCGAGGGCAAGACACGAGAGCTGGCGCGGGAGGATTGCACCCTTGCTCTTGGCGAGGCCCACCGCCTGGAGCTGGGTGTCGAGCGCGGCATCCTCACCGGGCGACTGGACGGCAGGACCCTGGTCCGTTGCTGCGACCGTACTCTTGGCAGCGGGCGGATGGGCCTCTACGTCCGCGGCGACGCGGGCGCCGGCTTCGACAACCTGGACGTCTCCTTCCCCCAACGGCCCCGCCCCCTGTTCACCGCCCACGACGTGTTCGCCGCCGAGGAATCGATGGAGGCCTGGGCCGTGCGCCAGAGCGACTGGCTGACCGTGGAGGAGCGCCTGGGCGACGCCAAGGTCGAGGTGAAGTGGCATCGCGCCGACTTCCCCGGCGACGTGGAGCTGGAGGCCGAGCTCGACCAGCTCGGCCAAGGCGGCCGCCTGTGGCTCCTCCTGGCGGGCGACGCCCAGCACGCGGCCAGCGGCTACGCCGTGTGCCTCCAGCGCCAGAAGAATGGCTACCACCTCGCCGTGGAACGCCAGGGCAAGGAGGTGGCCCGCCGCGACCTGGAGCGCAAGCACACGCCCAAGCGGTGCGGCGTCGAGCGCGTGGGCCACGCCCTGGTGGTGAGCGTGGATGGGGCGGTGGTGCTCACCCACGAGGACCCCGCCCCCCTGGACGGCTACCGCATCGGCTACGCGGTCAGGGGCGGCGAGGTAGCCAAGGAGGGAGTGGAGATCTTCTCCCGGTCCGTCCTCGTCTACGCCTTCCACCGGGCCCCCGTGGATTGGCGTGCCGTGGCCGGACTATGGGAGGTGACCAACCGCTGGGACTGCGATCCCCGGTGGTCTTTCTTCGCCGGCGAGCGCCAGGAGGACCCCCTGGTCGCGATGTGGAACAAGCGCCACTTCGACGACGACGTGACCCTGGAGTTCGCCGCCGGGATCCGCCACGACCCCGAGCGCGGCGGCAGCAAGTACAAGTACGCCAGCGACATCAACGCCGTGGTCTGCGGCGACGGGCGCGACCTGCGCAACGGCTACAACATCGTCTTCGGCGGCTGGGACAACACGTTCACCCGCATCCTCCGCAACGGGAAGCCCGTCGCCGAGACCCAGAAGCATCGCCTCCCGCGCGACTACAGCCAGCACAGGCAGTGGTTCTACTTCAAGATCCAGAAGCGCGGCCCCCACGTGCGGCTCTTCGTGGACAACGAGCTGGCCCTCGAGTACACCGACCCCCAGCCCCTCACCGGGCGCCGGGTCGCCATCTGGACGTGGAAGAACGACATCATGGTGGCGCGGGTGCGCATCTCGGCGGCTGGCCACGCACCGTGCGAGTTGCCGGTGGGGCCGCCCGAGGCCAAGCCGCGCTGCTGCTATCGGTAAAGGAAGTGCACAGATGAGAACGTTGCGCCGCCTCCCTCTCCTCCTGGTCATCCTGGGCATGGTCCCTTGCCTGGCCGCCGATGCCCCGGGCGACGCCGAGCTCCCCGCGCAGGAAGCCCAGCCCGCGCCCGACGACGCCGAGCTGGGCGAGGAGCAGATCGACGAGCTCATCGCCCAACTGGGCTCCGAGGAGCCCTCCCAGCGCGCCGCCGCGGCCGAGAAGCTGGGCATCGCAGGAGTCGAGCGGGCCATCCCCAGCCTCGTCCCCATGCTCGACGACCCCGACGAGGACGCCCAGTGGAAGGCCACCGTGGCCCTGGGCACCATGGGCGAGCCCGCGGTGCCCAAGCTCATCGAGGCCCTCAGCCACCCCCAGGAGCGCGCCCGCTGGAAGGCCGAATCGGCCCTCAAGATGATGGGCGAGGAGGCCGTGCCCCGCCTCATCGAGGCCCTCCAGGACCGGCGGGCCCGCATCCGCCAGAGTGCCGCCTACCTGCTCGGCCAGATCAAGGACCCCCGCGCCCTCCAGGGACTGGCCGCGGCCTTGAGCGACAAGGACGAGGACACCCGCTGGAAGGCCGCCGACTCCCTGGCCCGCTTCGGCGAGGACGCCACCCCCGCGGTGCTCAAGCAGCTCCGAGTCGAGTCGGTCGAGGCCCGCCGCTGCGCCGCATGGGTGTTCCAGCAGACGGCCGACCCCGAGGCCATGCCCGCCCTGGTCAACGCCCTCAACGACGCGGACGAACAGGTCCGGTGGAAGGCGGCTATCGCCCTCCAGAAGATCGGCCTGCCCGCCGCAGGCCCCCTCCTCGCCCTTCTCCGCAGCGAGGCCAAGGAGGAGCAGAAGAACCTCGCCACCTGGGTGCTCGAGGGCATCAAGGATGTGAAGGTCCAGACCGCACTGCGAGACCTGAAGGGGGCCCTCAGCCGGGGCGGCGAGGAAGGAACCCAGCGGCCCAGGCCCGAGAAGCTCCCCGACAGTGTGGCTCTCCAGGTCACCTCCGAGCCTCCCAAGGCCACCGTGTTCATCGACGATAAGTACGCCGGCGTCACCCCCCTGGACGTCAAGGGCCTGCCGCCCGGGCATCACTTCATCAAACTCACCAAGCGCGACCACCTGCCCTGGACCAAGCTCTGCGAGCTGCTCTACGCCGAGGAGAAGATCAACGCCAAGCTCACCCTCAAGCCCAAGGGCACCCTCGTGGTCACCTCGGAGCCGGCCAACGCCGACGTCTACATCGATGGCGAATACGAGGGCAAGACCCCCCTGGAGAAGAAGCACCTCGACGCCAACCCCTACTCCGTGCGCGTGGAGAAGGAGCGCTTCCTCGCCTGGGAGAGCGAAGTGGAGCTGGGCGCCGGCGACACCAAGAAGGTCCATGCCCCCCTCAAGAGCAAGGTCGCCGGCTGGTACCTGGCACGCCTCAAGGACGAGCCCAACGACGTCTCCTGCCACACCGAGCTCGCCCACTACTACCTGGTGAGCGGGGAGCTGGACAAGGCCGCCCGCTCCATCGCCCGGGCCGTCGAGGTGGCGGGCAAAGGGGCCGACACCAGCGGCTACACCGGCCGGCTGGCCCAGGAGGTGGAGAAGATGTGGGAGGGGCAGTTCCAGTTCGGTGGCGACCTGGAGGTCCAGCAGGTCCGCCGCGCCCTCCACACCGCCATCCACGGAGTATGGAAGAAGAACAAGGGCCAGGACCGCCTGCGCCGCTTCCTGGGCCGACTGGGCAAGGACGTCAAGACCGACTTCACGAAGCCGCCGCGCTGAGACGGACACGGGCGGGCGATTCCTG
>JBKHIY010000200.1:0-3986 GCA_046538415.1 Candidatus Brocadiia bacterium | reverse complement strand
CCTCGGTGTCCTCTTCGCAGTTGTCGGCGGCCCGCGAGCCTGCGGCTCGCGTCCACCACAATATATCACGGGGGGCGGCGGAAGTGTCGCTCCAATCCCTGACCCGCGGCCTTTGCCCGCCCGCGGTAGCGGTGCTATAGTGTGGCCTCTTGCCCTCGCGGCCGCCGCGCCGGGGCCGTGGCGCGGGATGCCCGGTGCGGCTCGGAGAGACGCTCATGAGCTCCCTTCCGCCAGCCTCGGACGAGCGGGCCGCCGTTCTGGACCCGGCGGTGCGTCGGCGGGGGCTGCTGTTCGTGGGCCTGGCGGTGGGCAGCGTGGGCTTCGCCATGGCCCTCCAGATGGGGCTGAACGCGAATTTCCTGGCCGACGTGATCGGCGTGTCCGGCTTCGAGCTGGGCGTTCTGGAGGCGGTGCGGGAGAGCTGCGGCATCCTCGCCCTGGGCATCCTGGCGCTGCTGGCCGGCGTGCCCGAGCCGCTGGTGGGCGTGGCGGTGCTGGCGCTCTTCGGCCTGGGCCTGGGCAGCTACTGCTTCGTGCCCAGCTACGGCTGGGTGATCGCGGCCAGCCTGGTGTGGAGCCAGGGGCTGCACGTATGGATGCCGCTGCCCAAGTCGATGGCCCTCTCGCTGGCCGAGCGGGGCCGGGAGGGCTTCCGCCTGGGCCAGGTTCGCGCCTCGCGGTCGGTGGGCTACGCGGTGGGCATCGCGGTGGCCCTGGGGCTCACGCTGCTGGGGGTGCGCATCCGCCCGCTGTTCCTGCTGGCGGGCGGCGCGGGGCTGGCGGGCGCGTGGGCGTGCCTGGGGGTGCCCCGGAAGATCAAGACCCCCGGGCCGCGCCTGGTCTTCCGCCGCCGCTACGGGCTCTACTACATTCTGAGCTTCCTGGAGGGCTGGCGCAAGCAGATATTCGTGTGCTTCGCCGGCTTCCTGCTGGTGCGGGTCTACGGTGCGGACGTTCGCACGCTGCTGCTCTTGCACGGGGTCGTGCAGGTGGTGCAGTATTTCGCGGCTCCATGGGTGGGGCGGCTGATCGACCGGGTGGGCGAGCGTCGGGTGCTGGTCTTCTACTTCGCCTCGCTCGCGGCGTTCTTCGTGGGCTACGCGCTGATTCGCAACCGCTCCGTGCTGTTCGTGCTGTTCGTGGTGGACAACTCGTATTTCGTCTTCGCCACGGCGCTCACGACGTTCGTGGGCCGCGTGGCCCCGCCCGAGGAGTACACGCCGACGCTGAGCATGGGGGTGGCGTGCAACCACGTGGCGGCGGTGGCCATGCCCCTGGTGGGCGGGCTGCTGTGGCGCACGCTGGGCTACCAGTGGGCGTTCCTGGTGGGGGCCGCGGCTGCGGCGGCGAGCGTGGTCGCGGCCAGCCGGGTGCCCCCGCGCCCGGCCCATGGGCGGGGCGATGGCGGGGCTGGCGGCTAGGCCTCGTGGCAGGGGACCCACTGGCCGCCGGCGCGGGCGCTGGCCTCCTCGGCCATCACGGTGCGGAGGGTGGCCAGGTTGCGCCGGGCGCTCACCTGGGGCTCGCGGCCCTCCTCGATGGCCAGGAGGAAGTCGCCCATGCTGCCCGCGAAGGAGCGGGCGTAGGCGCCGCGGGCCACCTCGATGCGGCGGGGGCCGCCGCCGAGCTCGGCCGACTCGAGGGTCAGGCGGCTGTCGAAATCGCAGACCAGCGAGCCCCGGTCGCCGTCCACGCGGCAGCGGTCGCCGCCCAGGGCGGGGCTGACGCGGAGTAGCTCGCTGTGGAAGATGTGGCCGGTGAGCCCCGGGCCGAAGTCGTGGACCGCGGTCAGGAGGTTGTCGCTGGCGAAGTTCTGGCCCTTCATTCGCGCCGTGCGGGCGAGGACGCGGCGGGCGTCGCGCCCCGTCCAGTAGCGGAGGAGGTCCGCGAGGTGGGTGTTCCACTGCACGGTGAGGAAGTCGCGGCACACGGCGTAGAAGGGGTGGCCGGCCAGGGCCACGTCCTGGCGGCCCACGATCTCGATGCTGGCCAGGTAGGGCTCGCCCACCAGGCCGCGGCGGACCGCGTGATGGGCGAGGAAGCAGGCGGCTCGCCAGCGGTAGTTCTGGTGGACGGCGAAGGGGATACCGGCCCGGTAGGCGAGGTCGGCCATCCGCCGGGCCTCGTCGAGGGTGGCGGCCAGCGGCTTCTCCGTGATGATGGGCTTGCCCGCTTCGACCGCGGCCCGGACCGCCTCCTCCCGCAACGTCGGATGGGTGAGCAGGTCCACCACCTCGACCTTGGGGTCGGCGACGAGCTCGCGGTAGTCGGTGTAGAGGCGGTCGACGCCGAACTTACCGGCGGCCACCTGGCGAGCGGCGGGATCGGGGTCGGCCACGGCGACGATGGGCCAGCCGGCCTCGCGGTAAGCGGGGGCGTGGGCTCCCCGGGCGATGCCCCCGAAGCCCACCATCCCGATCCCCCAGTCCCGCCGCCTGGGCAGCGGGGTCGCCGCGGGGAGGCCCAGCTCCGCCGGCGTGGCCAATTGCTCCGTCATGGTCCTGCTCCTTGCGAGGCGAGGCGTGGGACGCGCGGCGAACGGCGCCCGTCTGCGACGCTCACGCGATAGTAAGGGGGAATCGATGCTCGAGATCAAGACCAAGTCGGGAGAAGCGACCGCCCAGCCCCTCGAGCGGGTCTCCATCCGCTCCTCGCGCAAGGGGCTGCTCGCCGTGCGCGACGGGGCGGGCCGCGAGTACGTGCGGCGGCGGGCCACGAAGTCGGCCCGCGTCCAGGTGGGCGGCGCCCTGGGCACCCACGTCGTGCACCTGCTCGACGACGAGGGACGGATGCTGGAGACGGCGACGTGCCGCGTCGACTGTCGCACGGGGATCGAGGACTCCGGCGGGCGCTTTGCCAAGCTCCACGACATGGCCTACTGGACCATGAGCCGCTGGGGCAAGGGCACCCGCTCCCTATGGTGGCGAGGCAAGTTCTACCACTTCTTCGTCCGCTGGCTGCGCGACCACGTCCACGCCATGAAAGGAATGAAGTACTACTGGCCGGAGCTGAAGACGGGCATCGAGCTCTACCGCGACTCCCAGCGCGAGGACGGGATGATCTGGGACAACGTGATGCCCCGCACCCGGGAGTACAACACCTGGCAGTGGCGGTTCGAGTACGGCGACTTCATCCGCCTGATCAACGACCCCATCTGGGAGCTCAAGCGCATCCCCGTGGAAAACGACGTCGAGTACCTCTACCTGGAGGGCATCTACTGGACCTGGAAGGCGACCGGCGACGACGCGTGGATGGCCTCATGCCTCGACAGCGCCCTCCGCGCCGTCCACTACAGCACCCACGACCCCTACCGCTGGTCGGCGAAGTACAAGCTCCTCAAGCGCGGCTTCACCGTCGACACCTGGGACTTCCAGGCGGCCCCCGACGCGGCCATCTCCGGCGACCCCATGTGCATCCGCCTGGACGACGGGCGGTTCGGGGTGATGCACGGCGACAACACCGGCTTCGCCGCCGCCTGCCGCTACCTGGCCGAGATGCTCGAGCACGTGCGACGCCGGGCCGAGGCCGCCCGCATCCGCACCCTGGGCCGCCAGATCAAGCGGCGGCTGGACAAGCTGGCCTGGAACGGCCGCTTCTACACCCACCACGTGCCCGAGGACCGCCGGGTGCGCCGCGACCTGGGCGTGGACCTCGACCAGCAGGTCTCGGTGTCCAACGCCTACGCCCTGGGCCGCGGCCTGCCCCACGAGCAGTGCGCCGCCATTCTCCGCACCTACCAGCGCATCCGCGAGCAGATGCCGGCCAGCTCGCCCGGCGAGTTCTACCAGATCTATCCCCCCTTCGAGCGCGGCTTCGGCCCCCACAACGCCAGGTGGGAGTACATGAACGGCGGGGTGAGCACCATCGTGGCCGGCGAGCTGGCCCGCGTCCGCGTCCCATTGTAGGCGGGAAGTCCCCGTCCCGCCAAGACCAGAACGCGGGGCAGAGACGCCCCGCCTAGTGCGCCTGCGAGCGTGCATGGTCAG
>JBKHIY010000085.1:0-18511 GCA_046538415.1 Candidatus Brocadiia bacterium | reverse complement strand
GGGCGCGGCGCTCGGCTCGGGCTCTGGGCTGCGAGCTGTGCCTTGCGACGCCGCCCCGGAGGCGTCATCGGGCTCGGCGGTGGCTTGGGACTAGGCGGTGGGCTGCCAGAGCTGGGCGAGTGCCTGGGGGTGGGCATGCGCGTCGCGGAGGAACTGGAGGAAGGCGGCCTGGAGCCGTCGGGCCTCCTCGGGGTGCTCGGCGAGGACGTTTGCGGTCTCGCCGGGGTCGTCGGCGAGGCGGTAGAGCTCGGCGTGGCCGAGCTCGGGGTCGCGGGGGTGGAGGATGAGCGACCAGTCGCCGTCGGTCGCCGTGGCCGCGTTGTCCCAGTGGGTGGGGCCGTCGCCCTGGTACGAGGCGCAGCGGCAGGAGAAGGCGACCTGGCGATGGGCGCCGGCCCGGCCCTCGAGCAGTGGCCCCAGGGAGCGTCCGTCGAGGCCGGAGGGCAGGTCGAGCCCGCTCAGCTCGAGGACGGTGGGCGCGATGTCGACGTGCTGGACGATGGCCGGGATACGCTGGCCGGCGGCGAGCCCGTCGGGGTGTCGGATCCAGAGGGGGGTCCGGGTGGCCTGGCGATAGAGGTTGCCCAGGCTTCGGGGCATGGGGCTTTCGCCGTGGTGGTGTCGGAAGAGGGCCTGGTTGGGGGTTCGGAAGGGCTTTCCCAGGAGGCCGTGCTCGCCGAGGTAGAAGCCGTGGTCGGCGAGGACGACGAGGAGGGTGCTGGCGGCGAGGCCGAGGTATTCGAGCTCTTCGAGCAGGCGGCCGAGGTGCTTGTCCACGAGGGTGGTCTCGGCGGCGTAGAGGTATCGGGCGCGTTCGAGCTCGGGCTCGTCGAGGCCGTCGGCGAGGCCGTATCGGGGGTAGATGACGTCCTCGCCGTCGTAGTCGGGCTGGTAGAGGTCCACGAAGTTCTGCGGCGCGACCCACGGCTCGTGGGGGTCGAAGGAGTCGACGAAGAGGAAGAAGGGCTGACTGGAGCGGTTGGCCCGCAGCCAGCGGATGGCGCGGGCGAAGACCTGTGCGGGGAAGGTATCGTCCTCGCCGTGCCAGTGGGCGATGTTTCGGAGGAACTGGACGACGGTGCCGCGGGGGCTTCGCAGCTTGTGGGGGGCGCAGGGGAGGCGGACCTCGCGGGGCGCGGTGGCCCAGCGGTCGCCCTCCTGGCCGCGCACCTGGTCGTGGGCCTGGAAGCCGGTGCCGATGGCGTCGAGCCCCGGGCGGTCGCCGAGGAGCATGGCGACGTAGCCGCGCTGGCCGGCCAGGCGGCTGGCCAGGGTGGGCTCGTCGCGGGGGATGGGGGTCCAGCCCCGGTGGGGGAACACGGTGCGGGCGGTGAGCAGGTCGGTGCGCTCGGGGACGGTGGGGTAGGAGCCCACGAAGGCGGCGTCGAAGGTGGCGGCCTCGGCGGCGAGGGCATCGAGATTGGGGGTGTGGACCCAGGGGTTCCCGTAAGCGCCCACGAAGTCGGCTCGCAGGCTGTCGAGCATCACGATGACGACGTTCACGGCTGGGGTCCTCGAGCGTCAGCTTTTCTTCTTGGGGCGCTTGCGGCGCGGTGCCCGTGGCGCGTCGGGCGCGTTGGTCTCGGGCAGCCACTTGGCGAGCTTTTGCTTGACCTCGGCGTATTGGGCCTGGTGGGCGAGGTTGGTCCATTCCAGGGGGTCTTTTTGCTCGTCGTAGAGTTCCTCGGTGCCGTCGCGGTATCGGGTGTATCGCCACCGCTGGGAGCGGACGGAGTGGTTGAGGCGACCGTGGGTGGTGAGGGCGGGGCGGTCCCAGGGCGCGTCGGGGCTTTTCAGCAGGGGCCGGAGGCTGGTGCCTTCGAGCTTCTGGGGCGGGTCGGGCAGCCGGCACAGGTCTTTGAGGGTGGGATAGATGTCGGCGAAGCTCACGGTGCGGCGGCACACGCCCCCGGGCTGGGTGAGGCCGGGGACGACGAAGAGCAGCGGCGCGTGGGTGGCTTCCTCCCAGAGGGCGAACTTCCGCCAGTGGAGCTTCTCGCCCAGGTGCCAGCCGTGGTCGCCCCACAGGACGACGAGGGTGTTGTGCTTGTGGGGGCTTCGGTCGAGGGCGTCGAGCACGCGGCCCACGTTCCAGTCGGTGAAGCTGATGGAGGCGAGGTATCCCTGGACGGCCTTGGGCCACTGGTTGTGCTCGGTGACCTTCTTGTGGTCGCCCTCGGGGCGTGCCATGCGGCGTCCGATGGGCGGCACGTCGTCCAGGTCGTCCTCCTTGACGTTGGGGAGGGTGACCTGGTCGAGGGGATAGAGGTCGAACCAGCGCCGGGGCACGTACCAGGGCAGGTGGGGGCGGAAGAGGCCGCAGGCGAGGAAGAAGGGCTGGTCGTAGGGCTTGCCCAGGCGCTCGATGCACCAGTCGGCCACCTGGGTATCGTCCATCCTGGCGTCGGGCACGTCGACCGGTCCCCAGTCGAAGTGTGCGGTGCCGGGGATGCCGTTGACCGGTCGCTCGGGGGGCCTGGGGTCGCCGCCCTTGGGCACGTAGTCGTCCCAGCCTTTTTCGGTGAAGAAGCGCTCGCCGCGGCCGTGGTGGTAGATCTTGCCCCTGCCCATGACGCGGTAGCCGGCCTGGTGGAAGGCCTCCTGGAGGGTGAGCGCGTCGGGCAGGACGGGTCGCCAGGGCTGGGGGTTGTGGTAGACCCCGGAGGTGGCGGGCAGGACGCCGCTCATCAGGCTGGCCCGCGAGGGGTTGCAGGCGGGCGCGGAGCAGTAGGCGTGTGCGAAGAGCACCCCGCGGGCGGCCAGGCGATCGATGTTCGGCGTCTTCACGTCGGGGTGGCCGCCCAGGCAGCCGGTCCAGTCGTTGAGGTCGTCGATGGCGATGAACAGCACGTTGGGCCGGCCCTGGGGGCCTTGCTGGGCGAGAGCGGAGCGGAGGCCGCCGGCGGCGAGGGCCGCTCCGCCGGCCCGGAGGGTGGCGAGCAGGAAGTCTCTTCGGCTGGCCATGGCGCGGGTCTCCTGGTTCGCGGGGCCGGGCGGCCTACTTGAGGAACAGCTCGACGACGGGCACCTCGACGGGCGGCTTGACCACGGGGAGCTGGAGGGTGAGGGTGTCGCGCCCCTCGCCGGGGCGTTCCTGCCAGAGGATTTCGGAGGCGTCGCCCAGCAGTTGCGCGTAGTCGACCCTGCCCGCCAGGCCGTCGAGGTGGAGGTGCTTGAAGGGCCAGGCGAAGACGTGGACGTAGAGGCGTCGGGCGTCGGGGTTGTAGGTCAGCCGGCAGTCCTGGGGCTGGGGGATGTCGCTGGGCGCGGCGGTGCAGCCGGTGATGGCGCGGTCGTGGCGCCGCATCCACCGGCCCATGGCGGCGAGGCGCTCGAGGGCCCGGCGGTCGAACTCGCCGCGTCCCGTGGGCCCGACGTTGAGCAGGAGGTTTCCGCCCTTGCTCACCACCTCGATGAGCATGCGGAGCAGTTGGCCGGTGCTCTTCCAGGTGGCTTCGTCGCGGTGGTAGCCCCAGGAGCCGGAGAAGGTCTGGCAGGTCTCCCAGACCACGGGCTTGCCGTCGACCTGGACCCACTCGCGAGGCATGAACTGCTCGGGGGTCTTGTAGTCCCACCCGCCGGGCACGTCGCCCAGGTCGAGGCGGTCGTTGACGATGATGTCGGGCATCAGCTCGCGGGTCATGGCGATGAGCTCCTCGCTCTGCCAGTCGTCGCGGCCTTTGCCCGAGCCGTCGGGCTTGGGGTAAGAGAAGTCGTAGAAGAGCAGGTCGATCTTCCCGTAGTTGGTGAGCAGCTCGCGGACCTGGCCGTGGAGGTATTGGGCGTAGGCGGCCTGGTCGCGCCCCTCGTTCATCTGCTCCCGCTGGGGGTGGTTGCGGTAGGGGCCGATGTGGGGGTCGAGCACGTAGTGGGGGTGGTGCCAGTCGATGAGGGAGTGGTAGAAGCCGACCTTCAGCCCCCTGGCGCGGAAGGCCTCGACCATGGGCTTCAGCAGGTCGCGCCCGCAGGGGGTGTTGGGCGCCTTGTAGTCGGTGAGCTGGCTGTCCCACAGGCAGAAGCCCTCGTGGTGCTTTGTGGTGACGACGAAGTATTTCATGCCCGCTCCCGCGGCGGCGTCGGCCCACTGGTGGGGGTCGTAGAGGTCGGGGTCGAAGTGGCGGAAGTACTTGTCGTAGACCTCGTCGGGAATCTCCTCCCGGTGCTTCACCCACTCGTGGCGTGCGGCCAGGGCGTAGAGGCCCCAGTGGATGAACAGGCCGAAGCGGTCGTGGACGAACCAGCTGGTGTCCCCGGCGGCGGGCTCGGGCTCCCGGGCGGCCATAGGACGGCTCCTCGAAGGAAGGGGCAGGGCGCCGGGCGTCCGCCGCCCGACGGGGCATCATCGTGGCACACGGACGGCGCCGCGTCAAGCCTGGATGGCGGGCAGCAGCCCGAGGGGCAGGGCCACTCGGGCCGACTTGGTGGGGCAGCACTGCTGGCCCACCCGCAGGTCGGCGGCGAGGCCGAGGAGCTTCATCGCGTCGAACTCCGCCGCCACCCGGGCCCTGGCCAGGAGGCCCACCATGGCACGCTGGGCCGCCTCGCAGGCCTCCTGGAGCGTCTGGCCCGTGCCCAGGGTCATCAGCTCGCCGCCCCGCACCAGGTAGACGCAGGGGGCGAGCGGGGCCGGCTCGAGCCCCGCGCGGAGGGTCACCGTCGCCGCGACCTCGAGGCCCTGGCCGCCGATCTCGCCGTCGCCCATCACCGCGTGCACGTCGCCCAGCACGAAGCGGCCCCCCGGCCGGTAGACGGGCAGGACCACCGTCGCGCCCGCCGCCACGTCCTTCGTGTCCAGGTTGCCCCCGAAGGGGCCGCACTCCGTGGTGGGCCAGCTCCCCTCCCCGGGAGCCACGCCCAGCACGCCCACCATGGGCGCGATGGGCACCCGGATGGCGGAGCTGAAGAGCGCTTCGCCCTCTTCGATAGGGATGGCCCGCGGCGGGCCGCCCGCCGCGGTCGCAATGTGGCCCGGCGACTCCGGCACCACCTCCAGGACGTCCAGCCGCAGGGCCTGGCCGGGCTGGGCGCCCCGCACGGCGATGGGGCCGGTGGCGGGGTTGGGAGCCTCGGCGCGCTCGGGCCCGAGGCCCACCAGGCGGTCGCAGGCGTGGCGGCAGTGGATGCGCAGGACGGTGCCCGGCTCCACCTCGAGGGCCGGCTCGGCGTCGGCGGCCAGGCGGCACACGAAGCGCTCGCTGCTCACGTCCAGGGGCTCCACGGCGGCGTGCTCCTGGGGGTCAGGGGCGGAGGGTGCCCGCGAGCCAGCCCGCGGCGCCGTCGGTCAGGGACGGCGCGACCACCAGGCGTTCGGGGCACCGGGCGTAGGCCTCGCGGGCCGGGGCGAGGGCGCGGCGGATGGTGTCCTGGCCCGCCTCCTGGTTCCTGCCGTTCACCAGCGCCTCGAAGCGGAGTGGGCGGGGGGCGAGAGCGGCGGCCACGTCGCACAGGTCGCCGGCCCGCAGCGCCCCGGGCACCACGCAGTCGGCGGGCACGTAGCAGAAGGGCCGCTCGAGGGGCGCGGCGAAGCTGGTCAGGCACCGCCGCACCAGGGCGGCCCGCACCCCCTCCTCGAACAGGGCGCCGAAGAGGGCCAGCAGGCCGCCCAGCGGCTCGCTCTGCGGAGGAGGGTCCTGCGACGTGGGGTCCTCGAACGCGGGCGGGTTCACCGGCGCGAAGGAGTCGCCCCACAGGGCCACGCGGGCGGCATCGAGGTCGGAGCGGGCGGCCAGGTGGCGGACCACCGAGCGCAGGTCGCGCAGCCGGGAGCCCAGCAGCGTCTGGCCCAGCATCAGCTCGGTGGCGGCGATGGCCGTGGCCGCGCCGAAGCGGCCGATGCGCACGTCGTCGGGCCGGCTCTCGCCCGTGCCCCGCAGGTCGGGCAGGCACAGGGCCACCCCGGCGTGCAGCAGCGCCGCCACCTCGCGGGCACGCCGGGCGAGGAACTGGCCCTTGCCGCCCTGGGCCACGGCCACCACCACGGGAGGCCGCGCCAAGGCCGGCGGGCGGAGCAGCAGGGCAGGCACCACGATGCCCGCCTCGGGCTCGAGCGCCAGCCGCTGGACCGTGGCCCGGCCCATGTCCTGGCGGGCGCGGACGGTGGCCTCGGGCTCGCCCCGGGGCTCGACCTCGCCGAGCAGGCGGCGCCAGTGGCGGCGCAGGGCCTCGCGGCGGGCCGGCGGGCCGAGCCCTTCGAGGGCCCGGCGGGCCGCCTGGGCGCGGCGGGCGCCCAGCTCCGCGGCGAGCTCGTGGACCGGGCGCGAGCGGTGCTCGGCGGTCAGGCAGGCCAGGTACTCGGCGGGACAGCGGTCGCGGACCTCCGGCTGGGGGCTGGGCATGTCGAACCAGCGCTGGAAGAGCGGGTAGATCTGCTCGCGGTGCGGCGGCCCGACGTTGTTGCAGTGCGAGGCCCGGGGCGGGCGCAGCTTCACGTGGCCCCAGCCGTGGAGGGAGGCCAGGCGGTGGGCCGCGTCGTAGAAGCCGTAGACCCGCTGGAGGCGGTCCCACACGGGGTCGCGGTCGGGCTCCCAGGCGAACTCGTGGGCGTAGAGCAGGTGGCGGGGCGCGGCGGCGGCCACGATGACCCAGGGCAGGAAGCCGTCGCGGGCGCTGAGCCGCAGGTTGCGGGTCGACTCCCAGCTTCCGCTGCCCGCGTAGTTGAAGGTCGTCTCGGCGTCCGAGCCGAGGGGCGGGGTCTCGGGCTGGGGCCCGCCGAAGTTGAAGGGCACCACGCAGCTCACGCGGGGGTCGAGCGCCGCGGCGACGGCGGCGGGGTCGCCGCCGCCGGCCACGGCCCCGACGAGGATGATGCGGCGGGGGTCGGCGCCCCGGCGGCCCAGCAGGATGGACACCCCGCGCATCAGGTCGCTCACCATCCACCCCATGAGGCATTCGCCGGCGAGGTGGAGCTGGATGCCCAGGATGTAGCGGTGGCGGTAGTCCTCGCGTCCGCCGAAGGGCTGCTGGCCCCGCTCGCCGTGGCCCACCTGGTCCATGACCAGGACCATGGCGCCGGTCCTGGCCCAGTTGACGCCCATGTCCTGGAGTTCGCCCTGGCTCTTGGGGTTGTGGTGGGAGTGGCAGATGAGGATGCCGGGCATGCGCTCGCGGGGCGGCTCGGGGCGGTAGAGGTTGGCGGTAGCCAGGAGGTCGGGTCGGCTGGCGAAGACGAGCTTCTCGATGGCGTATCCGTCGCCGGCCAGGCACCCCGTGACCTGGGGCTCGACGGGCTGGGGCTCGGGGAGCCGGCCCAGGGAGCGGCGCAGGGCCTCGACGCGGGGGTCGCGGAATCGCTCCCAGGCCTGGCGGGAGTCGACGGCGGCCCAGGCCTGGGCGTCGCGGCGGTTGGCCTCGGCGAGGCGGCGGCGGGCGTCCTCGCGGAGCATGCCCGCGAGGCGTTCCCGCTCCTCGGCGGCGAGCACGTGGGGGGCGAGCGAGCGCAATTCCTGGGGCTGGGGCACGGCGGCTCCTCCTTGCTTGCCGCGGCCATCATACTCGCCGGGCGGCGGCGCGCAAGCCCTTGCATTCGGTCGGCCGCGGGCATACCATAGGAGTACCGGGCACACTGGCGGCAGGGGGACGGCACGATGCTTCACCGGCCCCTGGCAGGGGGCACGCCGGCAGAGGTCTCGGCGCCATGGGCAACGACCGACCAGAGGCGAGCGACCGGTCTCACCCGGGCCGCGCCCCCCTCGACAACGCCACGCGGGCCCTCGGCTCCCCACGGCTGAACCAGTCGCTGCTCGACGCACTGCCCTATCCCGCCATGCTGGTGCGTCGCGACCGCATCGTGCTGGCCGCCAACCGCGTGGCCCGCGAGATGGGCGCCGTGGTGTGCGAGCCGTGCTGGATGGGCATCGCCCGCGCCGAGCACATCCCCGAGGCCGCCAAGGCCCGACTCCGCGAAGGCCAGGGCCCGCCGCCCGACACCCACTGCGTCTTCTGCCGCGCCGAGGAGGCCCTCGATACCGGCCAGGCCGTGCGAAGCCCCGACCTGGCCGCCTTCGGGCGCGTGTGGGACGTCCTGTGGGTGCCCCTCGACGACCAGGTGTGCCTCCACTACGCCATCGACGCCACCGACTACCGACGCACCGAGCGCACGCTCCGCCGGGAGCGCGACAAGGCCCAGCAATACCTCGACATCGCGGGGGTGATCCTGGTGGTCATCGAGGCCGACCAGACCCTCAGCCTGATCAACCGCAAGGGCTGCGAGGTGCTCGGCGTGACCGAGCAGGAGGCCCTGGGGGCCAACTGGTTCGACCACTTCGTGCCCCCCCGATGCCGCGAGCAGGTGCGCGAGACCTTCGTCCGCCTCATGGCCGGCGAGGTCGAGCCCGTGGAGAGATACGAAAACCCCGTGCTCAGCCGCCACGGCGAGGAACGCCTCATCGCCTGGCACAACACCGTGCTCCGCGACCGCGACGGGGCCGTCACCGCCACCCTCAGCTCCGGCGAGGACATCACGGAGATGCGGCGCACCGAGGAGCAGCTCCGCCACACCGTGGGCGAGCTGGAGCGCTCCAACGCCGACCTCGAGCAGTTCGCCTACGTCGTCTCCCACGACCTCCAGGAGCCGCTCGTCGTCATCTCCGGCTACGCCCAGCTCCTCGCCCGACGCTACCGCGAGAGCCTCGAGCCCGAGGCCCAGGACTACCTGAGCCGCGTGGTCGGCGGCGTGGCCAGGATGGAAGACCTCATCCAGGACGTCCTGGCCTACGCCCGCCTGGGCACCGCCCAGCAGCCCCACTACCCGGTGGACTGCAACAAGGTGCTGGAGGACGTGCGGGGCCGCCTCCGCCACAGCATCGAGGCCAGCGGAGCGGAGCTGACCGCCGAGCCGCTGCCCACCGTGCGGGGCGACGCCGCCCAGCTCGGCCAGCTCTTCCAGAACCTGCTGTCCAACGCCCTGAAGTTCCACGGCGAGGCCCCGCCCCGCGTTCGCGTGGGGGCCTGGCGGGAGGGCGAGGCGTGGCACTTCGCCGTGCGCGACAACGGCATCGGCTTCTCCTCCGAGGAAGCCGAGCGGATTTTCGCCATGTGCCAGCGCCTCCACAAGGCCAGCGAGGTCCCCGGCACCGGGGTGGGCCTGGCCATCTGCAAGCGAGTGGTCGAGCGCCACGGGGGCGAGATCTGGGCCGAGTCGGAGCCCGGGCAGGGCAGCACCTTCCACTTCACCCTTCCCGCCATGCCCGACGGACCGGCGTGAGCGCCCCGCGCCGCTTGAACTTGCCGGGCGGCGGGGCTATAGTGGCCCGGCGCCGACGCAGCGCCCGTACATCCCCCCAGGAGGCCACGGCATGCACACCCCCGCCTGCGGCGCCGCCCTGCTGCTCGTCCTGCTCGGGCTGGCCCGGGGGGCCGAGGGCGAGGGGCGCATCGCCCCATCGCCCGGCAACCCCCGCTACTGGGCCTACAAGGGCCGCACCGCCCTCCTCCTCGGCGGCTCCGACGAGGACAACCTGTTCAACGACCCCGAGCTCATGGGCCGAAACCTCGAGGCCCTCCAGGAGGCGGGAGGCAACTATATCCGCTGCACCCTCTCCTGCCGCGACGAGGGCAACGTGTGGCCCTTCGCCCGCATCGGCGACGCTTACGACCTCGACCGGCCCAACGCCGAGTTCTGGACCCGACTGCACCGCTGCATCCGCGAGTGCGCCCGGCGCGACATCATCGTCCAGATCGAAATCTGGGCCACCTTCGACTACTACCGCGA
This sequence comes from Candidatus Brocadiia bacterium, assembly GCA_046538415.1. Classification (GTDB taxonomy): domain Bacteria; phylum Planctomycetota; class PUPC01; order DSUN01; family DSUN01; genus JBKHIY01. Next base: position 8,802 of record JBKHIY010000085.1, on the reverse strand, counting down.
CAACTGGCGGCGAAACCCCTTCAACCCCGCCAACAACCGAAACTACACGACGGAGAATACGCGGCTGGAGACCGAGTGGAACCACCACCCCCACGCCAAGCCCCAGCCCTTCTTCCACTCGCCGCCCAAGCTCAACGACGACCGGGTGCTGCTGGGCCACCAGCAGGCCTTCGTGCGAAAGGTCCTCGACGTCGCGCTCGACGCGCCCAACGTCCTCTACTGCCTGGACAACGAGACCAAGGCGCCCGCCGAGTGGGCCCACTACTGGGCACGCTTCCTCCACGACGAGGCCCGCCGACGGGGAACGGCCATCCAACTGACCGAAATGTGGGACTGGTGGGACCTCCGCGAGCGGGGCCACGCCCGCACCTACGCCCATCCCCAGCTCTTCGCCTTCACCGACGTCTCGCAAAACAACTGGAACCAGGGCCAGACCCACTACGACCGCTTCCTGTGGTACCGGGCCGGGCTGCTCGAGCACGGCGGGCCGCGGCCCATGAACTGCGTGAAGATCTACGGAGCCCCGCGCCCCCGCAGGCCGCGGGACACGGCGCTGAACGTGGACCGCTTCTGGAAATGCGTCTTCGCCGGCTGCGCCAGCGCCCGATTCCACCGCCCGCCCACGGGCATCGGGCTCGACGCCGACGCCCGCGCGGCCATCCGCGCGGCCCGCGCCTTCACCGACGCGTTCGACCTCTTCGCCGCCGAGCCGCACAACGACCTGCTCTCCGAGCGGTCGGACGACGAGGCCTACTGCCTGGCCGAGCCCGGCGCGGCCTACGCCCTCTACTTCCCCGCCGGCGGGGCCGTGCGGCTGGCCGCGGCGCCGGCCCGGCGCTGGCGGGTGCGGGGCTTCGACCCCCGCACCGCGCGGTTCACCCCCTCGCGGCCCGCCGAGGGCGGGAGCCTGCTCGTGGAGTGCCCCGACGCGAAACTGCCCTGGCTCGTCCTCGTCCAGCCCGACGAGCCGTAGCCTGGAGGCCCAGCCGATGCGCCCCCTGTGTGCCCTGCTCCTTCTTCTGGCCGCGCCCCTGGCGGGCGCGGACGAGGTGGCCGCGCTGTTCGAGAAGCTCGACCCGCCGGCGCGGTTCGCCGACCACCAGGCCCGCTTCACCGTGGAAAAACGCCCCTTCACCTTCCACCACGTCGAGGGGCCGAGGACCGAGACCTGGCGGGTGGTCAAGGACGGCGAGCGCGTCGTCGCCCTCCTGACCCCCAAGGGCACCTGGCACCTGCTCGCCTTCCGCCCCAGCGAGGCGCCCGAGACCCTGCGGATGCCCACCGGCCGCTGGCACATCGACACCCTCCTGGGCACCCTCATGGCCACCGACGCCTTCATCGGGGAAAAGACGAGCGACGAGACCTTCCGCTTCCAGGGCCTGGGCACCGACGCCCTCACCCTGGTCCGCCGCTACACCGGCCAGCGCACCATCTCGCGCCGACGCAGGAACCGCAAGCCGGGCGAAAGCAAGTACGAGAAAATCACCCAGAAGCTCGATACCACCAACACCTTCGTCCTCCGCTGCGACCCCGTCCACGGCTACACCATCGAGGGCACCTTCGACGCCGCGGTGAGCCCCAAGCCGACCGAGAAGCAGTACGTGAACCTCATGGCCCAGGGCACCTACGACCTGTGGCCCGGCCGCGCCACCTCCTATCGCACCGTCTTCACCCCCCAGGGCAAGCCCGGCTACGAGGGCTGGGCCAACAACCTCAAGGCCATCGACCTCAGCGACAACCACCGCCCCGTGATCCGCGACGGCGGATTCTCCGCATACCTCGACGACCAGACCGGCTGGAGCGCCTGCATGACCCTCGAGGGCCGGCCGGCCCGCGTCGCCATCTGCAACGCCCATGCCGACGTGGACAACATCGTGCAGTGGCCGGAGGAGATGGAGCCCGACGAGCGGGGGCTCTACCGCCTGGTCGTCCGCCACCGCCTGCTCGCCCTGCCCCCCGAGATCACCGGCCACCTGTGGGACCAGATGCGCCTCTACTTCGAGGGCGTAGAGGCCGTGACCGTCCGCATCGGGGTGCCCGAGGACTTCGAGGACCAGCCCGTGCCCGCCACCTCGAGGGTGCGGGGGCTGATCAACACCGGGGGCCTCGAGCTGAGCACCGAGCACGCTCGCTCGGGCACCCAGTCCCTGGTCGTCGAGGGCACCGTGTGGCCCAACCTCCCCCAGGTGCACCTCCTGCCCCGCAGCCGCTACCGCCTGGAGGCGTGGATGATGTCCCCCGACCCCCAGGTGAAGCTGTTCATCACCGGGCACCTCTACGAATGGTCGCCCCACAGCCGCAAGTGGCTGGTCGAGCAGCAGACCAACGCGGTGCGCGGGGGCAAGGGCTGGCAGCGGGTCGCCCTGGAGTTCACCACCCCCGAGTGGGACCCCTTCATCAACATCGTGTTCCACGCCGAGGGCGGCCAGGGATACGTGGACGACTTCTGCCTGAAGAAGCTTGCGAGGTGACCCGATGACGAGCCTGCTGCGACTCGCCGCGTGCATCGCCGGCATGGCCGCCCTGGCCCGCGCCGCCGAGCTGCCGCCCAACCAGTGGGTCCGCGTCGACGCCGACCACACCGGCGCCCGCACCGGCCACCAGCTGCTCTACGTGCCCGCCATGGGCAAGGCGGTGGCCTTCGGCGGCGCCCTGGTGGGCGAGGCGCCCTACGTCCAGGCCTTCGACCCCGCGGCCCGGACGTGGAGCGCCGTGGCCGACAGGAGGCCCGAGTTCCGGCGGCTGCCCGGGACCTTCGGCGACGCCGTGGCCCTGGACCCCGACCGCGGGCGCGTCTGGTTCCTCCACCACGACCGCCTCCACAGCTTCCACCTCGAAGGGGGCACGTGGCACGACCACGGCTCCCACCCCTTGCTCGCCACCGTGATGGCCGAGGCGCTGGCCTACGACCCCGTCCACCGCGAGCTGCTCCTCGTGGGAGCGAGCACGCGGCCCGAGGAGCGCGGCTGGAGCGCCGTCCTGGCCTGCGAGCCCGAGGCCAACGCCTGGCGGCGCCTGGCCCTCGGCGATGCCCAGGCCCGGGAGGCGCACGCCCGACGCCTGGCCATCATCCGGGCCGTGCGCGAGCTGGCGGGCAGGACCCGCGCCGCCTGGTACCCCGACCCCGAGGGCACGGGCACCGAGGCCCAGCGGGCCGACCTGGTGGCCCGCTGCGGCGAGCTCTCCCAGGTGCCCGGCGTCCAGGCCGCCGCGAAGCTCATCCGCCAGGCCAGGCTGCTGGAGGCCATCGAAGCCCTGCGACGGGTGCGGCGCGAGCTCGAGGCCGAAGCCGAGGCCAAGGGCCCCGTGCCGCCCGCACGGTGCCGCTCGCCCCTGGTCTGCGACCCCGCCGACAAGCTCCTCCTCCGCTTCGGCGGCGACCACCAGGACTACCTGGCCAACGACACCTGGCTGCTCGACCTGGAGAGCCGCACCTGGCGCCGGGCCCAGCCCCCCGCGGCGCCCGCGCCCCGGGCGGGCCACGGCCTGGCCTACCTGCCCGGCTGCGGCAAGATCGCATTGTGGGACGGCTATCGCCAGACCAACGACCCCGACTACCGCTCCCGCCAGGCCGGCCCCTTGCCCCACCGCGAGCTGTGGCTCTACGACGCCGGGGACGACCGCTGGGACCTCGCCGCCGCCTGGCCCACGAGCGAGGACGACGACTCCCTGCCCCGCCACGTCGACCTCATCGGCGACTACGGCCGCTTCGCGCCCACCGCGCTGGCCGCCGACCCCCAGGGGCGCCTGGTCCTCCTCGTCCCCGGCCGAAAGGTCCACTCCAAGCGACGCTACGGCCAGAACCTCTACACCGCCACCTGGATGCTCCGCGTGGAGCCGCCGGCCGAGCCCTCCGAGGCCGCCGGGAAGCTCGCCACGCCGCCCGACCAGCGCGCACGCCGCACCGGCATCTTCACCGCCGCGTTCTGCGAGCAGGCCGCCGACGCCGACCCGCCCGACCTCGAGGCCCTCCAGCCCAACCGCTGGACCAGGCTGCCCCCCGTGCCCCGAAATCCCTGCGTGGGGCAGCGCCAGCGCACCTGGGGCACCGCCGCCTGGGACCCGCACCGCGAGCAAATCCTCTTCTGGACCGGCGGCCACTGCGCGGGATGCAGCAGCCCCGTGCTCCACTACTCGCCCGCCAGCCACCGCATGGCCGAGGGCTACGACGCCGAGGAGCAGTACGGCCACCAGGGAGCCCACGGAGCCACCCTCCTGGGCCGCCCCTGGGTGCCCACCCACGCCTACCACATCTACGACTACGACCCCCGCTGCCGCCTGCTCGTCGCCGCCAAGGAGGTCACCTATCTCTACGACCCGGCCCGCATGGACTGGCTGCCCCGCACCGTGGACCAGCCCTTCAACGGCCACTGCTTCGTCGCCCAGCTCCACGCCACGCCCCACGGCGTGGTGGCCTGGGCGCCCCGCGGCGACCGGGCTGGCCCCCGCGGCCTGTGGCTCTTCGACCTCGACGCCGGCTGGCGCGACATCGAGCCCCAGGGGGCCGTGCCCACCACCACGGTGGACAACAGCGGGGCCTGCTACGACTCGCAGCGCGACCGCCTGCTGCTGGTCACCTCGCCCAGCTACTCGAAGCCCACGGACGGGACGGTGTGGAGCTTCGACTTCGCGAGCCGGAAGGTCCAGCGCCTGTCGCCCGCCCAGCCCCAGGTGGGGCACTTCCGGGGCTTCCGCGAGCTGGTCTACGTGGCCCACGCCGACTGGATGCTGGCTCTCAAGCCGCTGGAGCGCGAGGGGGCCCTGCTCACCCGCTTCTACGACTGCGCGGCCGACCGCTGGCGGGCGGTGGACCTCGGCCCCGGCATCCGCCACATGCCCTCGGCCAGCAGCGGCTCCGCGGTCTACGACGCGGGCCGCCGGCTGGTGCTCGTGATCCTGCCCGACGGCGCCCTGTTCGCCCTGCGGCTCGACCCCGCGCGGCTGTGACCCCACTATGAGCAACGACGCCGGCCCTCCCCCCGACGCGCGACGCAACCGCCTGGCGGTGATCGCCGAGCGGGCCACGGGCAGCGTGGCCCACGACATCCTGGCCCCGGGGCTCGTGCTCACCGCCCTGGTCCACGACCTGGGCGGCGGGGCCATGGTCGTCGGCACCCTCGAGGCCCTGCTGGTGCTCGCCGGGGTGAGCCAGCTGCTCACCGCCTACCGCCTCCAGCGGGAGGCGGGCCGGCGGCGCTTCGTCCTCCGCGTGGCGGGCGGCGCGTTGCTGCTCCTGCCCGTGCTGGCCGCGGTGCTGTGGGGCCTGGCGGAGTCGCGTCCCCGTCTTGTGCTGGGCCTCCTGCTGGGGCTGCTGTTCCTGCGGTGGTCGCTGACGGCGATGTGCAACCCGGCGCTGCTGGACCTCTCGCGGAAGCTCATCTCGCCGGACGAGCGCCACAAGGTCTTCGCCCTCCGCCAGCTGGCCGCCGCGGCCTGCGGGGTGGCGGGAGCGGGCCTCACCTATGGCGTGCTCCGCGGGTTGGCCATGCCGGCGAACTACGTGGTGCTGGTGCTCGCCTCGGCCGCAGTGGGGGCGCTGTCGTGGCTCGCGGTGTTCCTGATGCGCGAGCGGGGCCGGGGGCCGCGGCCTCAGCGGCTGGACTCGCCGCGGGAGTTCGTGGCCCAGCTCTTCCGCTTGCTGCGTCCCGGCAGGGGGGGCGCGGCGGAGCATCGGTTTCGCCACTACGTGGCGGTGCGCCACGCGGTCTACGTATCGCGGGCGGCGTATCCGTTCGTGGCTCTCTACGCGCTCCAGGGCTTCGAGGTGAGCCGTGCCACGGTGGGGCTGTTCATGGTGGCCCGCTGGGGCGGGCGGCTGACCAGCGGCCTGCTGCTGACCCTGGTGCCGCGGCTTCGGCGCACGCCGCAGCGCATCCTGCGCTTCGCCCTGGCGGGCACGCTGGTGGGCCTGGTGTGCGCCGTGGCCACGCCGCGGTGGGAGGGGCTGTTCGTCACCTTCTTTCTCTCCGGGGCGTTCCTGGAGGCCTACCTGGTGGCCGACCCCATCTTCATGATGGCCCACGCCCCGCCGGGCCGCGAGGTGCTGGGGATGAGCCTGACCATCGTGGCGCTGTATCCCATGCGTATCCTTCTGCCGCTGGCCGCGGGCATCCTGTTCGCCACCGTGGGCTTTCCCGTGGTGGCGGCGGTGGCCCTGGCGGGGGGAGCCGTCGCGTTCGCCGCGGCCGGCGGGCTGCACGCCCGCGAGCAGGCGCCGCCCGAGCATCCCCCCGGCGCCATGGAGTGACGGGGGCGGCGTTGAACGCGCCCTCGGGCCGGGATAGAATGTCCGCCGACGCCTCGATGCCTTCACCTTCGGAGGGAATGCCATGAGAGCGTCCGTTGCGCTCGTCGCGACCGTGTGCGTGCTGGCCTCCGCCGCTCGTGCGGCGACGTATGCCGAGCTGGCGGCGAAGGCCGAGGCGGGCCTCGAGCACGCCGCCAAGGCGGGCAAGAAGGCCGCGGCCGTCGAGCCGCCCGAGAAGCCCTACCGCCCGTCGGACGAGGACCGGGAGCGGGGCCTCGTGGTCTACGTCCCGCCCCTGGCCGCCCCCTTCACCGATCGTCCCCCCGCCGAAGAGGAGGTCCGCCAGACCCTCGAGGTGCAGGCCGCCCAGGGGGAGACCGAGTCCTTCCTCCTCGCCGTCCATGCCCTCGAGCCGCAGCGGGGCGCGACGTGGGGTTTCGCGACGCCCCGGCGGGCCGGCTCGGCGCGGCCACGGGTGCGGGTCGAGCTCCTGCCCGTGGTGCTCGCCCCCATGGGCCAGCGCCGCTCGGAGAGCTATCGCGTGGTGGGCCTGTGGCTGGCCGACGAGGGCGCGGTGGACGTGCCCGCGGGCCACTCGCGGGCCTGGCTGGTGCGGCTGCACGTCGATGAGGAGGCCACGCCCCGCGACTACGCCCTCCTGCCCATGCTCAGCGTCCATGGCGGGCAGCCGAGGCGCGCCGGGCCGGCCATCCGCCTTCGCGTCCTGCCCTTCCGGCTCGCCGACCCGTGGAAGCGCGACTACGTGTTCGGCGCCTTCTGCGCGGGGGCCGACTTCAGCCTGGCGCAGTACCGGGAGATGAAGGCCCACGGCATCGAGGCCATCCTCTGGTTCTGGGGCCACTACGGCCTGGACGTGCGGAACGACGGGGGCAAGCTGGTGATGGACTTCGCGGCCCTGGACCGCACGGTGGCCCGGTTCCAGGAGGCGGGGCTGCGCGGCCCCATCGTCCTCGCCCTGGGCAACGACTGCTGCGGCCACTTCGAGCGGGCCATCTGCCAGGCCTTCGACCTGCCCATGCAGCCCCAGGTGCGGCGACGGCGCAAGGAGGTGAAGCTCGCCGTCCTCGACGACCCCCGCATCGAAAAGCTCATGGTCGAGGCCCTACGCCAGCTCTTCGACCACGCCAAGGCCCACAAGTGGCCGGAGATCGTCATCCTCCCCTACGACGAGCCCACCGAGCGGCTGATGGACGAGCACCGCCGCATGGTCCGCCTCTTCCGAACCCACTTCCCCCACGTGCGGCTCTACGGGGTGACCATGAACCGCCTGCGATGGGCCGAAATGGTCAGCGACACCGATATCCTGGTGGCCAACGGCGACTGGGCGCGGATCCGCGAGCTGGCCACCGAGAAGGACAAGGCCGCCTGGTTCTACGGCAGCGTCACCACCCGCCACGGCTACTCAGGCTGCCGATGGCGCTACGGCCTCAGGCCCTACGCCTACCGCCCCGACGGCATGTGGTTCTGGTGCTACAACTTCCACCCCGGCGACCCCTGGAACGACTTCGACAGCTTCACCCCCGACTCCTCGTGGGTCATCGTCTGGCCCCCGCTCGAGGAGGGCCAGGGCTCCGTCGAAACCCTCGCCTACGAGGGACTCCGCGAGGCCGTCGACGACGTGCGTTACGCCATGACCCTGGAGGCCAGGCTGGAGCGGGCCGACGGCGCCCCGGCGGCCAAGGTGCGGGCCGACTACCAGCGATGGCTCCAGGGCCTCCAGGGCGCCGAGCCCTCGCCCGCCGACGTCCTCGGCCACCGCCAGCAGCTCATCGCCTGGCTCGAGGCCCTCGGCGCCGAATGACGCCCGGCGGGGCCATCAGCTTTCGCGGCTGGCGCGGGAGAAGCCGTGGGCCGCGAGCCGGCGGCCGGCGGTCCAGTACTCGCCCAGGATATAGCACAGCGGAGCGAGGCGGTCCGGCGCGACGGCGCCCCGCTCGTCGAGGCAGGCCGCGTCGACGTGCTGGGCCACGACGCGGCCCCGGAACAGGTCGTGGTCGCCGGCGGACAGCACGTCGAGCAGCGTGCACTCCAGGTTCACCGGGCACTCGGCGACCAGCGGCGGGGCCACCTGGCTGGCGGGCAGGGGGGTGAGGCCCACGTGGGCGAACTTGTCGCCCACCTCCCGCCCCGAGACGCTGCCCACGCGGTCCACCAGCTCCGCCATGTCGGCGGTCGGCAGGTTCACCGTGAACTCCCCGCGGCGCTGGATGAGCTGGTAGGAGTAGCGGGAGGGCATGATGGCCAGGCCCACCACCACGGGCTCGGCGATGGAGATGTTGAAGCACTCCCCCAGGGCGATGAGGTTGGGCGTGCCGTCCTCGGCCACCGAGGCCACCAGGGCCGCCGGCGTGGGGTAGACGGGGCGGAAGATGCGGTCGAGCTGAACCTTGCCCATGGGACTCCTCGCGGGGCTATCGGGGGGCGAGCGGGCCCTGGCATGCTGGCATCCTAGCGCCCCCGCCCGGCTCGATCAAGGCATTCCGCGTCGGACCGGTCGGACGCGTCGGACCTGTCCGACCTGGCGGACGCCTCCG
>JBKHIY010000016.1:0-59680 GCA_046538415.1 Candidatus Brocadiia bacterium | reverse complement strand
CCGGGCGGGACTCGGGGTACGCGCCTCGACGGGCGAGGCCTGGTCCCGCGTACGACGTGCGCTCGGAGGCGGGCTGCGACCGGTGGACGCCGTGACAGGCCTTAAAGCCCAGTAGCAGCCGCCGCACGGGTTCTTTGACAAGTTGGGTTTTTGCCCCTGGCGGGGAAGAGGCCCCCGGGGTCGTCGGGGAGGGGCTTCGGGGGCCTCTTCCGGCCCGCTTTGGCGAGGCGGCTCGCGCGGCGCCTACGGGCGGGCGGCGTGGGCGAGGAGGTAGCGGACGACGCTGTCGTCGTGGTGGGGGCCGATGACGATGTCGGCCTGGGCTTTGAGCTCGTCGGCGGCGTTGGCCACGGCGACGGCGGTGTCGGCGATGCGGAAGAGGCCGAGGTCGTTCCAATGGTCGCCGAAGACGACCAGGTGGGGCCGCTCGCCGCCGAGGCGCTGGAGGAGGGTGGCGAGGGCCTGGTCCTTGGTGCAGCGTCGGTCGTGGATGGTGAGCCAGTACCAGCCGGGGAGATAGGTGTTTTCGAAGAGGTTGGTGGCGAGGAGGCCTGGGAACTCGCGGGCCAGCTCGTCGGCCATGGCCTGTGCGGCGGGGAGGCGCTCGATGAGGGTCAGGGAGACGACGTGCTCGGCGAGGCAGGCGGCGAGGTCGTCGACCTCGCGGAGGCGGGGGTCGCCGGCGGCCCGGCGGTCGTCGCGGTACCAATGCATTCCCTCGTTGGCGAGGGCGGCGTAGTAGAGGCGGTCGCGGTGGCCGTCGAAGGTGGAGAGAAAGGGCAGGTGGCCACGGCGTCGGAGCAGGCGGTAGAGCGGGTCGAGGACGTCGGGGGCGATGGCGTGGGCGACGAGGTGGCGGCCGGTGGCGAGCTCGGAGACGAAGGCGCCGTTCATCTCGACCACGGGCAGGCGGAGGGGCAGGTCGCCGAGGATGTTTTGCATGGAGACCACGCTGCGGGCGCTGGCGACGGTGAAGGCCAGGCCGTCGTCGAGCAGCCGCGCGAGCTGGGCGCGGGCGTAGGGCGAGAGCGAGGCGTCGGGCCGCAGGAGGGTGCCGTCGAGGTCGGAGACGTAGAGCCGTCCCATCGCGGTCCTCGGGATGGACGCGTCGGGGGCGCTACTTTTTCTTGCGGACCTGGAAGTCGAGGGGCTTGCCCTCGGGGCTCACGAGCTGGAGGCATCCCGACCAGTCGCCGCCGCCCTGGAGGACCTTGAGGAGCACCTTGTTGGTGCCCGCCTGGAGGGTGGCCTTGAAGGTCTCGGAGCCGGGGCGGATGGCCCGGCTGACGTCCTTGCCTCCCAGGCGCTGGCCGTTGAGCCAGAGGACGAAGCCGTCGTCGCTGCCCAGTCGCAGCTCGGCCTGCGTGGGGTTTTCGACCTGGACTTCGGTGTACATGAAGCCGGCGACGTTGCTGGCTCGCTTGAGGGCCTGGTTGAGGTCGACGATCCCGTCGAAATCGGCGACGGCGGGCTTCCAGGCGTAGGTCGCGTCGTTCCAGGCGAAGCCCTCGTCGAGGTCGACGCCCTTCTCGGGCGGGAGGGCGGTCTCGAAGAGGTTCTGGCCGGCCTTGGGCACGGGGCCGGCGACCCACCAGTGGGCGACGTATCCGGGGGGCACCTTGACGGGCAGGTCGGTGACGCCGAGCTCGAGGAGCTGGTCGCGGATGCTTCGGCGGACGTTTCGCTGGCGGGCCAGGGGGAGGGCGGCCTTGAGGACGGCCACGCGACGTTCGCGGGGCACGTCGTCGACTTCGGCGAGGATGCCCGCTGCGGCGGCGGCGGCGGCGGCGGCGACCTCCTGGTTGACGTCGAAGGCGTCGACGACCAGGGGCAGGGCGTCGGTGGTGGGGCACCAGGCGAGGGTCTGGAGTGCGGCGATGCGAGCGGCGTCGGTGGCGGCGGCCCGCAGGTCGCGGAGGGCTTTGGCGGCGAGGGCCTCGCGGTCGATCTCCTTGCTGGGGGTGGTATCGACCTCGATGTCGCCGGCGGCCCACTGCATGGCCAGCTTGACGTGCTGCTGGAAGGTCTCGTCCTCGAAGACGTGTCCGTAGTGGCCGTGGGCGTTGTAGTAGACGCGTCCCTTCCCCCAGGTTCGCACCCAGCACATGGCGTAGTCGCGGTCTTCTCGTCGGCCTCGTGAGATATCGACGCTGGTGGGGTCGATGCTCATGAGGACGCGGACGTCGGAGCGTTTGTAGTTTCGGAACTGGTAGATTTCGTCCTTGACTTCGAAGTAGGGCTTCTCGAAGGGCTTCATCAGGGCGTGGTCGGGGTCTTCGATGCGGCTACGCACGGTCTGGTTCCAGGGGTGTCCGGCGAAGTAGGCGTTGACCATGTCGCCGTATTCCTGCCAGCGGTAGTTGCAGTCGGTGGCGGCGTGGAAGCCCATGAAGCCGGCCCCGCCCCGGATGCGAGCCATGAGGGCTTCGCGGCGTGCCTCCTGCTCGGGGTTGAGCTGTCCGGTGGGGTTGTTGTAGATGATCACGTCCCACTTATCGACGGTGTCGGGGTCGAAGACCGCGGGGTCTTCGCTCACCACGCACTCGTATCCCAGCTCCTGGGCGATTCGCTTGAGGATGGGGTTGCCGGTCTCGATGGCTCCCCCGTGGCGAAAGCCCTTGCACAGGCTGTAGACCAGGACGGTGGTCTTCTCGCCCGCGCTCGCCGGGGGCGCCAGGCCCATGGCAGCCGCGAGGGCCAGGGCGAGGATCGCACACCACGTCTTGCCGTTCACGCTATCGCTCCTTCCATACGCTGGCGGACGGCCATGGCCGCGCTGCCAGGCTGAGACACGCAGACTCGTCGCCCTCGGCGTCCACTATACTGCGGCCCGCCGGCGCGTTCAAGCCCTAGCCCAGGCGTCGCCAGAAGCCGCGCAGGATGGCGTTGACGAAGCCGAATCGGGAGACCGAGGCGCCCTGGTCCAGTTCCTGGTGGACCCGCTGGCGGGCCTTTTCGAGGGCAGGGCCGTATTTCTCGCGGTCCTCGTCGAGCTTCTTCTCCCATTCCTCGACGAGGATTTGGACGTGCTCCAGCTCGTCCTTGTCGAGCCATATGCCGCCGCAACCGGGGCACTTGTCCAGGGCGATGCCCGAGGAGGAGGCGTAGTTGAAGCGGTTGAGCTCGACGCCGGGGCACTTGGGGCAGTGGAGCTGGTTGGGCGGGGAGTCGTCGAGGCTGAAGACGCTCTCGTTGATGGCATCGAGGGCGGTCACCTGCTCGGGGGTGAAGGTCTCCTCGACGGTGTGGACGACCTTGCCCAGCTCCTCGGCGTCCAGCCATTCGCCTTCGCAGGCGGGACAGGTCTCCACGGGCACTCCCTCGTAGCGGACGGCTCGCAGCGTCTCGTTGCACCTGGGACATCGCATGGCGCGGCTCCTTTCGCGTTGGCCGCGGGGGCGGCCTGGTAGGATGCGATTCTACACGTCCCGCGTGCCGGGCGCAACCGGGCGGGCCGCGACTCTTACCGAAGCCTTACAACGCCCTTACCCCCATCTGACCACCTCCGTCCGTCCCCGGGCTATACTCGGGCAGGTCGGGCCGCTGGGGCTCGACCCACCCGTCGGAGCCCTGCCAGGAGGACGGAGCGATGCGAAGCACGAGCGTGTTGGTGGTGGCGGCCACGGCCCTGGCCACCTGCCTGGGTGCCCTGGCCCTGTGGGGCTCGGTGGGCCGCGCGGTGGCCACCGAGCAGGACGGCCCCCAGGCCAGGCGGCCCTTGCTGATGGCCGACGGCGTGCGGCTGTCCCTGACCCCCCACCAGACGACCTACCAGCCGGGCGAGCGGCCGGTGCTCGACCTGGTGGCGGAGAACACGACGCCGAGCCCCGCCACGGTGAGCGTCACGGTGCGGATGCGGGTCACCGAGCTTTCCTCGATGGTCTCCCGCCGGCTGCCCGCGCCCAGCGAGGGCCAGGGCTGGCAGACCACCTGCCACCTCGCCCTGGGACCGATGGAGACGAAGACCATCGTCCTGCCCGCCGACGTGGCTCTCAAGGCTGGCAGCGTGGCCTCCCTGGTCGTCCAGGTGGGGGAGCAAGCCGTGGCCGCGGGCCAGCTCTCCGTGCCCCGGGCGGCGCCCCGGCAGCAGGCGCAGGCACTGTCCCGGCAAGTGAGCCCTCTCAGGCGGTGAGGGCGCCATGGGCGTGGCCACGGACTGGCGCGTACGCCTGGGAATCGTGCTGGGGCTGGCCGGCGCGGCGGCCCTGGTGGCGGTGCCCCGGCGCCCCCCGGCGCCCTCCGTGCCCGCCCACGGGCCGCTGCTCTCCGACTGCGACGGGGCGCTGGAGGAGCTGGTGGTCCACTGGGTGCCCGAGGCGGCGGGCATCGCCGAGGTGGCCTACCGCCAGTTCCTCGGCCAGCTCCCGCCTCAGACGACGGTGCACGTGGTGTGCCCCGACCGGGCCGCGTTCGCCGACCTGCGTTCGCGGCTCGGCCCCCTCTCCTGCCGGCTCGTGCCCGTGTGCACGGGCCATCCCATCACCTGCTGGTCGCGGGACCGGTGGCTGGCCCTGGCTCCCGCCGAGGGCGGCCCGGCGGTGCTCCTGGCCCCCGCCTCCGAGGAGGGCGCCGCCGTGTGGCCCCAGCGTGCCGGCGACGCGCGGGTGGCCGCGGCGCTGGCGGCGGCCCAGCCCCGCCGCGTGGCCTGGGCGCGCAGCGGCCTGGACTTCGACGGCGGCGACTTCGTGGCCGACGCCCGCACGGCGTTCGTGACCCCCGACGTGCTGCGGCGGAACCTGGGTCGCGCCGTGGCCTCCCCGGCCGAGCTCCGCGACGGCCTGGCCGCCGTGCTGGGCCGGCGGGTGGTGCTGCTCGAGCGGGCCCCGCCCCACCACGCGGGGATGTTCCTGATGCTCGCCGGCGAGGGCCGGGCGGTGGTCGGCGACCCCGCGATGGCCCGGCGCCTGCTCGAGGCGGTGGCCCGCTCGCGGGGGCGGCCGGCGGGCTGCCCGCTGGCCGAGCCCGACTTCTCGGCCTCCACCCAGCGGCTCTTCGACGCCGTGGCCCGCCCGTGCGCCGAGCACGGCTACCGCGTGAGCCGCATCCCCGTGGTGCCGGGGCGCGACGAGCGGACCTACCTGACCTACCTGAACGCCATCCTCGACCAGCGGGGGGGCCGCCGCACCGTCTACATGCCCGTCTACGCGGGGGCCGAATGCCTCAACGACGCCGCAGCCGCCACCTGGCAGAGCCTGGGCTACGCCGTGCGGCGGGTCGACTGCTCGGCGGCATACGCCCACTACGGCAGCCTGCGCTGCCTGGTCAACGTCCTCCGCCGCTCCCAGCCCGGCGGCGCGCCCCTCGCCCGTTGACAGCCGCCCCTCGTCCTGCCACCATAGGGGGCACTTGCCCGGGCTGGAGAGGAGCGGAAAGTCGCCGTGAGCGCGGAGACGGCCTCCCAGACCATCCTGTCCGTCCAGTCGGTCACCAAGATCTACAAGATGGGGGAGGTGGACGTGCCCGCGCTGCGGGACGCGTCGGTCGACATCCGCGACGGCGAGTTCCTCACCGTGGTGGGGCCCAGCGGCTCGGGAAAGTCCACGCTACTCAACATCATCGGGGGGATGGACCGCCCCACCTCGGGGACCGTGGCCTTCGAGGGCCGGGACCTGACCCGGCTCTCCGACCGCCGGCTCACCCTCTACCGCCGCCGCCAGGTGGGCTTCATCTTCCAATTCTACAACCTGGTGCCCACGCTCACGGCGCTGGAGAACGTCCAGGTGGCGGTCGAGATCGTGAGCCAGCCCATGGAGCCCATCGAGGCCCTCCGCCTGGTGGGCCTGGAGGAGCGGGCGGGCCACTTCCCCTCCCAGCTCAGCGGCGGCGAGCAGCAGCGGGTGGCCATCGCCCGAGCCCTGGCCAGCAACCCCCGCCTGCTGCTGTGCGATGAGCCCACCGGCTCGGTAGACCTCGATACCGGCCGCCAGGTGCTGGGCCTCCTGGTGGAGCTGAACCGCCAGCTGGCGAAGACGGTGGTGCTGATCACCCACAACCGGGCCATCGCGGCCATCGGCCACCGCATCGCCACCCTCCGCGACGGGGTGATCACCGAGGTGCGCGAGAACGAATCGCCCACCCCCGTGGAGCAGGTCCAGTGGTGAACCGCGTGCTGCTGCGCAAGATGCGCCGCGACCTCCTGGAGCGCAAGGGCGCCCTGCTCGCCCTGCTGGCCATCGTGGCCGTGGGCGTGGGCTGCTACGTGGCCATGGCCGCCTGCTTCCGCGACCTCGACGGGGCGCGCGAGCGCTACTACCGGGAGCAGCGGCTGGCCGACTTCAGCGTGGACCTCAAGCGCGCCCCGACCTGGAGCCTCGACGCGGTGGCCGCGCAGCCCAACGTGGCCGCGGTGCGGGGCCGCATCGCCTTCGCCGCACGGGTCGACCTGCCCCAGGTCGACCTGCCCATCGCCGGCCTCGCCCTCTCCATGCCCGAGCGGCCGGCCCCCGTGCTCAACGGCATCCTGCTGCGCTCGGGCACCTGGTTCTCCGACCGCGACGCCGAGGAGGCGATCGTGGACGAGGCCTTCGCCCAGGCCCACGGGCTGAAGCCCGGGGACAGGATTCCCGTGCTCCTGCTCGACAAGCGCCACGAGGTGCTGGTGGTGGGCACGGCCATGTCGCCCGAGTTCGTCTACGTCATGCCCCCCAGCGGCGGCCTGGCCCCCGACCCCGCCCGCTACGCCGTGCTCTACATGCCCCGGGAGTTCCTCGAGCGCTCGTGCGACCTCCAGGGGGCCTACAACCAGCTCGTGGGCAAGGTCCACGACCGCTCGGACACGGCCCTGGACAACACCCTGCGGCGGGTGGAGGAGGAGCTGGACGCCTACGGGGTGACTCGCAGCACGCCCTTTGGCGAGCTGCCCTCGGTGCGCTTCCTGGCCGACGAGCTGGCGGGCCTGAAGGTCTCGGCCACCGTGATCCCCGTGATCTTCCTGGGCGTGGCCGCCCTGGTGCTCAACGTGCTCATGCGGCGGCTGGTGACCCAGCAGCGGACGGTCGTCGGGACCCTCAAGGCGGTGGGCTACGGCTCGGCGGCCATCACCCTGCACTACGCGGCCTACGGCGTCGTGGTGGGCCTCCTGGGCGGCGCCGCGGGGCTGGGCCTGGGCTGGTGGCTCCAGGCGACCATGCTGGGCATCTACCGCCGCATCTTCGCCCTGCCCGCCATCGCCCTCCACGTCTACCCCGACCTGTTGCTCACCGGCGTGGGGGTGAGCGTGGCCTTCGCCGTGCTGGGCACCCTGCGGGGGGTGCGGATGGCGGCGGGGCTGGCGCCCGCGGAGGCCATGCGGCCCCCGCCGCCGGAGAAGGCGGGCCGCATCCTGCCCGAGCGGGTGCCCGCCCTGTGGCGGCCCCTGCCCTTCCGCTGCAAGATGGTGCTGCGGGCCGTGTTCCGCAACCCCTTTCGCAGCTCGGTCACGGCCCTGGCCACCGTGGTGGCCACGGCCCTCATCGTGTCCACCCTGAGCCTCTTCGACGCGGTGGACTACCTGATCCAGTACGAGTTCGCCCGCACCGCGCGCCAGGACGTCACGGTCTCGCTGCGGGACCCGCGGGGCCACCGTGCCCTGGCCGAGGTGGGGGCCATGCCCTCGGTGGCCGGGGCCGAGCCGCAGCTCGCCGTGGTGTGCGACCTGGCCCACGGGCCGCGCCGCGAGCGCGTGGGCGTGACCGGCCTGGGCCCCGACAGGCGGCTCTACACGCCCCTGGACTCGGCGGGCCGGCCCATCGAGCCGCTCGCCCAGGGCCTGGTGCTCTCGCGGAAGCTGGCCGACATCCTGGGCGTGCGCCAGGGCGACGTGCTCCGCCTCCGACCCCTGATCGGCGAGCGGCGCGAGACGGAGGCCCCCGTGGCCGGGCTGGTGGAGGGCTACCTGGGGCTGTCGGCCTACGCGGACATCGCTTACCTGAGCGGGCTCGTCGGGGAGCCGTGGGCGGCCAACGTGCTGCTGGGCAAGCATGTCGCGGGCGCGCCCCGGGAGGGCTTCCTGGCCGAGCTGCGGCAGCGGCCCCAGGTGGTGGGCCTGGGGGAGCGGCGGCGCTCGCTGACCCGCATCGACGAGACGTTCGGGGAGACGATGACCTCGCAGCTGGCGATCATCATTCTCTTCGCCGGGCTGATCGCCTTCGGCAGCGTGCTCAACGCCGCATTGGTCTCGCTGAACGAGCGGCGGCGCGAGGTGGGCACCCTCCGCGTGCTGGGCTACACGCCGGGGCAGATCAGCCTCATCTTCTCGGGCGAGAGCTTCCTGCTCAACGCCGTGGGCGTGGCCGCGGGGGCCTTCGCGGGCATCGGGCTCACCCACCTGCTGGCCGCGGCCTACGACACGGAGCTCTACCGCTTCCCCGTGGTGGTCTACCCCTCGCGCCTGGTGCTCGGCGCCGCCCTGGTGGGCGCCTTCGCGGCTCTCGCCCAGCTCATCGTCTACCGCCTGATCCGCAGGCTGCCCTGGCTCGACGTGCTGAAGCTCAAGGAGTAGCGCCCATGACCCCGGGCACCCGCTCGCTGCCCCGCCTCGCACTCGCCCTGGGCCTCCTGGCCGCCGGCTGCGGCAAGGGCACGGAAGTCGAGACCGCCTCGCCACGGGTGGGCGAGATTCGCGAGTCCTTCTCCGAGCCGGCCCGCACCCGCCTGCCCGACACCTATCCCGTCACCATGCCCGTGGAGGGGCGGATCGGGCGCATCGACCTCGAGCCCGGCGACCCCGTCGAGGCGGGCCAGGAGCTGGTGGAGTTCGACCGCCTGCCCCTCGAGGAAGCGGTGCGCGAAGCCCAGGCCGAGGTGGACGAGTTGGAGGCCCGCATCCGCGTGAAGAAGGACAACAGCCTGGAGACCACCGCCTCCGAGGAGGCCACGCAGGCGGTCAAGGCCACCGAAGAGGCCCTCAACGCCGCCCAGGCCGAGGTCGAGGCGGAGAAGACGCGGGCCGACCGAGCCCAGCGCGAGCTGAAGCGGAAAATCCCCCTCGCCGAGAAGAACGTGATCGCCGAGGACGAGCTCGACGACGCCAAGGTCGCCGCCGAGACGGCGCTCATCGAGCTGCGCAAGCAGCAGTTCTACCAGGCCGCCCTGCGGGCCATCCTGGTCGCCGTCCGCCTCGGGCCCCGGGCCATCGACGAGTACGTGACCAAGAAGGACAAGGAGCGCGAGGTGCTCGTCCACCAGCTCGCCCAGGCCAAGGCCCGCCTGGCCCGGGCCCGGCACCGCCGCGACCTGGCCACCATCCGCTCGCCCATCGATGGCGTGGTGCTCGAACGCTACGAGCAGGGCGACCGCACCCTGGCCGCGGGGCGAAAGCTCCTCCTGCTCGGCGACCTGGAGACCCTCGAGGTGGTGGCCGAGGTGCTCACCCAGGACGCCCTCCGCCTGCCCCCCGAGGCCGAGGTGCGGCTGAGGCCGGCGGCCGACCTCGAGCCCATCGCGGGCACCGTCGAGCGCATCGAGCCCGCGGGCTTCACCAAGCTCTCCTCCCTGGGCGTCGAGCAGCAGCGGGTGAACGTGATCGTGTCGCTGAGCGAGAAGCGGGAGGGACTGGGCGTGGGCTTCCGCCTCCAGGCCCGCTTCTTCACGGGCACCAAGGCCCAGGCCCTGGTGGTGCCCCGCTTCAGCGTGCTCCAGGCGCCCGACGGCTCCCACTACGTGTTCCGGGTCGAGGACGGGGCGCTGCGGCGCCAGCCGGTGGAGCTGGGGCTGCGGAGCGACCTCGAGCTGGAGATCGTCGAGGGCCTGAGCGAGGACGACGTGCTCGTGGCCCGGCCCGATGCCACGATGGCGGACGGGATGGAGGTGTCGGTGGTCTCGGAGTAGCCGCGTGCGGGCTCACTTCGCGGCATAGAGGTCGTAGAGCCCCCGCAGGGCGGCCCGCAGGTTCCCCCCGTGCTGGCGGTAGAGCCGGTCCACCGTGGGGCGGAGCGAGGGGGCGTCGGCGGGCGCCAGCTCGGCCACCAGCTCGGCCAGCAGCTCGGGGCTGGTGGTGCACTCGAGCAGCGTGGGCAGCAGCCCGGGCCGATGGGCCGCGACCACCAGGCCCCCGGCCCGGCGGGTCCGCCGCTCGAGGGCCCGCCAGCCGAGGCGGGGCAGGAGGTCGGCCCCGTCGAGCAGCACGGCGTCGCCGCGGTCCAGGCGGCGGGGGAGCTGGCGCCGCACCTTCCGCCACGGCCAGCGGTCCTGGCGGTCGAGGCCCACGCGATGGACGCGGAAGCCCCGGGCCTCGAGCCGCGGGGCCAGTGCCTCGAGCAGGGCGGTCTTGCCCGAGCCGTCGGGGCCGACCACGGCGCCCCGCATGCCCAGCGCGGCCAGGCGGTCCATGAGCCGCGGCCAGGTGGTGCCCTGGGGCCGGAAGCGGAGGGCGTCGAGGCGCTGGGCTCGGAAGGGATTGTGCCGCGCCTTCATGGCCCCTCGCCGAGCACCACCTCGCGGCCCGTGGGCGAGACCACGATGTCGAGCCGCTCCGTGTCGTGGGGCTCCTCGGTGACCAGCTCGATGGCCCAGCGGAGGGAGATGAGCTTGCCCGAGAAGCTGAACGGCCCGTCGCCGAGCTGGAGGCGGAAGGGCCGCTCGTCCGAGGCCGCGAGGCCATCGAACGCCGCGCGGTCGGCCACCTCCACGTCCTGGGTGCCCTTGCCCTCGGTGAACCAGAAGAGGCACACCTCGGCCTTCGCGGGGGCCTCGGGGAGCTGCCAGGCGGCGGTCCCGGCGACTTCCTGGCCGGGCTGGAAGGCCCTCTGGCCGTCGGCGGTGCGGAGGCTCACGGGGGGCATCAGGCCTCCTCCTCCGCGGCCAGAATGGGCAGGACAGTGACCGGGTAGCTGTGCTTGACGTCGGGCCAGCGGTGGACGTGGGCGTGGACCTGGAGCCGCCAGAGAACCTTGTTGTTGCGAGCCTCGAAGGAGTGCATGGTGTCGGGGGGCACGGCCAGGAGGGCCTGGCCGGCGCGGATTTCGTCGCGGCTGGTGGCCTCGGCGATGGGGATGGTGGCGAAGGGCTCGGTGTCCGTCACCCGGTCCGTGCCCCGCACGTAGGTGGCCTGCTCGCAGCCTTCGAGGAAGAGGCTCAGCCGCCGCACCCGGTCGACCCGCCCCAGGAGCGCCCACTGGAGCGGGGTGGTGCCGCCCAGGGGCAGCGAGGTGGAGCCCGCGGTGACGATGGGACGCGGATTGGCCAGGGCCAGCGCGTAGTAGCCCACCGCTCCCACCGCCCCCAGGCCCACCAGCACGAAGGGCACCATCATCAGGGTGAGCATCCAGTTGGGCGAGCCGCTCTGCCAGCCCTTGACCACCTGCCACACGAAGATGGACACCACGCCGTTCCAGAAGACCGCGAAGGAGGCGACGCCGAGCAGCTTCTTGCCCGCCGAGCTGCGGGCCTCGAGGGTCACGGGCGCGCTCGGGACCGCGGGCCGGGCCGCCGCCGTCGCCGCACCTGCTGCCGCCGGTGCCTCCGCGGGCGGCCCTCGCAGGGCGCGAGGCACCATGACCGCCAGCCCCACCAGCCCGATGAGGGCGAAGCCCACGGGGATGAGGCCCAGGTAGAAGGCGGCCGTGTAGCCCCGGCGGAGCACCGCGTCGGTGGGGTCGTCGGGGTTTACGGCGCACACGGTCTTCGTGCCCGGCGGGTGCTGGGCGACGATGCGGGCCTTGGCGGCGCGGCCGCTGGAGGAGCCGCCCACCAGGTCGTAGCGGTTGGAGCGATAGGTCCGCCCGTCCACCTCGTACTCGTAGAGGATGTCCACGCTGTAGGTGGGGCTGCTGTCGCTGTCGCTGGGCTCGTGGCGCTGCACGCGGCTGGAGACGACGACGCAGGGCACCTGGGGCCAGCTCTCGGCGGCCTCGATCCGCCGCCATTTCTTATAGAAGAGGAAGTAGCCGAGCACCGTGCCGATGAGGAAGAAGACGGCGAAGAAGGCCACGGCCACGCGAGGGCCGCTGAGCCTGCGCCGTCCCGTGGCGCGGCTGGAGATCGCCTCGGGCACGGCCGTGCCGTCGGCCCGCCGCCGCTTGCCTCGCCACACGAAGTAGAGCCCCCCGCCGCCCACGGCCACGAACACCAGGGGCAGGAGCACCATCAGCCCGCCCCACAGGCTCTCCCGCCGGAGCACCGCGTGGGAAGGGCGCTCGGGGTCCACGTAGCAGGTGGCCTCGGCTCCCGGGCGATAGGTCTCGGCCAGGCGCTGGACCTCCGCGTAGTCCGAGGTGCCGCCGTAGGAGCGCTTGTAGACGTCGCTGGCGTAGTCCTCCCCCTCCCAGGTATAGGTGTACTGGACGGTGAAGGTGTAGGGCTTCTCGCCGCTGGGGCGATCCTTCTCGGCGGCCTCGCTGGCCACGATGGTGCAGGGCGTCGCCTCCCACGACGCGACGTCGACGGCGCGGAGGAAGCTGCCGGCCACGAGCACGGTGAACACCAGGCCCATGACCAGGAAGACGCCGAAGAAGAGCGAGAGGAAGAGCTTGCCCCGGAGGCCCGAGGCCAGGCCTCGACGGGAGCGCGGGCTGAAGCGGAACAGGGCCATGGTGCAGCTTCCGACGGCGTTGCGCAGCGCGAAGCCCCGGCGGAAGGGGCACCAGTATAGGCACGGCGCAGGGCGAGTGCAAGCCAGCCGGCCCCACGGTTTGACGCCGGGGCGGCTTCCTGGCATCATCGGCGGGCGTGGGCCCCACAGGAAGAGCGTTGCACCGGATCGCAGAAGGAGCGCCGCCATGGCCAGCTCGTTGCCCCGCAGGCAGTTTCTCAAGGCCGCGTCGCTGGCGGGCACGGCGGGCGCCCTGGCCCGGCCCGCCGGCGCCCAGGAGCCCCAGGACGGGGAAGAGGAGGCGCCGATGGAGACCATCCGCGAGGAGCCCCGCCAGGTGCCCGTGGCCCACGAGTGCGACGTGTGCGTGGTGGGCGGGAGCTGCACCGGGGTGTTCGCCGCGGTGGCCGCGGCCCGGCTGGGGGCCAGGGTGGCGCTCATCGAGCTCAACGGCTTCTTCGGCGGGGTGGCCACGGCCTCGATGGTCAACGTGTGGCACTCGCTCTACGACACCACGTTCGAGAAGCAGATCATCGCCGGCCTCACCCAGGAGGTCATCGACCGCCTGGCCCGCCGCGACGCCATCATCCGCCGAGGGACCCGCAGCAAGGGCGTGGAGTTCAACTCCGAGGTGATGAAGCTGGAGCTGGACCTCCTGGTGGGCGAGGCGGGCATCCGCCCCTTCCTCCACACCATGTTCGCGGCCCCTGCGGTCGAGGACGGCCGCGTGGTGGCGGCCATCATCGAGGACAAGACGGGCCGCCGGGCCATCCGCGCCAGGGCCTTCGTCGACGCCACCGGCGACGCCGACCTGGTGACCCGCATGGGGCTGCCCGTCTACACCCGCGACGACGTGCAGCCCCCCACCACCTGCGCCATCCTCCGCGGCCTGGGGGCCATCCGACGGGAGCACGAGGGCTTCCGCATCCAGCGCGCCATCTTCGACCCGGAATTCCCCCAGGCCCTGCCCAAGGGCTTCGCCTGGACCGCGGCCGTGCCCGGCGGCCACGACGAGACGATGCTGGCCGGCACCCGCGTGTTCGGCGCCGACTGTAGCGACGCCGACCAGCTCACCCGGGCGGAGCTGGAGGGCCGCCGCCAGGTGCGGGCGGTGTGCGAGCTGCTCCGCGAGCACTTCCTGGGCGGCGAGGGCGTGCCCCTCCAGACCCTGCCCGCCAGGATCGGCGTCCGCGAGAGCCGCCACGCCCGCTGCCTCCACGAGCTGACCACCGACGAGGTGCTGGGCGGCACCCGCTTCCCCGACGCCATCGCCAACGGCAGCTACCGCATCGACGTGCACAGCGCCCGGGGGGCGGGGGTGCGCTTCCGCGACCTCAAGGACACTACGTTCTACCAGGTGCCCTACCGCAGCCTGGTGCCCCGGGGCGCCCGCAACGTGCTGGTGGCCGGCCGGTGCCTGGACGCCGACGAGGGGGCCTTCGGGGCCGTGCGCGTGATGGTCAACTGCAACCAGATGGGCCAGGCCGCGGGCGCGGCCGCCGCCCTCGCCCTCCAGGACGGCGCCGACGTGGCCGACGTCGAGCCCGCCAGGCTCAGGAAGACCCTCGAGGACCAGGGAGCCATCGTCCTCTGACCCTCCTGCAAGGAGACCCGAGATGCTGCGAGTGGCCATGCTCAGCGGATGGCACGTACACGCCCGGGGCTACGCCAAGGCCGTCCAGGCCGCGCCCGACGCCCAGGTGACCGCCGTGTGGGACGAGGAGCCCCAGCGGGGCAAGGCCTGGGCCGAGGAGCTGGGCGTGCCCTTCGAGTCCCACCTGGCCAAGGCCGTGGCCCGCGACGACGTGGACGGCGTGGTGGTCGACGCCCCCACCTCCATGCACCCCGAGGTGATGATCGCCGCCGCCCAGGCGGGCAAGCACATCTTCACCGAGAAGGTGATGGCCCTCACCGTGGCCGAGTGCCGCCGCATCGCCCAGGCCGTGGAGGCGGCGGGCGTGACGTTCGTCATCTCCATGCCCCAGCGCACCAGCCCCGCCGGCCAGTTCGCCAAGAAGGCCGTGGACGAGGGGCTGCTGGGCGAGGTGACCGTGCTCCGCGTGCGGGGGGCCCACGACGGGGCCGTGGCCGACTGGCTGCCGCCCCACTTCTACGACCCCCAGACCTGCGGGGGCGGGGCCATGATGGACCTGGGCGCCCACCCCATGTACATGGCCCGCTGGCTGCTGGGCGCCCCGCGGCGCATCGCCTCGACCTTCAACACCTTGACCGGCCGCGCCGTGGAGGACAACGCGGTGTGCGTCATCGAGTTCGCCAACCAGGCGGTGGCCATCGTCGAGACCGGGTTCGTCAGCCCCCACAGCCCGGGCTGCCTGGAGCTCTACGGCACCCAGGGCGCCCTGCTCACCGGCGGGGGGCGCCAGGGCGTGCGCCTGCGTTCCAACGCCGTCCAGTGCGACGTCTCCGGGTGGCTGGACGTGGCCGACCTGCCGCCCGCCCTGCCGCCGCCCATCCGCCAGTGGCTCGACGCCTGCCTCCACGACAGGCCGGTGCGCTACGGGCTCGAGGAGGGCACCCAGCTCACCGAGCTGATGGAGAAGGCCTACGTCGCCCACCGGGAGGGACGCCAGGTAGAGTTCGACTGAGCCTCAAGGAGAGCCGCCGTGAACCTCATTCTCCTCGTCGTCGATACCCTCCGCTACGACCACATCGGCGCCAACGGCAACGAGTGGGTCCACACCCCCAACCTCGACCGCTTCGCCGACCAGGCCACCGTCTTCGACAACTGCTATGCCGCCAGCTACCCCACCATCCCCCACCGCACCGACGTGATCACCGGGCGCTACGGAGCCCCCTTCCACCCCTGGCTGCCCCTCCGCTACGACGCCGTGACCCTGCCCCGCACCCTCGGCGAGCACGGCTACGCCACCCAGCTCCTCCACGATACGCCCCACCTCGTCAACGGCGGGCACAACTTCGACTACCCCTTCCACGCCTGGCACTTCGTCCGAGGCAACGAGGTCGACCGCCACTGGCTCGACGACCGCGACGCCGACCTGCCCCAGGCCGTCCGCCGAAACCTCACCGACGCAAAGGGCCGACTCAACAAGACCGCCATGCAATACATCCGCAACAACCGCCGGCGAAGCCGCGAGGACCAGTGGCCCAGCCCCAGGCTCTTCGCCGCCGCCTCCCGATGGCTCGAGGACAACCGGCGGCGCGACAACTTCTTCCTCTGGATCGACTGCTTCGACCCCCACGAGCCCTGGGACCCGCCGCCGCACTACATCGAGCGATACGCCCCCGACTTCCGCGAAAGGGGCGACCTGGACCTCCGCTTCGGCTGGGAGAGCACCCGGCCCCAGCCCCTCGAAGACCACGAGCTGGAGCGCCTCCGAGCCCACTACGCCGGCGAAGTGACCATGCTCGACGCCTGGTTCGGCCGGATGCTCGACACCCTCGAGCTCACCGGCCTCGCCGACCACACCGCCATCGTCGTCCATACCGACCACGGCACGAACCTGGGAGCCCACGACCAGCTCCACAAGGGCTATCCCCTGTGGGACCAGGTGTCCCACGCCCTGCTCATGGCCCGCGTGCCCGGCCAGCGGGGCGGCATCCGCCGAAGCGAAGTGGTCCAGCCCCAGGACGTCTTCCCCACCCTCTGCGAGCTGACAGGGGCCGAAGTGCCTGAGGTCGTCGAAGGCCACAGCTTCGCCCCCATGCTGGGCACCGAGGCGGCGGCCCGGTGGCCCCGCCAGGTCGCCCTCTCGTCCAACGCCCGCGACCTGCGCCAGGAGCAGCCGCCCGTCATCTCCGTCAACGACGCCCAGTGGTGCCTGCTGGATTCGCCCGATCCCCAGCATCGAGGGCTCTACCATAAGCCCTCCGACCCCGCGGAGGAGAGCGACGTGCTCGCCGACCACCCCGAGGTCTACGAGCGGCTCCACGAGGCCCTGCTGGCCGAGCTCGACCACCGCGGCGCGCCCCAGATGCTCACCCGCTGGTTCGCCACCGGCCAACGCGGCCCCCTGCCCCAGGGCTACCTGCCGCGCGACCCCTACCTGGAGGCCTACACCCAGTACTGGAACTTCATCCTGCCCGAGGAACGCTAGGCCGCGGTCCCACGGCGCCGGCTTGACACCGCGGCCCCGGGCGCCTATCCTCGACGATGCACCGAACCCCTTCTGGCTCGAGGAGGTCATGCGATGGCGCACGCGGACGAGTGCCGCCCGGCGGGCGGCTGCTGTGGCTGCACGGCTCACGCGAAGGGACATGGCGGCGGGGTCTCGCGCCGGGGTTTCCTCGGCGGCCTCAGCACCCTGGCCCTGGCGGGATGCACCCTGCGGGGGCTTTCCACAGGGATGGTGGGCGCGACCGACGACGAGGTGCCCCCCGGTCCCGAGCGAGAGCCGCTGGTGGTCAAGCCCATCTTCACCTACGGCACCTACAAGCACCGCCACCAGCGGAGCTGGCGGCCCTGGGGCGGGGTGGAGACCCAGGAGGACGCGGACGCGGAGATGGCCCGCATCCGGGGCGAGCTGGAGGAGCTTGCGGCCCAGGCCGACTTCCCGCTCACCATCCTGCCCCTCTCCCCCGCACGACACCCCAACGACCTGGGGAAGATGTCCGACCTCGACCAGGCCGACACGGCGCTGGTCTACGCCGCCGCCGGGCCCAGCAGCATCTTCTCCAACCTCGCGGCACAGGGCAAGGACCTCATCTTCTTCGTCCGCCACCGCTCGGGACCGGTCTACTTGTGGTACGAGATCATCCACCCCCGCTTCCTCCGCTCCCACTCCGACCAACTGGCCCAGAAGGGCATGGACTACCAGGACGTGGTGGTGGATTCCCAGGACGAGGTGCTGTGGCGGCTGCGCGCCCTGTGCGGCCTGAAGAACGCCATGGGCACCGGGATCGTCGCCGTCGGCGGGGCCAGCGGATGGAGCCACGCGGGACGCAATGCCCCGCAACTGGCACGCGACCACTGGAAGCTCGATATCCAGGACCTGCCCTACGCCGAGCTGCGAAAGCTCCTCGAGGCGGCCCGCAAGGACGAACAGGCCGTGGCCCTGGCCCGCCGCCGCGCCGAGGCCTACCTCAAAGACCCCTCCCTGAGCCTGGAGACGAAGAAGGAGTTCGTCGAGCGCTGCTTCCTCCTCGACCAGGTGTTCCGCAGCGTCATGGCCCAGGCGGGGGCGAGAGCGATCACCGTGAACGCCTGCATGGGCACCATCATGCCCGTCTCCGAGACCACCGCCTGCCTCACCCTCACCACGCTGAACGACGACGGGTGGATGGCCTTTTGCGAATCGGACTTCGTGGCCATCCCCACGGGCATCCTCCTGTCCTCGATCAGCGGGCTGCCGCCGTTCCTCCACAACCCCACGTTTCCGCACGACGGGATCATCACCCTCGCCCACTGCACGGCGCCGCGGAAGATGGACGGGAAAGCCCTCGAGCCGGCCCGCATCGTGACCCACTACGAGTCGGACTACGGGGCGGCGCCCAAGGTGGAGTTCCGAAAGGGCCAGGAGGTGACCATCGTCAACGCCGACTTCGCCGAGCAGCGCTGGATGGGCCTCCGTGCCGAGGTGGCCGACACGCCCTTCCTGCCCATCTGCCGCTCCCAGCTCGACGCCCGCGTGCCCGTGGACGACCTGGAGCTGGCCCGCGAGATGCGCGGGTTCCACTGGATGATGGTCTACGGCGATTACCGCCGCGAGGTGGGCTACGCGCTGAAGAAGACGGGCATCGCCTGGAAGCCCCTGGGCTGACCGGCAGCCCGCCGGCGGGGGGCGCCCCCGGCGCGGCCGGGGCAGGGGCGGAAGATGCGCCCGTCCAGCCTCTGTCCCTCACACCTCCTCGGGGATGCGATAGGGCTCGCGACCGGGCCGCTTGACCAGGCGATTGGCCTCCTCGTCGCCGGGGAAACGTTCGGCCTCGGCGTCCCAGGCCAGCCTCGGGCCGCCCACGCGGTACGAGATGTTGCCCAGGTGGCACAGGACGGTGCTCAGGTGCCCCTCCTCGACGTCGGCGTTGGGTCGCTGGCGCGAGCGGATGCAGGCGAAGAGGTTCTCGATGTGGCGGTCGGTGGGCCGCCGTCCGGGAGCCTGGGCGGCGACCTTCCCGTCGGGGCCGAAGACCTGCCAGCCGCCGCCGTGGCGGCCCATCATCATCAGCCCGCGGGTGCCGTAGAGCTCGATGCGGGTGGCGCTGAAGGGCCAGTGGGGGAAGTCGTCGGTATTGCGGAAGTCCCAGGGCGTCTTCTTCATGTACGGTGTCCACAGGGTGAGCTCGAAGGTCAGGGTCAGGCGGTCGAACTCCCAGTGGATGTTCTGGGTGTCGGGGGTCTGCTGGGCGTCGTCGGGGAAGGCGAATTTCCCGCCCGTGCACACCACGGAGGCGGGGCTGGCACGGCCCACCAGCCAGCGGGCGAGGTCGATCTGGTGGACGCCGTCGTTGATGATGTCGCCGCCCGAGTAGTCCCAGAACCAGTGCCAGCGGCCGTGGAAGTAATTGGGGTTGAAGGGCCGCTTGGGCGCCGGCCCGAGCCACAGATCGTAGTCCACGCCGGGCGGCGGCTGGGCATCCGGCCTGGCCTTCACCGGCCCACGGTTTTTCATGTTGAACACGCGGCAGAGGTAGACGTCGCCGAGCTGCCCGGAGCGGATGCGCTCGAGGGCCTGGTGGCAGTAGGGGGCGCTGCGGTTCTGGGTGCCGACCTGGACGACGCGCTGGTATTTTCGTGCGGCGCGGACGCACTGGCGGCCTTCCCAGATGTTGTGGGACAGGGGTTTTTCGACGTAGGCGTCCTTGCCCGCCTGGCAGGCGCGGATGACGGGCAGGCAGTGCCAGTGGTCGGGGGTGGCGTTGAAGAGCACGTCGACGGCCTTATCGTCGAGGATGGTGCGGAAGTCGGCGACGGCCTTGGGCCGGGCCTCGGCCTGCTTGTGGGCGTGCCTGGCCCCCGCCTCGAGGCGGCGGGGGTCGAGGTCGCACACGTAGGCCACCCGGCTGTCGTCGCGTGCGGCCACGTGGCTCACGAGCTGGCGGCCGCGGCCGCCGCAGCCCAGGAAGCCGGCGACGATGGCGTCGTTGGCCCCGAGGGCCGAGGTGCCGATCAGCGAGGCCGCGGCGAGCCCGCTCGCCGAGGTCCTCAGAAACGTCCTGCGGTCGAAGTCCTGGGGGGCCATCGCGCCTCCTCCTGGCAGTAGGGCCTTCTCCCCCGCGGCCAGTCTACTCGCCAGCCGGCGCGGGTCAAGCGGTCCCGCCTGCGGGCATGGCGGGGCGCGGCAAGCCGCACGGGGCTCGCCGCGCCCCGGCCCTTCGTTTGGAGTTCTCGCCTTTAGGCGAGCCCTGGGCCAGCGATGGCGGGGGCGAAGGCACGGCCTGAAGGCCGCACTCCAAACGCCCGGGCTCTTCGTTTGGAGTTCTCGCCTTTAGGCGAGCAGGGGGCCAGCGATGGCGGGGCCGAAGGCACGGCCTGAAGGCCGCACTCCAAACGGGCCGCACTGCGAACGGGGCGCACTGCGAATGCCGTGGCCTTGGCCGGTCAGTCGGCGGTGGTGATCTTGTAGACCTCGCCCTCGAAGACGAGGACCATGGGCTTGCCCTCGGCCAGGTAGCGG
The DNA here is from genome assembly GCA_046538415.1 of Candidatus Brocadiia bacterium. Taxonomy (GTDB): domain Bacteria; phylum Planctomycetota; class PUPC01; order DSUN01; family DSUN01; genus JBKHIY01. The sequence continues at coordinate 39,580 of JBKHIY010000016.1, read as the reverse complement.
CCGATGTCGGGATGCGCCTTCACCAGGTCGAAATAGGCCTGGGAGAAGGCCTCGACCTCGACGAGCTGGTCCTTGTGCTTCTCCTCGTCGTAGTCGCTGTCGACCAGCAGCCCGTCGGGCTTGCGATAGAAGGTCTTCTCGGCGATGGTGACGATTCTCTCGGCCGCTACCTCCCTGAGGGCCTCGGCCTCGTCGCCGGCGAAGCCCACGGCGGCCGGTGCGTTGGGCTTGGGCTTGGCGGTGGCCTCTTCCTTGGCCCGCCGCAAGTCCATGGCGCGGTGGACGGCCCCGGCGCCCTTCTCCGCGCGGTCGAACCGCCCCGCCGCTCCTCGCATCCGCGCCGCCAGTTGAGGCCGCTCGGCATCCTCGACCACGAGGAAGGAGGTGTAGGGGGTCATGATGCCATAGCGCTTGCCCAGCCGCACCACCTCGTCGACCAGCTCATCGCTCTTCCCGTGGAGGCGAATCTCGTCGAGCAGGTAGGCCACCTTCCGCGTGGCCCACAGCCGCGGCAGGAACCCGTGAGAGGCCGTCTCCGCAAACCGGGCCTCGTAGACGAACTCCCGCTTCGCGCCTCCCACCGTGCCCGTCAGCTTCACCGCCTTGTGACCCCCGCCCTCGAAGCGGCCCAGCACCATCAGCTGCATGCCCCGGAAAAGGTCGGGCATCGCCTTGGGATACACGTCGTGGGTCGCCAGGCCGGGGATCGAAAGCTCCACGTCCGAGAGCACGGGGCTGGAGACCTTCTGGTAGAAGCTCGAGACCTTGACCTCGATGTCCTCCTTCGGCGTCACGTAGTCCGGCGTGCCCCCGTTGTCCTCCGCGAGCTGGTCCAGAAGCTTGGTATTCACGTCGTAGCCCACGCCGAAGACGAACAGGCGGGCCTTCGCCGCGTTGGCCTCCGCTGCATTCTTCAGAATGCCCGCCACGCTGGTCTCCCCGATGGTCGGCAGCCCGTCGGTCAGGAACACCACCATGGGAAGCCCCTTGGCCCCCTCGACCGTCTTCAGCGCCATCCCCAGAGCGGCGTCGATGGCCGTGCCGCCGCGGGCCTCCAGGCCCTCGATGAACTCCACCGCCGCCGCCACGTTCTCCTCCGTCGCCGCCGCAAGCTCCTCGCGGAAGGCCCGCGGCTCGGTGGAAAACGCGACCAGGCCGAAGCGGTCCTTCGCCTTCAGGCTCCGAACGCAGTAGCGCAGAGCCCCCTTCGCCTGGCGAATCTTCTCCCCAGCCATCGAGCCCGAGGTGTCCATCACGAACACGATGCTCTTCGACTCCACCTCCGCCGCCGAAACCTCCACCTTGGGAGAGACCGTGAGCAGGAAGTAGCCGTCCTCGCCGCTCGGCTTGTGCGTCAGCACCCCCACGCCGATGTCCTTCTCCGAAACCCCGAAGTAGAGCTTGAAGTCCCGCTCCGGCAAAAGGCCGCTCTTCTCGAACCCCAGCGTGGCCGCCTGCTCCCCGTCGCGAACCACGTCCACCTCGTGGGAGGGGCAGTAGACCGTCTTGATCCCCCGCGGCTGCTCCACCCGCACCCGAAGGGCACAGGTCCCGATCTTCCCCGCCTCCGGACGGGCCGAGCGCAGGGGGTAGGTGAACGCGTAGAGGCCCCCCTCCGCCTCCAGCGCCACCGTGTAGGTCAGCTTCACGCGCGTCTCCGAGCGGGGGTTCATGGGATACACCCGGCACTTGAGCATCTTCGTGCCCACGAACTCCAGCAGGCCGGGGTCCTTCATCTTCCGCACGATGTCCTCGTAGATGCCCCGCGCCTTGTCGGAGTCGAGAAGCTCCCCCTTGACCATCCGGCCGTTGATGTTCATCTGAAAGTCGTCCACCGCCGCCTGGGCCGCCAGGGGGAAGAAGTACGTCCCCTCCATCACGTAGGGGTTCGGATTGTAGAACACCGCGTCCACCGATACCTCCGCCACGGGACCCCGAATGCGAATGTCCGCGGTGTGGGCGTGGGTTTCGAGCGGCTGCTGGGGCCGCGGGGGTCGGCGGACGACGGGGACGGGATGAGGCTCGACGATGACGCAAGCGAGGGCGTCGGGAGCCACAAGTACAGCGACGGCAAGGCTCAACAGCGCCGCGGCGAGAGCTCGAAGGGGGTTCATCGTCGTGCCTCCAAGGTGGGCGGAACCGGATAGCGACGTTCCGCCTGTTTAGACGCCCTGGCGTGTGGGCAGTTCCCGGATCTTTCCTCGCCACGAGGGGGAAAAGCGCCGGGCGCGGCTTGACTCGCCGGGCGCGGGGGGATAGACTGGCGGCCCGTCCGAGGGCACCCCTTTCAGCCGTGGAGGAGATTGGCATGGCATTGGAGAAGATGGCCATCGGCGTGATGCTGGCGGTGGGCGACGATCCGAACGAGAGCATCCAGAAGGTGCTCGACGTAGGGGTGAACAACGCCCAGATGGGCCGCCCCGGCGACGAGTGGCTGGCGGCGGACAAGGCGGCGAAGCTGAGGGACAAGATCGCGGAGATGGGGATCACCATCACCACCGTCTTCTGCGGCTTCGGGGGGGAGAGCTACGCCGACATTCCCACCGTCCGCCGCACCGTGGGCTTCGTGCCGCCCGAGACCCGCTCGCAGCGACTGGCCAAGGCCAAGGAGATCGCCGACTTCGCGAAGGTGCTGGGCGTGGACATCGTGGCCGCCCACGTGGGCTTCGTGCCCGAGGAGCCCGACGACCCGCAGTACGGCGAGGTGGTGCGGGTGGTGGGCGATTTCGCGGCCTACCTGGCCCAGAACGGCCAGACCCTGTCCCTGGAGACGGGCCAGGAGACGGCTCCCACGCTGCTGCGGTTCCTCAACGATCTCGAGGCGGACAACGTGCGGGTGAACTTCGATCCCGCGAATATGATCCTCTACGGCTCCGGCGATCCCATCGAGGCCCTCCGGATGGTGGGCGAGCACGTGGTGGGGGTGCACGCCAAGGACGGCAAGCCGCCCACCGAGCCCGACCAGCTGGGCCACGAGACCCCCCTGGGCCAGGGCGACGTGGGCATCGAGCGGTTCATCCGCACCCTGGATGCCATCGGCTACGAGGGGCCGCTGACCATCGAGCGCGAGATCACCGGGGAGCAGCAGAAGCAGGACATCATCGAGGCCCGCAAGCTGCTCGAGCGGGTCCGCGACGAGGTGCTGGCCGGCTAGCCGCCGAGCCGCGCTGCCTGCCCCTGGTGCAAATGCAGAAGCGGCCGCCCGTAAGCTCTACGGGCGGCCGCTGGTGTGTACGCCGGGCGCGGCTGCGGCTTGCTCTCAGCCCTTTCCGGGCCTGGGGATCTCCTCCTTGGGCGCGGTCACGTCGCCCGTCTCGAAGTCCTCCGGGGCGGGCTTGAGCTGGAGGCTGTAGAGGGGCGACTTGGCCTTGGGGTCGGTCAGGTGCCGCCACTCGACCCGCTGGCCCCTGTAGGCGGAGATGCGTCCCATGATGCCGGTGAGGGTGGACTCGGCGACGTGCTGGGCCTCGTTGAGCTTCTGGTCGCTGAGGAGGCTTCGGAACAGGGCGGCGTGCTCCTCGACGTAGGGTCCGCCGCGGGCTTCCTCGAAGTCGGGGGCCTCGAGGTCCTCGGGCTTGGGGCGGGTGCCGCCGCGGCCGTAGGTGTGGCCCTGGGTGCCCGTGAAGTACTCGTGCACCATGTTCCAGCAGCCGTTGATCTGCCGGCACATGGAGTGGACGTGGCATCCGCCGCCATAGTCGAAGTCGATGCTGAAGAAGTCGTAGATGTTGCCCGTCTCGCGGCGGTGGCGGAGGCCGAACCCGCCCGCCGAGCGGGGGGGCCGCCCGAGGAACCAGTTGGCGATGTCGATGTTGTGGACGTGCTGCTCGACGATGTGGTCGCCGGACATTTCCACGAAGTTCATCCAGTTGCGCACCAGGTAGTCGGCATCGCTCTCGCCCTCTTCGCGCCGCTCGGCCCAGGAGCCGCCCTGGCACCACCACACGCATCCGTCCTTGATCTCGCCGATGGCGCCGTTGGTGACGTAGAAGTGGACCTTTCGGTAGGCCCTGGAGTGGCGTCGCTGGGTGCCGGCCACGACGGTGAGGCCTTTCTTCTTGGCCTCCTCGCCGGTGGCCATCACGCGGCGTGCGCCCACGGGGTCGACGGCCACGGGCTTCTCCATGAACACGTGCTTTCCGGCCTGGACGGCGGCCTCGAAGTGCACGGGGCGGAAGATGGGCGGTGTGGCCAGGAGCACCACGTCGAGGTCGGTATCGAGCAGCTTCTGGTAGCCCTTAGGCCCCGCGAAGCACTGGCTCTTGGGCACCTCGAACCGCTCGGCCGCCTGGTCGAGCTGGGACTGGAAGTAGTCGGCCAGGGCCACCACCTGGACATCGAGGTCCATCTGCTTCGCAGCGGCCAGCGCGGTGACCACGGCGCCCTTGCCCCGTCCGCCGCAACCCACGAGGCCGATCTTGAAGCCCTTGGCCTGGCCTCGAGCGGTGGCCCCGAGGATGGTGAGGCCGCCGGCGGCGGCGCCGGTAGCCATGGCGGATTTCATGAAGTCGCGGCGGGAAGTTTCGTCGTTTCTCTGGGGGCTCATGGATTCACTCCTTCGCGTGAGGCTTCGGGACCGGGGTTCAGGCCTTGCCGGGCACACGGATGTCGCCGTCCTCGAGCATCTTGACGTTGCCGGTCTCGAAGTCCTTCGCGGTGGGCTCGAGCTGCTTGTTGTAGTATTCGGGGTTCTTCTTGGGGTTCTCCATCATCTCTTCCCAGGTGATTTTCTGGCCGCTGTATGCGGCGTCGCGCCCCATGACGGCGGTGGCGGTGGCCCACGCGACGTTCTGTGCCTCGTTGATGTACTGGCCTTTGACCATGCAGTAGAGCATGTTGATGTGCTCTTGCTGGTGTCCGCCGCCCTTCTGGGGCACGTCGGCGTATGCGATGGGTCCGTCGAGCTTGAAGTCGCGCTTCTTGCCGTGCTCGAAGGTGAAGTCCTCGCCCACCCAGTTCCAGCATCCGGCCACCTGGCGGCACATGGAGTGGACGTGGATGTGGTCGGGGTATTCGAGGTCGAGGCTGAAGAAGTCGTACATGTTGCCGGCCTTGCGTCGGGCGCGGTGTCCGAACCCGACGGCGCTCACGGGGTGGCTGCCGAGGAACCAGTTGGCGATGTCGATGTTGTGGACGTGCTGCTCGACGATGTGGTCGCCGGACATTTCCACCCACAGTTGCCACTTCCCCGGGCCCGCGAGGTCTCCGGGGCCCTTGGGGTTGATGGGGTTGTTGCTGAAGATGCGTCCCATGCACCAGGAGACCCGGCCTCCCAGGACGCGTCCGTAGGCTCCCTGGTGGATTTCGGCGGCGCGCTGGATATAGCCCCTCTGGTGGCGCCGCTGGGTGCCGGCCACGACCATGAGGCCTTTCTTCTTGGCCACCTCGCCGGCCTCGACGATGGTGCGGCATCCCACGGGGTCGACGGCCACGGGCTTTTCCATGAACACGTGCTTGCCGGCTTCGACCGCGGCCTTGAAGTGGACGGGGCGGAAGACCGGCGGCGCGGCGGTGAGCATGGTGTCCACGTCGGTTTCGAGGAACTTGTGGTAGGCGTCGGGCCCGCTGAAGCACCGCTCCTTGGGCACGCCGTACTTCTTGCCCGTGCGCTCGGCGCGTCCCTCGAAGAAGTCGGCGGTGGCCACCACCTTGACCTCCACGCCGAGGTTGGCGCTGTCGTTGAGGATCTTGGCCGCGTTGACGTGCTGGCCCAGGGCGCCGTTGCCCCGGCCGCCGCAGCCCACCAGGCCGACCTTGAAGACCTTGCCCTGGCCCTTGGCGGTAGCTCCCAGGATGGTGAAGCCGCCGAACGCGGCGCCCGCCGCGGCAGCGGTCCTCACGAAGTCCCGCCGCGATACATGCTTTTCCTTCCCGTCCATTCCGCGCTCCTTCCTTACAACGGTCCACGGGCCTACGCCCCGCCCCTGCCGTTGCGCGGGCGCGGGACGCGAACGCTCCCACCTTACCGGTCGGGCGGAGGGATGTCAAGCGCCCCGGCGTGGCGCTTGCGGCAGGGGGGCTGCTCTGATAGAATCCGCCGCATCGCACGGGGCGGGCCTCGGCCCCTCGACCCACGACTGCCATCCAGGGGGATTCTCGGTGCTTCGACTCCACCTCGCCGTCCGTCTGTATGGGCTTCTCGTGCTCGCCGCTGGCCTGGGGGCCGCCGGGGAGGCGGAGGGGCCGCCCCGGGACGAGGTGCCGGCGGCCGCTCGCAGCGAGGAGTCGCGGTTCGTCCACCGCATTCTCCTCCGCGACGAGGACGGCGAGAAGATCGAGCCGGACAGCGAGGTGCCCTACAGCCCCAGGCAGACCTGTGCCAGCTCCCAGTGCCACAACTACGAGGCGGCCAACCTGGGCACCCACACGCGGATGCTCGCGGGGGCCAGGCACCAGCCGCCGGCCCACGTGTGGACCCGCTACCAGGCGACCGGCGGGGTGGCGGCGCCGCTGGCCCGCGGCTTCCTCCCGCCGCAGGACGGGGCCTTCGACTCGGCGCGGCACCTGAGCCTCTTCGAGTTCGCCCGCCAGTTCGGCAGCTTCCACCCGGGCGGCGGCCGCGTGGAGCTGGACAGCGAGGGCAAGCGCCTGGACAAGGAGCTGGCGGCCAACCAGGACCTGGCCAAGGGCGAGGACCCCGACTACGCGGGGGCCCGCTGGCACCAGAGCGGGGTGCTGGAGAAGGACTGCATGATGTGCCACGGCCTGGAGGGCTACGACCACATCGAGCGGGCCATCCAGATCGACAAGATGGCCTTCAAGTGGGCCCCCACCGTGGGAGCCGGCCTGGGCACCGTCCAGGGCTTCGGCACCCGCCGCAAGGTGGCCTACAACGCGGCCCGCTTCGACGCCGAAGGCAAGGTGGACCTGCCCGTGGGCCGCCCCACGGACCGCAACTGCCTGGCCTGCCATCGCCGCCCGGCCCGCGGCGAGGCCACCTGGCGCGACTGCCTCGAGGCCGACGTTCACTCCCTCGCTGGCCTCGCTTGCGTGGACTGCCATAGCTGCGGGGTGGACCACGTGATGTTCGGCGACCGCCGGGTCGAGCCCCGCCCCGAGTGGGCCAGCCTCACCTGCCAGGGCTGCCACGACAGCGGACGCCTGGGCTCGCCCCTGCCCCAGCACGCCGGCCTGCCCCGCCTGCACCTCGAGCGCATCTCGTGCGAGAGCTGCCACAGCGGGCCGCGTCCCCGCCTCGTGCCCCTCGCCCTCAGCCAGCCCGCCCGGGTCCAGTGGGGCGTGCCGCTGACCTCGGACGAGCCCGCCGGGCCGGCCGTCTACGCGCCCATCTACGCCCGCGACGACACGGGCACCCTCCAGCTCGGCGTCCGCCTCCTGCCCCAGTGGTACGCCGAGCGCACGGAGGAGGGGCTGGTGCCCGTGAGCGACAGCACCCTCCGCCGCGCCGTCCTGCGATACGCTCGCAAGGCCATCGCCGACGACGACGGCGACGGCCAGGCGGAGGTGAACACCCGCGAGGAGATCGCCGCCATCCTGGGGGCCCTCCGCAAGTCGCGCGTCGACCAGCCCGTCCTCCTCGCCCAGGGCACGGCCTACGAGCTGGACGAGGAGGGCGAGATCACCACCGCGCCCCACGAGGCCTCCCGGCCGGTGGACAATCGCCTGGCCCACAACGTGCGCCCCGCCTGGCAGGCCCTGGGCGCCGAGGGCTGCGAGGAATGCCACGACGCCCAGGCCCCCTTCTTCCGCTCCATCGCCATCACCCGCGCCCTCGACGAGGAGGGCGAGGCGGAAGGGCCGCCGCTCTTCCAGCGGATGGGCCGCACGGAGAGCGACCTGGCCATCGGCGACTTCCGCGAGAAGGTCCTCCGGCCCTACGCCTGGTGGGTAGTCCTCCTGGCCGTGGTGGCCATGGGGCTCCACCTGGTCATTTTCGGCCCCCACCGGGCGGAGCTCACCGGGGAGCGGGTCCAGCGGTTCAACGCCCTCGAGCGGCTGGCCCACTTCGTGCTCCTGGCCTCGTTCGTGGTGCTGGCCCTGACCGGGGTGTGGATCGTCTCGGGGCTCGAGGAGGTGCTGGGCCTGGCCGTAACCTCGGTGCACCGGGGGGCCTCGTGGTTCCTGGTGGGCTCTGCGGCGCTGGCGGGTCTGATCTGGGTCAGGGACATGATTTTCTCGCGGCTCGACGTGGGGTGGTTCAAGGTGCTGGGCGGCTACCTGGGCTACCGCGGGCGGGTGCCCGCGGGCCGCTTCAACGCGGGCCAGAAGCTCTTCTTCTGGCTCATCCTTCTGGTGGTGGGCTGCCTGGCCGTGACCGGGTGGATGATCATGTACGAGCTGAAGACCCAGCACCACGTGCTGGCCTACACCCTTCACGAGCTGTGCGCCTACCTCATGGTCCTGTTCATCCTGGGGCACGCCTACCTCGGCACCCTGGCCAACCCGGGCACCCTGCGGGCCATCTTCGAGGGCAAGGTCTCCCGCGACTGGGCCCGCATGCACCACCCCGACTGGGAACCGGCGAAGCAAGAGCCCGAGGGGTGAGCCCGCGGGCGCCCGTGCCCCGGCACGCGGAGCCCCGGGGCAGAGGGGCGCCTTCCATCATCCGTCGTTCTCCTTGGCGTTCCTGTGGCGTCGTCCCGCCTGCGCTCAAGACGGCGGCGAGAGCGCGGCGAGTAGCCGGGAGCCAAAACGAGCTTGACTTCCCGCCCCCAAATGAGCAAGATAATAAGCGGGTCGGAGGCGCCGGGTGGATGTGCCCGGCGTTGTTTTGTGGGGACATTCAGTCGAGGATCGAGCGCATGAGAGAAGGACGGGCAATCCTGACGAACACTCTGTGGCTCGCCCTGGTGGGCTCGCTGGCCCTGGCCGGGCCGCCGCAGAAGTTCGCCGAGGTGGTCAAGGACGCGGACGGGAAGGAGCACACCTTCGAGATGGTGCTCATCCCCGGCGGCACCTTCCAGATGGGCAGCCCCGCCGGCGAGGAGGGGCGCGAGAAGGACGAAGGGCCGCAGCACGAGGTCAAGCTCGATACCTTCTACCTGTGCACCACCGAGGTCACCTTCGACCTCTTCCTCGCCTACTGCGAGGAGACCATGCAGGAGAAGGCCGGCGGCGACGAAGAAGAGGCAGAGCCGAAGGAAGAGCCCAAAACCGTCGACGCCATCACCGGCCCCACCCCCCTCTACGGCGACCCCACCCTCGGCTGGGGCGCCGGCCAGCGGCCGGCCATCGGCATGTCCTGGCTCAACGCCAAGACCTTCTGCACCTGGCTCTCTCTCAAGACGGGCAAGAAATACCGCCTCCCCACCGAAGCCGAGTGGGAATACGCCTGCCGGGCCGGCTCCCAGGCCGCCTACTTCTTCGGCGACGACCCCGCCCAGCTCGCCCAATACGCCTGGTACGAGGAAAACGCCGAGGAGATGACCCACGAGGTGGCCCAGAAGAAGCCCAACCCCTGGGGACTCTACGACATCCTGGGCAACGTGCGCGAATGGGTCCACGACTACTACAGCCCCGACACCTACGCCCAGCAGGCGAAGAACAACCCCGCCGTCGAGCCCACCGGTCCCGACAACGGCGAGGTCCATGTGGCACGCGGCGGAGCCTGGGACTGCCCCCCCGAGGAGCTCCGCTGCGCCGACCGCGCCTACCAGGAGGACTGGTGGCAGTTCGAAGACCCCCAGGAGCCCAAGAGCAAGTGGTGGCTGCCCAAGATGGGCTTCATCGGCTTCCGAGTCGCCTGCGAGGTCGAGTGACCCCCCCCTCCCCTGCCCAGGAGCCCACGTCGGCCGGGGCCGCCGCTGCGGCAGTTTGACTCCCGCCGCAGGCGCTGCTAGACTGCGCCTCGGGACGGGTCGGACGTCTGCAACTTCCCGGAGGTGACCCCATGAGCGAGGCCAGGCGCCCTCTATCCCGCCGACACTTCCTCTCGACCAGCGCGGGAGCCATGGCTGCCGCGCTGGGCGCCCCCGCCTTCCTGGAAGCGGCCTCCGACAAGCCCCGCGTGGTCGTGGCCAGCGGAGGGGCCGGCAAGGACCCCCGAGAGGCCGCCTACCAGCGCCTGAAGGCCGCCACCGAGAAGCTGGGCGGCTTCCGCGACCTTCTCCACGGCAAGCGCGTGCTCATCAAGCTCAACGCGACGGAGAAGAAGAACCAGGACGCCAACACCTCGCCCGGCTTCGCCGCCGCCCTCCTCCGCCTGTGCAAGGAGCAAGAGCCCAAGCACATCAAGGTCATCGGCCAGGAGTGGTACGGCTTCGACTGCAAGCGCAAGGGCAAGCCCACCCTCCGCGAGGTCATCCAGGAAGCGGGCGTCGAGCTCGAAGAGCTCATCCACTGGTGGAAACCCTCCGACCAGTACGCCAACCGAACGCCCAAGGGCGGCGGGTGGAGCCAACTGTGGGTGGCCAAGGAAATCTTCGAGCCCGACACCGTGCTCATCAACGCGCCCCGGGTCAAGACCCACGCCTTCACCCTTTACACCGGCTGCGTGAAAAACTGCATCGGCCTCACCTACCACATGTACGCCCACCACTGCACCGCCGACCGCAATCCCAAGGCCGGCGCCGACGAAAACCACCCCGCTCGCCTCAAGGGCTGGAGGCTGTTCCCCGCCAAGCTCTCCGCCGCCTACCACGAGATCTATGGCCCCGCCGTGGACCTCAACGTGGTCGACGCCTGCGAGCCCACCTTCGGCTGGGGCGGGCCCGACCCCGAGCGGATCCGCACCTTCCAGGCCCACAAGACCATCGTCAGCCGCGATGGGGTGGCCGCCGACGCCGTGGGCATGGCCCTCCTCCACGACCAGGAGCCCAAGCTCATCCCCACGGCCCTCGACGACTGGACGAAGGGCGAAAGCATCTACGTGAAGAACAACCTGACCAAGGGCAACTACCTGGCCGAGTGCCACAAGCTCGGCGCCGGCCAGGCCGACCTGGAGAAGATACAAGTCGATGAAATCACCATCTAGCACGCGCCTCGCCGCCCCGCTCGCCCTCTCGGCCCTCCTCCTGGCGGGGGGCTGCGGGTTGTGGCGCCCCTCGCCGCCCTCCCCGGTGGAGGTCCTGGAAGCTACTGCCGCGCGGTTGCCCGAAGTGGCCATCGCCAAGGTCCGCGAGCACACCGGCCGCCGTCTCTACGACTACATGGACGGCGCCGCCGAGACCTATTTCGCCCACGGCTTCCGCTCCCTGGGCACCGCGGACGCCAAGTGGCGCAACACGGAAGCCGTGATCGAGGTCTTCCGCCTCGCCACCCCTGACGACGCCAAGGCCCTCTTCGACCAGAAGAACCACGGCGCCGACCGCGAGCTGCCCGCGGGAGCCGCCAGCGCCGCCTGGAAAGCCAAGGAGCTGGAGGGCATCTTCCATCGCGGCCCCTTCTTCTGCACCATCATGATCTACGGCAACGACCAGGAAGCCCAGCAACTGCTGGACACCCTCGCCGCGGCCCTCGACCAGACCATCGCCCAGTAGCTCCCCCCGCCCGGCACCCTGCTGCGTAGTGAGCGACGCTCGTGGTCCCCACCCCCTTCCCGTCCGCCTGGTGGGTCATCCCCGGCAGGCTCCTCGTCGGCCCCGACCCCGGCCACCCTGACCCCAGGACGACGCAGAGCCGCCTCCATCGCCTCTTGGAGGCCGGCGTGCGCGTCGTCCTTTGCCTGCGCGAAGACCAGGAGCGCGATGCCCGGGGCCAGCCCTTCGCCCCCTACGAGCCGACGCTCAGGGACCTCGCCGCGGACCGGGACGTGCGGGTCTCCGTGGTGCGCTTCCCCCTGCCCGCTCGCGGCGCGCCCCCGGCCCGGGCCATGGCCGGTCTCCTGGAGTTCATCGACGCCCTGCTCGAGCACGGCCTGCCCCTCTACGTCCACGGGGACGAGAGCCAGGGGCGGCCGGCCACCGTGGTGGGCTGCTGGCTGGTGCGCCACCACAAGAGCCCCGACGAGGCGCTGCGGCACATGGCCCGGCTGCGCAGCGGCGAGTCCCGGCTCCGCGGATGCCCCGTGCCCGCGCAGCCGGCCCGGTTGGAGCTGTTGCGGTCCTGGCCGCAGGGCCGCGGCGAGGGGGCGGACGCGCCCGCCGAGGCCCGCCCCGTATCGCCCGACCAGCCGGTGGGCACGCCCCGCGCCCTGGCCTTCATGCGCGCCCACCACATGGCCCCCGCGGCCCGCGGCGAGGCCGAGGAACTGGCCTTCCAGCTCGGCGAGCAGCGAACGTCCGACACCGGCGAGGCACGCACCATCATCGGCTACGCCTTCGACCCCCGCGGCGTGGCCAAGTACATCGTCGAAATACCCTACGGGCTCCTCGCCGCAAAGACCGCCCGAAACGCCAACCGCCAATACAGCCCGCCCATGGGACGAAAGCGCGAGGTGCTCGACAGCCTGGTGAGCAAGCGCCAGGCCGACGCCGAATAGCCCTGAACCAGCGCTTGCAGTCCCCATCCCGACCGCGTATACTGCCCGTAGACCCTCAGACGAGACCCGAGAGAGGACACCGAGGCGATGCACGCAGTGGGATTCCTCAGCCCCGGCCTGCCTGAGGCCCTCGTGGTCGGGGGGCTGGTGGTCGTGCTCTTCGCCCCCGGCGCGGCGCGCCTGCTGGGCGGGCTGGCGCGCGACGTGCTGAAGCTGAAAAGGGACATCGAAGGCACCAAGGAGGGCTTCCGCCGCCGCATCGAGGACGAGGTCGACGCCGTGGTGGGCAAGCCCCGAAAGACCACGGAGAAGAAAGAACGGCACGACGCCTGAGCCCGCTTCCCCGCCAGGTGGGAGAACGGTGCCGTGGTGCGTACCTCCCTGTGCCTGCTACTCGCCGGCCTTGCCGCCAACGCGGGCACCAACCTGGTCCGTAACCCCAGCTTCGAGACCGATGCCGACGGCGACGGCACGCCCGACGCCTGGCACGCCGCCCACGACCGCGCCTGCGTGACGCTCGAGCTGGCCCTGGACGCTGGCCGCGACGGCTCCCGCTGCGCCCGCCTGGCCTGCTCCCGATTCCGACCCGGCAGCCCCGCCGCCCACGCCATGCTGGCGCAGAACGGCGTGGCCCTGCGCCGCGGCCACGCCTACCGCGTGAGCCTCTGGGCGCGGGCCCGCGACCTGGAGGCCGACGTGGTCTCCGTCGCCGTCTCCGATACCACCGTGTGGGCCAACTGCGGGCTCTACGCCAGCTTCAACCCCGACGACCGCTGGCGGCGCTTCCGCTTCCTCTTCCGAGCCACCCGCGACGTCGGGGCCGAGAGCCGCTTCCAGCTCTGGTTCACCTCCACGGGCACTTTGTGGGTGGACGACGTGGAGGTGGTCGAGGCCGAGGGGGAGCTGCGACGGCCGGGGCACGTCATCCCGCCCGCCCGGGGGATCAACGGGGTGCCCAACTCGAGCTTCGAGGTGGGGACGGCCGGCTGGGGCTCCGCCGCCGTCCGCCCGCCCCACTGGGGCACCCGCCTCGACCACCTGGTGGGCGAGGTCGACCAGGCCCACGCCGTGCACGGCCGCCGCAGCCTGCGCATACGCCTCGCCGAGGAGACCGTGCCCGTGGCCTTCTTCGACTACTTCGACCCCGTGCAGAAGGCCGTCTGGGCGCCGCTGGCCGGCAACATCGGGTTCCTCCAGGTCGAGCCCGGCACGCCGCACACCTTCTCCGTGCACCTGCGGGCCGACCGGGCCGGGGTGCCCGCCCGCCTCGAGGTCCGGCCTTTCTCCGGACGCCCCGCGGCGAAGGCGGTGCGCCTGACCACGCAGTGGCAGCGATGCGCCCTCACCTTCACCCCCCGGTCGAGGTGGTGCAGCGTGCTCGCCGGGCCCGACCTTCGGGCCGCCGAAGGCCGGCCCGCGCCGCCGCGGCCGGCCACCGTGTGGCTGGACGCGGCGCAACTCGAACGGGGCGAACGGGCCTCCGCCTACGCGCCTCGAGCCGCCGTGGAGTTCGCGGTGACCACGGGGAAGACGGGAAACGTCTTCGGCTGGGAGGAGCCGGTGGCCTTCCGCATCGCGCTGGCCAACCACGACGCGGCGGCCCGCGACGTCTCGATGGAGCTGGTGCTCACCGACTTCTTCGACCGCGAGGCCTGGCGCCAGGAGCTCGACCTGCGCCTGCCCCCCGGCCAGCGGCTGGACCGCCAGGTGGTGCCCCGGCCGGGGGAGCCGCTGCGCGGCTACTTCCGCCTCCGCGCCCGCCTGAGCTGGGGCGAGACGGCGGCGGAGCAGGACCTCCGCCTGGCCGTGATCCCCATCCACGAGGGCCGCGACTCCCGCTTCGGAATGAACCACGCCTACCCCTGGCCACACCTGCTCGACCTGTGCCGCAAGGCGGGCCTGGTGTGGGTGCGCGACTGGTCGCTGAAGTGGCAGGACGTGGAGCCGGAGAAGGGGCGGTTCACCTTCGCCGTCACCGACCCGCAGATCGACCGTCCCCTGGGCCACGGCCTGCGGGTGCTCGGCCTCCTGCCCTTCCCCTCCAGCCCCTGGGCCTCTACGGCGCCGCCCGAGATGCGGGGCAGTCGGGAGTACACCCGGCGGCGGGCGGTGGTGGCCATGGCCCCGCGGGACGTGGGGGAGTTCGAGACCTACGTCGAGCGCACGGTGGCCCACTACCGGGGGCGGGTGAGCTGGTTCCAGGTGTTCAACGAGCCGCTCTACACCAGCTACGCCCTCCCCCAGCGCCACGGCTACGACGGCGCGACGTACGCGAAGTACACCCGGGCCTTCTGCCGCGCCGCGCGGCGGGCCGACCCCCAGGCGAAGGTGCTGGCGGGCGTCGGCGGCCTGCGGTTCGACCATTTCCAGAGCTTCTTCGCGGCCGGTGGCCTGGAGGGCATCGACGCCGTGGACGTCCACCACTACCCGAGGACGCGGCCCCCGGAGTTCATCGAGGACGAGCTGCGACGGCTGGCCGAGCTGATGGCCCGCCACGGCGGCCCGAAGCCCATCTGGATCACCGAGTACGGCTACTACGCCGACGACCAGCCCTGGGCCGTGCCCATCCCCCACCAGGGCCACAACCAGCCCCTGCGCGACGAGACCACCCAGTGCGCCTACGCCGTGCGCTGGGCCACCCTCGCACTGGCCAACGGGGCCGAGAAGGTCTTCTACCACGCGGGCACCTGCGACGGGCTGAACCGCGACAGCCTCCAGGGCATCTTCCACGAGTACGGGGGCCAGCCCCACAAGATCTACGCGGCCCAGGCGGTGCTCTCCCGTGTGCTGGCCCCGAGCTGCCGGTTCGTCCGCCGCCTCGATCTCCCCGGCGAGGGCGTGCGCGGCCACCTGTTCCGCGACGGCGAGCGGCTGACCGCGGTCCTGTGGGCGCCCCGGGGCGCGAAGCCCCAGCCGGTCCGCCTCGCCTCCCCGAAGCTCGAGCTGTGGGACCTCATGGCCCGCCGACAGGCCCGCCGCCAGCTCGACCCCGGCCCGGTGCCCGTCTACGTAACGGCGCGAGGGCTGTCGGAAGCAGCGTTCGCTGCCGCCCTACAGTGAACGCGGGCGGCGGGGCGTCACAAACAATTACATCTGCATGCGGGAAAGCGCATCGAAACGGGGGAAAAGCCTTGCGTTGCCGATCCCCCACGACTATCATGAGGTGGATTCCATGGGGGAATTCCAGCCTCAAGCCGAAAGGGAGCCTGCAATGCGAACCGTTGCGGCGACCGCTCTGATCGTTCCCCTCCTGCTCGCCGGGGCATGGGCCGACACCGTGGCCATGCCCTACGACGTCCAGCTCTCCGGCAGCAAGGTCGAGATCCTCGAGATCCGCGACGGGGAGGTGCTGGTGCGCGTCGCCTACGGCGAAATCACAGTCCCCAAGGAACGCGTGACCGAGATGGCCGTGGACTTCGAGACGCGGCTGGCACGCCTCCAGAACCAGGGCAAGGATACGCCCACCGCTCTCTTCCGCCTGGGCCAGGTATGCAGCAAGCTGGACAAGGGCGAGGAGGCCGTGGAGGCCTATCGCCACGCGCTGCGCCGAGGCGATGCCCCCGAGGACATCCTCCTCCCCATGGCCCGGGACCTCGAGCGCCTCGAGGCCTGGCGCCTGGCCCGCGAGGCCTACAAGGCCTACCTGAAGCTCCACCCCGACGACGCCGAGGCCAAGGCCAAGGTCGGGGCCCTGGCCGCCAAGGTCCGGGAGGCCGCGCCCGGCGGCGTCCTCCCCGCCGAGGGCGAGCCCGAGGTGCCCATCGCCCAGATCGCCTCCACCAAGACCACCGTCAAGCCCGGCCCCGAGGCTCCCGGACCCGAGGAGCCCCAGGAGGAGCCCGAGGAACCGGAGGAACCGGAGGAACCCGAGGAGCCCGCCGGCCCCAAGGTCGAAGAAGGCCTGGAGGCCAAGCCCGGGTGGACCACCGAGGCCTGGGGCAGCTCCATCGAGGTGAGCATCGCCGCAGCCGAGGGCACCCCGGACAAGTTTCTCCGCGTCTACCTGGCCGGTGCGGAGAAGGACAAGGCCTGCGTGATGCTCCAGGACGACTTCGATCTGGAGAAGAAGAAGACCCTCACCTTCGACGTCTACAACTTCACGGGCAAGCGCCTCGACCTTGCCGTGGCCTTCATCACCCGGCCCCGATGGGAGTTCTACGAGAGCCCGCCCCAGGCTATCCTCCCCACCGAGGGCGAGCCCCACACCATCACCATCGACCTGGCGGCCGAGAACTACAAGAGCGCCGAGACCAAGTGGCGGTTCAAGACCCCCATCAAGCGCCGACACGCCGTCATCAAGCTCTACCTCCTCCTCTACACCCAACAGACCGGAAAGTGGGTGTACTTCAACAACATCCGCTTCGAGCCCGAGGAGGAAGCCGCCCCCCCCGCGCCACAGGCCCCGCCGGTTCCCGACGGCCCCGCACCAGCACCCGAGCCGGCACCGGAGCCCGAGCCGGCACCGGAGCCCGAGCCGGCACCGGCACCCGAGCCTGCGCCGGAGCCCGAGCCCGCCGACAACCCGTGACCGCGGCCCCGCCCCAAGCGTCCATCAGGACCCCGCCGCCATGCCCACGACCAAGGCCGTCGTCCCGGTGGCAGGACTGGGCACCCGGCTCCTCCCGGCCACCAAGTCGCAGCCCAAGGAGATGCTGCCCGTAGGCCGCAAGCCCGTCGTCCAGTACGTGGTCGAGGAGATCGAGCAGGCTGGCCTGCGCAGCATTCTCTTCGTCACCGGTCGAAGCAAGACGGCCATCGAGGACCACTTCGACCGCGACCTCGAGCTCCGTCGCGCCCTGCGGGAGACGGGCAAGGACGCTCTCCTGGAGGCCCTGGCCTACGAGGACGCCAACGTCGAGTTCTTCTACACCCGCCAGAGCGAGCAACTGGGCCTGGGCCACGCCATTGCCCTCGCCGAGGGCTACGCCGAGGGCCAGCCCCTGGTCATCGCCCTCGGCGACTCCATCATCGAGAGCAACGCCCACCCCTCGGTGCTCCGCCGCCTCATCGACGCCTTCGAGCGCACCGGCGCCGCGGCGGCCATCGCCCTCGAAGAGGTCCAGCCCCACGAGGTGAGCCGCTACGGCATCGCCGCCCCAGGCGGGGGGCCTCTGCCAGGGGCCGGCGACGACGTGTTCGGGGTCCGCGACCTCGTGGAGAAGCCCCCCGTGGGCGAGGCCCCCAGCCAGCTCGCCATCGCGGGGCGTTACGTGGTCACCAGCGCCATCTTCGACGCCCTCCGCGACACGCGGCCCGGCAAGGGCGGCGAAATCCAGCTCACCGACGCCTTCCGAGTCCTCATCGCCCAGGGTCAAACGGTCATCGGGCTGCGCCTCGCCCCCGGTGAGCGCCGCCACGACATCGGGAACTTCGAGAGCTACTTCCGCAGCTTCGTCCACTTCGCCCTCCGCGACCACGAGCTCGGCGACACCCTCCGCGCCGCCGTGGAGAGCGAACTCCAGCCGCCGCCCGAGCGGCCCTCCTGAAGCCACCGAGCCCCGGCCACCCACGTGCCCTTCGCCCCATGCCCGCCTTCATCTACCATCCCCGTTACGAGCTGGAGTGGGGCGACCACGTCTTCCCCGTCCACAAGTACCGCCTGCTGCGCGACCGCGTCGTGGCCCATGGGCTGGTGGCCGACCACCAGCTCCTCGAGCCCCGGCCGGCGAGCCGCGCCGAGCTCCTGCTCGCCCACCACGCGGCCTACCTCGACCAGCTCGAGCGCTACGTCTCCAACCCCCTGGCCGCCTACTTCGAGGCCGAAGCCCCCTACACCCGGGCCGTCGCCGAGGCCGTCCGCTGCGCCACCGGCGGCACCGTCCTGGCCTGCGAGCGAGCCCTCGAGGAGGGCGCCGCGGTGAACCTCGGGGGCGGCTTCCACCACGCCTTCCCCGACCACGGCGAGGGCTTCTGCTTCATCAACGACATCGCCGTGGCCATCCGCTCCCTCCAGGAGCGCCGCCTCGCGCGTCGCGTCGCCGTCATCGATTGCGACCTCCACCAGGGCAACGGCACCGCGGCCACCTTCGCCGAGTGCCCCGAGGTGTTCACCTTCTCCATCCACCAGGAGCTGCTCTACCCCTGGCCCAAGGGGCGTAGCGACCTCGACGTGGGCCTCGAGGCCGGCACCGGCGACGCCGACTACCTCGCCCACCTGGAACGCCACGTGCCCGCCATCTGCGACCGCCACGGCCCCGAGCTGCTGCTCTACGTGGCCGGCGCCGACCCCTACGAGGGCGACCAGCTCGGCGAGCTGCGCCTCACCAAGGCCGGCCTGCGCCGCCGCGACGAGCTGGTCCTGGGCATCGCCAGGGAGCGGGGCATCCCCGCAGCCGTGGTCGTCGCCGGCGGCTACGCCGCCCGCACCGAGGACGTGGTGGACATCCACGCGGCCACCTGCCGCGCGGTCCGCGAGCTGTGGGGCTAGGCCGGCTCGCAGCTCATCCAGGGCCCAGCCAATTGGCGATGGCCCGGGGGCCACAGCGGCGCCTCTCGATGCGGAGGACGGAGCTGGCCCCCGCGGCGCGGTAGGCGGCGCGGAAGGGCCGCGTGTCGAGGCCCTCGCCCAGGTTGTGGAGGAAGAGCGGGCGCGGCGCGGCGAGGGCCGCGGCGGTCCGCAGGTCCCCCGCCTTGAGGATACAAGGCGTGAACAGGTCGTCGGCCCAGCGGGGGTCCTCGTCGCCGGTCAGCCCGGCGAGGTCGGCGACCACGCGCGTGCCCGCCGGGGCGAAGGGCGCGGCGAGCAGGCACCAGGCGCCCGCCTCCCCCAGGCCCACCAGGCTCACCGCTCGCACGTCGCGCCGGCCCTCGAGGTAGGCGAGGGCGGTCAGGATGTCCTGCACCCGCTCGACCAGGGGCGTGCGGTTGTAGGTGGTGAAGTATCGCTTGTCCTTCTTGCTCTCGGCGAGGGTGGAGCGTAGGGAGGCGCTCTCGCCGGTCAGATAGGCGTCGATGGCCAGGCAGGCGTGGCCGGCCCGCAGGAGGCTGGCCAGCGGCTCGGCGGGCGTCCCCTCCTCGGCCAGCGCGGCCTTGCCCTCGGGGTGGACCAGGAGCACGGCCGACGTGGTCGCCTTGCCCGGCTGGTAGAGACTGGCGGGCACGCGCTCGCCGGCGCCCTGGCGGCCCAGCGCCAGGCGGGTGAGCCGATGGTCGTCGCGCTTCTCGGTGCCCAGGGTGTCGAGGGCGAGCTTGGAGCTGGGCGGCAGCTCGGCGAGGACGGCCTGGCGGTAGGCGGTGCCCAGGGTCTCCTGGAAGCGCTTGCGGTCGTCGGGCTTGCGGGGCAGGAGCTGGCCGCGCTGGCGGCGTGCCTGGGCCACGAGATAGGCGACCAGCTCGTCGCGGCCCTTGGCCCCCTCGGGCAGCTCGCGGCCCTGCCACACGAGCAGGTCCTCCTTGTCCTCGACGGTGAACGGCGGCTCGGCGAACTCGTGGTCCTCGATGCCCAGGAGGTGACGGCGGAAAAAGGTGTAGACGGCCTCCCGCGACTTCTGGTTGTAGTTGTGGCCCGCGTCCACGTGGACGTTGCTCACGCGGTCGGCGGCGTCGTAGAGCCGGTAGACGCTGCGGATGGCGGGGTACTCGTGGTCGGGGGTCTCGCGGGTCCAGTCGCCGGTGGCGGAGACCAGGAGGAGTGGCCGGGGCGCCATGAGGGCGGCGATCTCGATGTTGCAGGTCTCGATGCGGAGGAGGGGCGCGTTCTCGCAGATGCAGCCGCCCTGCATGATGCCGCTGACCATGCACACCGGGGCGGCGGCCTTCACCCGCGGCTCGATGCCCATCACCATGAAGGTCTGGGTGCCGCCGCCCGAGGCGCCGGTGACCCCGATCCGCTCGCCGTCCACGTCGCCCAGCCCCTGGAGGAAGTCGATGACGCGAATGGAGTTCCAGGTCTGGAGGCCCATCACGCTGATGCCCCACAGCTCGGCCTCCCGGTCGTGCCACCGGTGGGAGACCTGCTTGCCCGAGTCGTTGTAGCCCACCATGTCGTAGGAGAAGACCACGCAGCCCATCCGGGCCAGGGTGATACACCGTCCGGGCACGGAGCCCCGGCCGGGCTCGTGGCCGAAGCGGCCCTCCTTCCAGTGGCCGTGGGGGCAGGCCACGGCGGGGAACGGCCCCTGCTTGCCCAGGGGGCGATAGAGGTTGCCGCACACGTAGAAGCCGGGGTGGCTCTGGAAGGCGACCTTTTCGATGGAGTAGCCGTCGCGCTCGAGCTTGCCGAAGACGCGGGGCTCGAGGGGGATCCGCGGGGGCTGGGGCAGGAGGCCGCAGGCGGTGCGGACGTGGTCGCGGAGCCAGGCGGCCCGCCTCTCCCAGGCGGCGCGGCTGGGATAGGTGGCCATGGTCATCCGCTGGTTCAGGTGGCGGACCTGTGCCGGCCGCTGGTCGCGCATGGGGAGTTCCTCCGGGAGCCCCCGGGAGCCGCTCGCGGCCAGCAGCGCGGCGCAGGCGGCCGCCAGGGGCACGGCGCCGGGACGAGGTGGGGAGCCCACGTGCGTGCCCTCCTCGAGGTCAGGGAGTGAAGTCGGCGTCGGGAGCCATGCGGGAGAGCGTGGCGGCCAGCAGGCCGCTGGCCTGGTCGAGGTCTTTGAGCGAGATGACCTCGCAGGGGGAGTGCATGTAGCGGCAGGGCACGCCGATGAGGGCAGCGGCCACGCCGGCCCGGGTGAGCTGGATGGCGTTGGCGTCGGTGCCCGTGCCGCCGGGCACGCCCTCGTGCTGGACGGGGATTCGGGCCGCCTTGGCGGCGTCCACGAGCATCTTGTGGAGCACGGGATTGATGTTGGCGCCGCGAGCCACCACGGGGCCTTTGCCGCAGCGCAGGTCGCCCACGCGATTCTTGTCCACGCCGGGCGTATCGGCGGCGTGGGCCACGTCGATGGCCACGCCGGCGTGGGGGTCGATGCCGAAGGCGCTGGTCCTGGCGCCCCGCAGGCCGATCTCCTCCTGGACGGTGGAGACGCCGTGGACGGCGACCTGGAGCTTCTTGCCCTTGAGCTTGCGCAGCGTCTCGGCCACGACGAAGGCGCCCATGCGGTCGTCGAAGGCCCGGGCGGCGACCAGGCCGCCGCGCAGGCGGGTGAGGCCCACGTCGAAGGTCACGGGGTCGCCGACGTTCGCCGCCTTCGCCGCGTCCTTGCGGTCCTTGGCGCCGATGTCGATCCACAGCTCGTGGATCTTCATGGCCTTGCCCCGCTCCTCCTTCTCGGTCAGGTGGATGGCCTTGCGGCCCACCACGCCGGGCACGTCGCCCTTCGGCCCGTGGACGGTGACCCGCTGGGCGACGGCGACGACGGGGTCGATGCCGCCGATCTGGCCCACGTAGAGGTATCCCTCGTCCGTGATGTTCTTGACCATCAGGCCGATTTCGTCCACGTGGCCGGCAAGCATCACGCGCAGGGGGGCCTCGGGGTTGAGGGCCGCGATCACGTTGCCGTGCACGTCGGTGCGCACCTGGTCGGCGAACTGGGCCATCCGCTCCGTCATCACCTTCTGGGCCGGCTGCTCGTAGCCTGAGGGGCTGGGGGTGGTGACCAGCCGCTCGAGGAACGCGTAGGCATCCTGGTTCATCGACTCCGCTCCACAAGAGACATTCCTCGGGGGCCGCCGGGCGGCGGCGGCACGGCGGCAATTGTAGGCCGGCCCCGCCAGGGGGTCAAGCGGCTACGCTGGAGGCAAGGCGGCGAGGAACTGGCGGACGGCGGCCACCGAGGGCGGACAGCCCTCCAGGTGGGGATGGCTGGTCCAGTGGTCCCGGGTGCACTGCCCCAGGCAGATGGCCCGGGGCTCCGCCGGGGGCCGGTTGCCCACCACCACCAGGGCGCGGGGCAGGGGCACGCCGGCGTGGCGGTTATCCCTCAGGGCGCGCACCACGTTGAGCTTGCAGGCGCTGCACGCGCCCTGGGCCTGGAGGCGCAGGCCGGGCATCTCGCGGGCCATGGCCTCGTCGGGCCGCTCGAAGCGCCGGCGAATGCCCGCAAGATCGTGGCCCACGACGCGGCCCGGCCCTCCCCCCTCCAGGAGGCTCTCCTCGCGGGCGAAGCGGAGGGTACGGGCCTCCTCGATACCCACGCCCATGGCCTCGGCGGCCACGGCGTCCACGGCGGGCGTCCGGCGGCCGGCGACGAGGCCTCCCAGGCCGACCGGTCGCCCGGCGCCGGGGC
Source organism: Candidatus Brocadiia bacterium (assembly GCA_046538415.1). Taxonomy (GTDB): domain Bacteria; phylum Planctomycetota; class PUPC01; order DSUN01; family DSUN01; genus JBKHIY01. The sequence goes on along the minus strand of JBKHIY010000016.1, from coordinate 17,038 downwards.
CGATGCCCTCCATCCCGCACGTGGCATCTACGAGCGTCAGGTGCGGGCGGAGCAGGCGGGCCAGGGCGACGATGGCGCGGTCGATGTCCAGCTCGGCGTGGAAGGCGGCCTTGTCGGCGTCGCGGATGCAGCCCTTGAGGTTTTTCATCCCCAGGCTCACCAGGCAGTCGATGTGGGTCTTTGCCACGGCCACGTCGACGAGGCAGTCGGCCTCCAGGGCGAGGCGGCTGATGCCCAGCTCGCGGGGCAGGTGGGGCGAGGCGTGGCGGAACCGGCGGAAGCCGTGGCGGGTGAGCACCCGCCACTGGGCCCCGTGGGCCTCGACCGCCTCGGCCATGCCCGTGCGGATGAAGGTCTCGTCGGGCCGGGGGTTGCCGCGGAAGGGGCTGTCGCCCACGACCACCTCGCGTGCTCCCCGGGCCCTGGCCCAGTCGATGAGGGCGGCGACCAGGGCGGGGTTGGTGGTGCCCCCGGTGGTCCAGTGCTGGGGGGCGTGCAGATTGGGCTTGATGAGCACGCGGTGGCCGGGCCGGACGACCTCCCCGGCCTCGGCGAGGCCCAGGAGGCGAGGGAGGAGGGCCGCGTAGTCGCCGTCGGAGGGAAGGACGGCGACGGGTGCGGCCTGGCGGCTCATGCCTCGAGCTTTCGCTGGAGCCACTGGGCGAAGTTGTGCTGGGGCTTGTAGCCCAGCAGCTTCTCCGCCTTGTCGATGGCGTAGCAGCGGCGGATGTGCTGGGGCAGCTCGATGCCCAGCTCCTCGAGCTTCGCGGCCTCGGGGAAATGCTCGAGGACCACGGCGGGCGCGTCCTCGGCCAGCGCCGGCCCGTCGTCGCGGGTGAAGGGGGTCTTGGCGGCGATGACGAACGTCTCGTCCTCGAGGTCGCTTCGGAGGGCGAGGAGATGGGCGGCGGCGACGTCGCCGACGTGGACGCAGTGGGTGAGCAGCCCGATGCCGTAGTCGGCGTCGTCCTCGTCGCGGGGGACGAAGGTGCCGGGACGGAGGACGAGGTAGGCCAGCCCGTCGCGGCGGCGGAACATCCGGCAGAACTGCTCGCCCGCGTGCTTGCTGATCCCGTAGACCCCCTCGGTGGGCTCGCAGGGCTTGGTCTCGTCGAAGGGCAGCTCCCGGGGGCTCTCGGCGGCGTAGCCCATGGCGGCGATGCTGCTGGTGTAGACGACGCGCTGGACCTCGCTCTTGGCCGCGGCCTCCAGGAGGTTGTAGGTGCCCTTGATGTTGCAGTCCAGGTACTGCTGGGGGGTATAGTGCTTCCAGGGGTGGATGGCGGCGACGTGGAGCACCTGGTCGACGTCCTCGCACAGCCCCTGCACGTCGTCCCATCGGGCGAGGTCGGCCTTGACGAAGGGATGGTCGGTCTCCACCGGCTGGATGTCGGTGAGGCGCAGCTCGATGCCCTCCTCTTGCTCGAGGAGGGGCAGGAGGGCCTGGGCGAGGACGCCGGCCGCGCCGGTGAGGAGCACCTTCATGACAGCGGATTCCTCCTTTCGCGCCGCGGGCCGCTCAGTAGTAGGCTCCGAACTCCTGGAGGGCCTCCCACATGGCGACGAGGTTTTGCGGCGGAACGTCGGGCTGGACGTTATGCACGGTGGTGAAGACGTAGCCCCCGTCGGGGGCCAGGGCTTCGACGTTGCGGCGCACGTCGTCGCGCACCTGCTGGGGCGTGGCGGTGGGCAGCACGCCCTGGGTATCGACGCCTCCGCCCCAGAAGGCGATGTGGCGGCCGAAGTCGCGCTTCAGCGCCGCCGGCTCCATCCCCGCGGCCGCGACGTGCACGGGGTTGAGGGCGTCGATGCCCATGTCGATGAAGTCGGGGATGAGGTCCCGCACGCTGCCGCAGGAGTGGAAGAGGATGAACTTCCCGGTGCCGAGCTTCTGGCGCAGGAAGGCCATCAGCTCGGCCAGCAGGGGGCGGACCAGGGAACGGAAGACCCGGGGCGGCACCAGCAGCGACTCCTGGGTGCCGAAGTCGTCCGCCTCGAGCACCACGTCGGCCACGTCGCCCAGCTCGTCCAGGGCCAGCTCCCAGAAGGCCAGCTTGAGGTCCAGGACCTTGCGCATCAGGCGGGTGGCGCCCTGGGGGTCGAGCATCAGGTCGCAGAGGAAGGGCTCCATGCCCCTCAGGCGCTCGCCCATCTCCACCAGGCCGGCGCAGAAGCCCTTGAGCACCACCACCTTGCCCTCCTCGCGGGCGGCCTCGGCCCGCTGGCGGAGGGCCGCGATGCGCTCGTGGCGGCGCGGCTGGGGCCAGCGGTGGGCCTCGATGGCCTGGCGGCTCAGCGTCCCCTCGGCCAGGGGGCTCTCGACGAGGCTGTAGTAGTGCCCGCCGTGCTTGGGGAAGGTGTAGCGCAGGCCCCATTCGTCGGTGGCCAGCCAGTGGTCGCCGGCCTCGCGGTGCTCGATGTGCCAGTTGGCGCTGGTGAGGGGGAACAGCCCCCGGGTGTCCACGTCCCAGAGGTCGAGCAGGTCGTCGTCGGGCAGCGCGGCCTGCTGGATGGTATCGCACACGGTCACCTGCCGCGGGGCGAGCCCCAGGTGGTCGCGGAGGGCCTCGTAGGCGGCGACGGAGATGGTGGTGACCTGGGTGCTTCCCAGGTCGAAGGGCACGCGGTCGGGCTGGCGGTGTCGGAGCGCGGCGAAGAGCCGTTCCCGAGAGGTCATAGCGGCGGGCCCTCAGGTGGAAAGGCAGCACCCCGCGATTGCCCGCCCCGACCGGCTCCCTGCCGGTCGCCGAGTGGGCTCGCGGCGCCGCCCGGCGCCGGTATCTACCACGAGCGAAGCGCAAATGCAAGGGAGGCCGGGGGTCAGGCCGGCTCCTCCCCCCGGGGCGCCTGCCGCTGGAGCGCCTCCTTGGTGGCCCGCAGCAGGCCGATGAGGGTGTAGGGCTTGTGGAGGAAGGGGATGCCGCGCCGGTGGATCACCGGCCACTGCGACCTCTCGTCGGCGTAACCGCTGGTGAACAGCACCTTCAGGTCGGGGCGCTGGGCGAGGAGCCGGTCCACCAGCTCGATCCCGCTCTGGCCGGGCAGCACGACGTCGCTGAGCACGATGTCGAACTCGTCGCCGCGCTGTGCGAAGGCCTCCAGGGCCGCCTCCGCGTCGGCCGCAGCGGTGACCCGGTAGCCGCTCTTCTTGAGTGCCCGGCGGGCGAACTCGAGGACCCCCCGCTCGTCCTCGATGAGCAGCACGTGCTCGCCGCTGCCCCGCAGGCCGTGGAGCAGGGTCCGCTCCCGGGCCTTTTCCTCCGGCCTGGGGAAGGAGGCGGGGAAGTAGACCTCGAAGGTGGAGCCCTGGCCGGGCTGGCTGGCCGCGCCCACCCAGCCGCCGTGCTGGCGGACGACGCCATAGACCACCGAGAGGCCGAGGCCCGAGCCCTTCCCCTGGGCCTTGGTGGTGAAGAAGGGCTCGAAGATGTGCTCCAGCGTGCCCCCGTTCATCCCCGCCCCCGTGTCGGCCACGGTGAGCCGGACGAACTTGCCGGGCCGGGCCTCGGGCATCCGGGCGCAGGCCTCGCGGTCGAGGAGCACGTTCTCGGTCTTGATGGTCAGCGTGCCGCCCTGGGGCATGGCGTCGCGGGCGTTCACCGCCAGGTTCATCACCACCTGCTCGATGTTGGTCTCGTCGCCGCGCACCGTCCACAGGCTGGGGAACAGGTGGGCATCGATGACGATGTCCTCGCCGATCACCCGTCCCAGCATCTTGAACAGCTCGCCGATGGTCTTGTTGAGGTTTACCGACATCATTTCCATCGGCTGCTTGCGGCTGAAGACCATGAGCTGGCGCACCAGGCCGGCGCCGGCCTCGGCGGCATCGAGAATCTTCTTGACCAGGTCGTCGGCGGCGCCTCCCTGCTCCTGGGCCGTGTTGAGGGCCAGTTGGGCGTTGCCGTGGATGATGGTGAGCAGGTTGTTGAAGTCGTGGGCCACGCCTGCGGCGAGCACGCCCACCGCCTCCATCTTCTGGGCGTGGAGCAGCAGGTCGCGCATCTGCTCCCGCTCCTGCTCCGCGCGCTTGCGTTCCGTGATGTCGGTGATGAAGCCCTCCAGGGCCCGCAGATCGCCCTCCGGGGAGAAGACTCCCCGGCCCTTCTCCCACACCCACTTCTCCTCGCCGGAGGCGGCGACGATGCGGTAGAGCAGCTCGTAGGGCTGGCGCTCGCGGAGGGCGCCCTGGACCCGGCGCCACACCGGGACCCGGTCGTCGGGGTGGATGAGGTCGGCGAACGCCACGGTGCGGTTGGCCACCAGGTCGCCAGGCCGGTAGCCGGTCAGCTCCCGGCAGCCGCCGCTGATGAACTCCATGGTCCAGGACTGGTCGTTGCGGCAGCGGTAGGCCATCCCCGGGAGGTTGCTCATCAGGGTGGAGAGCACGCGCTGGCTCTCGCCCAGGGCCATCTCGGTCTCCCTGCGGGCCGTGACGTCCTCCAGGCACACGAGCACCGCCGGCCTGCCGCCGGAGCTGAGGCGCACGGTGGAGACCAGGAAGTGGTGCTCGCGGGTGTCGCTGCGCCGCCCGATGGGCAGGCACGCCTCGGCCCGGTGGTGGCTCTTGCCCGTGCGCAGGGTCGCGGCGATGCTGGCCCGCAGGGCGCAGGCGCCGCAGAAGAGGCCGAAGCCGCAGCCCCGGGGACTGTCCAGCGCGTGAAGGCAGCGGAGGGCCTCCCCGGGCTGGAGCCCCGCCATCTCGCGCCCCCGCCGGCGGGCGAAGCGCAGGGCCATGCGGTTGCTTTCCAGCACCCGGCCCTGGGCGTCGACCAGGAGCATCATCACCGGAGCGTCGCGGAAGATGGCCGAAAGCTCGGCGCGGCTCGCCTGGAGAGCCTCCCCGCCGGGCTCCGCCCGGGGCGGAAAAAGCTCCTCGAGCCGCCGCCCCACCACCTGGCCGGGACGGAGGCCCAACTGCCGCGCCGCCCCCGGGCTGGCGTACTGCACCCGGCCCTCGGCGTCCACCATCAGCGTGCCCTTCTCGGGCAGCCCGGCCACGCGCAGGCAGGCGGCCCCGCCCGGGGGTGGGGCCTGCTGGCCCGCGGCCTCGCCGCGGGCATCGGAGCCTCGCGGCACCGATTGGGCAGGCTCCTCAGGTGGGGGCTGGTCGTGCGATCCTGGCTGCTGGTCCATGATGGGCTCCCTGTTCGGAGCAGGCACTCCCTTGCCCCGCCGCCCGTCCATCTGCCGGATGGCGCTCGCCCCCGGCCCGGCCCGGGACAGGCACAGTCCCGCCCGGCGAGCCTGGGCCTGCCTCGCTCCCTGTGGAGCACACAACCACGCTGGAAGTCGGCTTCGCCGGCGGCGCGACCCTCCCTCTCCGCACGGGCGGCGAGCCCGCATTCGGACGAAGCCTGTGGGGTGGGCTCGGGGGATGCGCTGGGCGCGGGGATGCCCCCGCGCTGCTGCGGCGTACTCCTCTGCTGCCCCCGCCGCTTGGATCGAGCCTCGACGCGTCGGCTCCTCGGGGCATCCCTCCAGAACCCCGGTCGGTGTCCGATCCGCGCAGCGCCCGCGGCACGGACCCTGCGCCTGCGGCATTCGCTGTGGCGGGTGCGTGCGGTCCCCAGCTCCCCACTGGGGCGTAGGCCGGGCGGGCCTGCCAGCATGGCCCGCGTCCAGGCGCCGCACAGTCGCCGGCAGGCTCGAGGCCTGCCGACGCCGGGGATACTGATTATACGCGTGCTGGCGGCCAAATCAATGCAAAAACTCCCGGCTGCCGCCCCGTCGCGGCGCCCGGAAGTGCCGCGCTGGCCGCCACGCGGCCTTGATTTTTCCTCGCGAATCTGTTACCCCCTGTGCCCCGTGGCCCCGCGCGGCAGTGTGGCGGGGCGTTTTCTCGCTCCGTCGGTCCGGCGCGGAGTCGGCATGAGCACGTCGCAGCGCCTGCTCCTGAGCGGCAACGAAGCGGTCGCCCTGGCCGCCCACCATGCGGGCGTGGCCCTGGGGGCCGGCTACCCGGGCACGCCCTCCACCGAAATCCTCGAATCCCTCTCCGCGCTCGGCGGCCCGGCCCAGTGGGCTCCCAACGAGAAGGTGGCCCTGGAGGTCGCCCTGGGAGCGGCCTACGGCGGAGCGCGGGCCATGGCCACCATGAAGCACGTGGGGCTGAACGTGGCCGCCGACCCGCTGTTCACCGCCGCCTACACCGGCGTCAGCGGAGCCCTGGTAGTGGTCTCCGCCGACGACCCGGGCATGGCCTCCAGCCAGAACGAGCAGGACAACCGCCACTACGCCGCCGCCGCGGGCGTGCCCATGCTCGAGCCCTCGGATTCGCAGGAGGCCTACGACTTCGCGGCCCTGGCCATCGAGCTCTCCGAGCGGTGGCACAGCCCCGTCCTCCTGCGGCTGACCACCCGCATCTGCCACTCGAAGACTGTCGTTCGCCCTCGCAAGCTGGCCCCGGCGGCCGCCCAGCCGCGCTTCGAGCGCGACGTGAGGGGCAGGGTGATGATCCCCGCCTACGCCCGGCCCGCTCACCGCCGGCTCCGCGAGAAGCTCGCCCGCATCGCCGAGTGGAACGAGCAGTCGGGACCGAACCGCCAGGTCGAGGGCGACGGCTCGCTGGGCATCATCGCCGCCGGCATCTCCTACGTCCACGCCCGCGAGGCGGCGCCCCGGGCCACGATGCTGAAGCCGGGGATGACCTATCCCCTGCCCTTCGCGACCATTCGCCGCTTCGCCGAGGGCGTCGAGCGCTGCATGGTCGTGGAAGAGGGCGACCCCTACCTGGCCGACGCGGTCCGCGCCCGGGGGATCGACGTGGAGGGCAAGCCCCCGCTCTACCGCTTCGGCGAGCTCGACGTCGACCGGGTGCGGCGCATCCTGGCCGGCGAGGTCTCGCCGGAGCCGGCCCCGCCCCGGGGCAAGCCGCCCGAGCTGTGCAAGGGCTGCCCCCACAGGGCCGTCTTCGAGGCCCTCCGCGACCGGGAGTGCATCGTGGCCGGCGACATCGGCTGCTACACCCTGGGCGTCCTGCCCCCCTTCGAGGCCATGGATAGCTGCGTGTGCATGGGGGCCAGCGTGGGCGTGGGCCTGGGGCTCCGCCACGTGCTCCCGCCCGACCAGGCCCGGCGGGTGGTGAGCGTGGTGGGCGACAGCACCTTCGTCCACAGCGGCATCACCGGCCTGGTGGAGATGGTCTACAACCCTCCGCCCTCGGGCCACGTGCTGCTCATCCTGGACAACGCGACGACCGCCATGACCGGCCACCAGGAGCACCCCGGCACGGGGCGCACCCTCGACCACCGCACCACCGGCCGCGTGGTGTTCGAGGACCTGGCTCGCACCCTGGGCGTGCCCCGCGTCCACGTGGTCGACCCGGTGAAGGACCGCGAGGGCTTCGAGCAGGCCCTCGATGGGTGCCTGGCCAGCGGCGAGGTGGCGGTGATCGTGGTCCGCAGGCCCTGCGTGCTGATCGCCGGGAAGCTCAAGGCCCTCCAGCGCGCTGGGGCAGGGAGCCAGCCCGATGAGCGATAGGGTCACCAACGTGGTGGTGGCCGGCCTGGGCGGCCAGGGGGTGCTCAAGGCCTCGGACATCGTGGCCGAAGCGGCCTTCCGGGCCGGGCGTGACGTCAAGAAGAGCGAAATCCACGGGATGAGCCAGCGCGGCGGCTCCGTGACCAGCGACGTGCGCTTCGGCACCCAGGTCCTCAGCCCCATGGTCCCCGGCGGCGAGGCCCATTACCTCCTCGTCCTGGCCCCCGACCAGATCGAGAACAACCGCGCCCGCCTGCGCCCCGACGGCGTGCTCGTCGAGCCCAGCGTGCTCGATACCGACAGGCTGCCCCACCCCAGGAGCCTGAACGTGGCCCTGCTCGGGGTGCTCAGCACGCACCTCGACTTCGAGCTCGAGCACTGGCAGGCCGCCATCCAGAGCAACCTGCCCCAGAAGGTCCACGAGCTCAACGCCGTGGCCTTCGAGATGGGCCGCCAGGCGGCGAGGAGCACGCCCTGACCGCGGCCCCGCCGCGGCCGGCGGGCGCCCGAAACCCAACGCCCGGAATCCGCCGAGGAGCCATGCCCGACTTCGCCTTCGAGAACCGCATCTTCGAGCCCGCCGAGACCATGGGCCGCGAGGAGCTGCGTGCCCTACAGCTCCAGCGCCTCCGCGACACCGTGGCCCGCCTCGCACGCGTCCCCTTCTACAAGGAGGCCCTGGCCAGGGCGAAGGCGGGGGCCGAGGACATCCGCAGCCTGGACGACCTGCGGCGCCTGCCCTTCACCACCAAGGACGACCTCCGGGAGCACTACCCGCTGGGCTTCCTGGCCGTGCCCCGCGACCAGGTGGCCCGCTTCCACGGCTCCTCGGGCACCACGGGCAAGCCCACCTTCGTGCCCTACACGGCGGCCGACCTGGAGCTGTGGGCTCGGCTGTGCGCCCGCTTCCTGGTGGCGGGGGGCCTGCGTGCCCAGCACACGGTGCAGATCGCCTTCGGCTACGGGCTTTTCACCGGCGGCTTCGGCCTCCACTACGGCGTGGAGCGGGTAGGCGCCGCGGTGGTGCCCGCCGCCGCGGGCAACACCCCCCGCCAGCTCCTGCTCATCCAGGACCTGGGGGTCGAGGTGCTGGTGTGCACGCCCAGCTACGCCCTGAACATCGCCGAGGTGGCCCGCCAGGAGGGTATCGAGCCGCGCGAGCTACCGCTGCGCTTCGCCCACTTCGGCGGCGAGCCGTGGACCGAGGACATGCGAGGCGAGATCGAGAGAGCGCTCAACCTGCTGGCCATGAACAACTACGGCCTCAGCGAGGTCATCGGCCCGGGCGTCAGCGGCGAGTGCGCCCGCCGACAGGGCATGCACATCCAGGAAGACCACTTCCTGGTGGAGTGCATCGACCCCCAGAGCCTCGAGCCCGTGGCCCCCGGGGAGCAGGGCGAGCTGGTCTTCACCCCCCTCACCAAGGAGGCCATGCCCCTCCTCCGCTACCGCACGCGCGACATCGCGTCGCTGGACCCCCGGCCCTGCCCCTGCGGCCGCACGGGGGTGCGGATGAGCCGCGTGGTGGGCCGCACCGACGACATGCTCATCATCCGGGGCGTGAACGTCTTCCCCTCCCAGATCGAGGAGGCCCTGCTGCGGGTGGAGGGCACGGCGCCGCACTACCTCATCGAGGTCGACCGCCCGGCCACCATGGACGAGGTGACGGTGCGCGTCGAGGTCTACCCCGAGATCTTCTCCGACCGCATGGACCAGATGCAGGCCCTCCGAGGCCGCATCGACCGCGAAATCCAGTCCGTCACCGGCATCCGCGCCGACGTCAAGCTCGTCGAGCCCCACACCCTCGACCGATTCGTGGGCAAGGCCAAGCGCGTCGTCGACCGCCGCCGCGAGAAAGGACTCATCTAGGCGAGGCCCCCTTCAACCCCTTCGTCGAAAGGAGACCCGGCCCATGGCTCCCGAGCAAGGCTCCCCCGGCTACGACGACACGCCGGTGATCCCCGGCCAGAAGTGGAAGGTGCACGACAGCGCCCGGCCCCAGCCCCCCGTGGTCGAGCCCCCCACGCCCAGCACCCAGGACCAGGCCGGCCGGCCCCCCTCCGATGCCGTGGTGCTCTTCGACGGCACCGACCTCGAGAAGTGGGTGGCCAAGGACGGCGGGCCGGCCCCCTGGAAGGTCGAGGACGGCTACATGGAGGTGGAGCCCAAGAGCGGGAACATCCAGACAGCCCAGCCCATCGGCGACTGCCAGCTCCACATCGAGTGGGCCGCTCCCGCCGAGGTCAGCGGCGAGAGCCAGGGACGGGGCAACAGCGGCGTGTTCCTCATGGGGCGCTACGAGATCCAGGTGCTCGACTGCTACGACAACCCGACCTACGCCGACGGCACCACCGCCGCCATCTACGGCCAGTTCCCCCCGCTGGCCAACGCCTGCCGCCCGCCGGGGCAGTGGCAGACCTACGACATCGTGTGGATCGCGCCCCGCTTCAGCGGCGACGAGCTGGTCAGTCCCGCCCGCGTCACCGTGATCCACAACGGGGTAGTCGTCCACCACGCCCGGGAGCTCATCGGCCCCACCACCCACCGCCGGGTGCTCGACTACCAGGCCCATCCGCCCGAGGGGCCGCTGATGCTCCAGGACCACGGCGACGCGGTGCGGCTCCGCAACATCTGGTACCGCCCCCTGCCCGCCGAGGACCAGGGCTGAGCCCCGGTCAGCGGATCTTGTAGATGATGGACATTCCGTCGCGCTTGGCGTCCGAGGCGCGCACGGTGACCATCTCGTAGTCGGGGCTGCGGCGGATGTAGTCGAGGAAGTCGCGCATCGCGCCCGCGTAGCGGATGGTGTTGTCGGCCACCACCACGGCGCCCGGCTTGAGCCTCGCCTCGACGGCCTTCAGATATTTCAGGTAGTCGCTCTTGACGGCGTCGAGGAACAGGAAGTCGAACGTCCCCTCCATCCCGGGCAACACCTCGAGGGCGTCGCCCTCGACACAGGTGACGCTCTCCTGGAGGCCCATCTTGCGGATGTTGGCCCGGCACTCCCTGGCCCGCCGGGGGTCGATCTCGATGGTATAGAGATGCCCGCCGGTGCGCTCGAAGCCGATGCCCATGTTCAGGGCGCCGTAGCCGTTGGCCGAGCCCACCTCGATGCCCCGCTGCGCATGGCCGGTCTCCACCAGGATGCGCAGCAGCAGGGCATCCTGGGGCGTGGTGTTGATCCCGGTGCGAGGGAAGTCCTCCAGGAACTTCTTTCGGAACGCCTCGCTGGGCTGCTTTTTTCCCTCCTCGGCACATCCCGGGTGCCACGACGCCGCGAGCACCAGCCCCGCCAGAGCCAGGCTGGCCGTTCGGTGCCATCTCATCGCGCTCTCCTTTCGTGGCAACTGGCCGGGCGCCGTCGCCAGGTGGCGCCCGGCCTCCCGGTCCGCTATCATGGGTCGCGAGGGACGCGCGGCACCGCGCCAGGAGGCACCCGCCGATGACCGAGCCGGAGCCGGAAGGCCCGACGCAGCCCGACGACGAGGAGCCTCGGGGCAAGGCGGGCAGGTGGTTCGGCCGCTGCTCGCTGCCCCGTCGGGGCGAGCGCCGCCGCCTGCCCTGCATCCCCTGCTACCTGTGGTCGGTGCTCTTCTTCCTGTTCGTGCTCCTCGTGCTGTGGCTGTCGCTGCGCGGGGGCTGAGCGAGGTGGGCCGCCGGGTGCTTATCCTCCGGCCCCCCGCAGTCCACGCACACCACCTGGCAGAGGAACTTCGCGCCCTGGGGCCGTACCTGGTGTGCGGCTCCGGGGTTGACCACGGCGAGGTCGCCGGCGGCCAGGCGGTATTCCCGGCCCGCCACCTCGAGGCCCATCTCGCCCTCCAGCACGGTGTAGATCTCGGTTCCCCGCAGGTGGACGTGTCGGTCCTGAGCCGCGGCGTGGGTGAACAGGGCGAGCTCGGTCCGGGGCATCGCCTGGACGGGGCACCTGCCATGCGCGGCCGGCGGGCGCCACTCGCTCTCCGTCGCCTCGGCTTCGGTCTCGGGTCGGAGGGCGGTGACGAGGAGCTTCCTGGCTCCCCGGGCGCCGGGCTGTAGGGCGGGGTCGCCTCGCAGGGCGTCGCGTCGCACGAGGAGGACGGGCGGTCGGCTCATGTGGGGCACCTCCCGGCGGGGCGGCGCTCATTCGTAGACCGTCTGGCCGTCGGGGTCGTCCTCGAGGTCGGCCGAGCGGCAGTTGGGGCACCGCGGGGGAGCTTCGAGGGAGAACCGCCCGCCGCACGCGCACGCTCCCGCGGCGGCCTCGATGGCCGCCCAGTAGGCCTCCAGGGGGATGGGCTCTCCGGGATGGCTCTCCACCCGCTCGCGGTCGTAGTCGGCCGACAGCGCCCTGCCCTCCTCGGGCAGGCCCTTCAGGTAGCGCAGGTGGGCGTCGAGCACCTGGTCGCGGAACACCGTGGTGGCCCTGCCGCAGGACTCGCAGTGGAGCAGGTAGTGGCCCCGACCTCCGCCCTCCCGCACCCGCGACCTGCCGCCGCACGCCTGGCACACGACGCTGCGAATCCTGATCATGGCTCCTTCAGAAGCAACGCGCTCACGGGGGCTCCGCGCCCATTATACCACGAGCCTCCCAGGCCTGGCCCAAGCGCCGGCGTGCGGCGGCCAGCGAGGGCACGGAGAGCCGGGAGCCGACTGCCAGACCACGCGGCGCAGCGACGCGCGGCTCAGACCTTCTCGGGCACGACGAAGGGCGCCCGGTAGGGCCGGGTGAGCAGGCGGTTGGCCTCCTCGTCGTCCACCGCCTGCTCGGTCTCGGGGTCGAGCTGGAGGCGACGGCCCAGCCGGTAGGTGGTCTCCTGGAGCTTCAGGCCGTTGTCCTTGAGGGTGTCCCGGAACCACTCCCAGGTCTCGACGATCTGCTTGTCGTCGCCGAGGCTCTTGGCCTTCTTGTCGAAGGCCACCTCCTTGCCCAGGCGGTAGGAGACGTTGCCCAGGTGGCAGAGGGCCGAGGAGTAGTGGCCCTCGAGGATGTGGCCGTCGAGGTCTTCGCTCTTCCGCGAGCGCACGCAGGCGATGAAGTTGGCGAAGATGTTGCCCCCCGGCCCCCGCTCGCCGGCCGGGTTCTTGACGTCGGGGGGCGATTGGACTTCGATGGGCTCGGCCTTGGCGCCCTGGTCGAAGACGGTGGTGGGCCGGCCGCGGCGGGTCTTGAGGTTGGAGACCTCGAAGATGAGCTTGGTCTGGCCGAAGTCGTAGATGGCGAACTGGACGTTGGGGGTCTCGGCCTGGTCGTCCCACTTGAAGCGTCCACCGAGGCTCACCACGCTGGTGGGGAAGGTGGCGTTGGGGATGGTCCAGCGGCAGATGTCCATGGCGTGGACCCCGTAGTTGCCGATGTCGCCGTTGCCCGTGTCCCAGAACCAGTGCCAGTTGTAGTGCACGAGGTTGCCGTGGTAGGGCTGCCGGGGAGCGGGGCCGAGCCAGATATTGAAGTCGAGGCCCTCGGGGGGCGGCCCGGTCTTCTTGTGGCCGATGCCCCGCCGTCCCTTGAAGCTGAAGCCCCGCACGACCTGGAGCCTGCCCCGCTTGCCGGCGGCGATGTCGCGAAGGGTGCGCCAGTGGCCGCCGCTCCGCCGCTGGGTACCGTGCTGGACCATGCGCTTGTACTTCCGCGCGGCCCGCACGCACTGGCGGCCCTCGAAGACGTTGTGGGAGCAGGGCTTCTCCACGTAGACGTCCTTGCCCGCCTGGCAGGCCCACACGGTGATCAGCGAGTGCCAGTGGTTGCAGGTGGCCACGGACACGGCGTGGAGGGCTTTGTCGTCGAGCGCCTTGCGGATGTCCTGGACGCACACCGGCTTGGCGCCGTGCTTTTTCTCCAGGGGGTTGGCGCGGCGGCCGAACAGCCGGCTGTCGGGGTCGATGAGATGGGTGACCTGGACGCCGTCGATCTTCTCGAACGACCCGATGTGCGCCCCGCCGCGGCCGTGGAGCCCGGCCACCCCCACGCACACCCGGTCGTTGGCCCCGAAGACCGGGCCGCTGGCCCGGGTGCCCGCGACCACGAAGGCCCCGAAGGCGGCCGAGTGCTTGAGAAACGTCCGACGCGTGGCCTGCGACATCTCGAGCTCCTTTCCTGCACGAGTCGATCCCGGGGCGAAGGCAGCTACACAGGCGCCCTCGCCGCTACCACTGTAGCGCCGCGAGCCGGGAATGCAAACCGCGCCGCCCCTCACCCCCCGGCCCGCTCCCGGAGGCCAGGCCGGGCGAGCAGCTTCTGGAGGAGGATGAACAGCAGCAGGAGCACCCCGATCACCACCTTGGCCCACCAGGGATTGAGGTCCCCCTCGAAGTGGATGATGGTGCGGATGATCCCGAAAATGAGCACCCCCACGAGCGTGCCGAACACGTAGCCCACGCCCCCGCTGAGCAGCGTGCCCCCGATCACCACCGCGGCGATGGCGTCCAGCTCCATCCCCACCGCCGCCCGGGGGTTGCCGCTGAGCTTCTGGAAGCCCAGCACCACCCCCGCCAGGGCGGAGCACAGGCCGCTGAGGGTGTAGACCAGGGCCTTCGTCTGCCCCACGGGGATGCCCATCAGCAGCGCCGCCTCCTCGTGGCCCCCGATGGCGTAGACGTTGCGCCCGAAGGCGGTCCACACCGAGAGGCAAATGCCCCCCGCCACCACGGCCAGGAACACCACCGCGGCCAGCGGCAGGCGGGTCGCGCCGAGGGGAATGGCCAGACCCGCCAGCCGCACGAACACCGGGTGGCGGATGCTCACCGAGCCCTCCCACAGGGCCAGGGCCACGCCCCGGGCGAAGAAAAGACCGGCCAGGGTGACGATGAACGGCGCCAGATCGAAGGCCCGCACGATGCTGCCCATGGCCAGCCCCATCGCCGCGCCCAGGCCCAGCACCAGGACGACGGCCAGGGCCGAGGGCACCCCGAGCTGGCGCATGAGCAGGGCCACGGCCACGTTGCTCAGGGCCACCATGGAGCCCACCGACAGGTCGATGCCCCCGGAGAGGATCACGAAGGTCATCCCCACGGCCACGATCCCCAGGGCCGCATTGTCCACGAAGAAGTTGACGAACACGTAGGCGGAGAAGAAGTGGGGATAGCGGATCGCCGCCGCCGCGTAGAGCAGCACGCACACCCCGGTGGTGGAGAGCAGGGGCACGTGCTTGCGCGACAGCCGCAGCCTCACGCCCTCTGCCTCCTCCGCCAGCGCCGCCGGGCGAACAGGGCGCGGAAGCGCTCCGAGCCCAGCAGGCACACCGCCACCACGGTCAGGGCCTTGACCACCAGGTTGTAGGCCGAGGGCACGTTCATCATCTGGATGTTGGTCGTCAGGGCCCGCATCACCAGGGCCCCCAGCAGCGAGCCCAGGAGGTTGGCCCGCCCGCCGCTGAACGAGGTGCCGCCGATGACCACGGCCAGAATCGCGTCCAGCTCGATATACTGCCCGCACTTGTTGATGTCCGCCGCCGAGATGTAAGCCGTCTCGAACAGCCCCGCCACCCCGGCGCAGAAGCCCGAGAAGCCGTAGACCAGGAGCTTGACCCGCCCCGGGCGCAGGCCCGCCAGGCGGCTCGCCCGCTCGTTGTTGCCCACCGACTCGATGTACAGGCCGGCCACGGTCTTGCGGGTGACCAGGAAGGTGGCCCCCGCCACGAAGCCCACGATGAACAGCGGAAAGGGCAGGCCGAGCACGGCGCCCACGGCCAGGAACTGGAAGGCGGGCCGCTGGAAGTTGATGATCTGGCCGTCGGTCAGCAGTTGGGCCGCGCCCCGTCCCGCCACCAGCAGGATCAGGGTGGCCACGATGGGCTGGAGGCGCAGGAAAGCCACCAGCAGCCCGTTCCACAGGCCGGCGCAGGCGGCCACGGCCAGGCCCCCGGCGATCACCGCCGCCAGGGGCAGCCCGGTGCGGGTGACGAGCAGCGCCGCCACCGCCCCCGCGAGGGCCATCACCGAGCCCACCGACAGGTCGATCCCCGCGGTGGCGATCACCAGCGTCATCCCCACGGACAGGAGCATCACGGAGCTGCCCTGGAGCAGAATCTCGTTCAGCGAGCCCCGCAGCCGTCCCCCCTCGAAGAAGAGGAACCGCGAGGGGGCCAGGGCCGCGGTGAGGGCCAGGAGGGCGAGCAGGGCCGCCGCGGGCCAGAAGTTCCTGCTGCCCGTAGGCAACGCCGGGGCTGGGGGGCGCTCAGGGCTCATGGGCGCTCGCGGTGGCCAGGATGCGGAGGATGGTCTGCTCGTCCACGCGCTCGCCGGCGAGCTCGGCCACCTTGCGCCGCTCGTGGAGCACGGCCACGCGGTGGCTTCGGCGCACCACCTCGTCGAGCTCGGAGGAGATGAAGACCAGGGCCATGCCCCCCGCGGCGAGCCGCTCGACGAGCTGCTCGACCTCGGCCTTGGCCCCCACGTCGATGCCCCGCGTGGGCTCGTCGAGGATCAGCAGGCGGGGCTCGGCGGCCAGCCACCGTGCCAGGAGCAGCTTCTGCTGGTTGCCGCCGCTGAGGGTGCGGGCCGGCTGCTCGGGGCTGGAGGCCACGATGCCCAGGAGCCCCATGAACTTCTCGGCCACCTCCCGCTGCTCGCTCCGCGAGACCAGACCCCAGCGGGACAGCCGCCGCTGGACGGCCAGCACGATGTTCTCCCGCACCGAGAGGTCGGGCAGCAGGCCCTCGCTCTGGCGGTCCTCGGGGCAGAAGCCGATGCCCCGCCGCATGGCGGCCCGGGGCGAGCGGATGCGGGCCGGCCGGCCGTCGATGTGCACCGTGCCCGCGGTGGGCCGGTCGGCTCCGAAGAGCAGCCGCGCGGCCTCCGTCCGGCCCGAGCCCAGCAGCCCGGCCAGGCCCACCACCTCGCCCTGGCGGATATCCAGGTCGAAGGGGGCGATGGCCCCCCGCCGGGCCAGGCCCCGGGCGCGGTAGAAGGGCTCCCGGGGGATGTCCGCCCGGTGGCCCGCCTTCTCCCTGGCCAGCTGGGCCACGGCCTCGGGGTCCTTGCCCAGCATGTGGCCGACGAGCTGGAGCCGGGGCAGGCTGGCGGTCTCGAAGCGGCCCACCAGGCGGCCGTTGCGCAGCACCGTCATCCGGTCGCTGATGGCGTAGGCCTGGTCGAGGAAGTGGGTGATGAACAGCACCCCCATGCCCCTGGCCTGGAGGGCGCGGATGGTCTCGAAGAGCCGGGCCACCTCGTCCTCGTCCAGGCTCGAGGTGGGCTCGTCCATGATGATCAGCCGCGCCGAGATGTCCACCGCCCGGGCGATGGCCACCATCTGCTGGACGGCCACGGGGTAGGAGGCCAGGGAGCGGGTCACGTCGATGTCCAGCCCGAAGCCGTGGACCAGCTCGCGGGCCCTGCGGCGGATGGTCGGCCAGTCGATGCGGCCCAGGCGCCGCCGGGGCTGGCGGCCGAGGAAGATGTTCTCGGCCACCGAGAGGTCGGGGATGAGGCTCACCTCCTGGTAGATGGTGCTGATGCCGCTGTGCTGGGCGTGGATGGGAGAGCGGGGCTCGAAGGGCCGCCCCTCGAACTCGATGGACCCCGCGTCGCGGGGGTAGACGCCGGTGAGGACCTTGATGAGGGTGGACTTGCCGGCGCC
>JBKHIY010000199.1:0-4166 GCA_046538415.1 Candidatus Brocadiia bacterium | reverse complement strand
GACGTCCCGCCTACAGGCGGTCTTGCCCGTCGGGGCCTCCTCGGGGCAGTCTACGGTCGCCGGTGCGGAGAATCAAGGCCGCCCGGCGGCCAGGGCCTTTGACTTTCGCCCCCGTTTCCCCAAAATGGCGGGGAGGCAGGGAGCAGAGAGCACGCAGCGGAGGAGCGTCCGTCGCCATGGCCAAGGAGCCGTTCACCACCTATCTGCTGCCCGGCGTCCATTCCGACGTGGTGTGGCTGGAGGACCAGCGCGACTACGCGGCGTCGCTGATGGACAGCCTGGACCAGCATCTCCAGGTGTGCCGCTTCGATCCCGCCTACGGGCTGTTCCTCCACGAGCTGACGTATCTGAAGCCCTACCTGGACGTGCATCCCGAGCAGCGCGACTTCGTGCGCCAGCTCGTCGCCGAGGGTCGGGCGGGCACCGCCGGCTCCCACGGCCAGCCCAGCGAGGGGCTGGTGAGCGGCGAGGGGCTGCTGCGCAACATCCTCTACGGCCGGCTCTACCACGAGCGGGTGCTGGGCGACGAGCCGACGGTCTACATGCCGTGGGACGTCTTCGGCCACACGGCCCAGCTCGGGCAGTTGCTGGCCAAGTGCCGGTTCACGGGCTGCATCTGGTCGAAGCCCATCCACGGGGCCTATCCCGTCTTCTGGCACCAGGCCCTGGACGGCTCAATGTTCCTCTTCCGCCGCGTGCCCTACGGGGTGGAGCCGCGGGGCGCGGAGGCGGCGCTGGCCTTCTTCCGCGAGGCCTACCGCGAGCTGGCCTCGCTGGGCTTCCCGTCCGACCTGCGGCTGGACGCCCTGGACTTCAAGCCGCCGACGGCGTGGATGGCGGGGGCCTGCGAGCGGCTGCGGGGTGGCGAGCCGTCGGTCCTGGTCGGCGGCACGGCCCACGAAGCCTGGTTCCGCGAGGCCCGCCAGGCACTCGGGGAGGGCGAGGCCAGGGCACCGGCGACGGCCCGCGACTTCGAGTGGTACCACCAGGGCACCGCCCTCTCGCGGGTGAACCTCAAGCAGGCCAACCGCCTGGCCGAGAACGCTCTGGGCGCCGCCGAGGCCTTCGCCGCCGTGGCCGCCTACCTGGGGGCCGACTACCCCGACCGGGCACTGGACAAGGCCTGGCGACAGGTGCTCTTCAACCAGCACCACGACGCGGTCGGCGGGCCGCTGTGCGACCGCGCCTACCTCGACGTCCTGCTCGGCTACCGCGAGGCCCTGGAGCTGGCCGCGGAGGCCCGCAGCGGAGCCCTGGAGGCCCTCGCGGGGGCGGTGGACACCCACGCCGCGCCCAGCGGCTCCATCCCGCTCCTGGTCTTCAACGCCCTCAACTGGCCGCGCACCGAGCCGGTGCAGGCCACCGTGGCCTTCCCCCGTCCCGTCGCCGGCTTCGCCCTGGCCGACGCCGAGGGCAACGAGGTGGCCTGCGAGACCAACCGCCTGGTCCGCCGCGAGGGCAAGATCGCGGAGGCCGAAATCGAGTTCCTGGCCGCCGACGTGCCGCCCGTGGGCTACGCCACCTACGCGGTGGTGGCCGCCGACGAGCCGCCGCCGCCCAGGGCCAAGGCCTCGGGCTTCAAAATCGAAAACGAGTTCTTCTCCATCGCCGCCGACCCCCAGCAGGGCGGGGGCATCAGCCGCCTCTACGACAAGCTGGCCCGCCGCGAGCTGGTGGACCGCGCCGCGGGCCCCGCCAACGAGCTGGTGGCCCTGGAGGAGAAGCCCAACCGCGAGGAGCCGGCCTGGGAGCTCTATACCCTGGGGCCGAAGGCCTTCTCCAGGGAGCACGCGGCCAGCGTCTCCGCCGAGGCCGGGCCGGTCTCCGCTCGCCTGGTGGTCCAGGGCGAGATGAGCGAGCGGCGGGCCGAGACCAGCTTCACCCGCCGCCACGAGATCGTCCTCTACCGGGGCGTGCGGCGGGTCTTCTTCCGCACCTGGCTCGACCACTACCGGGGCCAGCACCACCTCTACGCCGTCACCTTCCCCGCCAAGCTGCGGGGCTGCCAGCCGGTCTACGAGACCTCCTTCGGGACCGTGGTCCGGCGGCCCTCGAAGGGCAAGCTCGACTTCCGGACCTCCCAGGGGCGCAACTACTCCGACTGCGGGGCACGCCGAGCCCACAACTGGGTGGAGCTGGGCCACAGCGCGGTGCTCAAGGCCGGCTCCTCGCGGCTGGCCATCGGGGCCGTGAACCTGGTGATCACCGACCAGGAGGGGCTGGGCGAGCAGGCCCGCCGCCTCCAGAGCGCCCTGGTGCGAAAGGGCGTGCCCGTGAGCCCCCAGCACCACGATTGCGAAATGCCCCGCCGCCGCGACCTGCCCCACGAGGACGCCTGCCTGGCCACCCCCAACAGCTTCAACTACGACCTGAAGTTCGGCACCGCCTTCCGCATCGCCCTCGACGTGGGGGGCCGCAACACCTACACCGCCACGCTGCTCGGCCGCCTCCACCCCCGCATCCGCTCGGAGTTCGAGGAGACGCTCAAGCGCGACCGCCACGCCGTGCTCTTCCTCTACGACGAGCAAATGCCCGACGGATGGCCGCCCCTGCCCGTGCTGCTGGTCTCCGCCCAGTCCGAGGCCGCGCTCGCCGCCTGCCTCGACGGCCTGCTCGCACGCTTCGAGAAGACCGCCACCATCGAGATCGACCCCCGGGCCGACGTCTCGGGCGAACGCCATATCCTCGACGATTATGGCCTCGCCGTGCTCAACCGGGGCAACGTCCTGGCCTCCGTGGAAAGCGATAACACCCTGGTGCTCTTCCTCATGCACACCGCCGCCTGGGGCGCCAGCCCGTGGGGGCCCGACCGCCTGCCCTTCTTCCTCGTCCCCGAGCACAAGAGCCACCTCTTCCACTACGCCCTCTACCCCCACCGCGGCGACTGGCGAGAGGCCAAGACCTATCGCGCCGGCCAGGAGTACAACAGCCCCCTGCTGCCCCTCCAGACCACCCGCCACCGGGGCTCGCTGCCCCCCGCCCACAGCTTCCTGCGCCTCGACGGCGAGAGCCTGGTGCTCTCCGCCCTGCGGCCCGCCAGCCAGCCCACCGCGGCCTTCGAGGCACGCGGCGTCGACCCCGTCCGCGACGGCCTCCTGGTGCGGTGGTACGAGGCCGAAGGCAAGCCCCAGAAGGGCTCCCTGGCTTTCTGGCAGCCGCTGAAGGCCGCCCGGCGGGCCAACCTCCTGGGCGAGCCCGCGGAGGACGCCGAGCTGGCCTACGACGACACCGTCGAGGTGGCCAGCGGCGGCTTCGGCGTCGACAGCATGATCCTCCTGCCCCGGCCCCTCGAGAAATCCCTGGCCAGCGGCCCCCTGGCCCGCGAGGCCGAGCCCGAGCCGGCGGTGCATTTCCGCCACTGGGAACACAACGCCGGCGCCGCACCCCTGGGCTACAGCCCCGTCGCCATCTCCCTCCACGGCCAGCCCCGCACCCGCCTGCGCATCGCCCAGGGCGGGGTGACCATCAACACCCTCCGCCTGGCCATCGCCAACAACACGACGGACCGCGCGGTCAAGGGCAAGGCCACCCTCCACGTCGCCCCCGGCTGGCACACCGTGCCCGCCGAGGTGGCCTACGACCTGGAGCCCGGCGCCCACCAGACCACCCCCATCCTCCTGGCCTTCGACGACGCCCGCCGCCACGGCCTCGTCAAGGCCCGCATCGAGCACCGCGGCCAGGTCGTCCAGGACTGCCTTCGCGTCGGCCAGCCGCCCTGGCTCGACGCCAGCATCCACCGACGCGGCGACGAGCTCGACGTGCACCTGCGAAACCCCAGCCCCGACCCCATCGAGGGCACCGTCGCCCTCGTCACCCCCCTCGAAGCCTGGCCACGGGCCTGCGTCGGGGCCTACTGCCTGGGCGAGGTGGCGCCCCGCCAGCACGCCTTCCAAGTCGAGCCCGGCGAAGAGGTTACCTGCACCTTCGGCATCCGCGTGCGCGACCCCGAGGCCTACTCGCGCTACGACAGCATCTGGGCCGTCGTCAAGATCGCCGCCAACGGCCTGGTCGACTACCTGCCCGTCCCGGGCACCAGCATCGCCGCCGAGACCGACTGAGCCCCCGCCGGCCAGCCAGCCACCCCCGCCGCCCCGACTGACGGCCACGCAGGGCGCTTCCCTCTACCCCTACAAACCGAAGCCCCCCCTCTCATGCGCGGCGGAAAA
>JBKHIY010000084.1:0-18815 GCA_046538415.1 Candidatus Brocadiia bacterium | reverse complement strand
CCATCGCCCGCGAGGCCCTCCGCCTGGCCTTCGAGCAGCACAAGCAGCTCGCCGTGGGCCTCAAGGGCGTGCAGCGCGAGCGCACCGTCTCCGAGGCCTTCGACGAGACCCCTACCGGCGAAACCATCATCGACATGGAGGCCCTGGACCTCCTGGTGGGCAGCGGCGGCGTGCTCTCTCACGCCCCCCGCCGCGCCCAGGCCGCGATGATGCTCATCGACGCGTTCCAGCCCCTCGGCGTCACCCGCCTGGCCGTGGACAGCATCTTCATGATGCCCCACCTGGGCGTGCTCGCCCAGGTCCACGAGGAGGCCGCCGAGCAGGTGTTCCTCCGCGACTGCCTTATCCACCTGGGCACCTGCATCGCCCCGGCGGGCCACGCCAAGCGGGGCAGCAAGTGCTTCCGCTACACGCTGGAAGCTGGGGACGACAGCCACAGCGGCTCCCTGGCCTTCGGCGAGCTCGTCCGCCTCCCTCTCCCGGCGGGGCAGACGGCGCGGCTGGTGGCCGAGCCGACGCGCCGCTTCGACCTCGGCGAGGGGAAGGGCAAGACCCTCGACACGGAAGTCCACGGCGGCGTCGTAGGCCTGGTGCTCGACGCCCGCGGCCGACCCCTCGCCGTGCCCCAGGAGCAGCGAAGCCAGGCCTTGGAAGCCTGGGCCAACGCTCTCGACGCATACCCCCAGTGAAGCCCTAGCCAGCGAGACCAGCTATGGCACACGCCTACACCCCCGGCCTGAGAGTGAGCGAGCGGGCTACGGTACGCAAGCTCCGCCGCCTGCCCATCGCCGGACAGGTGCTCGTCGAGCAGGGCGACCTGGTGCGGGCCGAAGACGTCGTGGCCCGGGCCGAGCTGCCCGGCGACGTGGCCACTGTGAATGTGGTGAACCTCCTGGGCGTCCAGGCCGCCGACATCTCTCGCTACATGCTCAAGAACGAGGGCGACGCGGTGGCACGCGGCGAGGCGATCGCCGAGACCAGGCCCTGGATCAAGTGGTTCCGCAGCGTGGCCCGCTCCCCCGTCGAGGGGACCATCGAGACCGTCTCGCCGGTCACCGGCCAGGTGCTCATCCGCGGCGCGCCCCGCCCGGTGGAGCTGCACGCCTACCTGGATGGCGCTGTGGTTCAAGTGCACGAGGGCGAGGGGGTCACCGTGGAGGCAGCGGGAGCCGTGGTGCAGGGGATCTTCGGGGTGGGCGGCGAGACCCATGGCGAGATCGCCGTGGCCGGCGAGAGCGCCGATGCCCGACTTCGGCCCGCCGACCTGGGCGAGGAGCTAGCGGACAAGGTGGTGGTGGCCGGGGCGCTGGTGACCAGCGAGGTCTACGAGCGGGCCGCGGAGCTAGGCATTGCGGCCCTGGTATGCGGCGGGTTCCACGACGCTGACCTCCGCCGACTGCTGGGCTACGACCTGGGGGTGGCCATCACCGGGCACGAAGACATCCGGCCCATCCTGATCATCACCGAGGGCTTCGGCCCCATCGCCATGGCCGACCGCACCTTCCAGTTGCTGACGCGCCACCAGGGGCGGCGGGCCTCCGCCAACGGTGCCACCCAGATCCGCGCCGGGGTGCTCCGCCCCGAGATCCTCATCCCCACCGCCCAGGAAGCAGAGGGCCAGGAGGCATTGGGCGACGCGGTGGTAGGCGGCTTGACGCCGGGGTCGGGCGTACGTATCATTCGGGAGCCAGGCTTCGGGCGGATCGGAGAGGTGAAGAGCCTGCCCACCGGCCTGCACGAGGTGCAGTCCGAGGCCAGGGTCCGCGTGGTCGAGGTCCAGTTTCCCAACGGCGAGACGGCCATCGTGCCGCGGGCCAACGTCGAGGTCATCGCGTCGTGACTCAGCCGCGACCCCAGGCGTACCGCCCTGCCCCTCTGGCCGGGCTCCTCCTGCTGGCAGCGCTTCTGGGCGGCCGGGCCGCCGGCGGCGAGGCCCAGCTGGTGCCTCCCGACCCCGCCTCCTTCCGGGCCTACGACCAGCCCAGCGACGAAGGCAACACCATCGGGGTGGAGTGGGGCCGAAGCCCCAGCGAGGCCCCGGACGTCTTCTACCTCCTCGAGATCGCCACTCCCGAAGACGCCGAGGAGGGGCAGTTCAAGACCATCCGCCTGCCCTCCCAGGCCAATCTCAAGTCGGAGAAGCCGGAGTACTTCGGCTTTGGGGAGGAGAATCGCCGCGTCCACTACTACGGCGTCGTGCCCGCCAACTACTATCCGCCCGAACGCAAGGACATCCGCCCGCCGCGGATGCTCCCCGAAGAGGAGTGGGACGAGCCCGAGAAGCCCGAGGTGGACCCCGCCGACGCCGTGCGCGTGGCCTACCTCCACACCATCGAGAACAAACGGCTGCGCGAGGAACGCCGCCGCATCAACGGCCAGGTCTACTGCTTCCGCTTGGCCATTGTGCGGGAGGGGGGCGAGCCGGTTTACGTGACCGAGGACGGCGAGCCCAAGGTGGTCGCCGCCCAGGCCGAGGCCAACTTGTTCAAGCACTACAAGCTCAACGTCCTGGTCTTCTCCGTGCTCTTCTGCGGTGTGGTACTGGCCTTCATCGGCGTGGCCCGCAGGAACCCCAACCTGTTCATCCGCCGCATCGCGGGTCTGGAGGCGGTGGACGAGGCCATCGGCCGGGCTACGGAGATGGGGCGGCCCATTCTATTCGTTCACGGCCTCGGTGCCCTGGACGAGCTGGCGACCCTGGCGGCCCTCAACATCCTGGGGCGGGTGTGCCGCCGTGCCGCGCAGTTCGGCACTCGCGTGCGGGTGGCCAACTGGAATCCGCTGGTGCTGGCGGTGAGCCAGGAGACGGCGGAGCAGGCCTACACCCAGGCCGGGCGCCCCGACGCCTATAGCCCCGACGATGTGACCCTGGTGGCCTCCAACCAGTTCAGCTACGTGGCCGCGGTGAGCGGCATCATGGTGCGCGAGCGGCCGGCCACGATCTTCATCATCGGCAAGTTCTTCGCCGAGTCGCTCCTCCTCGCCGAGACCGGGGCTTCCACGGGCGCCATCCAGATCGCGGGCACCGACTCCTATACCCAGTTGCCCTTCTTCGTGACCACCTGCGACTACACGCTGATGGGCGAGGAGCTCTACGCCGCCTCCGCCTACCTCACCCGCCAGCCGATGATGATCGGCAGCCTGCGGGGCCAGGACGTGGGCAAGGCGATACTCATGGGGCTCCTGGTGGTAGGCTCTGTGGTGGCGTCCACGGGGAGCCTGTGGGTAGCCCATCTGCTGAAGGCCTTCTGAGGCACAGGATCGACCATGTGGTATCGACGCACCATCCCGCTCGTCCTGGTCTTCGTGGTGGGCGTGCTGGGCTTCGTGCACGATTTCATCCCCCACCCGGTCTCGGGCGACTTCCGGGAGACCGTCACCACCTGGTTCCGCATCATCGGCGCCTTCGCGGTGTTCATCGGCTTCTACAGCCTGATGCGCATGCACTACACTCGCATCCGCAGGCGGCAGGCGGGCTGGGCCTACAGCGGATTCGTGTTCCTGGGAGCCCTGGCCATGATCGCGGTGGGCTTCTACAACCAGGGCAAGGGGCCCTTGGCCCCCGTGCCCGGCGAAGGCACCTGGTTCCAGTGGGGCTACGACTACATCCAGGTGCCCTGCGGGGCCACCATCTTCTCCATCCTGGCTTTCTTCATGGCCAGCGCCGCATTCCGCACCTTCCGGGCCCGCAACGCCGAGGCGGGCCTTTTGCTCGCCGCGGCGATCATCGTGATGGTGGGGCGGGTGCCGGTGGGGGCCCTGATCTCCGATTGGCTCCCCCTGGTCTCGGACTGGATCATGGAGCACCCCAACCTGGCGGCCAAGCGGGGCATCCTGCTGGGAATCAGTCTGGGGATCATCTCGCAGTCGCTGCGCATCCTGTTCGGCATCGAGCGCTCCTACCTGGGTGGAAGTGAGTGATGCAGCTTCCCGAGGACCGGCTTCGCAGGCAGGCCATCACCCGGCGGGTGATCTACCTCTTGGTAGCCATCGCCGTGATCGTCCCCTTCCTGCTGCGGGAGTCGATGCCCGTGGAGCCCTCGCGGCAGGCGGAGGACCTCTTCGAGGCCGTGGAGGCCCTTCCCGAGGGCTCCTGCGTGCTCCTCTCCTTGGACTACGATCCCCAGTCGAAGGAGGAGCTCTACCCCATGAGCAAGGCCCTCCTCCGCCACTGCTTCCGCCGCAACCTGCGGCCCCTGGTGATGACCCACTGGATCACCAACCTGGGACTGTGCAAGAACCTCCTGGAGTCCACCGCCCAGGAGGCGGGCAAGGTCTCGGGACGCGACTACGTGTTCCTGGGCAACCGCCCCGGCTGGGGCAACCTGATCCTGAACATGGGCGAGAACCTCAAGGGAGCCTTCGACAAGGACTTCTACGACCAGCCCACGGCCGATATGCCCGCCCTCCGGGGCATCCACTCCCTGCGCGACATTCCCCTGGTGATCGACGTGGCCGCGGGGCAGACGGTGGAGATGTGGATCAGCTACGGCAGCGACCGCTTCGGCTTCGACCTGGGAGCGGGGTGCACGGCAGTGATCGCCCCCGACCTCTACCCCTTCCACCAGTCGGGCCAGCTAGTGGGTTTCCTGGGCGGGCTGCGCGGCGCCGCCGACTATGAGACCCTGCTCGAGCAGCCGGGGGACGGGGTGCTGGGGATGGTGCCCCAATCGGTCACTCATCTGCTGATCGTAGCGCTCATCGTGGGAGCCAACATCCACTTCTTCGCCCGTTGGCGGCGGGGCGGGAAGGAGGAGGCAGCCCGTGGCCGCACCTGACCAGCCTCCCAGCGAGGCGCGCTTCATCGCCGAGACCGTCGTGCTGGTCCTCCTGGTGCTGGGCTTCGTGCTTGCCAGCGCCCTGGTCGAGTGGGGGCCGGCCGCGCCCTCGAAAGGCTCTCGGGAGGGTATCGGCATCTTCGTGGCCGCCGCGCTCACCCTCATCATGTACAGCTTCCTGTACCGCGACAACCCGCTGTTCAAGATCGCGGAGAATCTCTACGTAGGGGTGGGCCTGGGCTACAGCGTGGTGATCTCCTGGCACCAGTACTTCAAGATGGAGATCTACAACCCCCTGCTCAACGCCCCTTCCCGCGGGGCGTTCATCGAAGCCGTGCAGCTTCGCACGGTGCCCATCTTGCTGGGCATTCTGCTTCTCACCCGCCTGTCCACGCGCGTCTCGTGGCTCAGCCGCTACGCCTACAGCCTGATGGTGGGCTGGTACGCGGGGGTGTTCATTCCCTTCGCGGCGAGCAGCTTCATTCTCACCCAGCTCGAGGCCTCGGTGCGCCCGGTGGGCACGGAGGTGGGAGCCATCGCGGGGGCCGTGGTGGTCCTGGTGGGCACGGTGTCGGTGCTCTTTTACTTCTTCTTCTCGGTGGAGCACAAGGGCCCGGCGGGAGCGGTATCGCGGGCGGGCATTTGGTTCCTGATGGTCAGTTTCGGCGCCTCGTTCGGCTACACGGTGATGGGCCGCCTGTCGCTGTTCATCGGGCGAGCGCGCTTCCTGCTCACGCAGTGGCTCGGGATATCCCTGTGACCGCCTGCGCGGGCCGTCTGCCCGGGGTTCGCCCTTGGCCACCAGTGTCTCCTTGTCGCCTTCTTCCGCCGGCCCGCCCTCCCCTCCCGTGCGTCGCCTCCCCGGCCGTCCCTTCGCGTTCATAGTCGTGGCTGCCGCCTGCGCCCTGGCCTACCTGGGCTGCGTGCTCTACGAGCCCCAGCTCGACGAGGTGGCCCTCCTGTGCCTGGGGGCCAAGGACAATCGGCTGGTGCTGGAGTTCGGCGAATGGTGGCGTCTCGTCAGCTCCGGGTTCCTCCACGCCAGCATCCTCCACCTGTGCGTCAACGTCTATGCGCTGGTGGCTCTGGGACTTGCGGTGGAGCGACTGTGGGGCTCGGCCCGTTTCTTGCTCCTTTACGTGGTCGCCCTGGTGGGAGGGAGCCTGGCGTCGCTGGCGGCGACCCCGCGCCCGTCGGTGGGTGCGTCGGGTGCGGTCTTCGGGCTGTTCGGCGCTGTGGTGGTCTTCTCCACGGCCTACCGTCGGCTCATCCCTCGCCGTCGGCGCGCGGCCCTGTGGGTGAACTTGGCGGCCATCGCCGGGGTCAATGTGGTGCTTGGCGTTCTGGTGCCGTTCATCGATAACGCGGCTCACGGAGGCGGCTTCCTTGCGGGAGCCGCGGCGGCCTTGGTGCTGCGGCCCTCGGCGGCGCGGCGGTCCGACGGGGGCTGGTCCGACCTGGCGGTACGGACGGCTACGGCTCTCGCTCTGGGAGCTGTCGTGTGGTCGCTCGCCACGGCGGCGGAGCACGCGCGCTCGTGCCAGGCCATCCTCCTGGCCCGGACGAAGCTGCGTCTCGTCTCGCTGGACAGTCCCCCGGCGGTGCTCCTGGTGCCCGAGGGGTGGGAACACCGGCGTCCCGAGGAGGAAGGCGACCCGCACACGTTCGTCCGCCCCGGGCTGGCGGCCATCCGCGTCCAGGTATCCTCGCGCGAGAGCGTCGGCGAGTTGGCGGCCCATGCACAGGAACTTCGGGCCGAGCGAGTTGCGGCGGGTGCCGAGCATTTGCTCACGCGCCAGGTGGAGGTGGGAGACGGGCTGGGCTGGGAGGTGCACTTCCGCGAGCGGCACGAAGGTGTGGCGTTGCGGCGGCGCTTCGTGGTCTTCTCCTGTCCGCCGGGCCGCTCCGCCTCGGTGCTCTGCGAATCGGCGGCCCGTCACTACGAGCTACTGGAGGTGGTCTTCGACCGGGTGATACACAGCCTCCAGTTCCTGCCTGGGCGGCCCCAGCTCTCGCAGGCGGCGGCGCTGTGGGAGCGCTTCAACGAGAATCCCGCCGACCTGGAGGCCTGCGTGGGCCTGGGGGCCTACTACCTGAACGACGGGCGCCCCGCGGCCGCGGAGCAGGTGCTTCTCCTGGCCCTCAAGCAGGAAGGCCGCGCCGCTCCCGTCCACGACCAGCTCGCCGTCCTCTACGCCCGGGCCGCTCCGCCCTATCGCAGGCCCCGCCTGGCCATTCGCCACGCCCAGAAGGCCCTCGAGCTGGAGCCTGGCACGGCGCGCTACCTGGCCACCCTAGCCCTCGCCCACGAGGCGGCAGGGGACCTGGACAAGGCCATCGCGGCGGCCGCCCGAGCCGTGCAGCAGGCTCCCGACGACGCCCGGTACCGCGACCTGGTGGACCGCTTGCGCGACGACTAGCCCGGCGGCTCTACTCCTCCTGGGCGGGCGCCGTCTCCTGGGGAGGGGCCAGGCGGCTCGCCTCGCGCGAGCGCATGGCGGCTTGCACCAGCTCGTGGGGCGGCACAATCACGCCGCCGGAGATGGCGAAGCGGAGGGCCTGCTCGACAGTGATAGGAAGGTCCACGATCTCGCTCACGGGCACGAAAATCACGTAGCCGGTGATGGGCGTGGGGCTGCTGGGGATGAAGATGTGGACGTGCTCGTCGCCGCTGGCCTCGTTGATGGTGCGGAAGCCCATGCCGGTGACGAAGCCGATCGACCAGATGCCCTTGCGGGGATACTGCACGGCCACCACGGTGTGGAAGCGAAGGCGCTTCTCCGTGAGCAGGAAGTCCGTTACCTGCTTGACGTACGGATAGATCACTTTCACCACGGGGAGCTTGAGCAGGAACTGCTCGCCAGCCCCGATGACGCGCCGTCCCAGCAGGCTGGGCGCCAGGGCTCCCACCACGAGGGCCACGACGATCACCACCAGGATAGCCAGGGCGTCGCCGGCCACCACCATGGGCACCTCGGCGGCAGGCCGGCCGAGTATCGCGCCCACGCCCCGGGCCAGGAACTGCCCCAGGTTGTTGTGCACGAAGCGGAGAAGGATGAAAAGGATATAGCCGGTGAGAACCGTGGGCAGGAGGGTAGCCAGGCCGGCGAGCAGCAAACGCTTGAGGGGACGCCTGCCGCGCGGCGCGTCGCCTTGCTGTTCGGTCATTGCCCGAATGCCGTGTATCCGAGGTCCTCGAGGCACGACTCGACGAGCGTCTGGGCCGCGGCGACCCAGGCGTCGCGCCGCACGTTCTCGCCGAAGTGGCTGAGCTTGGGGTACAGACGCCCCTCGCACACCTCGTCCTGGTAGGTGGGGTCGAGGCAGCGGGAGCCGACGATGCGGTCCTCGGCCAGCTCGCGCAGCTCGGCCTCCGTGAAGATGTTGCCCAGCTCCTCCAGGGCGTTGCGCACGGCGGCTTGGGCGCCAGCCTTCTCGATGGCCGTCCAGATGTTCACCTTGATGATGCCGTCGTCCTTGAGGTGGGTGAAGTCCTCGGGCGAGAGGCTGGAGGTGCCGTGGAGGACGAGGATGCTGCCCACGGCGTCGCGCAGGGCTCGGGCCTGCTCGCCGTGGTAGCGCAGCTCGCGTGCGGAGGCCCGGTGTTCGGTGCCCAGGTTGGGCACAATGAGGTCCACCCCCGTCTCGGCCACGAAGCGGGTGGCCTGCTCCACGGTGGTGGTTTGGTTCTTCTGCTCCCCGGTGCCGGCCTCGAAGATCTCGTCGACGCAGCCTTCGATCACCGTGTGCTCGCTGTGGCGCTCGACGTAGCTGGCGGTCGCCGCCACGTTGTCGTCGAAGGGGACGGTGGACGCGTCGAACATCACGCTGGAGAGCTTCTCCAGGCGGCGCTCGAGGATTGCGGCATCCTCCTCGGGCTGGCCGTGGTCCAGGTGGGTGAGCACCCGAAGGCGACCGAACGGGCCGTCGGCCTGGGTGTAGAACTCCACGTCCTTGAGCCAGGCATCGAAGCCGAACTGGGGGTCGCCTAGGCTGGTGTAAAGCTTGATCTGGGGCCGGTGATCGTAGACGCCGCAGATGGAGAGGATAATGGGGATGTCGTCGGCACCCGCGCGTTCGCCGAAGCGCTTCGCCGCCCGCAGGCAGGCCTCGATGCCTCGCGCTCCCTCGGGATTGAGGTTGATGAGGGCCACCCCGCGTTCGCGGGCCTCCTGGTAGACTTCTCTGGCTTGGGAAGCGTCGGCGATCAGGGGCATGGGCATCCTCTCGCGGCGAGAAGCCATCGACGTTGACGCGTATCGGGCGGATTGTATAATAACCGCGCTCGCTTTGCAAGGCCGCTTTCCTTGCTCTGGGGATGCTCCCATGACGATCGAGAGCCCGCCCTTCCGCGTCCGTTACGCTGAGACCGACGCTCAGGGCGTGGCCTACTACGGGGCCTACTTCACCTGGCACGAGGTCGGGGAGATCCACTGGCTGGAGAGCCAGGGGCTGCCCTTGCCGCAGCTCCAGCAGCGGGGCCTCATCCTGGCGGTCGCCGAGTCGTTCACCCGTTTCCTCCGCCCCGCCGGCTACGACGAGCAGCTGGTGGCCCGCACCCGGCTGGCCGCTGCCGCGCCGAAGCGAATCCTCTTCGAAAACCAGATCGTCCGCGTGGCCGACGGCCAGACGCTGGCCGTGGGACGCCTGGCCGACGTCGTGCTGGGCCCGTGGGGCGAGGTGGCCTCCGTGCCCCCTGAGCTGCTGGCGGCGGCGGAGGAGCGGGTGGAGCAGGTGGTGGTCGGCGAGCGGGCCGAGGAGCTTCTGGCCCCCACCCCACGGGGCGCCCCGCAATGCACCCACGACATCAAGGTTCGCTACGCCGAGACCGACGCCCAGGGCGTGGCCTACTACGGGAGCCACTACGAGTGGTTCGAGGCGGGCCGCAATGAGCTCACCCGCAGCCTGGGTCTTCCCTACAGCGAGCTGGAGGCCCGGGGCACGCTCCTGCCCGTGGCCGAGGCCTACTGCCGCTACCTGGCTCCCCTGGGCCCGTGCGAGACCTTTCGCATGACCACCGCCGTGCCGCGGCTCACGCGGGCCCGCATCACGTTCACCAACCGAATGGCCTCCGTGGACGGCCGGCGCCCCATCGCCGCCGGCTACACCGTGCACGGATGCACGGGGCGGGACGGGCGCCCGCACGGGCTGCCGCCCGAGATCGTCGAGCGCTTCGCCCCACGGCCGGATGGCCAGTAACCCCAGCTTCAGGGAGACCGTCGTGGACTGGCTCCGATGCGATGACCTCGCCGTCTTGCGCCCCGTCCTCTGCCTGCTGCCCATGCTGGTGGGCTTGTGCGCGGGGGCCTCCGCCGGGTCGGCGGACGCCTCGCCCACGGTAGACGCCTCGTTCCCCGGCGGCAACATTGTCCTCGAGGAGGTGGCGGGCGACGAGGTGCGTCTCCACCAGGACCTCCGCGACACCGCGGGCAACTGGTTCTGGTGGCTTTTTCGTGTTCGCGGCGCGAGGGACCGCACGCTGACGTTCCGCTTCACCAAGGGCAACGTCATCGGCACGCGCGGCCCGGCGGTGAGCACGGACGGGGGCCGGACGTGGGCCTGGCTGGGGCGGGAAGCGGTGGACGGCGCCTCGTTCCGCTACGAGTTCGCTGCGGACGCCCAGGAGGTGCGCTTCGGCTTCGCTATCCCCTACGTCGAGGCCGATCTCCGCGACTTCCTCCAGCCCTACGGCGAGAATCCCCACCTGCGCCTTGAGACGCTCTGCACGACCCGCAAGGGCCGCAAGGCGGAGCGCCTGCGGGTGGGTAGACTCAACGGCCAGCCTGACTATCGCGTGCTGCTCACCTGCCGCCACCATGCCTGCGAGTGCATGGCCAGCTACGCCGTGGAGGGGGTCATCGAGTCCGTGCTCGCCGACCACGACGACGGGCGCTGGCTGCGGCGGCACGTCGAGTTCCTCATCGTTCCCTTCGTGGACAAGGACGGTGTGGAAGAAGGCGACCAGGGCAAGAACCGCAAGCCCCACGACCACAACCGCGACTACGGCGACGAGAGCATCTACCCCACCGTGCAGGCCATCCGCAAGTTCGTGCCCCGCTGGTCGGCGGGCCGCCTCCGCCTCACCCTGGACCTCCACTGTCCCCACATCCGCGGCCGCTACAACGAAGTGATCTACCTGGTGGGCAGTCCCGACGCCGCTATCTGGGAGCAGCAGCAGGCCTTCGGCGCCATCCTAGAAGCCGTCCGCTCCGGCCCCCTGCCCTATCGGGCCGCCAGCAACCTGCCCTTCGGAAAGGCCTGGAATACCCACAAGAACTACGGGAAGCACAAGAGCTGTAGCCGTTGGTGCAGCGAGCTCGACGGCGTTCGCCTCGCCTCCACCATCGAGATCCCCTACGCCACGGCAAGCGGCGCCGCCGTGACGGGCGACAGCGCCCGCGCCTTCGGCCGCGACCTGGCGAAGGCCATCCGCCGCTACATCGAGAGGCTCGACGAGCCCCCTCCAGCACCTTAGCCTGCCCCAGGGGAAGGCTCGGCACCCGAGCTGGCATAGCGGGCCCCTCCGCCCTACCCAGGGTCGGGCAGGCCCCCAGGGCCGCCGGCCCGCGCCCAGCGGTCCTCGCGGATCGCCGTGCGCCGGCCGTGGCGAAGCACACGGACACCTGGTTGCTGGTCAGGGGGCGGGCGCTCGAGCCAAGGGCCTTCGGTGGCTTCGAGGACGATGGCCCGGGCCGGCGGATCGGGCGGTGGGATCGCGTCGTCGTTGCCCATGGGGGGCCTCATCCCTGGATTTCGACGCCCGCGCCCCGGCTCTCGGGCAGCCGGAAGCGCTCGGCGCCGTGGGCCTCGGCCCAGAGGTCGAGCAGGCGGCGGTGAATGGCGCGAGGACGTGTTTCGTACCAGTTCATGGCGGCGAGGTTCATCCCCTTGTCCTGGCCTCGGAAGAGGCTCGGGGGCTGGACCATGTCGGGGTCGAGCAACACCTGCCGGACGATGCTGTGGAGCACGCGGTCGACCTCGCCATTGACGTAGACGCAGGCCTTGCCCCGCCCGCTGGGCCCGATGCGGGGGTGGTAGAGGGCGGTCATGCAGCGGGCGGCGATGGAGCCCAGGTCGTTGGGGTAGGCGCGGGGGAGGTCGATGCGGAAGCGGTGCTCGTGGCGTAGGGTCACGTGGCCGGCGGCGTCCACCGCGGCGACTCCCGGGAGCTTGCGGGCCCGAAGCTCCAGCGTGCGGAACGCTCCATCTTTGAACCGTCGGGCCACGCGCACCGCGAAGTCGGGATGCTCCCACTTGCCCGGGGAGCGGCGGGGCGGCTCCCAGGGCCAGCCCTGGCCGCGGAAGAGCTCCTCCACCCCCTCGTAGAAGCTGTCCACGAAGACGGCGACCCGCTCGTTGAACACGCTTGCGGGGAATCGGAACATGGCCCGGCGCTCAGCCCACGATGGCCGTGGCGTCGAGGCTAAACCGCTCCTCGGGCTCCACCACGGGCTCCAGGCGGCCGAACTCGACGGTGGGCGGCAGCGCGGCCTCCCCCTGGCCCTTGCGCAGGAGGACCAGGGAGACGTTCTCCCTGCCCACTCGCTCGCGGGCCCAGCGTTCGACGTTCACGCCGTCGCCCTCGCACTGCTCGATGATAGCCTTCACCAGGTCGGCCACCGTGGTCTGGCGTTCCACCCGCACGCGGAAGGTCTTGTTGGCGGGCTCCACATCCACCAGGATTTCGGCGTGGTCTTCGCTTCGGTTCACGGCTCGTCTCCTACTTTGGGCTCCCCCGGGGTGGCGCTCTTGGCCCAGGGCGCTGCGCGGTCCGAGGTCTGGCGCCGCTTTCTGCACATGGCGTCCACGCAGCGAGGGTTGGGCAGAATGTCGTGGACTGTCGCTCGGTTCTCGCAGATGTCGTAGCGGATGCGCTGGCCAAGCGCTGCGGGCAAGCTGCGAGGCGTCCTTGCCAGGAGCTTGATCACCTCTGTCGATGATATCGCGCCGGCCAGTGATGTCAACACCGAAATCGTTGGAAACGCGGGGCGGGTCTCCTGGAAGAATTCGTCGCACTCCCGCCGCACTTGCTCGCCCAGAACCTGGTGGAGGTAGCCCTCGCTCCACAGGCATGCCAGGCAGGCGGTCTGCCCGGGGATGAGCACGCTGACCTCGGCCCAGGTCCGCCCCATCGCTCCGTTCACCACGGGAATCGGCCGCCCGGCGCCGAGCAAGCGGGCGTTCACGTAGTAGCGGGCGAACTCCTCGTCCACGCACAGGGCCACGGCATCGGCGTGCCAGACCTCCTGGGGGCATTCCTCGATGGGGCGGACGTGGACTGCGGTCTCCGTGGCCGGCGCGGCGGCGCGGAGCCCCCGGCGGGCCACGTGGACCTTCGGCTTGCCCACGTCGCGCTCGCGGAAGAAGATGCAGCGGTTGAGGTTCGACAGCTCCACGCGGTCGGGGTCCACGAGGGTCAGGCCCCCGACGCCGGCCAGGGCGAGGTTCTTGGCCACCTCGTTGCCCACCGCTCCCAGCCCCACCACGAGCACGTGGGCGCGCTGGACGCGGGCCAGAGGCTCACGACCCAGGAACCGCCGCGTGCGGTGGTCGCGGTCCTCGCCGGACTCAAGGGCTTCTGGTTTCTTGGGGGGCATACTCCACCCATTCTCGCTCGGCCAGCTGCCCGCTGCCGCCCCGCTGATAGACCAGGAAGTGGCCGCTGTGGGGATTGACGAGCACGAAGACGTTGCCTGGGGCGCTATAGGGGAAGGCGGCGAAGGTCGCCACGTCCCGCGCGGAGAGGCTCGGCTCCGCACCGAAGGGATGCGAATGGAACAGGCCTACCACCAGGGGCGCTTCCCGCTCCACGCCGTACTTCGCATCGAGCTGCCGGTGGCACGCGGCCACGCCGTCCGCGGTGAGCTGCGCGTGCGCCTCGCTGGCCTCGGTGGCCCCTGTCGCCCAGTCCTCCACGCACACGTAGCGGCCGGCCCGGTGGCGGCAGCGGGTGCCCGCCAGCACGCCCAGGGCCTCGAGGGGCGCACGGTCGTGGCAAAAGGCCATCACCCCGTCCACGACACGACGAAGCACGTAGACGCCCGGCTCGCACGCCATGCGATGGCCTCCTGCTCGACTGCCTCGCCTCCCGCAACCAGCCCGCCTTCGACGGCGTCCCGCGGTCTCAGTCCCCGCCCACGACTCCCCAGGTGACGTAGCGCCCGCGCCGTCTCTTGACCATCACTGCGCCATAGCGCTTCCAGTCCTCGCGCCGCAGGACAGCGAGGGGGTCGTGGCGCGGCGTGCGGCGCTCGGGGGCGCGCTCCAGCGAGCCGCCGAGAGGGTCGACCTCCCGGGAGCGGCCGCGGAAGAAGACCTCGTAGACCAGCGGCCCAACCTTCGGGGCCTCGACCTCGTGCTGGACGAAGAGCAGCACCTCGTCGGTGGGGATGTCCACCAGCTCCATCTGGTGGGAGTCGCCGTGGCCCGACCCGGGGCACATGCCGTCGCGTTCCTGCTCGAAGGCCTGGGCGCAGGCGGGGCACAGGAAGAGGTGGCAGCGGTCGCACATTCGCCACCCCTCGAGGATCGCCTCGCTGAGCAGCATCGAGCCGCCGTGGCCGAGGCAGCGGATGGAGATGAGCGCGATGTCGCTGGCCATACCAGGTCGTCCCCGGCCGGCGACGCGGGCCGGACGCCGGCCGCGTCACAGGATCAGGCTTCTGGCCTGTTCGGCGATTTCCCTTCGGGCGTTCTCGTCGAACTCCAGCTCGCTGCGGCAGTCCAGGTGCACGGTGCCCCGGCTGCGGCGGATGTAGCCCAGGTACTCGAGCCGCCGCAAGCGGCTCTGGAGCTGGTGCTCGGTGAGGTACTCGCGGCCCACCAGTAGCTCGCGCAGGTCGTCGACGGTGGTGTGGCGGCGGCGGCCGCTGGCCCGGACGAGATGGACGACGACGCCCAGCACCCCCTGCTCCTCGTCGGTGAGCTCGGTGGGACCGCCGTGGACCGCAGTGAGGCAGACCCACATGTCGCCCGCTCTGCGGTATTCGCGAAGCTCGAGGCCCAGCTCGCCGGCCTTCTCGGCCAGCGCGGCCAGCAACTCGTCCACGCGGGCCTCCTCCACACGGAGGGCCTGGAGCAGACGCCGGCGGGGGGCCCCGATGGCCAGTCGGCCGTTCTCCTGCCGCCATCGGGCCGTAAGGATGGCCGTGAGCTGCGGCAGCAGCTCCTGCTGGGAGGCCTCGGGCTCGGCCTGCGGCTCCGGCTCCTGGGCTTGGGTCATCTCAGGCTCCTCGTGCCTGCGGCTCGATGGCCACGGCGACGGCTCGCTCGCCGCGGCGCGAGGCGGGCCCCTCGCGAATCTCCATGCCGCCGCCGGCCCGAGCCACCAGCGTCACCTCCCCTCGCCGTGCGAGCTGGGACAAGAGGTCGGCCTCGGTGCTGGACAAGGTCCTGGCCAGCTCGCCGGGGCCGAAGCGGCGGCCCGCCAGCCGTGCCTTCACCTCGCCGGCCAGCCGCTCCAGCTCCGCCTCGTCCACGCCCTGCATGGACACGCGGTGTTCGCTCTCCTCCAGCTCCTCGAGCACGCGTCCGGTCTCGCCCGCGCTGTCGATCTCCTCGGTGCGGTAGGCCACCGCGGCGAGGAGGCCCAGGGAACGCACCGTGGCCGGGGCGGCGAGGAAGACCACGGGCCTGGCCCGTACGGCCACCTCGAAGCCCAGCCGGCGAAGACGGGCCCGGGCCGGGACGTTGGAGAGCAGGCGGCGCGTGTCGCGCCGTACCTGCATCTCGGCCAGCGAGCGATAGGTGATGCCATCCAGGTTCCGCTCGGCGGTGGACTTCAGGCGCTGGGCGAAGGGGGCCACGACGCAGCGGTCGTCCTCGGACTCGGCGAGGGGCACCACCTCGCCCCGCGTCAGCGAGCGCTGGTACTTGTGGGCGATCTCCCACAGGTGGGAGAGCACCGAGTCGTCATCCTGCGGCCGCTTGCTTTCGGGCGCCACGGAGCCGGGCCTCCACGAGTACGACGTGATGGATCAGCGCGTTGTCCTCCAGGCCAAAGGCCTCGGGACAGAGGAGCACGAACTGCGGGACCAGGCGCGGTTGGTGTCGCGCTGTCATCTCGAAGGTCTTGCGAACGATGTCGAACGCTGCCGCGGCGTTCGACTTGTCCAGCCGCTGGGTGAACTCGTCGATGGCGTGCACCGGCGAATCGCTCATCGTGTGCAGCGACATGATGAGGGCCTCCGTGCACAGCACCTTCTCGCCGCCGCTCAGCTCCCGGTAGTCCAGCCACTGGACGCCCTTGGTGCGCGCCCGGATGGCCAGCTCCGCCTTCTCCGGATCTTCCACGTGGGCCACCTCGAGCCGCACGTCGCGGAAGGCCCCGTCGCGCAGGAGCATCTGCATCACCATGGAGAGATGCTCGACCATGCCGCGCACCTCGCGCTGCCACACCTCGCGGCGCTCGGCGACGTCGCCCTGGAGCCGCTCGATGTGTGCGGTGCGCTCCTGGACGTAGGCCTCCAGCTCCTCCAGCTCTTCCTCCTTGCGGCGGAGGTTGTCCTCGTCGACCTTCTGGCCCACGATGGCGTCGAGCTTGCCCTTGACCTCGCTCTTCTCCTGGGCGACAAGCTCGGTGGCCCGCACCTCGGGCGGGCGCTTGCCCAGCTTCTCCGCTTCCTCCTGGGCCGCGGCGAGCTGCTGGCAGAGGGCCTGGCGTTCGTCGCCGAAGCGGGCCAGCACCTTCTGCTCCTCGTCGATGAGGGTGGTGCAGCGCACCACCTCGCTCTCGGCCTCCCGCGCCTGGGCGCGGAGGCCTTCGGCGTCGGCGGCCAGCGGCTCCTCGTTGCGGACGAGCTCGTTCACCGCGTTGTTCAGGACCTGGATTTGGTGGAGCAGCCGCCCGTCCTGGGCCGTCATCTGCTCGATGCGGCCGGCG
This sequence comes from Candidatus Brocadiia bacterium, assembly GCA_046538415.1. Taxonomy (GTDB): domain Bacteria; phylum Planctomycetota; class PUPC01; order DSUN01; family DSUN01; genus JBKHIY01. The sequence goes on along the minus strand of JBKHIY010000084.1, from coordinate 2,156 downwards.
AGGGACTCCACTCGCTCCTCGACGGTGCGCAGGCGCTCGCGGACCTGGGGCCGCACGCTGCTGGTCCCCAACTCTCGCTCCAGCTCGCGGGCGCGGAGCGCAAGCTGGGCATGGCGGCGCAGGAGGTCGCGCTGGCGGGCCTCGAGGCGAGGAGCCCGGGCGGCACCGCTGGCCTCCTGGGCAGCGCCGAGAAGTGGCGTGCCCAGGGCAGTGACGATGGGCATGGGCGGGCGCGTGAAGCCGCCGAAGCTGGTGTAGTAGGCGGAGCAGTCGGCGGACAGCACGGGCCTCCGCTCCGATTCGGCGAAGTCCGTGAGCTGGTTGGGATCCGCCTCCGAGTGGGCCACGGCGCCTCGGACCACGCGACGGAAGAAGGCCAGGCAGGCGCGGTCGCCCTCCACCAGGGCGGCGGCCAGCGCGTGGACCCCGCTGGGCAGGCGGGGGGCCTGGGCGCTGGCTTCGGCCTCCGCGTGACGAACGACGGTGATGGGCGGCTTGCGGTCTGGGAACAGCCGGTCGAAGAGCGCCTTCGCCTCGGCGTAGGCCTGGCGATCGCGGGCGACGAAGGCGAACAGGTGGCGCCCGGCCAGTCGCCGCACGGCCCGCTCCCAGGCCTCTTCGCCCGCTCGGATGCCGACCAGCGAGATGACGGGGCCAACGATGGCGCCCTCCATCCCTTGCTCGGCGACCATTGTGGCGAATGAGGCGCAGGCATCGACCATCTCCAGCTCGCAGCGGGTCATCTCGCTCTGGGGAGGCAAGGCCGAGTCGGGGCTCCCGAGCGCCTCTGCATCCTCCTCCTGCGCCTGGGCCTCCAGGCTCTCCACCTCGCGCAGGAGACGGCTCATCTCGTGCTCCACGCCCACCAGCTCGCGCTGGCATTCCTGGAACCGCGCGGCGTCGGCCTCGCCCTGCTGGCGCGCCAGGATCCGCCTCAGGTCCTCGCGCTCCTCCTCCAAGCGTGCGAGCTGGGCTTTGGCCTCCGCCAGTTCCTCCTGGAGTCGCAGGCGCTGGCCGACCAGGCGCTCCAGGGTGGCCTTCTCCCGCTGGATGGTCTCACGGGTCTCGGCGGAGGCACGTGTACGCTCCTCGATGTCCGCCCTGGCGCGGCCCAGGGCGTCCTGGGCGTCGCGCAGGGAGGCGCGGCGGCGGTCGAGGCGAGCCTCCGTTCGCTCGATGCGAGCAACGAGGGCGTCGCGTGCGGCCTCGAGGTCGCGAACCACGGCCCAGGCGTGCTCGGTGCACAGGGCGGCGTGCTGCTCGATGTACTTTGTGCGGTCGCGGATGATCTCCAGCCGCTCGCGGATGGAGGCCACCAGCTCGCGTTCCCACTGGAGCTTCTGCCGCAGGGGCTCGGCCTGACGGGTGGCGTCGGCGAGGTGGGCGAGTGCCTGGCGGAGGTCCTCGAGGTATTGGAGGCGGCCGGTGGCTTCCAGGAGGCTCTCCAGCTTCTTGCGGCCGCTCTCGCCGGCGAAGACGTCGACCATTCCTTCCTCGGTGAAGGCCAGGCGGTTGCCCGCCTGGACGTTCACGCTGCGGAACACGTCGCGAAGCTGGCGTCCGGAGACCCGGTGCCCCGCCTTCGGGTCCTCGGCGCCGCCGATGCGGTATTGCACGCTGCCGGAAGGAGCCACCCGGGCGCGGACACGCACCACGTCGTGGTCCAGGACGTTCGCCAGGTCCTCGTGGGGTGGCTTGAGCAGGCGGTGGCCGTCGACCACGGGATTTCGCACGTGGAGGGTAAGGTGTGCGTCCTTGGCGCGGGGGCCGATCACGGAGGCCATGCCCCGGGCGCGGCTGGGGCTGGGATGGACGCCCAGGCACAGCCGCAGGGCCTCCAGCACCTGGGTCTTGCCCGAACCATTGGCCCCCGTGACCAGGAGGATGGGGCGTCGGTCCAGGCGGACCTCGGTGTCGGCGTGCAGCTTGTAGTTGCGGAGCCGCAGCTTGGTGAACAGCAGCGGGCGGTCGGCCATCGCAACTCCAGAGGCGCGGGACAACCGCGCGGCGAACCACACCATCGGAAGTATCGGGAACGGGCCGCCATCGGGCGGGGCGCGGGCGCCTCCCCCGCGGGCCTCGAAGGCCCGTCGGGGCTGGCCGCGCACTCTACCACCCGCCCCGTCGCCTGTCAAGCCAAAAGCGTCGGCGCTCCG
>JBKHIY010000015.1:0-59831 GCA_046538415.1 Candidatus Brocadiia bacterium | reverse complement strand
TGACCATGCACGCTCGCAGGCGCACTAGGCGGGGCGTCTCCGCCCCGCGTTCTTCCTTTCGCGGGACAGGGACGTCCCGCCTACAATACTAGGGCTTCTTCTTGGGAGGGCCGACGGGGATGCCGAAGGCCCGCACCAGGTCGTCCCACCGGAAGCGCCGCACGGCCCACATCCCCAGGCGAATCTCCCGGGGGCCTCCCTCGCCCGTGTAGCGCACGATGCACAGGGTGGGGGCCCGGTAGACCAGCTCGAGGTCCGGATGCTGGTCGATTCGCTCCAGGAAGTCTCGCACGGTCATGGGATCGTGCACTCCCTGCTGTTCACGACGCGGGGTCGCTGGAGGGCCTCTTGACAGGCATCGCCTCCCCGGCTCCTCTCGGTGGTCGCACACGACGTCGGTCCGCCCGTGGGTACTGCCGACCAGGGAGGCCGAGCCATGCCCCAGGCCCGCCACCCGCCCCAGCGGGGCAGGCAGGCCCGGGCGAGGGACCGGCCGGCTCCCGTCGCTGCGTGGGCGGTAGGATACACGATTCGCGCCTTCGTTGCAACCCGTGTGTGGAAAGAAGCCGGTTGACAGGGCGGCGCGGACCTGCCAGGATGGGCCTCCCGCGGCTGGGTGCTGGATGCTCGATGCTCGATGCTGGATGCGGAGTTCTGACCTCTACGGAGGACCGCGGGCCATGGGCAAAGTGACGAGGCCCCTGGTCGCCGCCCTGCGGCGGGCCGAGGAGTGGTTTCCCTTCGGCTTCGCTCCCTCGCTGATCCTGGCGGCCGCGGCAGTGGCCGGCGGCTGGCTGGCCTTCCACCCCGTGCCCCACAGCACGGCCGACCTGCGGCTGTGGACCTTCGCCGACATCCACTACCGGGCCTACCAGAAGGCCGTGCCCGGCTTCGAGCGCAAGCACTCCGGGGTGGACGTGGCGGTGGAGCACGTGCACGGCGACGCGGTGACCAGCCGCCTGCGGGCCGCTTTCTGGGCCGACCTCGATGTGCCCGACCTGGTGGAGGTCGAGATCAGCTGGGCGGGCACCTTCTTCCGGGGGCAGGAGGAGGACATCGGGTTCGTCGACTGGACGCCGTGGCTGAAGCGCACCGGCTACTACCAGCGGATCGTGCACACCCGCTTCGCCCCCTACACCCACCGGGGCAAGATCTACGGCCTGCCCCACGACGTGCACCCCGTGATGCTGGCCTATCGGCGGGACCTCTTCGAGGAGCTGGGCATCGACCCCCAGGCCATCGAGACGTGGGACGACTTCGTGGCCGTGGGCCGGCGGGTCACCGTGCCCCAGGAGCGCTACCTGATCCAAATGTCGGATACCGGGGCCGCCAACCTGGAGTGCCTGCTCTTCCAGCGCGACGGCGGCTACTTCGACGCCGAGGGCGACCTCATCATGGACGACGAGGTGGCCTACGAGACCCTGGTGTGGTACATCCCCCTGGTGGCCGGCCCGGAGCGGATCGCCAACGACATCGGGGGCCGGGAGATCTTCACCAAGGCCGTCGAGGAGGGCTACTTCCTGTCCTTCATCTGCCCCGATTGGCGGAGCAAGAGCATCGAGACCCACATCGCCAGCATGCACGGCAAGATGGCGCTCATGCCCCTTCCCGCGGCGCGGCCGGGGGGCCGCCGCACGAGCACCTGGGGCGGCACCATGCTGGGGATCACCAAGAAGTGCGAGAACAAGGAGGCCGCGTTCGCGCTGGCTGAGTACCTCTATCTCAAGCCCCACGACCTGGCCCGCCGCTTCCGCGACCTGAATATCCTGCCGCCGCTGAAGGACGCCTGGGCCCTGCCCGCCTTCGACGAGCCGCGGCCCTACTGGTCGGGCCAGCGCATCGGCAGGCTCTACGCCGAGCTGGCCGAGCAGGTGCCGCCGCAGTACACCAGCCCCTTCATCCGCCTGGCCAAGGCCAAGATGGGCGAGGTGGTGGCCGCCTGCGCCGTGTACTACAACCGCCACGGGGCGAGCGGCTTCCGCGAATTCGCCCGCCAGCGCCTCGACGCGGCGGCGGACTACGTGCGCACGCAGATGCGAAGGAACCCCTTCTGATGGCTCGCGGCAGCGCCTGGTTTCGCCTCCAGCACCGCTACGCCCCGTACTTTTTCGTGACCCCCTTCGTGGTGGTGTTCCTGCTCTTCGGCCTCTATCCGCTGGTCAAGAGCGTGTGGCTGTCGTTCTACATCACCAGCGGCCCCCGCTCGCGGGTGTTCGTGGGGCTGGCCAACTTCGCATTCCTGTTCCGCGACCCCGATTTCGGGAAGGCGGTGTGGAACACCACGGTGTTCGCGGTCTTCTCCGTGTTCCTCCAACTGCCGCTGAGCCTGGGGCTGGCCCTGCTGCTGAACCGCACGGCCTTGCGGGGCCGGAACTTCTTCCGCCTGGTCTTCTTCTCGCCCCGGCTGGTGGGCATGGTGTTCGCCGCGGTGCTCTTCGTGGTGATCTTCCAGCCCCAGTTCGGGCTGCTCAACCGCCTGCTCCACGGCATCAGCCGCGGGGGCCTGGAGGCCCTGCGGGAGCTGGTGGCCGTGCCCGCGGGGGAGCCGTGGAGCTGGCCCTTCGTGCGCTTGCTGCTCGTCCTGGCCGCGCCGTGGGCCCTGCTCCTGGGGCGCATGGTGTGGGTCCAGGCGCGGGGGGCGGAGAGCCGCCCGGTGCTCAGCCGCCGCGTTTCGCCCCGCCTGCTGGCGGGGGTGGCGGGTGCGGTGGCGGTGTTCGTGCTCTTCTGCCCCCACGGCGGGCTAGCGGCCCGGGGGGTGTCGGGTGCGGAGCCTTTCGACCTGGATACCAAGTGGCTGGGCAACCCGGCCCTGGTGATGCCCGCCCTGGTGCTCACCGCATTGTGGATGTACGTGGGCTTCAACATGATCTACTTCCTGGCCGCGCTCCAGGCAGTGAACCAGGATCTCTACGACGCGGCGAAGGTGGACGGGGCGAACGCCTTCCAGCAGTTCCTCCACGTGACCCTCCCGGGCATCAAGCCGGTGGCCGTCTTTGTGGTGGTGCTCAGCACCATCGGCTCGTTCAAGCTCTTCGAGCTGCCCTACCTGCTGCTGGGCAATTCCGGCGGCCCGGAGAACGCGGGCCTGACCATCGTGATGTACCTGTATCAAAACGGCTTCGAGACCGGCGACCTGGGCTACGCCTCGGCCATCGGCTGGACCCTGGCCCTGGGGGTGCTGGTCATCTCCCTGGTCCAGATGCGGGTGGCCGGGGGCTGGAAGCGAGGGGACTGAGATGGGCTCGAGGGCGGCCCGCGGGGCGCTCTACCTGGGACTCGGCCTCGCCGCGGTGGTGATGCTCACCCCCCTGGTGTGGCTGGTGGCCGCGTGCCTGAAGACTCCCGGGGACCTCTTCTCCTACTTGTTCTTCCCCCCGCCGGGCGAGCTATCGCTGAAGAGCTTCGGCCAGCTTTTCACCATGATCCCGTTCCTGCGGTTCCTGATGAACAGCTTTTTCGTCACCGGGGTCACGGTGCTGGTCCAGCTTTTCTTCTCCTCGCTGGGCGGCTTCGCCTTGGCCAAGTACGAGTTCCGGGGCAAGCGTCCCATCATGGTGCTCATGCTGGCCACCATGATGATCCCCGGGCAGGTGATGTTGGCGCCGCTCTACGAGCTGATCACCAAGGCGGGCCTGATGGACACCTACCTGGGGCTCATCGTGCCCGGGTGCGTGAGCGTATTCGGGATGTTCCTGTTCCGCCAGTCGATGCTCCAGATCCCCGACGACCTGCTGCACGCTGGCCGGGTGGACGGGTGCAGCGAGTTCGGCCTCTACTGGAACATCGCTCTTCCCGTGTCGCGGCCCATGATCGGGGCGTTCTGCCTGATTTCGTTCATGGGCACGTGGAACAGCTTCCTGTGGCCCCAGATCGTGCTCCACACCCGGGAGCGCTACACCCTGCCCATCGCCCTGAACCAGATGGTGGGCATCTACAGCCAGCAGTACGGGGCTCTGATGGCGGGCACGCTGCTGTCCATCCTCCCCGTGATGGTGCTGTTCTTCATCCTCCAGCGGGAGTTCATCAGCGGGCTCACCCGCGGCGCGGTCAAGGAATGAGGAGCCGGCCGTGGCCCCCCTCCCAGCCGCTCGAAGGCGCCTCCCGCAGCCCTCGCGGCGCGATCGCGAGGAGGCCCTGGTGCGCGAGCTCGCATGGCGGGTGGCCGAGCTGGCCGCCCGCCCCGCCAACCAGGCGGCCCGCCGACGCTGGACCGAGACCAACGCCCTCCGCAGGCCCGACCGCGCCCCCGTGTGGTGCCGCCCCGTGGGGGCCTGGGGCGAGCTGCTGCCCGAGGACGACCTGGCCTGCGAGGAGCCCTGGCTGCGGGGCCTCGAGCGCCGCTTCCGCCGCACGCTGATCAAGCGAGACATCGGGGACGACGAGCCTGTGGAGAGCCATTTCCCCGTCCCCGCGGTCCTGACCTGCACGCCGTCCAACGTGTGGGGGGTGGACATTCGTCGCCGCAAGCCCCCCGCCCCCGGCGGCGCCTGGCGCTACGACCCTCCGTTGAAGAGCGAGGCCGACTTCGACCGCCTGCGCCTGCCCGCCTTCGTCTACGACCGCGCCCGGACCGACCGCGCCCTCGACCGTGCACGCCGCCTGCTGGGCGACATCCTGCCCGTCCGCCGGGTGGGTGCCCCGCCCCTGGGGGCCACCCTGTGCACCCCCGCGGCCGAGCTGCGGGGTCTCGCTCCCCTGATGCTCGACATGGCCGAACGCCCCGCCCTCGTCCATCGCCTCATGGCCCACCTCCGCGACGCCGCCCTGCGAGGCCTCGACCAGATGGAGGCGATGGGACTGCTCACGCCCAACAACACCGGGCCGATGACGTGCAGCGAGCCCCTGGCCCCGGAGCCCACCGACGGGCCCACCACGGCCCGCCACCTGTGGGCCATGGCCAACAGCCAGGAGTTCGAGGCCGTCTCGCCGCGGATGTGGGAGGAGTTTCTCCTCGCCTACCAGCGGCCCATTCTGGCCCGCTTCGGCCTCGTCGGCTACGGCTGCTGCGAGGACCTGAGCGAGAAGATGGACGCCGTGCTGGCACTGCCCAACCTTCGCATCTTCGTGGCCAGCGCGTGGACCGACCTGGGCCGCACGGTCGAGAAGGCGGGCGCGGACCACGTCATCATGTGGCGCCAGAGGGCCACCGACGTGGTCTTCCCCGACGACACGGAGCCACTCCGCCGCCACCTGGACGAGGGCCTGCGCCGGCTGGCCGGCACCCATGTCCAGATCGTCCTCCGCGAGCTCCAGACCCTCGCCGGCCACCCCCGCCGGCTCCACCAGTGGACCCGCCTGGCCAAGGACGCCGCGGCGAAACACACATGAGAAGGAGAGCTTCCCGTGGCCGAAGAAGAGGTCCGCGCCCAAATGCTCCGCCCCGCCCAGGTCGTGGCCCGCCGCCAGGCCTGCCCCGCGGCCTACGTGCCCCTGGGCAACCTGGAGTGGCACGGGGTCCACAACCCCCTGGGCACCGACACCCTCCAGGCCGAGGCGATGGCCGTCCTGTGCGCCCGCAAGGGCGGGGGCCTGGCCTTCCCCCCGCTGTGGTACGGCGAGAGCCGCCTGGAAGCCCTGATGGAGGCCAACGCCGCGGACCGCCACCGCATCGCCGAGCAGATGGCCCTCCCCGCGGAGAACTTCGAGCCCAGCCACTTCCCCTTCTCCGCCACCGAGCAGGCCCTCGCCTACCACCGCCTGCTCCTCCACGTGCTCGCCGAGGTCGAGACCCTGGGCTTCCGCGTGGGCGTGCTCGTGGCCGGCCACTACCCGCTCGTCGACCACGCCCGGGCCGCCTGCCTCCAGTTCCACCAGGGCCGGCGGGGCGGAGCGGAGCCCATGCTCGCCTGGGCCTTCGTGGACTACCAGCTGGTGGCCGACCAATACGACGTCGCCGGCGACCACGCCGGCGGCTGGGAGACCTCCCACATGCTCGCCATCCACCCCCAGACGGTCGACCTCGAGGCCCTGCCGCCCAAGGGGGAGAAGCTGGTCGGCGTCGGCGGGCGCATGGCCCCCCAGGACGCCACCGCGGCGTTCGGCCGGGAGACCCTCGAGGCCGCCGCCGAGGTGGCCGTGCGCGAGGTGCGCCATCGCCTCGACCATCCCCAAGCCTACCGCGGCCACGGCAACGCCCTCCGCGAGGGGCTGTGGCGCGAGGCCTGAAGGCCTAGTCCCCGCCGGGAGTTTGACCTCCCCGTGCCGCGAACGTAGGATACTTGGCCGCTGAGCTTTGCCCGGCCCCGGCTCCCCTGGAGGCGTATGCCCTTGCCCGGCCGCAATCCCAAGCCGCCGGCCTCGCCCGCCCAGCTCAAGGCGTTCATCGAGGGCGAGCTGCGGCCCGCCATCCGCGAGGACGGGGGCGACATCGCCTTCGAGGGCCTGGAGGGCGACACGGTGCGGGTGCGGATGGGCGCCCTGTGCAGCATTTGCCCCTCGGGGCCGCGCACGGCGAAGCACTTCGTCGAGCGTCGGCTGCGCCAGTGCTTCTCGCCCCGCCTGGTGGTCGAGGCCCGGTTCGTCAAGCCCTACTTCCTGCGCTAGGGACGACGTGATATGGCCAAGGGCCACAAGAAGGTCGCCCGCCGCTCCCTGACGCCCGAGGAGTGGGCGCGGCTGCGGCTGAACGAAGCCGCGGCCTGGCGCGAGGTGGCCGCCAAGCCCACCACGGGCTGGCAGATACGCCCCGCGGCCTACCGCGCCCCCGGCGACTACCGCTTCCTCGGCCCCTGGCGCCGCATCGAGGAGGGAGAGCTCTTCGGGGCTCCCGATGGCACCTTCTTCTTCCGGGCCCGCGTGCGCGTGCCGGCGGCCATGGACGGCCTGCCCGTGGTCCTCGAGCACCGCTCGCCCACGGAGAGCCTTGTGCGCCTCGGCGGGGAGCTGGTCGACGGCTTCGACCCCAATCGCAGCCGGGTGCCGCTGGCCGACCCCGCCCGTGCCGGCCAGCGCTTCGCGGTCGAGCTGGAGACGACGATGCGCTCCCCGCCCGACGACATGAGGGTGACGAGCGGCCCGGGCTGGGGCTGCACGCAGGTCTTCCGCCATCCCCGCCTGGTGGTGCCCGACCGGGCCGTCGAGCAGTTCCTCTACGACGCCGAGATAGCCCTCGAGGCGGCCGTCTGCCTCCAGGTGGACGAGACGGCACGCGAGTTCCTGCTCCACCACCTCGACCAGGCCCTCCAGCTCCTGGACCGCGACGCCGCCGACCGCGCCCAGTTCCACCGCGGCATCGCCCGGGCTCGCCGCTACCTCGAGCGCACCGTCTACGCGGACCATGGGCTGAGCGGGCCGGGCGCCCTGGCCCTGGTGGCCCACTCCCACGTCGACGTGGCCTACCACTGGCGCCCTCGCCAGGGCATCCGCAAGAACGCCCGCACCGCGGCGGTGCAACTGGCCCTCATGGAGGCCTATCCCGAGCTGGTCTACTGCCACTCCCAGCCCTTCCTCTACGAGACGCTCAAGGCCCACTACCCCCGGCTCTTCGAGCGGGTGAAGCGGAAGGTGGCGGAGGGGCGGTGGGAGCTGGTGGGCGCCACCTACGTGGAGCCCGACTGCAACGTGCCCTCGCCGGAATCGCTGGTCCGCCAGTGCCTCTACGGCCAGCTCTTCCTGCTCCGCGAGTTCGGCCGCACGGTCGACACCTGCTGGCTGCCCGACGTCTTCGGCAACTCCTGGGCCATGCCCCAGATCCTGGCCAGGGCGGGCGTCCGCTTCTTCGTGTCCAACAAGATGTCCACGTGGAACGACACGAACGTCTTCCCCCACACGAACTTCATCTGGCGGGGGGTGGACGGCACGGAGGTATTCGCCGCCGTACCCCCCAGCCACTTCAACTCCTGGCTCGCCCCCGAGCAGCTCCTGGAGAGCTGGGCCGGCTTCCAGGAGAAGGTCGAGGTGGGCGAGTCGATGCACATGTTCGGCTTCGGCGACGGCGGCGGGGGCGTGACCCGCGAGCTGCTGGAGACCGTCCGCCGCATCCCCGCCTTCCCTGGCCTGCCACGCACGCGGCTGGTCAAGGCCAGGGACTACCTGGAGGAGGCTTTCGCCGAGCCCCAAGAGCTCGCCGTGTGGGACGACGAGCTCTACCTCGAGATGCACCGGGGCACCTACACCACCAAGGGCGCTCTCAAGAGGCTCAACCGCCGTTGCGAGCTGGCCGCCCGCGAGGCCGAGCTGTGGAGCGTCCTCGCCGCGCCCTACGGATTCCAGCCCCCCCGCCAGAAGCTCGCCGCGGCCTGGAAGCAGACCCTGGTCAACCAGTTCCACGACATCCTCCCCGGCTCCCACACCAGCCCCGTCGGCCAGGAGGCCGAGGAGACCACCGCGGAAGCCCACCGGGCCTTCGGCGAGACGATGGACGCCGCCGTCGATCACATCGCCCGGGCCATCGGCACCGAAGCGGCGGAGAGCGACTGGGCCGCCGTCCACGTCTTCAACTCCCTGACCTGGCCGGTCACGGGGCTGGTCACTGCGATGCCTGCCGAGGAAGGCCCCTGCCGCGTGGTGGACGCCGAGGGCCGCGAGATCCCCAGCCAGGCGCGGCAGCACGGCGATTCGACCGTGGTCGAGTTCATCGCTCGCGATGTCCCGCCCTGCGGCTACGCCACCTACTTCCTCCAGCGCGGGAAGCGCCAAGCGGCTACGCACGCCGCCCTGCGGGCCTCCCCCCGCGTGCTGGAGAGCCGCCTCTTCCGCATCCGCCTCAATCGCAACGGCGAGATCGTTCGCCTGCTCGACAAGCGCTGCGGCCGCCAGGTCGTGCCCGAGGGCCAGCGGGCGAACCGCTTTCGGCTCTTCGAAGACAAGCCCGGCAACTACGACGCCTGGGACATCGTGCGCAGCTACGAGGACAAGCACTGGGACCTCGGCCCCGCCGTCCGCGCCGAGGTGGTGGCCACGGGGCCGGTGCGGGCCGGCGTCCGCTTCGAACGCTCCTTCTTCGACAGCCGCCTGGCCCAGACCCTCTGGGTCTACGAAGGCATTCCCCGCATCGACTTCGAGACGGAGGTGGAGTGGCGGGAGCGGAACCGCCTGCTCAAGGTGGCCTTCCCCGCAGACGTCCTCGCCCGGCGGGCGAGCTACGACCTGGGCTACGGCTCCATCGCCCGCCCCACCCATCGCAACACGTCCTGGGACGAAGCGAAGTTCGAGGTCTGCGGCCACAAGTGGGCCGACCTCTCCGAGGCGGCCTACGGCCTCAGCGTGCTCAACGACTCGAAGTACGGCTGGGACGTCCGGGGCAACGTAATCCGCCTGAGCCTGCTGCGCGGGCCTATCCGGCCCGACCCCGACAGCGACCTCGGCAAGCACGCCTTCACCTACGCCCTCTTCCCCCACCAGGGCACCTGGCAGCAGGGGGGCACGGTGCGAGCCGCCTACGAGCTCAACTGCCCCCTCACCACCGCCCGCGCTCGGCCGGCGGGCGACGAAGGGCCCCTGCCGCCGTGCCACAGCTTCCTGGGCCTCGACGGCCCCAACGCCCACGTCGGGGCCCTCAAGCCCGCCGAGGACGGCGACGGGGCGGTGCTCCGCCTGGTCGAGCAGCACGGGGCACGGGGGCCGGTGCGGGTGTCCTTCGACCGCCCGCTGGCCTCCGTCGAGGAGTGCGACCTGCTGGAGCGCCCCGAGCGGGCCCTCGAGGCCCAGGGCGAGGGCTTCACCGCCGTCCTGCGGCCCTTCGAGATCAGGAGCTTCCGCATCCGCCTGTGAGCGGGGGCGCTTGACTTCCCGGCCGCTCCTGATCTACCTTCGTGTCCGCAGCTTCGTGGCCCCTTTCCGCCCTCGCCTGGAGGCCTTCCGATGCTCCGAGCCGCGCTCGCCGTCGTCCTGGTCGCCGTCGCCGTCCCCTCCGCCCTGGCCGCCGACGCCTTCATGGGCGACTGGCAGGGCTCTGCGATGCGCGCCGAGGGCGAGGAGGCCCGCCTGTGCGCCCAAGTGATCGCCTGGGGCGAGGGGAAGTACCAGGCCAACCTGCTCGAGCAGTTCGACGCCCGCGACGTGACGCTCGCCGTGCTCCACGGCCGCGCGCTCCGCGAGGGCAAGGTGGCCTTCGAGGGCAAGGCCGGGAAGGGCGACCTGGCGGGCACCCAGTGGACCGCCACCTGCGACGGCGAGACCTTCAGCGGAAGCACCCGGGGCGACCACGCGGGCACCTTCGCCCTCGAAAAGGTCACCCGCCTCAGCCCCACCCTGGGCGCCGAGGCGCCGGAGGGGGCCACCGTGCTCTTCGACGGCACCAGGAAGAGCATGGCCAACTGGCAGCGGCGCGGCGGCCAGCCCATCCGCTGGAAGCTCGACGAGGACGAGAAGTCCATGACCGTCCGCGGCGGGGGCATCATCTCCAAGCACAAGTTCGCCGACCACAAGCTCCACATCGAGTTCCGAACCCCCTACCAGCCCACCAAGCGCGGCCAGGGCAGGGGCAACAGCGGCGTCTACCTCCAGGGACGCTACGAAGTGCAGGTGCTCGACAGCTACGGCCTCGAGGGCCGCCACAACGAGTGCGGCGGCATCTACAGCGTCGCCCCGCCCCGCGTGAACATGTGCGCTCCGCCCCTCCAGTGGCAGACCTACGACATCGTCTTCCACGCCCCCCGCTTCGACGACGAGGGCAAGAAGACCAAGAACGCCGTCATCACCGTCCGCCACAACGGTGTGCTCATCCACGAGAACCAGGAAATCCCCAAGCCCACCACCGCCCACTGGGGCGGCGACCCCAGCAAGCCCAACGGCGTGCACATCCAGGACCACGGCAACCCGGTGAGCTACCGCAACATCTGGGCCATCGAGATGGAAAGCGAGAAGTAGGGTGGCTGGATGCTCGATGCTGGATGCTCGATGCTGGATGCTCGATGCTCGATGCTGGATGCTGGATGCTCGATGCTGGATGCTGGATGGGGGCTGTGAGCTGGGGCCTGCGGCCTCTCACTGCTCGGAGAAGGTCACCTTCCCGTCGGGGCTCACCGTCTGGGTGAACACCTCTCCCCCGGCCTCGACGCGGAGGGTGCCCTCGCGCCATCCCAGGGCGATGGGGCCGCGGGCGCCGATGGGGCGGTAGAGCTCGAAGTGCTTCCCCCACGCCATCGGCTGGCCGTCGCGGACCACCGCGGGCAGGTCGCTGTCGGGATTGTGGCTCATCGCCAGGGTGTGGCCGTCGGTGCCCGTGAGGACTACCTTGCCCTCGTCGAGGGCCGAGAGGTCGAGCTTGCCCTGGGTCTTCACCGCGCGGCGGAAGGCCTCGGCGGAGGGGTGAGCTCCGGCCTCGCCCACCTCGAGGGCGAAGCCCACGTAGGGGGCCTTGCGCTCCGCCGACTCCGCGCGGGCGACCACGTAGTCGTCGTAGCCCCGGTGGAACTTCTTGGCTTCCTGCCTGGCATAGGGCTGAAGGCCAATGGGCCGGACGGCCAGCCAGGTGCGCTCGAGCTCGAAGAACCAAGTGCCGTCGGCGACCCGCGCCGCGGCCGACCGCGGGGCGAGGAAGCCGAAGGGCGTGCCGTCGGCGGGGCGCAGCCACACCACCAGGTTGCGGTACTGGCCCATCTGGTCGCCCGCCCGCTTGGTGTTCCACTTCTTGCCCGTGAAGGCCACGAAGAAGTCGACGCCGTGCTGGGAGTTGTGGGCGAGGAGCTTGAACGGCCCCACGTCGCCGATGGGGCCGTCGGAGACGCAGGTGCCGAGGCAGAAGGTGTGGCCGAAGAAGAGGGTCTCCCAGGTCTCGGGCCGCTGGGCCTTGCCGGGAAACCAGTTTTCGTAGGCGGGCTTGGTGTTCACCAGCTCGGCGGGCCGGGGGAAGTCCTTGCGGGCCAGGTGGACGACGGCGAGGGGCGGGCGGTAGGCGCTGGTGATGGCGTGGACGTCGTCGTAATGGGGCCGGGGGTCGGGGATGGGGCAGTCGCCGAAATAGAGATAGAGCAGGTGGGAGACGCCGGCGCCGAAGGGGCGGTTGGCTCCGCCATAGTCACGCTTGGTGGGGCCTCCGAAGCCGCCGCGGCAGTATTTCAGGGCTCCCGCGGCGGCCAACCAGTCGAGGGCCGCCTTGGCCAGGAGCTTCGTCTCGGGGTCCTTGGCGAAGTCGTAAAGGTTGAGGTAGGGGGCCATGGTGTGGGCGTGGTAGGCCTCGCTGTCCCACTCCCCCATGCCGACGTGGTAGAGCGCGGCGACGTATCGGGTGATGCGGGCCTTGTAGATGCGGCGGGTGGTCTCGTTGCCCGTTTCCTCGGCCATGAGGTAGATGGAGGTCTCGCGCATGGCGCGGAGGTTGTCGGTATTTCGCACGTCGACCCAGGTGCCGAACTTGTCCGGTCCCCATCCGCCGGCCTTTCCGCCGGTGCCGTGGCGGGGGTGGGGGCGGATGTTGCGCAGGGGCGGGCGCTCGTCCCACGGCTTGGCGCCCCGGCGGGCGTACCAACGGCGCCAGGCCTCGATGTCGCCGCCGAAGTCCTGCCCCGTGATTTCTCGCAGGTCGGCGAGCAGCTTCGCCCGCAGAGGGGGCTCGACGAGGTGGAGGATGGCCACGTAGCCGGCGCGGGGAAGGGGGTCGGCATCGGTCCATATCTTCGCCGCCCGGAACATCCGCTTTCGGTAGTCGCGCTCCAGGACGTCGCCGAAGTAGAAGTACTTCCGCATCTGGCCCTTGAGGGTGAAGCACCAGTAGTAGTCGATGCCCAGGGTGTGGCGGTGGTCGGAGCCCGCCTGGGCATCCTCGGCCTGGAGGAACGCGAGGGCCTCGTCGCGACGGCCCGCGAGGTAGGCGAACATGGTCCTGGGATAGGCCGCCTTCTCGTTCTCCTGGAAGGTGTTGCCGCCGACGCTATCGGCGAAGTGCTCGATGGCGTGGTTCGCCCGTCGCCAGAAGCCCTTCTCCAGGGGCTCCGGCCACTCGGCGTTGCGGAACCTCTCGGCCACGGGCGCGGGGCGCACGCGGAGGAGCCCGTCGGCGTCCCGATAGGTCTTCTCCCCAGCTCCCGCCCCCAGCGCCGCGAGCAGGAGCAGGACGGGAACGGTGCGTCTGGCCATACATGCCTCCTCGGACCTGGCGGATGGGGACTCGCCGGGTATTATAGGCCGCCGCGGAGGGGACGCAAGCGGTCCCGCGGCTCGGGAGCTTGCGGGGCTCCCGCTCCCGCGCTATAGTGCGTGCCCCGACTGGGAAGGAGGCTCCCGTGAAGCGCTGGTGGTTCGCATGCGTCTATGCCCTCTTCTTCGTGGCCCTCAACTGGCCGGTGCTGGCCCTGGCCAACCGCATCGAGCCGTGGGTCGCGGGCACGCCGTTCCTCATCGCGTGGTACCTGTTCTGGAGCTTCGGGCTGGCGGTCTTCCACGCGGTGTTCCTGCTCACGCGGCGGCGCGACCCGAGCCTCGATGAGCCGCCTGAGGGGGAGGACGGCGGATGACCACGGCCATCGCCCTGCTGCTGGTCCTTTACTCCCTGATCGTCATCGGCATCGGCTATGTGGCCCACCGCCGTGCGAAGGCGGCCACGGAAGAGGACTACTTCGTGGCCAGTCGCACGTTCGGCCTGGTCGTGCTGTTCCTGACTTACGAGGCGACGCTCTATTCGATGTGGTTTTTCACGGGCACGGGGGGCTTCTGGTACAAGCACGGCGTGGGCTTCCTGTGCCACGTGCTGTGGCTCACGGCGGGGGGGATGATGCTCTACTGGATCGGCACCCGCCTGTGGCTGGCGGGCAAGCGGTGGGGCTTCGTGACCCCCGGCGACCTGCTGGCCCACCGCTACGGCAGCGAGGCGGTGCGGGTGACGGCGGCGGTCGTGGGCATCGGCTTCGTCTTTCCCTATGTCCTACTCCAGATTGTGGGGGCGGGCCGGCTGCTGCACGCGGCCCTCGACCTGCCGCTGTGGGCGGGCGGGGGCCTGATGATGCTGGTGGTCATCACCTACACCCTGCTCGGCGGGGGCCGGGCGGTGGCCTGGACCGATGCGTTCCAGGGCTTCTTCTTCCTCACCCTCATCTGGGCCATCGCCATCTGGTCGGTGGCCGTTCTGGCCGGGGGCTGGGAGCCGCTGTGGAGCCGCATGGCGGCGCAGATGCCCGACCGCCTCACCCTTCCCGGTCCGCAGGGGACCTTCACCTTCTCGTACTGGTTCAGCTTCTGGGCCGTGCTCAGCGTGTCTATCTCGATGCCTGGCATCTGGATGCGAGTGTACTCGGCGAAGGGGCCGGCGTCGCTTCGACGGACGGCGGCCCTGGTGCCCCTGGGAGCGGTGGTGGCCTACCTGGCCACGCTGCTCTACGCGTTCAGTGCGGCTCCCCATTTCCCCGGCCTGGCGGGCACGGAGCCCGACCAGCTGCTGCCCACGATGCTGCGGGAGTTCGGCCCCGGGTGGATGCTGCCCGTGGTGGTGGCTGCCTTCGCGGCGGGGATGTCCACGGCGGACTCCCAGCTCCTGGCGGTGAGCGCCATGGTCACCTCCGACGTCTACAAGCGCTACGTCCGCCAGGGCGCTTCCCAGGGCCACCTGGTGTGGGTGGGCCGGGCCTTCGTTGTGGCTTTCACGGCCCTGGCCTGGCTGGTCGCCTCGTTCGTGGAGCTACCCCTGCTGGTGAACCTGGGGCTGATGGCCTATGCGGGCACGGCCAACCTGTTCGTGCCCCTGGTGGGGGCGCTCTTCTGGCGGCGGGCCACGGCCGCGGGCGCGTTGAGCGGCATCGCGGCGGGGGTGGCCACCCTGCTGCTGCTCGACCCCAAGACCAGCCCCCTGTTCGCCTCCGCCCCGCTGCCCCTCCACCCTGGGTTCGCAGGGCTGGTGGTCAACGCTGCGGTCTTCACCGCCGTCAGCCTCGCCACCCCCCACGCGGGGGGCGAGCAGCACGAGGCCTACCGCCGCCTCTTCCGGCGGGCCTATCGCCGCACCTGACCCCGGCCGCCCCGGCGCTTGAACCCGCCGCTTCCCCGGCCTATAATGTGGGCGCCCAGCCACGTCAGCCGGAGGATGGTGCCATGGCCGACGAGCTCTCCGACCGCTTTCCCCGCTACAACGAGTTCGAGCCACGGGTGGCGGTGCGGTGCATCACGCCCGACGAGGGGCGGGTGCTGCACCGCTTCTTCGACACCTCGCCCATCAGCCCCTCGGGCCGATACGCCGCGCTCACCCGACTGCCCTTCGAGGACCGCGTGCCCCAGCCCGGCGACGTGGCCGAAGTGGTGCTCGTGGACCTCCAGACCGGCGAGGAGCGGGTGGTAGCCGACACCCGGGGCTGGGACACCCAGCTGGGAGCCCAGGTCCAGTGGGGAGGCGACGACTCCCAGCTCTTCTTCAACGACCTGGAGGGCAAGAGTTGGCGCCCCTTCGCCGTCCGCCTGGACCCCCGGACGGGACGCCGCAAGGCCCTCGAGGGCACGGTCTACATGGTCTCGCTCGACGGCCGCTGGGCGGCCAGCCCGTGCCTCAAGCGCACCGGCCTCACGCAGGCCGGCTACGGCGTCGTGGTGCCCGAGGGCCAGGTGCCGCGCAACCGCGGCGCGGCCCGCGACGACGGCGTGTACGTCACCGACACGGCCACCGGCCAGCGCCGCCTGCTCCTGTCCTTCGCCGATATCGTGGAGCGCGTGGGAGCCCCGCTCGATGGCCAGGACTACGCGGACGGGGCCTTCTACGGCTTCCACGTGAAGTGGAACCTCCAGGGCACCCGCCTGATGCTCGTCCTCCGCTGGGTGCCCACCGGCGGCGGCCGCGTGCGGCCCAACGTGGTGACCATGAAGGCCGACGGCTCCGACGTCCACCTCGCCATCCCCGCCGAGCAGTGGATGAAGGGCGGCCACCACCCCAACTGGTGCCCTGACGGCGAGCACGTGATGATGAACCTCAAGCTCGACGGCGAGACCCTCCGCCTCGTCCAGGCACGCTACGACGGCGCCGACCTGCGCCCCATGACAGACGCCGTACGCGGCTCCGGCCATCCGTCCCTCCATCCCGACGGACGCCACGTGGTCACCGACTCCTATCCCGGCGAGCCCGTGGCCTTCGGCGATGGGACCGTGCCCATCCGCCTCATCGACGTCCAGGAGGGCACGGAGACGACCCTAGTGCGCATCCAGAGTGTCCCCCCGTTTCCGAGGGCCGAAGAACGTCCTCCGCGTGGACCCCCATCCCGCGTGGGACCGGCGCTTCCGCCGCGTGGCCTTCAACGCCTGCCCCGACGGCACCCGACGGGTCTACGTGGCCGACCTGCGCACCGTGCTGGGCTGAACCCAGGGCGTCCGCAGGAGCTGGGGAGAAACACCCATGCCACGACGAAGGGAGAATCGCCCGTGCACCGACGGCTCCATCCCGCGGGGCTGGCGCTCGTGATCGCGCTCGTCGCGGGCACGGCGCGGCCGGCCACCACCCTGGGCATCGAGGACACGGCGTTCACCCTCGACGGCCGCCCGACCTTCCTCCTGGGCATCAGCTACTATGGGGGCCTGGGCGCCCCGAAGGGGTTCATCCAGCGCGATCTCGACGACCTGGCCCGGCGCGGCTTCCGCTGGCTCCGCCTGTGGGCCACGTGGGGAGCCCACGGGGCCGACGTCTCCGCGGTGGACGCGGAGGGCCGTGCCCGCGAGCCCTACCTCTCGAAGCTCATCTGGCTGGTGGCCGAGGCCGACCGCCGGGGTCTCGTGGTCGACGTCACTTTTTCCCGAGGCAACGGCGCCGTGGCGGCGAAGCCGCCCCTGGCCAGCCACCAGGCCCACCTCCGCGCCGTGGCCACGGTGGCCGAGGCTCTGCGCGGCTGCCCCAATGTGTACATCGACCTGGGCAACGAGCGGAACATCCGCGACGGCCGCCACGTGCCCTTCGACCAGGTGCGCCAGCTGCGCGACCGCGTCAAGGCCGTCGACCCCCAGCGGCTGGTCACCGCCTCCCACGCGGGCGACCTCTCGCGTCGGGACGTCGAGCGCTACGTGGTCGATTGCCAGCTCGATTTCCTGGCGCCGCACCGCCCGCGCCGCGCCAGCTCGCCCCGCCAGACGGCCCCGCGCACCCGCCAGCTCCTGGCCTGGATGCGGGAGCTGGGCCGTTCGGTGCCCGTGCACTACCAGGAGCCTTTCCGCCGCGACTTCAGCCCCTGGCAGCCCACGGCGCTCGACTTCCTGGTCGACGCCCGCCAGGCTCGTCAGGGCGGGGCCGCGGGCTGGTGCCTGCACAACGGGAGCCCTCGCCGCGACACCGAGGGGCCGCGGCGGTCGTTCGACCTCCGCGAGCCCCGGGGGCGGCTGTTCGACCAGCTCGACCCCCACGAGCGGCGGGTGGCCGACCAGGCGGCTCCACTCGTCCACGCCACCACCGACACCTGGCTCGCGCTTCTGCACGGCAGATGGTACATCAACGGCCAGATCACCTATCCCGGCGCCTCCGCCGAGGGGCTGCTGATGAACGTCCGGATGGTCAACGCCGTCTTCGAGGACCGAAACCCCGAGACCTGCCCCGAGGGCTTCGACCCCGAGGCCAATACCGACGCCTTCGTGGCCCGCGTGCCCGACTACGTGCGCCACGGCATCAGGGCCTTCACCCTCAGCCTCCAGGGCGGCATGCCGGGCTACGAGGGAGCGCTCAACTCCGCCTTCCGGCCCGACGGCTCGCTGCGGGCGGCCTACCTCGAGCGCGTGGAGCGCGCCATCCGAGCCGCCGACCGGGCGGGAGCCGCCGTGATCCTCACCTGCTTCTACCAGCGCCAGGACCAGGTGCTGCGCGACGCCGAGGCCGTGCGGGCCGCCGTGGCCCACGCCGCGCGGTGGGTCCGCGAGCGGGGCCTGGCCAACGTGGTGCTGGAGATCGCCAACGAGTATCCCCACGGCGGCTTCGACCACGAGCTGCTGCGCTCGCCCCAGGGCATCGCCGAGCTCATCGCCCTCGCTCGCCAGGCGGCGCCGGGCCTGCTCGTCTCGGCCAGCGGGCTGGGCAACGGGCGGTGCGACCGCGAGGTGTGCGAGGCGGCGGACCTCGTGCTCATTCACTTCAACGGCACGTCGGTGGCCGACATCCCGGCCCGCGTGGAGGCCCTGCGGGGCACCGGCAAGGCCATCGTGTGCAACGAGGACGACAAGACGGCCGAGCGGGGCGCCCGGGCCGCCGAGGCCGCCGTCGCCGCGGGGTGCTCCTGGGGCCTGATGCTCAAACGGGCCAACCAGTACGTCCCCTTCCAGTTCCGGGGCCATCGCGACGCCCCACGAATCTACGCCACGCTGCGAGCCCTGACCAGCGCGGGGGAGAAGCCGTGAACGTCGAGGCCCGCCAGCTCGAGCTCCACCTGCGGCACACCTTCCGCATCTCCCGGTGGGGCTTCGACGTGGCCCGCACGCTGCTGGTGACCCTCGAGCACGCGGGGCTCACGGGGTTCGGCGAGGCGGCGCCGCCGCGCTTTTTCGGCGAGGACCTGGAGGCCACGCGCCGCGCCCTGGAGGGCCTGGGCGGGCGGCTGGAGGGGGATCCCGCGGCGCTGGATGCCGTGCTCGATGCCCTGCCGCCCCAGGTCGCCGCCTTGCACGGCGCCACCGCGGCGCTGGACATCGCGCTCCACGACCTGGCCGGGCAACTGGCGGGCCAGCCGCTGTGGGCCTGGCTGGGGCTCGACCCCTCGGCGGCGCCCGCCACGTCGTTCACCATCGCCATCGCCCCCGTCGAGCAGATGGTGGCCCACGTGCGGGAGGCGGAGCGCTATCCCCTCCTCAAGATCAAGGTGGGCACGGGCCGCGACGTGCCCATCATCGAGGCCATCCGCTCGGTGACCGATAAGCCCCTGCGGGTGGACGCCAACGCGGCGTGGAGCCCGCAGCAGGCCATCGCCCACCTGCGGGCCATCCAGCCCTACGGCATCGAGTTCGTCGAGCAGCCCATCCCCCCCGGCGACCCCGAGGCCATGCGGCGCGTCCGCGAGGCCGTGGACGTGCCCATCATCGCCGACGAGAGCGTGGCCACCGCCGACGATATCCCGCCCCTGGCCGACGCCGTGGACGGGGTGAACATCAAGCTGATGAAGTGCGGGGGCATCCGCGAAGCACGGAAGATGATCGACCTCGCCCGCTCGCTCGGCCTCAAGGTGATGCTGGGCTGCCACATCGAGAGCAGCGTGGCCATCACTGCCGCCGCCCATCTCGCCCCGCTCGCCGACTACGCCGACCTGGACGGCAACGTGCTCGTGGTCGACGACCCCTTCGAGGGCGCTACCCTCGACGACGGGGCACGGCTGTGCCTGCCCCGCCGCCCGGGCCTCGGCGTGCGGCCCCGCCAGGCATAGCCCCGCCGCTCACTCCTCTTCGGGACGCGGCCGGCGGTCGCGCTCGCGCCGGCGGCAGAGACTCTCGCGCAGCCGGTCGCGGTAGCGGCGGAGGAACCGCAGGTCGATGCTCAGGAGGGCCAGGCCGAGGGCCAGCAGCAGAACCCCCTGGAGAAGCGGGAGCAGCAGCCCCGCCAGGCCGGCCAGCACCAGGGCCGCCCCCGCCACGACGCGGAAGGCTCGGAACAGAGGGTGGTTCCACCTCATGGCGTGCTTCCCGTGGGGCATGGCGCAGGGGGGCTGGCCTCGCAGGGGCTATTCGACCGGGTCGCCGAGCTGCTCGAAGACAGCGCGGACCTCGGCCAGCTCCTCGTCGGCGAGCTTGATGTCGGCCGCGCGGGCGTTCTCCACGGCCTGCTGGGCGTTGCGGGCCCCCACGATGGCCGCGGTGACCCCCGGCTGGGCGACGGTCCAGGCGATGGTGATCTGGGCGAGAGTGGCCTGGTAGCGCTCGGCGATGGGGCGGACCTTCTCCAGGGCGCCCAGCACGCGTGCCCGGTTGCGGGGCTGGAACCAGGGGCGGCGCTTGCGGTAGTCCTGGTCGTCGAACTCCCGGTCCATGGTCACCTTGCCCGTGAGCAGGCCCTGGTGGAGGGGGCTGTAGACGATGACCCCGATGTCGTGCTCGCGGCAGAAGGGCAGCACGTCGTCCTCGATGCGGCGGTCGAGGAGGCTGTAGGGCGGCTGGTCGCTGGCCAGGGGGCCGTGGCGGATGCACTCGGCCATCATCTCGGGGGTGAAGTTGCTCACCCCGATGGCTCGGATCTTGCCCTGCTCCTTGAGGGTCACCAGGGCCTCCATGGTCTCGGCGATGGGGGCCGATTGGTCGGGCCAGTGGCACTGATAGAGGTCGATGACGTCGATGCCCAGGCGCTGGAGGTTCTGGTCGACCTCTTCGAGGATAGCGTCCTTGTGCAGGTTGCGGCGGACGGGGTGGGTGGAGCCGTCGGGCATCTCGCAGGTGAAGTACTCGGTGCCCTGGTCGGGGGTGTCCCAGCGGAGTCCGCACTTGGTGGCCACCAGCACCTTCTCGCGGATGCCCCGGATGGCCTCGCCGACCACCCGCTCGCTGTGCCCCATGCCGTACATGGGCGCGGTGTCGATGCAGGTGATACCGGCGTCCACCGCGGCGCGGATGGCGTCCACCGACTCCTTGTCGTCTTGCGGGCCCCAGTACCATCCGCCGATGGCCCAGGCCCCGAAGATGACCGTTGGCACCCGGAGGTCGCTGGTGCCGAGCTGGCGATACTCCATCGAGAATCCCCCAAAGGAAAGTAGGAAGCGGCGAAGAGGCGGAGCCGCAGGTGCGCCGGCCGGCGCTCACCACCTCTCGTCGTGCACGCGCTCGGGGTCGTAGTAGTCGGCCGGCCCCTTCTGCTCGTCGGGCACGCCGACGGCGACGATGGCGAAGGGGACGATGTGCTTGGGCAGGTCGCACAGACGGCGGAGCCCCTCCTCGCGCTCGGGCTGGGGGTGGACGCCGCACCAGCAGGTGCCCAGGCCGATGTTGGCCGCGGCGAGCAGGAGGTTCTGGGTGGCGGCGGCACAGTCCTGGACCCACATGTGCTTGTGCTTCTCGCGTTCGAGGTCGCCGCAGACCAGGATGGCGAGGGGCGCGGCCTCGAGCATCGAGGCGTAGGGATGGATCTCGGTGACCTGGTCGAGGGTCTTGCGCTCGCGGATGACGACGAAGGCCCAGGCCTGCTCGCCGCCCGCCGAGGGGGCTGCCATGGCGGCGCGGAGCAGGGTCTCGACCTGTGCCTCGCTCACCGGGGCGTCTTTCTTGTAGGCCCGGATGCTTCGGCGCTTCTGGATGAACTCCAAGACGTCGCTCATGGGAATCCTCCTGGCTGCGTGGGATGTCTCGGGGCAGGGGACTATTCTAGAGGGCCGGGGCATGGGAGTCAACGCCGCGGGCCGCGGGCCGCCTTGACCGCGGCGGGCCGAGGGGCTAGGATGGCGGCGTCGAGGAACCCCTATTCGGAAAGGAGGGCACGATGGCGGACATCAAGATCGGGCTGAACACGGAGGCGTTCCGCCACGCGGACAAGCCGCTGGACTACGCCCTGGAGGCCACGCGGCGGCTGGGCTACCGCTACGTGGAGCTGAACCTGATGACCGGGCGGACCCTGTTCTCGGAGGCCGGCTACTCGTCGCAGGTCTCCATGGAGCGGGATCCCCTGGAGATCAAGGAGATGCTGGACGCCCACGGGCTGAAGGTAAGCGGCGTGAGCGCTCACTCGCCGATGAGCCAGCCCGACATCTCCGTGCCCTTCCTCACCCGGGCCGTGATCTTCGCCGACGCCCTCAAGGCCCCCTGCGTGAACACCGACGAGGGGGTGGTGCCCGAGTGGATGAGCGACCGCGAGGCCTTCCAGCTCATCCGCTACACGCTGCGCAAGGTGCTGGCCGTGGCCCAGCGCCACAAGGTGCACATCGCCCTCGAGCCCCACCAGAAGTTCACCGTCAAGCTGGCCACCTTCCAGAAGATCATGGGCCTGGTCGACTCGCCCTACATGAGCGCCAACCCGGACACGGGGAACATCTACATGGCGGGCGGGGAGCCCTACGAGTTCCTCCAGGCCATCGCCGACCGCGTGGTGCACGTCCACGCCAAGGACATCGGGGGGGTGATGATGGACGACCGGGGCAAGGTGACCGGCGTGCCCTCGGGGGTGGCTTGCGGCGAGGGGGTGATCGACTGGGAGCGGGTGGTCGAGATCCTGCGGGGGGCCGGCTTCGAGGGCGTGCTGGCCGTGGAGTGCGGCACCGAGGAGCAGGCCGAAAGCAGCATCAAGTTCCTGCGCAAGGTCCTGCGCAAGAAGTAGGCCCGCCGGGGGCCTAGTCGATGGGAGGAAAGCGCCACTCGATGGAGCGGACGCCGGGCACTTCGCGGAGGCGGCGGAGGAGCATCTCGCCGATCGCGTCGTTGCTGTACTTCACGCTGAAGGTCACGCGCAGCTCGTCGCCCTGCACGTCGTCGGCATAGTCGTAGGTCTGCTCGCGCACGCCGAGCTCTTCGAGCACGGCCCGCACCGGGCCGAAGACGTCGCCCCGACGCTCGGCGACCACCACCAGCTCGCGGTAGCGGTCGGGCTGGAGGCATTTCTCCAAGCGATTCAGGGCGTGGAGCACGAAGAGGGCGAGCACGGTGCCCGCCACGGCAGGCACGTAGGCCCCCACGCCGACCACCACGCCCAGGGCGGCCACGAACCAGATGCACGCCGCGGTGGTGAGCCCCCGCGTGGTGCGCTTGAGGCGCAGGATCGCTCCCGCACCGATGAAGCCGATGCCCGTGACCACCCCCTGGGCGAGGCGCGCCGGGTCGATGCGCAGGCCCTCCTCCGAGGGCCACAGCCGCGCCAGCTCACGGGTGGCCAGCATCACCAGGCAGGCGCCCAGGCACACCATGATGTGGGTGCGCAGGCCCGCCGGGCGGCCGTGGCTCTCCCGCTCCAGCCCGATGGCCCCGGCCAGCACGGTGGCCAGGACCAGGCGGAGGACGGTGGGCCCGAAGCCGATTTCCCCGACGACCGCGAGCGGCAGCATCCCTGCTTCCTCGAGCCTGCGCGGGGCAGTGCCCCTTCCCGCCTTGCGATTATAGCGGACCGTGCGGGGACCGCAAGGCCCCCGCCGCGCCTCAGGCGAGCGCCATGCGAATGCCCACCAGGGCGTGGGGCGGCAGCGTGGCCCGCAACGAGCGGGCCCCGGTCTCCAGCGCGAAGCGGCGGACGCGGACCCTGCGAGGAGCCTGGGCGTCGTTGCTCTGGCGCACATCGCCGGCGGTGAGGATTCGCGCCGCGGCCTTGCCCAGGGAGCCGCGGGGCAGCGCGATGCGGCATTCCACCGGGTCCTCCAGATGCAGGTTCTGGACGGTGAGCGCGACCGTGCCTTTCTCCTGGTCGAAGGACGCCGAGGCGCTGAGCACGGGGAGGGCGACGCGGCGGCCGTCCGCCCCCCGGGCCTCGACGGTGGGCACGTCGTCCAGGCCGACGCGGATGGCCTGCCTGCCCATGTGCTCCTTGTAGAGCCGAAAGACGTGGTAGGTGGGGGTGAGCCACATGGCGGGGCCGTCGGTCTGGCAGAGGGCGTGGAGGACGTTGACGGTCTGTGCGATGTTGGCCATGGCCACGGTGTCGGCGTGGCGGGCGAAGGCGTCGAGGAGGGCGGCGGCGACGAGGCCGTCACGGAGGGTGCCGTGCTGCCACAAGCCGTTGTCGCGGCGTGCCTCGGGGTGCCAGGCGCCCCATTCGTCCACGATGACGCCGATGCGGCGCTCGGTGCGGTTGTAGAGCCGGAGGGCGGCCTCGGCGGCGGCGATGTGGTGCTCGACGGCGAGGGCGCGGGCGAAGAGGTTGTAGTACTCGGTGTCGGAGAAGTCGGCGGCTCCGCCGCAGGTGCTGTAGTGGTGGATGGACAGGTGGTCGAGGGTGCGGAGGTCGCCCAGGGCCTCCAGGAAGGTGGGATTCCAGTCGGGCGTGGTGTGGCCGCAGGCGACGAGCTGGATGGGGCTGGAGCTGCGGCTGCGCAGGTAGCAGGCGAAGCGGCGGTACTCGCGGGCGTAGTCGTCGGGGTCGAAGCGCCCACCGCAACCCCAGTTCTCGTTGCCCACTGCCCAGTAGGGCACGGCGAAGGGCCGTGGGGCGCCGTTGGCGGCGCGCTCCCGGGCCAGGGTGGTATCCCCGTCGTAGTTGCAGTATTCCACCCACGCGGCGGCCTCCCGGGGGGAGCCGGAGCCCACGTTCAGGCAGATGTAGGGCTGGGCGCCGACCCGGCGACAGAAGTCCACGAACTCGTGGGTGCCGAAGGCGTTGCTCTCCTCGCCGCCCCACCAGGCGTTCACCCGGCGGGGCCGGTGGGCACGCGGGCCGATGCCGTCGCGCCAGTGGTAGTCGTCGGCGAAGCAGCCCCCGGGCCAGCGGAAAACGGGCGGGGCGAGCTTGCGGAGGGCGGCGGCCACGTCGTCGCGGATGCCGCCAGTGTTGGGCACCGCGGAGTCCTCCCCCACCCAGATGCCCTCCTCGATGCACCGTCCCAGGTGCTCGATGAAGTGGCCGTAGAGCGCCGGCCGGAGGGTGCCTCGGGTCTCCTCAGGCAGCAGCGTGAGCTTGGCCATAGGACGGCCCTCCAGAGCTGGAAGCGTGGTAACACTTCAGCCGAATGGAGAGCTGGGGAGAACCTTTCTTGAAAGAAAGGCTTCTCCCCAGGTCCTCACTCCGCTGAAGGGTTACGAAGCGGGAATGTGCCGGCCACTATAGAGCGGCGACGCGGCTTGTCAAGCCCGCTGGGGAGCGGTTCCGGGCACGCGCGGCTTCTGGTATAATGAGCGTTGGGAGGAGGTTACGAGGGAGAGAGCGATGCCGCAGACGGCCGTTCGCTATCGCGTGCACGTGCGGGGCACGGTGCAGGGGGTGGGCTTCCGCCCCTTCGTCTACCGCCTGGCCCGCGAGGAGGGCCTCGCGGGCTGGGTGCGCAACGACTCCTCGGGCGTGGTGGTCGAGGTGGAGGGGCCTGCGGAGCACGCGGACCGGTTCCTCGAGCGGCTGTCGGCGGAGGCCCCGCCGGTGGCCGACATCGCGGAGGTCCGCCAGGAGGCGATTGCGCCCAGCGGCGAGGCCGATTTCGTCATCGCCCACAGCGAGCGCCGTCCCGACGCCCTGGCCGAGATTCCGCCCGACCTCGGGATCTGCGAGGAGTGCCGCCGCGAGCTCCTCGACCCCGCCGACCGCCGCTACCGATACCCCTTCATCAACTGCACCAACTGCGGGCCGCGCTTCACCATCGCCTACAGCCTGCCCTACGACCGGCCGTTCACCTCCATGAGGCGCTTCACCATGTGCCCCGCCTGCCAGGCGGAGTACGACGATCCCGCCGACCGCCGCTTCCACGCCCAGCCCAATGCCTGCTGGGAGTGCGGGCCGCGCCTGGCACTGCTCGACGCTCAGGGAAGCTCGGTGCCGACGGACGAGCCCATCCGCGCCGTGGCCCAAGCGCTCCGGGAGGGCCGCATCGCGGCCATCAAGGGCCTCGGCGGCTTCCACCTCGCGGCCGACGCCACGAACCAGCAGGCGGTCCTCGCCCTCCGGGAGCGAAAGTGGCGGGAGAAGAAGCCCTTCGCCCTCATGGTGCCGGACCTCGAGGCCGCCCGGCGCCTGTGCGAGCTGGGAGAGCCCGAGGCCCGGCTGCTCGCCGACTACAGGAAGCCCATCGTCCTCGCCCCCAAGCGGCCCGGCCACCCCGTGGCCCCCGCCGTGGCGCCCGCCAGCCGCCTGTTCGGCCTCATGCTGTCCTATACCCCCCTCCACGTGCTCCTCATGGAAGAGGGGCTCACGGCCCTGGTGATGACCAGCGCCAACCGCACCGACGAGCCCATCGCCATCGACAACCGGGAGGCCGTCGACCGCCTGGGCTCCGTCGCCGACCTCTTCCTCGTCCACGACCGCGACATCATCCGCCGTTCCGACGACTCCGTGACCCGCGTGGTGAGAGGCCAGCCGGTGGTCCAGCGCCGTGCCCGGGGCTACGTGCCCCGGCCGGTGCCCGTCCGCGTCCCGGGCTCCGTGCTCGCCCTGGGTGGGGACCTCAAGAACACCATCTGCATCGTCCGCCGGGGCCGCGCCTACCTGAGCCAGCACATCGGCGACCTCGAGCACGCCGAGGCCCACGACTTCTACGCCGAGACCATCGCCCACTTCAAGAACATCCTGGAGACCGACCCCGCCCTGGCGGCCCACGACCTGCACCCCGGCTACCACTCCACGGCGTTCGCCCGCCGCCTGGAGGGCGTCGAGCGGGTGGGCGTGCAGCACCACCACGCCCACGCCGCGGCCTGCATGGCCGAGCATGGCCTCGATGGGCCGGTGCTCGGGGTATCGCTCGACGGCACGGGCTACGGGCCGGACGGGGCGATATGGGGCGGGGAGTTCCTCGTCGCCACCCTGGCCGACTTCGAGCGCCTCGCCCACCTGGCCTACGTGCCCATGCCCGGCGGCGAGCGGGCCATCGAGGAGCCTTGGCGGATGGCCGTCGCCTACCTGGGCGAGGCCGTCGAGGAGCTGGAGCGGGCGGGGGTGGATGCCGCCGCCCTGGCCGCCGTGGAGGAGCTGGTGCGACGCGGCGTCGCCTGCCCCCAGACCTCCAGCATGGGACGCCTTTTCGACGCCGTCTCCGCCCTCCTCGGCGTGTGCACCGAGGTGAGCTACGAGGGCCAGGCGGCCATCGAGCTGGAGGCCGCCGCCGAGGCCGGCGACCCGACCTTCTACCCCTTCCAGCTAGATGTCACCGAGCCCCCCTGGACGGTGGACCCCCGCGGGATCGTCCGTGCCGTGCTCGACGACCTGCGGGCCGGCGCGTCCAGGGGCTTGATCGCCGCCCGATTCCACAATACCATGGTGGCAGTGGTCCGCTCCGTGTGTGCCCGGGCATGCCGCGAGCGGGGCCTGGAGACGGTGGTGCTCAGCGGCGGGTGCTTCCAGAATCAGTGGCTCGCCGAGCGGGCCGCCGAGGGGCTGGAACGCGACGGCTTCGATGTCCGCTCCCACCGC
Source organism: Candidatus Brocadiia bacterium (assembly GCA_046538415.1). Taxonomy (GTDB): domain Bacteria; phylum Planctomycetota; class PUPC01; order DSUN01; family DSUN01; genus JBKHIY01. Next base: position 33,010 of record JBKHIY010000015.1, on the reverse strand, counting down.
CGCGTCCCCACCAACGACGGCGGCCTGGCCATCGGCCAGGCCGTGGTCGCCCTGGCCAGGGCGCAGGGCGAGCGGTGAACCGGACGAATGCCACGCGAGCTGCCCGGCGCCCCGCGCCGCGAGCTCGCACATCCCGTACTGCGGAGCGAGTTTCCCCGTGTGCCTTTCCATTCCTGCCAGGATCGTGAAGATCGACGGGCCCACCGCCACGGTGGACGTGATGGGCAACCGCCGCGAGGCGGACGTGAGCCTCATCGATCCGCCCCAAGTGGGCGACTACGTGCTCCTCCACGCCGGCTTCGCCATCGAAACCATGTCCGCCGAGGACGCGGCCGAGAGCCTCAAGATCTGGGAAGAGCTGGCCCGTGTCGACTTCGGCGAGTAGCCCTCCCCCGCCTGTCGCCGACCTCCTGCGCCGTATCGAGGAGCGCGCCCGACGACTGGGCGGCCGCACCGTGCGCCTCATGGAGGTCTGCGGCACCCACACCATGGCCCTCTTCCGCACCGGCATCCGCTCCATGCTCCCCGACAACGTGCGCCTGCTCAGCGGCCCCGGGTGCCCGGTGTGCGTGACCCCCATGGGCGTGGTGGACGCCGCGGTGGACATCGCCCGCCGCGAGGGGGCGGCCCTGGCCACCTTCGGCGACATGGTGCGCGTGCCCGGCAGCCGCTCCAGCCTCGAGGCGGCGAAGGCCGAGGGAGCCGACGTGCGGGTGGTCTACTCCCCGCTCGATGCCCTGAAGGCGGCCGAGGCGGAGCCCCGGCGGCGGATGGTCTTCTTCGCCATCGGCTTCGAGACCACCTCGCCCACCGTGGCCGCCACCGTGGCCTACGCCCGCGAGCGGGGGGTGAGCAACTTCCTCATCCTCCCCGCCCACAAGCTCATCCCACCCGCCATGGAGGCCGTGCTGGACACGGGCGACGTGCGGCTCGACGGCTTCCTGTGCCCCGGCCACGTGAGCGTGACCACCGGCTCCGCCGTCTTCGAGCCCATCGCCCGCCACCACCGCGTGCCCTGCGTGGTCACCGGGTTCGAGGCCGACGACATCCTGGAGGGCGTGGCCATGCTCCTCCGCCAGCTCATGGAGGGGGAGGCGAAGGTGGAAATCCAGTACCGCCGGTGGGTGAACCGCGAGGGCAACCGCACGGCCCAGGCGCGGCTGGACGAGGTCTTCGAGGTCGCCGACGCGGCCTGGCGCGGCCTCGGGGTGATCCCTCGCAGCGGGCTGGACCTGCGGGAGGACTTCCGCGGCTTCGACGCCCTGGCCCAGCTCGGCGTCGCCGTGCCCCCCGAGCTGGAGAACCCCGGGTGCTCGTGCGGCGACGTGCTGCGGGGCCTCATCGAGCCGCCCGAGTGCCCCCTCTTCGGCTCCCAGTGCACCCCCGCCAGCCCCGTCGGCCCGTGCATGGTCTCGACGGAAGGAAGCTGCGCCGCTTTCTACAAGTACGGCGAGCGCTGAGCCCCGCGTCCCACGGCGGGAGAAAGAGGAAGCGTGGCCGACGACGACCGCATCCTGCTGGCCCACGGCGGCGGCGGCACCCTCACCCGGCAGCTCATCGACTCGATGATCCTCGAGCGCTTCGCCAACCCCCTGCTGGCGCCGCTGGGCGACAGCGCGGTGCTCGAGGCCCCGGGCTGCCGCTTGGCCTTCACCACCGACAGCTACGTGGTCAAGCCCCTGCGCTTCCGGGGCGGGGACATCGGTCGCCTCGCCGTGTGCGGCACGGTGAACGACCTGGCCATGGCCGGCGCCCGGCCCCTGGCGCTCTCCCTGGCGCTCGTCCTCGAGGAGGGCCTGGCCATGGGCGAGCTGGCCGCCATCCTCGATTCCGCCAAGGGGGCCGCCGAGGAGGCCGCCGTCCCCGTGGCCTGCGGCGACACCAAGGTGGTCGAGCGCGGGGCCGCGGACGGATGCTACATCAACACCACAGGCGTGGGCGTCGTGCCGCCAGGGCTCGAGCTCGGCCCGGGCCGCGTCGAGCCCGGCGACGCCCTGCTCCTCTCGGGCACCCTAGGCGACCACGGGGTGGCCATCCTCAGCCAGCGGGAGGGCCTGGCCTTCGCCTCCCCCGTGAGCAGCGACGTGGCGCCCCTGGCCGGGCTCGTCGCCGCCGTCCTCGACGCGGCCGGGCCCGACGCCATCCGCGTGCTCCGCGATCCCACCCGCGGCGGCCTGGGAATGGTGGTGTGCGAAGTAGCCGAGGCCGCGGGACGCGACGTCGAGCTCGCCGAGCCCGCTATCCCCGTGCGCCCCGAGGTGCGCGGAGCCTGCGAGCTGCTGGGACTCGACCCCCTCTACGTGGCCAACGAGGGCAAGGCGGTGGTCTTCTGCGCCCACGGGGCCGCCCCCGGCGTGCTCGAGGCCCTGCGGGCACACCCCCTGGGCCGCGACGCCGCCCTCGTAGGCCGCGTGCTCGAAGGCACCCGCGGGCGCGTGACCCTCCGCACGAGCATCGGGGGACACCGGGTGGTCGATCCCCCCTACGGCGAGCAACTGCCCCGCATCTGCTGATGCCCCCATGCGCACGGCCGACTTCGACTACGAGCTGCCCAGGGAGCTGATCGCACAGCATCCCCTGCCCCGCCGCGACGAATCGCGCCTCCTCGTGCTCGACCGCGCCGCCGACCGCATCGAGCACCGACGCTTCCCCCACATCGCCGAATACCTGGGGGCCGGCGACCTCCTGGTGCTCAACGACACCCAGGTGATCCCCGCCCGCCTCGTGGGCCGGCGGCCCACCGGGGGACGCGTGGAGGCCCTTCTGGTGGCGCCCGAGGGCGATGCCTGGCGGGCCATGGTCCACTGCCGCGGGCGCCTGCGGCCCGGCGAGCCCCTGGCCTTCGAAGGCGGAGCCCTGGCGTGTACCTACCGCGGCCGGCGCCCGGGGGGCGAGGCGGAGCTGGTCTTCGACCGCCCGCCGGCCGAGCTGCTGGAGGCCCTCCGGCGGGTGGGCCGCGCCCCCCTGCCCCCCTACATCAAGCGCCCGCCCGAGGAGGACCCCCATCGCGAGGCCGACCGCCGGCGCTACCAGACCGTCTACGCCGCCCGCCCGGGAGCCATCGCGGCGCCCACGGCGGGCCTGCACTTCACGCCCCGGGTGCTCGATGCCCTGGAGGTCAGGGGCGTCCGCCGCGTCACCATCACCCTGCACGTGGGCCGAGGCACCTTCCAGCCCGTCCGCGCCGAGCGGGTGGAAGACCACGAGATGCACGCCGAGTGGTTCGACCTGCCCCAGGACACCGCCCAGGCCGTCACCGAAACCCGCCAGGCGGGGGGCCGCGTGGTGGCCGTGGGCACCACCGTCACCCGCGTGCTGGAGACCGTGGCCCGCCGTCCCCAATGGGGGCCCGCGAGAGGCACCACGGAGCTGTTCATCGCCCCCGGGTTCACCTTCCGCGTCACCGACGCCCTGGTCACCAACTTCCATCTTCCCCGCTCCACGCTCCTGATGCTGGTGGCCGCCTTCGCGGGCGCCGAGCGCGTGCTCGCCGCCTACGAGGAGGCCAAGCGCCGCAGCTACCGCTTCTACAGCTACGGCGACGCGATGCTCATCCTGTGAGCGTAACGGGCCTGTAAAACCTCGACAGAGGCTCCGCAACTCCTTGATTTGGCCGGATGGGGGTCATATAATCGTCGTGGAAGGAAGGGAGAAGCCATGCATACGCCGCGAGCGATCGTCTGCCTCCTGGCCGCCTGCCTGCTCGCCGCGGGCGGGGCCCGGGGGGACATCATCCATCTCAAGACCGGCCAGGTCGAAGGCCGCGTGATCGAGGAGACCGACGACGAGGTGGTCGTCGAGACCAAGGTGGGCAAGGTCACCTTGAAGAAGTCCCAGGTGGTGCGCATCGAGGAGAAAGCCAGCCCGCTCGACATCTACCACGAAATGGCCGCCAAAGTGGGCGAGAACGACGCCGAGGGCCACTTCTCCCTCGGACGCTGGTGCGCCGACCACAAGCTCTTCCGACAGGCCCGCGAGGAATACCGCAAGACCATCGCCATCGACCCCGACCACAAGGGGGCCCGCGAGCGCCTGGGCTACGTCCACAAGCACGGCAAGTGGATGACCCGCGCCGAGGCCAAGAGGGCCGACGGCTTCGTCAGGCACGAGGGACGCTGGGTGACCGCCGAAGAGCGGGACAGGGAGCTTCGACGCGAGGCCGTCCTCGACCGGCTCCAGGCCCTCCGCAAGGTCCTGGCCAGAGGCCCCATGACCCCCGGCGCCATCGCCGAACGCCTCACCGCCATCCTCGGCCCCGACCTCGATGAGCGCGACAAGACCTCCCTCCGGGTCCTCCTCCGCGAGCTCACCAACGAAGCCGACGAGAAGCGGCGCGACCGCACCGCCGACGCCCGGCTGGCCCTCGTGGACCTGGTGGGCGAGCAGGAGGCCCTCGAGGCCGCCGAGCTCCTCCGGCGCACCGCCATTGTGGACCGCGAGCCCCAAGTGCGCACCAGGGCCGCCCGCTGTCTCGCCGAGCGCGATAGCCTGGACGACACGGCCTACTTCGTGGGCCTCATCCGTCGCTTCACCGCCGACCGCTACCGCATCAACGGCACCAAGAAGACCCGCTCCCTGGCCCGCCGCGTGCTCCGCCGCACGGCCGAGGCGCTGGAACTGCTGGGCGACCCCCGGGCTGTGCCCATGCTCGCCGAGTCCATGGTCGTCCGCTTCCACATCCCCGAGCAGGACGAGGGGCTGCCCCCCATGAGCATCGGCTTCAGCACCACCTCGTTCGCCGGGCCGGGCAGGGTGTTCACCGACGACCAGGGCAACCAGTTCGTCCTCCCCGTCACCGAAGGGACCAACTGGGGCCTCAACCCGCAGGAGCAGGAGCGGGAGGCCGAGGACCTCTTTTTCTTCAACGAGGCGGCCTACAACGCCCTCCGCAAGATCACCGGCCAGGACTTCGGCCACGACAAGAAGGCCTGGCTCTCCTGGTGGTACCGCCACCGCCACGAGCTCGAGAAGTGGTGAGCCGGGCCTGAGGCCCCTGGGCGAGCCCCCGGCCCTCCCCCTTCCAGTCCACACGCCTAGTTTCCAGCGTGCCCGGTCCGCGGCGCGTGCCCAGGGCGAGGTCAGGACCTCTGGTCCTTGCCCAGGCCGTACTGGTGGATCTTGTTGCGCAGGGTGGTGCGATGGATGTCCAGGAGGGCCGCGGTGCGTGCCTGGTTGTAGCCGGTGATGCGGAGGGCCTCGGCGATGACGGCCCGCTCCAGCTGCTGGACCATGGTCTCGTAGAGGGGGGCTTGCTGTCCTTCGGCCTGCTCGATGTGGTGTGCGAGCAGGGCGGCCGCGGCCCGGCGGAAGTCCTCGGCGGGGCCTCGCCCCTCGGCGGCGGCGAGGCGGGGCAGGTGCTCGGGCAGGATGGCGTCGCCGCGGCAGAGGAGGACGGCGTGCTCGATGGCGTTGCGCAGCTCGCGGACGTTGCCCGGCCAGTCGTGGGCGGTGAGGACGTCCAGGGCGGCCTGGCTGATCTCGGGCTTCCGCCCGCGGGGGGCCTGCTCGAGGAAGTGGGCCACCAGGAGGGGGATATCCTCCTTGCGCTCGCGGAGGGGCGGCAGGTCGACGGCCACCACTTGGATGCGGTAGAGGAGGTCCTCGCGGAAGGCGCCGTCGCGGCGGCGGGCCTCCAGGTCCTGGTTGGTGGCGGCCAGGATGCGCACGTCGACGGTGCGGCTCTGGTTGGAGCCCAGGCGCTCGGTGCGATGGGTTTCGAGGAACCTCAGGAGCTTGGCCTGGGCTCCGTGGGACAGCTCGGCGATCTCGTCGAGGAACAGGGTGCCCTGGTGGGCCTGCTCGAGCTTGCCCGGCTTGGCGGCGGTGGCGCCGGTGAAGGCGCCGGGCTCGTAGCCGTAGAGCTCGCTCTCCACGAGGTTCTCGGGCAGCGCCGTGCAGTCCACGGTCACGAAGGGCCCCTGGGCGCGGGGGCTGGCCTGGTGGATGGCCCGGGCCACCAGCTCCTTGCCCGTCCCGCTCTCCCCGCGGATGAGCACGGTGCTCTCGGCGGGCGCCACGGCGCCGATGGTCTTGTAGACGCGCTGCATGGGCGGCGAGTTGCCCACCAGGGGGGAGCGGCGCTGGCGGACCTGCTGGCGGAGACGGGCCACCTCGTGGCTGAGCTGGCGGGTGTGGAGGGCGCGGTCGACCACCAGCCCCGCGGCGTCCAGGTCGATGGGCTTGGTCAGGTAGTCGAAGGCGCCCCGGCGCATGGCCTCCACGGCGGTTTCCATGGTGCCGTGGGCGGTGATCACGAGCACGGCGGGGGGATCGGCCCGCTGGGCGAGGCGTGCCAGGACGTCGAGTCCGTCGGCGTCGGGCAGGCGCACGTCGAGGATCACCAGGTCGGGCTCCAGCTCGTCCACCAGGGCCGTGCCCCGCTGGGCGGTGGCGGCCACGGCCACCTCGTGGCCTTCCTGGCCGAGGAAGGTCTGGAAGGCGTGGCACACGCTCTGCTCGTCGTCGATGACGGCGATCTTGGCCATCGGCTCTCCCTCTAGGGCTGGGCGTCGGCAGCGTCCCCGCCCTGCCCCGACTCCGTCGCCCCCTCGGGGGGGCCTTCGATGGGAAGGGCGAAGCGGAAGCACGTGCCCCCGTCGGCGGGCTCGAAGCCCAGGGTGCCCCCGTGGGCCTCGACCAGGGTGCGGCTGACGCCCAGGCCGAGGCCGCTGCCGCCCTTCTTGGTGGTGAAGAAGGGGTCGAAGATCCGCTCGGCGTGCTCGGGCGCGATGCCCTGCCCCGTGTCGGCCACCTCGCCCACCACGGCGCCCTCGGCGGCGCGGGTGCGCACGGTGAGGGTGCCGCCCCGGGGCATGGCCTCGGCGGCGTTGAGCACCAGGTTGAGCACCACCTGGCGGATGCGCCGGGGGTCGATGGAGGCGAGGGGCAGGCCCTCGTCGAGCTCGCGGCGGACGGCGACGCCGGCGTGCTCGAGCTGGCGGGCCATGAAGTCGAGCACCTCGCGGACCGCGGCGTTGAGGTCCGTGGGCTCGGGGCTCAGCCGCGCGGGGCCGGCGAAGGTCAGCAGGTCGTCGATGATCACCTCGAGGCGGGCGATTTCGCCGAGCATCACGCCCACGCTCTCGTCCTCGGCGCCCAGCTCGCGCAGGCGGCGGCCGAGGAGCTGGGCCGACATCTTGATGCCCGAGAGGGGGTTCCGCACCTCGTGGGCGATGCCCGCGGCCACCTGGCCCACCGCGGCCAGCCGCTCCGAGGCCACCACTCGGGCCTCCGCCTGGCGCAGGGAGTCGAGCAGGGAGTTGAAGGCCTCGGCCAGGCGCCCCACCTCGTCGCGGGTCCGCACCTCGAGCCGCTCCCCACCCCCGCCCGCGGCGAGCCGGCGGGCCTGGGCGGCCAGCGACTGCACGGGCCGGGCGATGGCGCCCCCCACCAGGATGCCGAACACCACCGCGGCCGCCGCTCCACACGCCGCGGCGACCAGGATGGGACGCGTGGCGGCCCGCGTGGCCGCCTCGATCTCCGCCTCCGGGCTCAGGCGGTAGAGGAACGCCTGGCCCTCCCGCCCCGGCGGCGGCCCCACGGGGGCCACCGCGGCGCGGTAGCTCTCCCCGCCCAGCCGCACGCTACGCAGGGCGGTGCCCGCTGCCTCCGGGGGCGCCTGGGCGGCCAGCACCTGGCTGAGGGCCTGCTCCGCGTCGCGTCCCAGGGTGGAGGCCTGCACCGCGCCCCCGGCGTCCACGGTGGCCAGCTCGCCGCCCACGATGGTCTTGACTTTCTCCAGCACGTTGCGGTTGAAAGCGAAGCCGGCCTGGGAGAGGACCGCGGCGAGGTCGCTCATCTGGGCCTGGACGCGCTGGTCGACCACCCGCGCGGTGGCCCTGGCGGCGAACAGGGCGGCCACCAGGGTCACGGCGACGAACAGCCCGGCGAAGGGGAGCACGATCTTGGCGCGGATGCCCAGCGTCATGGGGCCGGTCTCCGGGCGCGCGGCCAGGGGCGATCGGGGCTCATTCTAGCGGAAGGCGGAGGCGTTTTCCACCGTCGCCTCCGGCCCCTACTCGAGGGGCCGAGCGGCCCGGCGGCGGAGCGCGGGGTCGGCGGCGGTGGCGGCCAGGCGGTCGCGCTCGGCGGCCGCGGCGGCGCCGTGCCCGCCGCGGGCGAGAGCCTCGATGAGGCCCAGGCGGGCCTCGGTGGCCAGCGGAGCGTCGGGGGCGGCGTCGGCGATGGCCCGGCGGAAGGCCCGGGCGGCCTCCTCGAAGTCCCCGTGGGCCAGCAGCGCGCGGCCCAGGGTGTCGTGGTAACAGGCGGTGTGGACGCCGCCCGCGGCCACGGCGCGCCGGGCCTCGTGGAGGGCCTCGTGGAGTCGCCCGGCGTCCAGGAGCAGGGAGGCGAGGTTGTTGTGGGCGTCGGCGCAGGCGGGCTGGAGGGCGATGGCCCGGCGGTAGGCCTCCTCCGCCTCCTCGCGGCGGCCCAGCCTGGCCAGGACGTTGCCCCGATTGAAGTGGAAGATCGCGTTGCGGCCCCCGGCGGCGACCGCCTGGCGGTACTCGGCCAGGGCGCGCTCCAGCTTGCCCGCCCGCTCGAGGAGCAGGCCCAGGCGGTTGTGGCCCTCCGCCGAGAGGGGCCAGCGCACGGCCTCGGGGGGACAGGCGGCGAGCATCCAGCCCCCCGCCTCGCGGGAGCGGCGGGCGAAGCGGCGGAACGAGATGGGGCGGTTGGGCAGGTGCCCCACGTGGGCCAGGAAGTAGCCCCGCCCCCCGTGGTAGCCGGTCACCACCACGTAGTGGTTGCCCCCGCCGGCCAGCAGGCCCTGGCGGAGCAGGGCGATCATCGGCACCCCGCGGTCCAGCCACGTGCGCACGTCGTCGGCCGAGCCCCGCCCGGACCACGACCACAGGCCCAGCTCGCGGGCGCAGCGCCGCAGGTCCACGGTGAGCGTGCCGCCGATGGAGGGGAGGTAGACCTGGCGGGCGATGGCCTCTTCCGTGGTCTCCAGGCCGTAGAAGCGGGCCACAGAGGCCAGCGCCGCGGGGCCGCAGCGCTCGCGGCGCTGGGCCACAAAGGGCACCCCGGCGATGTAGGTGCCCGCGGCGCCCTGGCGGAGCTCCTGGCGGAGACGCTTCGAGGTGGGGCCGCAGCCGGCGGCCAGCGCGGCGCCCAGAAGGGCCCACGCGGCCATCCGCCGCGAGACGGGGAGTGCTCTCATCGCGGCGCCTGGAAGCAGCGGCTCACGCCGCTTCGATCTGCATGTAGACCAGCACGCACAGGAGGACGACGGCCAGCGCGACCAGGACGTAGACGGTCCCGCTGCCGGACTGGATGGTCTCCAGGTTCTCCACCAGCCGCTCGAGCTGCTGGTCGTCCAGGCGGTCGAGGCGCGAGCGCACCTCGTCGGCGTCCAGGCCCGCCTCCTGGAGGGCCTGGGCCACCTTCTGCTCGGCCAGCAGGCGGCGGGCCTCGGCCTCCCTGGCCTGGCGCCCGTCCAGCGGCTCGGCGTCCGACTCCATGGACCCGACCATGGCCGCCTGGGCGCCCGAGGGCACGCAGCCCAGCAGGAAGGCGATGCCCAGGGCCAGGCCCATGCACCGCGGTCGCAGCAACGCTGTCCTCATTCCGACCTCCTTGTCCGGACCTCTCGAGGGGGCCTCCACGTGTTTCACTCGCGACGGGCTGAATGTAGCGCATGGCCCCCCGCCTGTCAACACCCTGCGCGGCGGCGCGGGACCGGCGCGGTGGGCGTGGGAGGATGGCGGGACCGCGGGGCGGGCGACGGGGCGCGGGCTCAGGCCTCGACGAGCTGGTCCTTGATGGTCTCCACGTCGATGGCCAGCTTCTTGATGCGGTGCCAGAGGCTTCGCTCGGTGATGCCCAGGAGCTTCGCGGCGCGGGTCTGGACCCCGCCGGTGCGTCGGAGCGCGGCGCGGATGAGCTTGCGCTCGGCGTCCTCGAGGGTGTCGTCGAGGGAGCGGCCGGGCTCCAGCTCCGGCTCCTCGTCGAGCCGGGGCTCGAAGGTCAGGACGTGGGCGGGCAGGCAGGAGGTGTCCATCACCGGCTCCTCGGTCATGACCACGGCTCGCTGGACGTAGTTTTCGAGCTCGCGGACGTTCCCCGGCCAGTCGTAGGCGAGAAGGAGGTCCATGGCCTCGCCGGAGAATCCGCTGACCTGTTTGCCCAGCTGGCGTGCGGTGGTGGCCACGAAGTGGTCGATGAGGGGCGGAATGTCGTCCTTGCGCTGGCGGAGGGGCGGGAGGTTGATGGCGAAGACGTTGAGGCGGTAGTAGAGGTCTTCGCGGAAGGAGCCCTCCTCGACGGCTTTGGCCAGGTCCTTGTTGGTGGCGGCGATGATGCGCACGTCGATCTTGATGGTCTGGGAGCCGCCCACCCGCTCGCACTCGCGCTCCTGGAGCACGCGGAGGATCTTGGCCTGGGTGGCGAGGGTCATGTCGCCGATCTCGTCGAGGAAGATGGTGCCGTGGTTGGCCAGCTCGAACTTCCCCGGCTTGCTGGCCACGGCGCCGGTGAAGGAGCCTTTCTCGTGGCCGAACAGCTCGCTCTCCAGGAGGGTCTCGGGGATGGCCACGCAGTTGAGCTTCACGAAGGCCTGGTCGCGGCGGGGGCTGTTGTGGTGGATGGCCTGGGCGATGAGCTCCTTGCCCGTGCCGCTCTCGCCCCGCAGGAGCACCGTCACGTCCGTCTCCACCACCTTGCCCACCAGGTTGAACACGGCCCGCATGGGCCCGCTGTGGCCCACGATGTTGTCCAGGGCCAGCCGGGAGTCGAGGCGTTCGGAGAGGGTGTGGACCTCTCGTGCGAGCTGGCGCTTCTCCAGGGCGCGGGTGATCACGACGCTCAGCTCGTCGATCTGGAAGGGCTTCTCGAAGAAGTCGTAGGCCCCGGCCCCGATGGCCTGGATGGCGAGCTGGCGGGTGCCGTGGGCGGTCATCATGATGATGGGCACGTGGGGGTCGAGCCGGGCGATGTGGGGGATGGCGTCGATGCCGCTGATGCCCGGCAGGCGCACGTCGAGGACCACCAGGTCGTAGCTCTCCTCGCCCAGCTTCTCCAGGGCCGTCTCCGCGTCGGGGGCCAGGTGGGCCTCGAAGCCCCGGGCGCCCAGGGCCTCGCGGAGCATGTACTGCATCTGCTCATCGTCGTCCACGACCAGGATGCGATCGGCCATCGCGTCTCGTCCTTATTGAGGCCCTCGGCCCGGGACGCCGCCGACGGCCCGGGACGGACAGGGGCAGCTTCGGAACTAGGCGCACGGCGCCGCGGCGGGCACGGGGCCGGCCACCGGCAGCTCCACGGTGAACGTGGTGCCCTCCCGGGGCGTGCTGGCCACCCGGATGCGCCCCCCGTGGGCCCGCACCAGGTGCTGGGAGACGGCCAGGCCGAGGCCCGTGCCGCGCTTCTTCGTGGTGAAGAAGAGGGTGAAGAGCTTCTCCCGGACCTCGGGGGGGATGGCGGGGCCGGTGTTGTGGATGGCCACGGCCACCGTCTCCTCGCCGCCCTCGGTGGCGATGTCGATGGACCCGCCGTGGCGGACCGCCTGGAAGGCGTTGCGGAGGATATTGAGGATCACCTGGCCCAGCCGCTCGCCGTCGCCGAGCACGGGCGGGAGGTCGGGGGCGTAGCGTTCCCGCACCTCGGTCTCGGGGTTTTCGGCGTCGTAGCGGCACAGCTCCAGGGTGGCCTGCACCACGCGATTGATGTCCAGGGGCCGCAGGTCGCGGGGCTCGGGGTGGCCCATGGTGAGCAGCTCCTGGCAGATGCGGTTGATGCGCTCGATGGACTCGAGGATTCGGGCGCAGTACTGGCGGCGGGCCTCCTGGGGGGTGGCGTCGTCGCGCAGCAGCTCGACCAGGCCGCTCATGGCGCCCAGGGGGTTGCGGATTTCGTGGGCCACGCTGGTGGCCATGGTGCCCAGGAGGGCGAGGTTTTCGGCCCGCCGCATCATCCGCTCGGCGGCCTTGCGCTCGGCCAGGTCCTTGAACGTCACTACCAGGCCCAGGGGGCGGCCCGCCTCGTCGCGCAGCGGCGAGAGGCTGTAGCCCAGCTCCACCGTGCGGCCATCGGCCAGGGCCACGGTCGCCTCCGCCGAGGACACCCGCTGCCCCTCGACCAGGGCCCCGCGGATGGCGGCCAGGAACGCCTGGTTGGGCTCGCCCGCGGGCACCACGCGCTCCAGCGTCCGGCCCAGGGCCTGGGAGGGCGCGAGGCCCAGCACCGCCTCCGCCACGGGGTTCAGGCTGGTCACCGTCCCCGCCTCGTCGGTCGTGATCACCCCGCCCTCCAGGCTGCGCAGGGTGTAGCTGTCGAGCACCAGGCTGGAGAAGGAGCTCTCCACGCCCTCCAGGGCCGAGCCCAGGGCCGCCAGCTCCGTGTCCCCCGCCGCCCCCGCCCCCTCGGCCCCCTCGGGCCGAAGCGACTCGATCCGCGAGGCGAACGCACGAAGCGGCCCCGCGACCGAGCGGGCCAGCACCACCGCGAGACCCAGCGACAGGAGCGTCACGCCCCCCACCACCAGGAACGCCAGCACCACCCGGCCCTCCACCGCGTCCACCGACGCAGGACGCGTGCTCTCGAAAAACAGCGGGTAGCTGACCCCCAGGGTCACGAAGCCGCTGAGCATCACCAGGCACGAGACCAGCAGCGGGATCGCCACCACCAGCCGAAGGCGCAGGCCGCGCGGCAGCGCAGGAGAGGCACACCGAGAGCGTCGTCGCACCATGGGGCGGAATTCCGCGGGCCGACCAGGGCGGGATGGCGGGGCGACCGGACCTCGTCGGAAGCCTACCACCGGCCCGGTACGGAGTCAACCTGTGGCCCGCGAGGCGCCGCCTCCCCGCGCCCGGAACCTGCCAGAAAGGCAGCCTTTCCCACGCAAGTGTCTTCATTTCAATGCCTTGCGGCGCATCCCCGCCGCATTGCGGACACCGAAAAAACTTTTCGGTCGTAAGGTTCGGTCAATTCGACACTTGCGGCGACAGCCCGATCTTTTTCGCGACTTTTAAAATTTTTCGTGGCCGCTTGGAGGGGGGGCTTCGGTTTGTAGGGGTAGAGGGAGAGCGCTCGCGGTCCGCCGCCCCGCCCCGCGGGCGGCCGGCGCGTGGCCCGGCCGCGCCGGGCACGGGCCATTTCCCTTGCGTTCGCCCGGGAAAAGCGGTATAGTCACCCCGGCACCTCGCTCCGACCCTTCCCGCCTGATGGGAGCCCACCGATGGCACGGAAATCCGCTCTGGACATCACGTCGATGAGCCCCGGCAAGCTGCTGGGGATGCAGCGAATCGCGAATACCAACGGCACGCTCACCATGCTGGCCCTCGACCAGAACAGCTCGATCATCAAGATGGCCAAGGGCGCCCTGGCCCGCGTGGGCGAGGCCCGGGAGCCGACCTACAAGGAGATCGTGACGGCCAAGGTCGACCTCGCCTCTCGCCTGGGCAGGAAGGCAGGGGCCGTGCTCCTCGACTCCGTCTACGGCGCCTGGCAGGCCATCTGCGCCTTCAAGTTCCCCCCCAGGACGGGCCTCATCGTGCGTCTCGAGCGCACCGGCTCGGACCCCACGGCGGACGGCAACGGCAAGCTCACCCGCATCGAGGAAGGCTGGAGCGTGGGGAAGATCAAGCGGATGGGCGCCGACGCGGTCAAGCTGCTCGTCTACTACGAGCCCACCCACACCGAGAGCGCCCACCACCAGCGACAGCTCGTCGAGCAGGTGGCCCGCGAGTGCGACGAGCACGACATCGTCTTCCTCCTCGAGACCCTCAGCTACCCCTTCGCCGACGAGCAGAAGACCTCGCCCTCCTATCTCGACCGCAAGCCCACCACCGCGATCGACACCGCGGTCCACCTCAGCGCCCTGTGCGACGTCTACAAGGCCGAGTTCCCCGGCACCCTCGGCCACGACGCCGACGAGCGACTGGCCGCCAACCTCGATGCCCTCGACGAGGCCTGCAAGAAGCCCTGGGTGCTGCTCAGCGCGGGAGTCGACTTCCCCGACTACGAGCGGCAGGTGGCCATGGCCGCCGCACACGGGGCCAGCGGCGTGCTCGGAGGCCGCGCCTTCTGGAAGGAGTACTTCGACTTCGACGACCGCAAGGAGCGGGTCAACTTCCTCCGCACCGAGGCCGTCCAGCGCCTGAGCACCGTGGACCGCATCGTCAGAAAGAACGCCAAGCCCTGGTTCAAGAAATACCGCATCACCAAGGGCCGCTTCGCCCGCGTCAAGATCCCCGAAGGCTGGCACCGCGACTACAAGGGCGAAGCCGCCCCCGCCACCGAGGGACAGGCCCCCACAGGGCCCCTCGACACCAGCGGCGACTACTAGGCCGCACGCAAGGCCCCGCTACGACGTCCGTGCACAGGAGGTGCGCCATGGCCCGCACACGCCCCTGGAGCCTCGCCCTCGCCCTCGCCCTGCTCGCACCCGCCCCGCTGCGGGCCGACCACTGGGCTCCCGAGGAGATCACCGACAAGTTCAAGGAAGTGGACGACCAGCTCGCCCAGCTCAAGGCCCTGGTCCGCTTCGACCGCGCCGCCAGCCGCCGACTCGTTGCCCTCGAAGGCGAGGTCCGCGACATGCGCTCGCGCCTGAACCGCCTGGAGACCAAGCTCGACTCCCTCGCCGAGACCCTCCACACCATCCGCCTGGAGCTGGCCAAGGACGCCGCCACCCGCGCCGCCGCCGCACGAGTCGAGGAAAAGGTCGCCGCCAGAGGCTCCTCCGACCAGGGACGCCAGGCCGCCGACGGCGGCCAGGCCACGGCGCGCGTCGTGGACCGCCACAGCACCGTCGAGGGCGGATTCATCACCATCGCCGGCACCGTCGAGAACGTCTCCGACGCCCCCCTCAGCTTCGTCGTCGTCAAAGCCCAGTTCCTCGACGCCGACGACAACGTGGTGAAGACCGAATCCGCCTACACCAGCCCCCGGGTGATCGGCCCCGGCGACCAGGCCACCTTCCGCATCAACACCCGGCGCGACCGCAGGATCCGCGCCAACCGCCTGCTGATCGAGACCAAGTAGGCGCCCCGCCGCCCGCCCGCGCCGCCGGCGCGCGGAAGAAGAGGCCCCATCACCAACGCCGCCAATGGGCGAATAGCAGGCATCAGAAGCGAGCCAGCGGCCGTCACTCCCCGGCTCGCGCCGCCAGCAGCGCCGCCGCGTGGCGGGCGAAGTGGCCCCGCAGGTCCTTGCGGTAGGACTCCAGGATGTCCCGCGCCATCCCCTGGGGATCGCCGCAGCGGAGGAGCGCCCGGGCGAGGACGACCTCGCGGAAGGAGCGCCGCCGCGACTCGTTGCCCAGCGGCGGGGCCTCGACCGCCATGGCCTGCTCCAGGGTGTGGATGGCGTGGCCGCTCATCCCGGGGCGGGCGAGCAGCTCGGCCAGGGGCCTGGCCGCCTCGGGCGCGCCGAGCCGCTCCAGGGCCGTGGCCACGGCGTAGTGGTGGGAGAAGGGGGCATCGGGCCCGAGGAGCTCGAGCTTGGCCAGGATGGCGGGCACGGCCCGGCGGTCGCCGGCCAGGCCGAGGGCGGTGATCAGGCTGTCCACCTGGCTCATGCGACGCCGCGAGTGGTCGTGGCCCATGCCCCGGTAGCGGTAGCCGTCGCCCAGGTCGGGCGCCGCCTGGACGGCCCCGATGAGGGTCTCCAGGCCGTCGGCGTCGCCGAGCACGGCCAGCACGTGGGCGGTGGCCAGGCGCGCCGCCTCGCCGTCGCTCTGGCGGTAGGCCCGGCGGAGCAGGGGCACGGCCCGGCGGGGATGGGCGAGCAGGACGGCGGCCCCGCGATAGCCCCGGGGCAGGGTCGCCACCGCCCGGGCCAGGGCCTCGGGCGGCAGCGGATGCGAATCCTCGTGGCCCAGCACCTCCTCGGGCAGGTTGCCCAGGGCCACCAGCTTGCGCTGGAGGGCCCGGACGTCGATCTCGCGGGTGCCGACGCCGGCGTGGACGGCCTGCGCGGCGGCGAGTCCCGCGGCGTAGCCCAGGTTCTGGAGGTCGGCCTGCATGCGCACGAAGGGCATGGCGTCGCGGTGGGCGCTGATGCCCAGGCCCACCACCAGCAGGCCGCCGAGCCCCCGGGGCAGGAGGCAGCGGTAGGGCACGAAGCAATGGGTGCGCCCCGGATGGCGGAGGGTGAGCACGGGCGCGATGGTGTAGCCGTGGGTATCGAGGTTGCTCACCGCCTGTGCGATGGTGTCGGGGTAGGTGCGGGCGGTCAGGACGTCGAGGATGGAGAGGGTGAAGTCGCCCACCACGCGCCGCCGCTCGCGGGTGTCGACCAATGTGCCCACGTCGAAGCCCCGGTAGTGCTTCCTGGCGGCGACCAGTAGCTGCCACACGTCCACCAGGTCGGTCTCGTCGGTGATGGTGAAATCGGTGTTCACGTAGTCGGCGCCCAGGGGCCTTCGGGGCAGGCCGGTGCCCTGGACGGCCACGCGGCTGGCGTCCGTGGTGGCGCAGGGGGCTCCCGCCGCGGCGGCCACGTCGGCGTTGCCCGTGGCGTCGATCACCACCTCGGCGAGGGCCACGCCGCGTCCCCAGGGGGTGGCCACCACGGCGCCGCGCACCCGCCCCTCGCGGACCAGTGCCCCGCAGCCGATGCAGCCGAACCAGATGTCGCCGCCCGCCTCCCGCAGGGCGCGACGCCACCAGGCCATCTTCCGCTCCACGTCCCAGCCCCGGCCACTGGCCCCCACGCCGCGGTCCACCTCGGCGGTGAAGCCGCCGCGGTAGCCCTGGTGGTAGCGCCCGATGAGGCCCAGGGTGCCCACCCCGCCGAGGCCGTGCTGGCACTCGACCACCAGCACGCGGCAGCCCTGGCGGGCCGCGGCGATGGCCGCGGGAGCCCCGCTCGTGCCCCCGCCCACGACCACCACGTCCCAGGCGCCCAGCACGGGCACCCCCCGCGCCTCCTGGGGCACGCCCGGGCCCTCGGAGACGGGGCGGGGGCCGCCCAGCGGCTCCCGCACCTCGCCCAGGGCCTCGCCCTTCGCCGGGCCGCTGCGCAGAGCCGGCTCGCGGGGCTCGGGCAGGCCCCGCGCCTCGGCCGCCGCGGCGGCCCCGATGCGCCGACCCAGGGCCATGCGGGCCAGGGGCCTCAGCAGGCGGGCCGCGTGCTCCGACGGCAGGTCGGCACAGGGGCCGAGGACGAGCAGCCGCCGCAGCCCTCGGGGGCGGAAGGCGTCGAGGGGCAGGGCCTCGGGGCCCGGCCATTCGCCCTCCGCCGACGCCGCGCCCACCAGCCGCCACGGCGGAGCCCAGGCCAGCGCCTCGGCCCCCCGCAACCGGTCCTCCGCCTCCGTGAGGTCGCGGGCACGCTGCTCGAGCTCGGCGAAGGCCCCGAAGGTGCGCTCGCGAAGCGGCAGCCGCAGGGTGAACTCGACCAGCTCGCCCCCACGGCCCCCCTTGCCGGCGGGGAACCGCAGGCCGGTGCGCCGTACCGCCAGGCCCTCGGCCGGGCGGGGCTGGCCGCCGATGACCACCCGGCGGACCGTCACCGGCCCGCCGCCCAGGGAGCGGAGGTCCGCTCCCGCCATGCGCGCCACCCAGGCCCCCTCGGTGGCGTCCACGACCGTCCTGGCCACCACCGCCTGGCGCCCGGCGCGGTTGGCCATCGCGATGCCGCATACGCGGCCCTCGGCGTCGCGGAGCACGTCGGTGGGCAGGCAGCCGAAGAGGAAGCGCACGCCGGCGTCCAGCAGCGCCTCGTCGAGGGTGCGCTTGACGTGGAGAGGCGCGACCAGGCTGTGGGGCCCGCCCTCCGCCTCGCCCGGCCCCTCGAGCACGATCTCGCCGAGCAGCAGCCGTTCCGAGCCCGCCGCCCGGCGGACCGCGAGCCGCACGTAGCGGGCCCGCTGGCCCACCGCCGCCGAAAGGGGGATGGCCGGGGCGCGGAGGGCCTCCTGCGGCGGATGGGGATTGCGCACCGTCGCCACGGGCTTCCACTCTCGCCCGTCCTGGCTGAGGGCCACGTCGACGCCGGCCACCTGGAAGTCGCTGCGGTGGTAGACCAGCAGGTGGGCCTTGCGAATGGGCTTCGGCTCGCCGAGGTCGGCGACCACGGTCACGTCGCCGTCGTACTGGACGCTCTCGGTCTGGGGATTGCCCCACCGGCCGTCGGCGAGGCGGGAGGGCGGGTCGGTGTCGGGATGGCGCCTGGCGGAAGGCCGGTCGGCGCGGTAGGTGAAGGGCAGCGAAGGGGGGAAGGCGGCCCCCTGGGCGGGCCGGAAGAGCTTCCTGGCCAATGGCGCCTCGGGGCGCTCGCCCGCCTCGAGCCACAGGCGGAGGGTGGCGCACAGGTCCTCGCCGAGGTAGGGATAGGGCGCGGCCAGGAACACCCTGGCGCCCTCCTCCGCCGCGGCGACGGCGGCCGCCACGGCGCCCGTGCCCCCGCCCACGACCACCACGTCGGCCTCGCAGGCCTGGGGCAGCTCGCGCGCTCCCTCGCGGGCCAGCTCCGCGCCCTGGGTTTCGCCGCCGGCGAGCGCCAGCGCGGCCAGGCCCACAAGGGGCACGACCAGCCACAAGTCCATGTCCATCTCCATCCAGCGGGGGCTGCGACCCTCGCATCCTACGGCGCGGGGCGGCGGGGATCAAGCGGCCCGCAGGGCATTCCGCCTCCCCCCGCGTTCTGGTATACTGAGAGGTAGCTGGAGGTTCCTTCCGTGATGAAGGCGCGACGATTTCTCTCGGGTATCGCCCTTCTCGCCGCCCTGACGCTGTGCGGTGGCTCGGCCTCGGTGGCGGCCGAGCCGGAGCTGGCGGCGGCCCGCGAGGCCATCGCCACCGGGCACTACGAGGAGGGCCTGGCCGCCATCGAGGCCCTCCTGGCCGATGCCGCCGAGGGGGCGGAGCGGGCGGCGCGAGGGCTTCGCATTCGGGCCTGGCTGGCGACCGGCCGCTACGACGACGCCACCCAGGAGGCCGCCCGCCTCGAGCGCCTGGCCCCCGACGACCCCGACGCCCTGGCCCGCTCGGCCACGGCCCTCATGGAGACCGGCCGCTACGACGAGGCCGCGGCGCGACTGGCCCGTGCCCGCAAGGTCGACCCGGGCCACATCGAGGCCCGGCTCCTGACCCTCCAGCTCGCGGAGATTCGGGGGGACCGGGCGGCCTGGGACGAGCAGCAGGGCTACTTCTTCGCCCTCTACGCCCAGGGCGAGGCGAAGAGCGCCGAGGCCCTCACCGCCGTGGCCCGCGCCGCCCAGCGCGACGACCCCCACGGCGCCTGGCGGGCCTACCAGGAGGCCCAGCGGGCCGACCCCGAGCACCTCGAGGCCTACGTCCACGCCGGCTTCCACTGCACCAGCAAGTACGCCTGGGCACTGGCCCGCCGCAACTTCGAGCAGGCCCTCGAGCGCAACCCCCGCCTGGCCGTGGCCCGCGTGGGCCTGGCCGCCGTGCTCCTGGCCAACAACCACTACGACCAGGCCACCCAGGCCATCGAGCAGGCCCTGCGGGTGAACCCCGCGCTGCCCCTCGCTCACCTGCTCAAGGCCGCCATGCTGGCCGTCGAGCGCAAGCACGAGGAGAGCCTGGCCGAGGTGCGCCAGGCCCTGGCCGTGAACCCCAACGACCCCGAGGCCCTGGCCCTCCTGGCCGCCCACTACGAGGCCGTGGGCCGGCCCGGGCTGCGCGACAAGGCCATCGCACGCGTCCACGCCATCAACCCCCACAACGCCGAGGTCTACGCCACCCTCGCCGTGGCCAGCCAGCGCCTGCGCCGCCTGCCCGCCGCCGTGGCCTGGGCACGCCAGGCCATCGAGCGCGACCCCGACTACTGGCGCGGCTACTACCTGGCGGGCAAGTGCCTCCTGCTCTCGGGCGAGGAGCAGGAGGGCTACCGCCTGCTCGACCGGGCCTTCCGGATGAACTCCTTCAACGTGTGGGCCTACAACATGCTCACCGTGCTGGACCGCGACTTCAAGCGCAAGGAGTTCGTCTACCACCGCACGCCGCACTTCTTCGTCAAGCTGGACCGCAGCGAGGACGCGGTGCTGTGGCCCTACCTGGAGCTCGCCCTGGAGCCCATGTACGAGCGGCTGACGGCCAAGTACGGAGTGCGCCCCGACGGCCCGGAGCAGTACGGGGGCCGCACCCTGGTGCTGCTGTTTCCCAAGCACTCGGAGTTCTCGGCCCGCACGGTGGGGCTTCCCGGCCTGAGCGCCCTGGGGGCCTGCCTGGGCCAGGTGATCACCATGCCCTCGCCGCGGGTGGCCCGGGGGCGGGGCGTCCGCCCCTTCAACTGGCGGCAGGTGCTGGTCCACGAGTTCGCCCACGTGCTCACCCTCCAGAAGACCCGCTACAACATCCCCCGGTGGCTCACCGAGGGCCTCAGCGTGAGCGAGGAGGGCGACACCCGGACCAAGTGGGACGGCCTGCTGGTCCACGCCCTGGCCCACGACAAGCTGCTGCCCCTGGAGGACCTGGATGCGGGGTTCACCCGCCCCACCTTCCGCGCCCAGGTGCCGCTGAGCTACTACCAGGCGTTCCTGACCTGTCGCTACCTGGAGCAGACCTGCGGCTTCGAGGCCATTCTCGGCCTGCTCCGCCGCTTCCGCGAGGGCGGCCAGCTCGAAGACGTCCTCCCCCAGGTCACGGGCAAGAGCCTGGAGGAGGTCAACGCCGAGGCCCTGGCCACCATCCGCCGCTACGCCGAGCAGATCAAGCTCAGCCCCCGGGAGACCGAGGCCACCCTGGCCAGGCTGGAGAAGCAGGCCAAGGAGGGCGAGGCGGATGCCGCCGCGTGGACCCGCATCGCCGCCGGGCGCGTGGCCGCACGCCGCTTCGAGCCGGCCCGCGAGGCGGCCCGGAAAGCCCTCGAGCTCCAGCCCGACATCGCCCGCGCCCACGCCATCCTCGGCCTCGTGGCCGAGGCCAAGGACCGCGACGCCGAGGCGGCCAGGGAGCACTACCTGCGGGCCAGGGAGCTGGACCCCGACTACTTCTTCGCCGCCTGGCACCTCGGCCTCCTGGCCGCCAAGGAGGGGCGTCGCGAGGAGGCCATCGCCCAGCTCGAGGCCGCACGCCGCATCTACCCCCGGGCCCGAACCCGCGGCAAGGGCCTCCACCTGCGCCTCGCCGAGCTCTACGTCCAGGCGGGCGAGCCCCGCAAGGCCATCGGCGTGCTCCGCCAGGGCACCCGCCTCGACGCCTCCGACGCCCCCGCACAGGTCCGCCTGGCCGAGCTATTGGCCGAGCAAGGCCGCCACGCCGAGGCCGCCGAGGCCTACCTGCGGGCCATCTACGTGGACCCCTTCGAGCCCAAGGTCCACCTCGCCGCCGCACAGGCCTACGAGGCCGCCGGGGACCACGCCCAGGCGGCACGCGAATACGGCGTCGCCGCCGCCATCGAGCCTCAAAACCTCGCTGCACTGGTGGGACGCGCCAGGGCACTCGCCGCCGCGGGACAGCACGACGCCGCACGAGAGGCCGTCCAGGCCATCCGCAAGGTCGACCCCCACAACGCCGAGGCCGACGCCATCGAAAAGGCCCTCGGCAACTAGCCCACGCTCACCGGGCACCCACCAGCCGCTCCAGCAGACTGCGGTAGCAGGCGTAGTGGGCGAAAGGCACGTTGGCCCGCACCCGCCCGTCGGCCAGCGGCACGTAGCCGCCCTGGGCCAGGAGGGGCGGCACCTCGGCCTCCAGCTCGCGGCGAATGCGCTCCGGCGTGGTCAGCAGCACGTCGAGGTCGATGCCCCCGATGAGCCGCAGGGCGGGCCCCAACTCGCGGCGCAGCGAGCGATAGTCCATCGCCGCTCCCTCCGTCTCGCAGGCCCACAGGCAGTCGAACCCGGCGTCGAGCACGGCCGGAAGCAGCGCCCGGGCGTTGGCGTAGGTGAGGAAGACCACGGTGCGCACGCCCCCGCGGCGGAGGGCCTCCAGCACCGGCCGATAGCTGGAGAGGGCCAGCCGCCGGTAGTCCCGGGGCGAGACCAGCGGCCGGTCGTTGCCCCCGATGGGCTCCGAGAAGCTCGCGAAATCGACGCCCACCTCGCCCAGCACCCGCTCGGCCAGCCGCGCGGCGAAGCGGCCGTACGCCGCCATCGCCTCCGCCACCAGCCCCGGGTCGTCGCGCACCTGGCACGCCACGCGCACGAAGCTCGACCAGTCGCCCACCCCCAGGCTCAGGAACAGGCCCCTGTGGATGGGGAGCTGGAGCACGTGGTCGCGGCCCCGCCAGGCGGCGACGCGGCGAGCCCAGTCGTCGGGCAGGCGAGCGGGGTCCAGGGGGTCGAGCCGCTCGCGGAGCGCCGCCAGGTCGCGCCGCGAGGCCACCGGCCGCTCCAGGCGGGGACGAGGCTCGAGGTCCACGGGCACCTGCTCGCGGCGGTCGTAGCAGAACAGGTCGGCCAGCTCCGCCTCGCCGAGGCCCTGCTCCCGCCAGCGGGCCAGGACGTCCTCCCGGAGCCCCTCCTCGAACAGGGGCACCCGGTCGGGACAGCCCAGGCTCATGGTGGCGGCGAACCGCTGGCGAGCGGTCATCGAGCGACCTCCTGCTCCCGTCGGCGACCGACGCACGCATTGTAGCGCCGAGCCAGGCCCCGCATCCAGCAAGGCGACGCCCGGGTCGCGGGCCTGGCTTGACCTCGCGGCGGGGGCGAGTATGATGACGAGCCCTATGGTCTCCAGCACATGAGGTCCCCCATGCCCAACGACCGCCGTTCCAGCCCATCGTCCCGCAGACGCGCTCCCCGCCGGCGGCCCTCGAAGACCCCGGCCCTGCTCGTGGCCATCGGCTCGGTGGCCCTCGGGGCCCTGGTCGTGGTGCTCCTGGTGGTCCTGCTGGGGGGCCAGGGGACGAAGGAGAAGCCCCTGGAGCCGGGCGCGGCGCCTTCGGGCGAGGAGACCGACGGCCCCGCCGCCTACGCGGACGAGGAGGTGGCCCGCTGGGCGGAGCAGCTCGGCTCCCAGGACGTCAAGGCCCGCACGGAGGCGGCCCGGGAGCTGGCCGCCCTGGGCCCCGCGGCAGCGGAGGCGGTGCCGGCGCTCCTGGAGGCCCTGGCGAAGCCCTGGCCGGGAGCGGAGTTCGAGGCCGCGGCCAAGCACGCCTTGCGGGCCATGGGCGAGGCGGGGGTGCGGCGCCTCGTGGCCGCCCTCGACGACCCCTCGGCCCAGATCCGCTACCAGGCGGCCCGCGCCCTGGGCCTCCTGGGGCCGCCCGCCGCGGACGCCGTGGAGCCGCTGATCGACACCCTGGAAGACGACCAGGACCCCGGCGTGCGGGCCGCCGCAGCCGGCGCCCTGGGGGCCATCGGCCCCGCCGCGGCGCCCGCGCTGCCCGCCCTCCGGCGAGCCGCGGGCAGCCCCTACGAGGCGAACAGCGGCGACGCCCAGCGCGACCTGCTGCGGGCCCGCGCCTTCTCCGCCATCCGCCAAATCCAGAACGCCCCGTGACGGCGCCCAGCCGCACGCGGTTGAACCGCCGGGGCCCTGCGGGTAGAATAGCCGCCTGGCCAACTGGGAACGGACACGCTTCGCGGGCAACAGGAATGTGAGGTGAGACGTTGAGCGAGACGAGGATCACGCGACGGGCTTTCCTGGGAGGCACCGCGGCATCGGCCGCCTGGCTGGTCGTGCCCCGCCACGTCCTGGGCGGCCCCGGCGACCCGGCGCCCAGCGACAAGCTGAACGTCGCTTGCATCGGCTGCGGGGGCAAGGGACGCGGCGACGTGGGCGCCATGGCGGGCGAGAACATCGTGGCCCTCTGCGACGTGGACGAGAAGCGCGCCGCACCCAGCTACAAACGCTTCGAGAAGACCAAGAAGTTCAAGGACTTCCGCGTCATGCTCCGCAAGATGGACAAGGCGATCGACGCGGTCACCATCTCCACCCCCGACCACATCCACGCCCCCGCCTCCATGATGGCCATGCGGATGGGCAAGCACGTCTTCTGCCAGAAGCCCCTCACCCACTCCATCCACGAGGCCCGCACCCTGGCCCTCGCCGCCAGGAAGTACGACGTGTGCACCCAGATGGGCATCCAGGGACACGCCTTCGACGGGCCGCGACTGGTCAAGGAGTGGGTCGAGGCCGGCTGGCTGGGCCAGGTGCGCGAGGTGTGGTACTGGACCAATCGCCCCATCTGGCCCCAGAACCTCGCCCGGCCGGAGAAGACCGACCCCGTGCCCGACCACCTGGACTGGGACCTGTGGCTGGGCCCCGCCCCCCAGCGGCCCTACGTGGACAAGGCCTACCAGCCCTTCCGCTGGCGCGGCTGGTGGGACTTCGGCAGCGGTGCCCTGGGCGACATCGCGTGCCACGCCATGGACGCGGCCTACTACGCCCTCGAGCTGGGCTACCCGGAGAGCGTGGAGGCCGAGGCCGGGCCGATGACCGACGAGTCGCCGCCCAACTGGTCGCGGATCACCATCCACTTCCCCCCGCGCGGCGAGCGGGCAGGGGTCAAGGTGGTGTGGAACGACGGCTACGAGAAGAACCAGCGGCCCCAGCGCCTGGCCGTGCCCCGCCCCGAGGAGCTGGAGCCGGACCGCAAGCTGCCCCGGCGCATCGGCGGCCAGCTCATCGTCGGCGACGAGGCCACCGTGATGGCCGGCATCTACTGTCGCAGCCCCCGCGTGATCCCCGAGAGCAAGATGCGCGACCTGCTCAAAAACCACAAGGTGCCCAAGACCATCCCCCGCGTGCCCGGCCAGAATCACTACCAGGAGTGGCTCCGGGGCTGCAAGGGAGGACCCAGGCCGGGCGCCAGCTTCGACACCTATGCCGGGCCGCTGACCGAAATGGTGCTCATCGGCAACCTCGCGGTGCGCACCGGCCAGAAAGTCCAGTGGGACGCGGAGCGGATGCGAAGCACCAACGTGCCGGAAGCGAACCGCTTCGTCCGCCGCGAATACCGCCAGGGATGGACGCTGTGAGCGGCGGGCCGTCCCCCAGCTCCCCACGGCCCGGAGCGAGCCCCCATGCCCCACCGCCTGGCCCGCCTGGTCCTGGCCCTCCTCGCCGCGGGCCTGCCCGCGGCCCGGGCCGGCGAGGAGGGGCCCAGCCCCGCACAGGCCTTCCTCCGCGCCCTGAAGGCCGGCGACGCCAGGGCCCGCCGCCGGGCCTGGAGCCGCCTGCAGGCCGCCGGCGAGCCCATCCCCTCCGCCCTCGTGGAGGCCGTGGACGAGCAGCGGGAGCGCGCCTGGGCCGCCCTGGAGAGGCTGCTGCGCCATCCGGGGCTCAAGGAGCCGGCCCTGGCCCTCCGCGAGGCCAGCTCGGCCCACGGCCGGGCAGCGCTGGAGGCCGTGCGCGGCGACGGCTTCTCCAAGAGCAGGCTCGACCAGGCGATGGAGCCCATCGACGATGCCCTCGGGGCAGCCCTCGAGGCCCTGCGCGGGCTTCCCCGGGCCCAGGCCATCCTCGAGGCCATCCACGAGATGGAGACCTACGCAGCGGACACCCCCCTGCGATTCGACTGGAGCGAGGAGCTGGCCGACGCCCTGGTGAGCCTGGAGCTGGTCGGCCGGGCCGCGGGCCACGCTTCGGGGCGTGAGGTCCTGGAGCGGAACCGCCGCTTCGCCGCCTGGATCGACGCCGCCGAGGCCGCCTGCGTGGCACGCCTGAACGTCCACCGCATGCTCCTCGGCCTCCATCCCGCGGAAATCGACCTCCGCCTGACCGTGGCCGCCAAGAAGCACTCGGAGGAGATGGTGGCCAAGGGCTACTTCTCCCACACCTCGCCCACCGCCCACCTGCGCAGCCCCGGCCAGCGGGCCAAGCGGGAGCACACGAGCTGGGCGGGGGAGTGCATCGCCCGGGGCCCGAGCGGCGGCGTGGGCGCCTTCCGCACCTGGTACTACTCCCAGGGCCACCACAAGATCATGGTCGGCGGAGCCAAGACCGTGGGGGTGGGACGCTGCGGGACCACCTGGACCCTGATGATGGGCAATTCCCGGATGCAGGGCCGCGCCGCCCAGCGGATGGCCTCCTACGTGCGCCGCCGCTACCTGGCCGGCGACGACCCGGCGCGGCTCTACGAGCTGGCCCGCTGGTGCGTGGCCCGCCGCCTCCTGGCACAGGCCGAGGACGAGCTGGAGCGGCTACACCAGCTCGACCCCGACCACGAGCAGGCCCGCGAGGCCCTGGAGGCCCTCCGCGCCAGGGGTCGTTGAGCGGCGGCCTGGGAGCGGCTTCCCCCCATTCGAGGCCCGACCATGTGGCCCTTCCGCAAGCCCGGGACCTGCCGCGACCTCGACCGGCGCCTGGCGCGCTACGTGGCGGAGGAGCTGCCGCGGCGCCTGGGCGTGTCCCCCGAAGCCGTGGCCGGGGCCGAGCTGGGCACCTTCGCCGACGGCAAGGTGGGCACCACCCGCCACCTGGCCGTGGAAGGCGTGGGGACGGTGGTGCTGCGGGTCTTCTACCGCAGCGCCCACCGCCGGCGCCCGCGAGCCCTGGCCGCCCT
The DNA here is from genome assembly GCA_046538415.1 of Candidatus Brocadiia bacterium. Lineage (GTDB taxonomy): Bacteria > Planctomycetota > PUPC01 > DSUN01 > DSUN01 > JBKHIY01. Next base: position 6,640 of record JBKHIY010000015.1, on the reverse strand, counting down.
GGCCGAGCTGCTGGCGGGCCAGGGCATCCGGGTGCCGCGGGTGCTCTTCGCGGACCAGTCGCGGGCCACCCGCCGGGCCTACGGCTTCGCCGTGCTGTGCGAGGAGCGCCTGGAGGGGCCGCTGGTGGCCTCCCTGCCCCTGGCCCAGCGCGGCGAGGTGATGGACGCCGTGGCCGAGCTGCTGGCCCGCCTGCACGGCGTGCGCTCGCCCGTCGCCGGCCGGCCCTGGCAGGGGGAGCGGTGGCGGCCCGGCCGCCACGTGAGCGCCCTGGCCGCCGAGTGGCTGGAGCGGGCGGGACAGGTGGAGGGCATCGAGCTGGCTCGCGGCCAGGCCCGGGCGCTGCGCCGCTGGCTCACGGGGCAGTTCGAGGCGCTGGACCGCAGGGAGTTCCCACTGGTCCACGGCGACTTCCACGGGAAGAACCTGGTGCTCGGGGCGGGGGGCGAGCTGGGCCTCCTCGACCTGCCCACCGCGGCCTACTGGTTCCCCCAGGCGGACCTCTTCCTGGCGGAGCTGGGCCTGTGTGGCGACGAGCCTGCCCTGGTGGCGAGGCTCCGCGAGCGCTACTTCGAAGCCCCGGGAGCGGCGCTCTCGTCCCGCCGCTATGCTGCCACCCGCGCCCTGTTCGCCGCCTGGCGCCACCTGGCCAGGACGGCCAGCCGCTCGCGGCGAGCGGGCAAGCGACGGGCCGCGGGCAGGCCCTGGGAGGCGGCCCGCGACGAGGCGCTCGCCTTCTGGGCACTGGCCCGCGAGGCCCTCCGCCAGGCCGGCGCCCCCGAGGCCCTCGTGCCCCCGCCGACCGGCCCTGCGAACACATCTTGAGGAGACCGTGCCCATGGGCGACCTGTGCGTGGCCGACGGCCAGAAGATGGTTCTCATCGGCGACAGCATCACCGACTGCGGCCGCAGGGCCGAAGCCGCGCCCCTGGGCTGCGGCTACGTGGCCTTCTTCGCCGACCTCCTGGTCGCACGCCACCCCCAGCGGGCGGTCCGCGTGGTGAACAAGGGCATCGGGGGCAACACCGCGGTCGAGCTGGCCGCCCGATGGGAGACCGACGTCCTGGCCGAGCGGCCCGACTGGCTGGCCGTGATGATCGGCATCAACGACCTCCACCGCACCCTGGCCGGCGTCCACCACATCCCGCCGCCCACCTACCGGGAGCTCTACACCGGCCTCCTCCAGCGCGTGGCCGACGAGGTGGGGCCGGGCCTGGTGCTCCTCGAGCCCTTCTACATGACCACGGAGCAGGCGGCCACGGAGGCCCAGCGACAGGTGCTGGCGGCCCTCGAGGGCTACCGGGCGGTGGTGGGGGAGCTGGCCCAGCGGTTCGCCGCCCGCCGGGTGCCCACCCACCAGGTCTTCCAGCGCCAGCTTCGCCACCGCCCGCCGTCGGCCTTCGGGGCCGAGCCGGTGCATCCGAACCGCACGGGCCACGTGGTGATCGCCTGCGCCCTGCTCGATGCCCTCGAGGATTAGCCGGCCGTTCCGGGGGCATGGGCCTTAACTGCGCGCGGCGGCGTGCCGATACTGGATGGGAGCGGAGAGGGCGCCGCCGCGGCCCCACCGGGGAGGCCGGGCAGGGGGAGCCAACCGGCTCGTAGCCCCATCCTCCGTCCCAGCATACGGTTATGCCTCGCCGACAGCCGCTGCCGCAGGGACCGGCATCATGCCCTCGACCACCGTGGAATCCGCCACCGGCCAGCAAGCCTCCCACGACCCCCAGGAGCTGACGCTGCGCCTGGAAGCCGTGGGCGCCCGCCTCGTCGAGCTCAGCCGCAAGGGACCGGGCAAGAAGATCGCCGCCGAGCTCCAGCAGTGCGTCCAGGAGCTGCGCGGCGTGTGGGCCGCACTCCGGGGACTGGCCCTGGCCTACGACCCCAACCGCCTGGAGACCATGCTCCAGCGCGAGCGCGAGCTGCGACAGGCCATGGAAATCCTCAACGGCACGGTCGATACCCTCGCCCGGTCCAACGAGCGCACCGTGGCCGACATGGACAAGCAGCTCGAGGAGCTCGACGGGCTCGACGCCCTGGGCGATACCGACCTCATCGCCTCGCGGCTCAAGTCCGTCACCGGCAACGTCCGCGAGGCGGCCACCGAGATGCGGGCCGACGCCGACCGCGCCTCCGCCGACCTGGACAGCAGCGAGCAGATCATCCAGGCCGTGGACCGCAAGCTCACCGAGGCCCAGCGCCAGGTCCTCCACGACAGCCTCACCCGCGTGCTCAGCCGCGTGGCCTTCGAGCAGCGGGTGGGCGAGCTCGCCGACCAGTCCGCCGCCGTCAGCGGAAGCTGGTGCCTGGCCCTGGCGGACATCGATCACTTCGCCGCCATCAACAAGCAGCACGGCCGGCGGGTGGGCGACGCCCTCCTGTTCCGCGTCGCCGGCGTCATCCAGCGCACCTGCGAGACCTACCCGGGAGCCATCGTGGGGCGCTACGGCGGCGAGGAGTTCGGCGTCATCCTCCCCGGCTGCTCCCTCCGCCAGGGGCGCCAGGTGGCCGAGGAAATCCGAAGCTCCGTGGGACTCGCCAAGTGGGAGTGCAAGACCAGCCAGAGCGCCAACGTCCTCAGCGCCACCGTGAGCCTCGGCGTGGTCCAGCACCGCAGCAGTGAGGCCGCCGGGCCCCTCCTCCGCCGGCTCGAGGCCTGCCTCGAACAGGCCAAGCGCGGGGGGCGCAACCGCGTGGTCGCCGAGGGCTGACGCCCCCGCTCCCGCCCCCCCACCATTTCTCTTGACTCGCCGCGCCGTCTCTGGCATCATGGCCCGCGTGGGAGACGCGCGGGCCGGAGAAACCAGAATCAGGAGGTGCGGGATGACAGGCAGCAAGGCAGCGCCCCTGGGCGCCGTCCTTCTGCTCACCGTGGGGCTGGCCGCCTCGTGCACCGCCGCCGACGACGACGGGCCCCTCTCGGGCCTGCCCAAGGGCAGCGGAGTGCCGGCCTTCAACGTCTACGCCGTCACGGGACCGCAGAAGGACAGCAAGCTGTGCTACGTGTGACGTAACGGGAGCCGTCCGTCGATCCTGGTCTTCACCAGGACCGCGGACGAGCGCTTGGTCAGGCTGACCAAGGCTATCGAGAAGTTCGTGCTCTTCGAACACAAGCAGGACGGCATGGCCGGCTTCGTCGTCCTCCTGGGCAAGAACAACGAGGAGAACCAGAAGACCCTCACCGAGCTGGCCGAAGAGCACAAGCTGAGCATCCCCCTCACCCTACCCGCCAGCGGCAAAGACCCCGCGAAGTTCAAGCTCAACAAGGACGTGCCCGTCACCGTCCTGGTCTACAAGAACAAGCGGGTGCACGCAAACTTCGCGCTCACCGACCCGCCGCCCAAGGACGAGGAGGCACAGGCCAAGGAAGTCGAGCAAGTCCTCGACGCGGCCAGCGAAATGCTCAAGTAGCCGCCGCCCCGCAGGCGGCGCATCCTCCGGCGGGACGGGCAGCCCCGACGCTGCCCGTCCCGCTCGCTTGGGCCCGGGCGTTGCAGGCCCTCGGCCCGCCCGCTATAATCGCCGCCTGCCAGGGCGCCCCGCCGTGGGGCACCCGCCGCCGCCGCCGCGTCCCCAGGCCAGGAGCACCAGCCCATGGCGGAGCCGAAACTGGGCGTCATCCACTACAACTTCCCCGACATGACCTGGGAGCAGTTCCTCGACTTCTGCACCCGCACCGGCTACGAGTACGTGGAGGTGGCCATCGGGGACGTGTGGGGGCCGGACGAGGACTCCCCGGAGCAGAAGGCCCGCCAGGTGCGCCGCCAGCTCGACGACGCGGGGCTGCGGGCCAGCGCCCTGTCGGCGGGCAACGACTTCGTCCTCGAGGACGAGGCGGCCATCGCCCCCCAGGTCGAGCGCATGCAGCGCATCTGCTGCCAGCTCGCCCCCGCCCTCGGCACCCGCGTCGTGCGCACCGAGGGCGGGAGGCCCAAGGACGAGGTGCCGCCCCAGCGCTACGCCCAGGCCATCGCCGGCTGCCTGCGACGCTGCGTGCCCTTCATCGAGCCCGAGGGCACACTACTGGCCGTCGATAACCACGGGCCGGTGACCAACGACGCGGAGCTCCAGCTCCAGATCTTCGAGCTCGCCGGCTCCCAAAACGTCGGGGCCAACCTCGACACCATGAACTACCGCTGGGCGGGACACGACCTGGAGACCATCGACCGCTTCTACGAGCTCATCGCCCCCCACGTCTTCCACACCCATCTCAAGGACGGCACGGGCTCGCGCGAGAACTACCGGGGCGCCGCACTCGGCGAGGGCGAGATCCACCTCCAGCACGCCATCGACTGCCTCCGCCGGGCCGGCTACGACGGCGTGTGGTGCGCCGAGTACGAAGGCCCGGAGCGCGAAGCCGGCCGCGGCTACGCCAAGTGCTACCAGTGGATGAAAGCCAACCTGTGAGCCCCGCCCCCTACTTCTGCTCCGTGGGCGGTAGCTCCTTGATATAGATGTTGCGGAACCACAGCTTCGAGCCGTGGTGCTGGAGCTCGATCTTGCCCGTGGCGGGCAGCTTGCCCTCGTACTTCGGCCAGTTCTCCAGCACCGTGTCGTCCACCACCAGCTTGCCGTTGAGCTTCACCGTCACCCGGTCGTCGACGATCTTGATGTAGAAGGTGTTCCACTCCCCCGGCGGGTTGTCGGCGGCGACGAGGGGCTTTCGGGCGTGCTTGCGGTTGTTGTAGAGGCCCCCCGAGCCCTCCTTGTGGCGATTGATGTCCCAGATCTGCACCTGGGGCTTTCCCCGCAGGTAGATGCCGCTGTCGCCGCCGGGAGGGATCTTCCAGTCCACCCACAGCTCGAAGTTGCCGTAGTCCTTCGTGGTGCGCAGGCTGCGCCACTTGCCGTCGTACTCCAGCGCCCCGTCGACCACCTTCCAGTGCTTGGCCGCCTGGGGACGCGTCTTCTCCGTCTCCCAGTGGGTCAGGTCCTTGCCGTTGAAGAGCAGCTCGAAGCCCTCCGGCGGGGAGTCTTGCGCGGCATCGAGTGCCCCGCCGGCCAGCCCCGCGGCGGCGGCCAGCACGAATGCCCATCGCGTCGTCGCTCCCATCGGCCTTCTCTCCTTCAAGGGTGTGCGAAGCTCCTCCGCCCGGCCCCGGCGACGCGCCGCCCTCGAACGGAGGGCTGGCTACGCCGTCGCGCCGCGTATCATGGGACAGTTTCCCCTCCCCTGTCAAGGCGCTCATTACGAAACTGTAAGGCTGTCGTAACCTCCCTGTCACCCTCATCGTGTACCCTCAACGCGGGAGAGCGCGTCGGCTCCCGCGTGGCAGGGGGCCGCACGGCACGGCTTCCGCTCGCCCATCCAGGAGCGCCCGCGTGGCCAAGGTACCGAAGTTTCTGCGCCTCCATCGCAATTCGCTGCGGCTATGGCTGGTCGTGGTGGGGCTGGCGGCGATGCGGTTCTCCGCGACGTGGTTCGCCATCGGCGCGGCGCTGGCGGTCGGCGGCGCCTTGATGCGCCTGTGGGCCAAGGCCTATCTCACGCAGCGAGAGCGGCTCACCACGTCCGGCCCCTACGCGATGAGCCGCAACCCCTTCTACCTGGGCAACCTTCTGCTGGACCTGGGCATCTGCCTCATGATCGGCCGCATCGAGGTCCTGGCCGCCTACCTGGCCGTATGGACCCTGTTCCATTACCGCAAGATTCTGAGCGAGGAGCGGGCGCTGGAGGCCCAATGGGGCGAGGTCTACAGGGCCTACAAGCGCCAGGTGCCCCGGCTCCTGCCCTGGCGGGTGAGCAACCTCGCCCGCATGTGGCGGAGCCGCCACGAGGGCTCGTGGGCCAGCCGCAACTTCACGCGGGGCATCGAGATTCCCAGGTTCCTGGCCGCCATCTCCTATCCGCTGCTCTTCTTCTGCTGGCATCGGCTCAGGGCCGAGGGGCTGGCCCTGCTGGAGGGCCGCCACACGCTCGACTTCACGCTGCTCTGCGCCTTGCTGTGCCTCCAACTGCTGGCCAGGGCCATGCGCCGGCCGCTGCGCAAACGCCGGCCCGTCGTGCCTCGAGTGCTGTCGTCCGCGCCCGGACGCACGGCGTTCGTCCTGTGTTTCCTGGGGCTGGTCTTCCTCCTGCGCTTCGCCGAGATGGAGGCCGACCCCATGGTGTTCCTCGCCGGGCTGGCGGCGACGGCGGTGCTGCTGAGCGTGGCCACGGCCCGGTCCGTCGACCCCGATAGTCCCGCGGCCATGGCCTTCGAGCTGGGCGCCTGCGCCCTGGGCGCCGTGCTGGCCGAGGTGCCCTGGGCCCTCTTCGCGCCGGTCTTCTTCTACACCCTTGTGGCGTTCCAGCGATTCGTCCTCGGAAGCCCCCCCGCCCTCTCCCCCGGGCCGCCGCTACACCTCGGGCGCTGGAGGGCCGCGGCGCTGATCGTCCTCGCCACCTCTCTCGGCCTGCTCAAGGAGCTCATCGAGCACTCCTGACCCGCCCGGCCCCCCCGGCCCGCGCCATGTTGCCGGCCCGCACCGGCGCGTTGCACGCGAGCAACATGAGCGGAAGTGCCGACGGCGCCAGAACATGAGGCCCCGCTCGCGGGCCACCGACCAGGCGGAGGGCCGCCACCGCCAGCCACGGCCCCCGCTCCAACGGGGAGGGATTTCATCACGAATGTCACGAATGCACGAATCGCACGAATGAAGAGG